>NZ_JBEYCG010000013.1:137253-218158 GCF_040632645.1 Nocardia sp. NPDC019219 | reverse complement strand
GGCAGATCATCGTCGTCCTCCCGGGAGAACACCCGGATCCCGATCACCTTGCCGGACTCACCATGGGGCACCTTCAACGAGGTATCACGCACCTCGCGGGCCTTCTCCCCGAAGATCGCCCGCAACAACCGCTCCTCCGGAGTCAGCTCGGTCTCACCCTTCGGGGTCACCTTGCCCACCAGGATGTCACCGTCACGCACCTCCGCACCGATACGCACGATGCCACGCTCGTCCAGATCGGCGAGCACCTCATCGGAGACGTTCGGGATATCGCGGGTGATCTCCTCGGCACCCAGCTTGGTGTCACGAGCATCGATCTCGTGCTCCTCGATATGAATCGAAGTGAGCACGTCCTCCTCCACCAACCGCTGCGACAGGATGATCGCGTCCTCGTAGTTGTGCCCCTCCCACGGCATGATCGCCACCAACAGGTTCTTACCCAGCGCCATCTCACCGTTCTCGGTGCACGGACCATCGGCCAGCACCTGGCCGCGCTCCACCCGCTGACCCTCGTCCACGATCGGACGCTGGTTGGCGCACGTGCCCTGGTTGGACCGAGCGAACTTGCGCATCCGGTAGGACTTGCGGGTGCCGTCGTCGGCCATCACGGTGACGTAGTCGGCGGAGACCTCCTCGACCACACCGGCCTTCTCGTTCACCACGACGTCGCCCGCGTCCACGGCCGCGCGCAGCTCCATGCCGGTGCCGACGATCGGCGCCTCGGAACGGATCAGCGGAACCGCCTGACGCTGCATGTTCGCGCCCATGAGGGCGCGGTTGGCGTCATCGTGCTCGAGGAACGGGATCATCGCCGTCGCGACCGACACCATCTGGCGCGGCGAGACGTCCATGAAGTCGACCTCGGTGGCCGCGACGAGCTCGTTCTCCTCGTTGCCGCGGCGGCACAGCACCCGGTCCTCGAGGAAGCGGCCGTCCGCGTCGACCGGCGAGTTCGCCTGGGCGCGCACGTGGCGGTCCTCTTCGTCGGCGGTCAGGTAGACCACCTCGTCGGTGACCCGGCCGTCGACGACCTTGCGGTACGGGGTTTCGATGAAGCCGAACGGGTTGACCCGCGCGTACACCGACAGCGAGCCGATCAGGCCGATGTTCGGGCCTTCCGGGGTCTCGATCGGGCACATCCGGCCGTAGTGCGACGGGTGGACGTCACGGACTTCCAGGCCGGCGCGCTCACGAGACAGACCACCCGGGCCCAGCGCCGACAGGCGGCGCTTGTGGGTCAGACCCGACAGCGGGTTGTTCTGGTCCATGAACTGCGACAGCTGGGAGGTTCCGAAGAACTCCTTGATCGCGGCGACGACCGGGCGGATGTTGATCAGGGTCTGCGGCGTGATCGCCTCGACGTCCTGCGTGGTCATCCGCTCGCGGACCACGCGCTCCATGCGGGAGAGACCGACCCGGATCTGGTTCTGGATCAGCTCGCCGACGGTGCGCAGGCGACGGTTGCCGAAGTGGTCGATGTCGTCCACTTCCACCGGGACCTCGACGCCGCCGGGAGCGGTCATGGTCTTGTCACCGGAGTGCAGGCGCACCAGGTACTCGATGGTGTTGACGATGTCTTCCTTCGTCAGCACCGAACCGACGACCTGCTCGCCCAGGTGGATGCCCAGCTTCTTGTTGATCTTGTAGCGACCCACGCGCGCCAGGTCGTAGCGCTTCTCCTTGAAGAACAGGTTCTCCAGCAGGGTCTGCGCCGACTCCTTGGTCGGCGGCTCGCCCGGACGCAGCTTGCGGTAGATGTCCAGCAGCGCCTCGTCCTGGCCCGCGGTGTTGTCCTTCTCCAGGGTCGACATCATGATCTCGGAGAAGCCGAAGCGCTCGACGATCTCCTCGGTGGTCCACCCCAGCGCCTTGAGCAGCACGGTGACCGGCTGGCGGCGTTTGCGGTCGATGCGCACACCCACGGTGTCGCGCTTGTCCACGTCGAACTCCAGCCACGCACCGCGCGACGGGATCACCCGCACGCTGTGCAGGTCCTTCTCCGTGCCCTTGTCCACACTGTGGTCGAAGTACACACCCGGCGAACGCACCAGCTGCGACACCACGACGCGCTCGGTGCCGTTGATGATGAACGTGCCCTTGTCGGTCATCATCGGGAAATCACCCATGAAGACCGTCTGGCTCTTGATCTCACCGGTGTTGTTGTTGATGAACTCCGCCGTCACGAACAGCGGAGCCGCATACGTCATGTCCTTGTCTTTGCACTCGTCGATCGAGGCCTTGACCTCCTCGAAGCGCGGATCGGAGAAGGACAGCGACATGGAGCCGGAGAAGTCCTCGATCGGAGACAGCTCCTCGAGCACCTCCTCGAGGCCACCGACTAGGCCGACGTCGCCGCGAGCGGCCGCGCGCTCGCGCCAATCCGGCGAACCGATCAACCAGGCGAACGATTCCGTTTGTAGGTCGAGAAGCCCGGGCACCTCCAAGGGTTCACGGATCTTCGCGAAAGACACCCGCAACGGGGCTCCGGGGATTCCGGCAACTGCCTTGGTCTGGGTGGAGACTGCCAAGATGCGTCCTTCCAGCACCTCATGCGCGTCGCGTGGTGGTCCGCGACCGTCGCTCTGTCTGCTACGAATTCCGCTGGTTACTACCCGAACGAAACTCGAACAGGCAACGACGGAAGTAACACCGGAAGGGTGAACTTACGTGTGCGAATCGAGGTATGGACAGGAGGCAGCCAGCGCAACGTCCAAACCTACACCCAAGTACACGGGGATGTCAAAGTACCACCCGTGTGATCGTCCACATGGCTGGCGCGCCGGGCCGAATTCGCTGGCTGCGTCCTGAGCCGCGGTGCGCTGAGAGCCACTGTGACAGCTGCCGCTGTTGTGAATAGCGTGACGGTTCGGGCGAAACTCGTCAAGTGGCAGGCCCGGCGGGGCACCCGGCGAGATCGCCTGGCGCGCTGTGTCATCCCGGCCGATGTGGTGGCTGTTACTGATCGACGATGTCGCTGGCCAGCCAGCGGCCGTCCACCTTCTGCATGTGCAGGACCACCGGCCCCGCGACGCTCTGCTGCGCCACGCCGTCCTTGGTGGCGCTGACCACCAAGTTGACGATCAGCTCCGCGCGATCATCAGTGAGCAATGTCACAGCAATCGGGTCGGCTTTCGCATCCGCGCTGGTCTGAGCCTGTTTCACGGCCGAGATGGTGGTGTCGGCATACTTGTCCAGGTCGGCGAGCATCTTTCCGGTGAGCACCTGCTTCGCGGTGTCCCGATAGCCGTCGATGTGCTTGACGTCGTAGGCGTAGACGGTCCGCAACGCGTTGTCAGCCGCCGCCCGCACTTCTTGCGTCGCCTCGTTGTCCACGTACGCCTTGTTCGACGTGTCCACCCCCGGCTTCTGCGCGGCGAACCAGGCGAACCCACCGAGCAGGAGCGCGGCGAGCAACAAGGCCGCGGTGACGCCCCAGCGCGGTCGTCCGGTCGTGCGCCGCCGTGGACGGTCGTTGCCGCGCGACACGATCTTGCGCCACGACGAACCGGCCGCGTCCCTAGGACGCTGCTCGGCGGGGCGGGTGTCCGGCTCCGCGGCGGGCCGCGAAACGCCCGCCACGCGCGGTTTGCGGGCTGTTCCTGGCCGTTCGCTGCGCGGGGCGGCGGCGCGGGCCTGCTCCGTGGCGGGCCTGCGCTTGGAGGTGACCCGGTTGACCGGTCGGCGAGACGTCATGGGTTCCTCCTACGATCCCGGCTTCGGCGCGGCCGGCGGCTGGTCGGCCGCCGATGCGGGGGTCGGCGCGGTGGGGCCGCCGCTGAGCAACACCGGCTGGCTCAGCGAGGAGATCTGCTCGGCCTTCCAGACCTCGCCGTCCTTGGCCAGGTCGACCGTCCAGGTGTAGCGGTAGTCGGCGGACGGCTTGTCCTTGCCCTTCTCGGTGACCTGCAGCACGACCAGCGCCGATGCCTTGTCCTGCTCGCTGTTGAGCGAGGTGAGCGCGGCGCCGAGCACCTTCGAGGTCATCCCGACCCCGCTCTGCTGGGCCATCTGCTCGGCCTGGTCCTTGTTCTTCGTGGCCGAATCCAGCAGCGCGCCGGTCATCGAGGTCCGGGCCAGCGCCAGCGAGCCGGGCACGTCGTCGAGGTTCATCGAGGTCATGTTGAGCGCGGCTTGGCGCGCGGCGTCGAGCGCGGTGTCCCTGGCGTCACCGCGCGGGCCGTCGGTGAGCGCGGACCGCACCCAGCCCGCCCCGAACCATGCGGCGTTGATCAACGCGATCACCAGCAACACGGCCGAGCAGACCAAAGCCACTCGGCTCAGCGCGGACGCGCCACCCGGGTGCTCGGTCGCGCCGCCGGCCTGTTCGGCCGTGGCCTTCCGATCACCGGCGGCCGGCTGCGCGGACGACGCGGGCGCGGTCGTCTCGGTATCCGGCGATGCCTGGTCGGATCGCTTGGTCAGGTCGGCGGTCACGACAGCGTCTCGCCGTCGGTCGGCTCGGTCGCGCTCCAGGGCCGGGTGGCCGTGGTTCGCTCGCTCCAGTCACTCACGCGAGACACCCTAACGTCATTGCTCCTGGTCACCGCTTCGGCGTGACCCCCAGCAGGGTCGACAACTGCACAGCGACCGGATTCAGGTTCAGCTTTTCCGGATCGGTCTTCGGGTTGGAGTCCCAGGGCTGGACGATGGCCGGATCGGCCAGCTCGGCGCGCTCGCCACCCCGGACGGCGGTCGGATTACCAAACGGCACAAGACATTTGGCGTCCTTGTTGAACGGGAACTCGTCGCGCGTGTCGTCGAAGTTCGGGTTCTGCGCCTTCATCTGTTCCAAAATCCGGTGCGTGCCCTCGTAGCCCACCGTACAGGCGGGCGGATTGTTGGTCTCGAGCACCAGACCGAAGTGGCTGGTCCCGTCGCCGGGCGCGGTCGAGGACCCGCCCACCGACAGCTGCGGGAGCATCTGCAGCAGCGGCTTGATCGCGTAGAACTTCGGCGAGATCGCCTGCAACAGCAGCCGCAGGTTGGTCAGGTCCTGGGTGAGCGAGCCGCCGCTCTCGTCGATCAGCGCGCCGAGCTGCTCGCCCGCGTCGGTTCCGGTGCCGATGAGCCTGCGCACGTCGGGGTCGCTGGAGCGCAGCTGGGCGGTGAGCTTGTCCAGGCCGTCGCTGAACTCGCGGATGGCCGCGGACTGCTCGGCCTGGGTGCCGAGCGCGACGCGGCCGTCGCGGATCAGCTGGATCGTCTGCGGCAGGGTCGCGTGGAAGGTCTCGGTGAACTTGTTCAGCGAGTCGATCAGCACCTGCAGATCGTCGCCCTTGCCGTCGAACGCCTTGCCCAGCTCGCGGACCGTCGTGTTGAGCGCGGCCAGGTCCACCGAGCCCGCGAAGGTGTCCACGCTGGACACCAGTTCCTCGACCGGCACCGGCAGGGTCGCCGAGGTGATCACCGAGTTGTCCCGCAGATACGGGCCTTCGTCCGAATCGGGCTGCAAGTCGACGTACTGCTCGCCGATCGCCGATCGATTGGCCACCACGGCCTTCGCCGACGCCGGGATCTTCGGCGCGCTCGTGTCGATGACGAGATTCATCACCACGCCCTCGCCGGTGAGCTCCAGTTCACCGACCCGGCCGACCGGGACGCCGCGGTAGGTCACCTCGGCGCCCTTGTAGATGCCACCGGTCTGCGCCGCGCGCAGCTTCACCGTGTACTCGTTGAGCCCGAACATGTGGTCGAGCCGGATGTACTTGCCGCCGACATAGACGACACCGAGCACCGCGATCACCACGAACGCGATGAGCTGCCACCGCACCAGACGGGTCATCGCGGACCACTCCCTACGCCTAGTTGCTCGAGGATCGCCCCGACCGGACCGGGCACGCCGGGTGCGGGCGGCTGCGCCATCAGCGGCGGCAGCGGCAGGATCGACACCGTCGGCCAGCCCGGACGCGGGCCGTTGCCGTTGTAATACGGATTGGTCGGGTTCACCGGCACAGGCGGGCCGACCGGCGGGATGTACACCGGATCCGGTTTGCCCACACCGAGATTGCTCAGCGTGACACCGATCTGCTGGTCCACCGACAGCCAGGTGTTCACGCTGCCGCCGAAGGTGCTCTCCAGCGCCGAGTCGGGGAACGGATAGGTCGGGATCAGCGGGACCGCGGCGACCAGATCCGGCGCCGACCGGCCCAGCTCCTGCAAGGTCGGCCGCAGCGAGGTGAGATCGCGGATCAGGTCGTCCTTCGACGTGTTCAGCACGTCGAAGCCCGCCGCGCCGAGCCGGTCCAGCTGCGCGAGTAGCGCGACCAGTTGCGGGCGCTGCTCTTCCAGGATCTTGATGCCCTGGGGCAACTGGTCGAGGATCTTGCCGATCTGATCGGTCTGCTTGCTCACCCGGCTGCTGAGCACGTCGAGGCCGTCCAGCGCGCGGGTGATGTCGTCCACCTGCTGGTTCAGGCCGCCGATCAGCGTGTTCGCCTGCTCGATCAGCGAGCGCACCCGGTCTTCGCGACCGCCGAGGGTCTTGTTCAGTTCGGTGACGATCGGCTGCAACTGCGCGACGCCGCCGCCGTTGAGCAGCAGCGACAGCGCGCCCAGCACCTGCTCGACCTCGGTGGCGTGCCGGGTGCGGTCGACCGGGATGACCGAGCCGTCGGCCAGCCTGCGGGGCTCCGGATCGGCGGCGGGCTTGGACAGTTCGATGAACTTCTCGCCGAGCAGATTCGATTGCCGGACCTCGGCGCGCGCGTTCGCGGGCAGGTCCACCGACGAGTTGACCACGGTGCGCACCGTGGCGGTCCACTGGTCCTTGCCGATGCTGATCTTCTCGACCCGCCCGACCGGCACCCCCTCTACCTTGACCGCCGACTGCGGCACCAGGTCCAGGACGTCGTCGAACTGGATGTCGATGTGCATCGGGTGCTCGCCCACGTCCGCGCCGCCGGGCAGCGGCACGCTGTAGATGCCGTCGGCGGCGCACGAGGTGACCAGCGCGGCGGACAGTCCCAGCGCCACGGCCGCGCCCAGACCCCGTGCGACGAAACGGATTCGGATGCTCATCGCTCCCCTCCCTGCGACGGCGGAAGCCGGTCCGACGGCGTGCCCGGCACCGTGCCCGGCACCGGGTCACGCTGCTGGTTCTCGCCGCTGAGGATGCCGAACGGCAGATTCAGCGTCGGGGTCTGCACCCCGGCGGTGATCTGGTCGGTGATCTCCTTGCAGTGGTCGAGGATCGGCCGCATCTGCCTGCCGAGCGCCTCGAACTTGGGATCGCCGGGCTTCAGTTTGGACAGGTCGAGCATCTTGCACACCACGCCGAACGGGTCCTGCAGTTCAGGGAAGTTGGCGCGCATGTCCAGCGTGCCCGATTCGGCATTGTGCACGTTGATCAGGTTGCTCAACGCCACCGGCAGGACCGGCAGCAGGGCGGCCACGTCGTTGCGCTGATCGGACAACGTCTGGGTGAGCTGGATGAGCCCTTCGGCATTGCTCGCGATCAGGTCCCGGTTGTCGTCGATGAAGCGGGCGACGTCGCCCAGCGCGATCGACAGCAGATGCAGTGCCGCTCCGAGATCTTCGCGCTCGTCGGCGAGGAACGTCGACAGATCGGCCAGCTGGGTGTTGAACTGCCGCACCTGCTGGTCGTTCTGCGCCAACATGGTGATGAACGCCTGCAGGTTCTTGACCGTGTCGAAGATGTCGCCGCGCGCGTCCGAGAGGTAGCGGGCCGCCCTGGACAACTGGGTCAGGCTGTTGGCCAGCGCCTCGCCGTTGCCGGCCAGGTTCGCCGCGCCGGTGCGCACCAGCTCGTTCACCGCGCCCTCGGCGTTGGCGCCGTTGGGTCCCAGTGCGTCCGAGAGCTCGGTGATGCTCTTGTACAGCTGGTCCACTTCGACCGGCGTCGCCGTGCGCTCGCGCGGAATGGTCGCGTCCCGCGCCATCTTCGGGCCACCGGTGTAGGCGGGCGTGAGCTGGATGTAGCGGTCCGACACGATCGAGGGCGTGATCTGGGCGGCTCGCGCACCCGCGGGCACGTCGTACTTGCGGTCCACGCTCATCACGATCTTGACCTGATCGCCCTGCGGCTCCACCGAATCCACCGAGCCGACCGGCACGCCGAGAATCCGGACGTCCGAGCCCTCGTAGATGCCGACCGAGCGATCGAAGTACGCGGTGATCTTGGTGGTGGTCAGCCGGTTGAACAGCCACCACAGCACCACCGCCACCAGCACGGCGAGGACGAGCACCAGCGCGATGCCCACCTTGGCGCCGCGGCTGGAGCCGCGCACCGCACCGACCGGATCGCTACGCCAGTTGTCCGCCACGTCAGTTACCTCCCAAGGTGCGGATCGGCTGACGGTAGCCGGGGATTTCGGGCAGTGCGGGCGGCACCACGTTGACGATCACCGCGTCGAACCAGCGCCCGGTGCCGAGCACGCTGGCGTAGAGGCTGTAGAACGGCGCCGCGAGTTCGAGCGTCTTGGAGATGTTCTGCTGGTTGGCGTTGAGCAGATCGATGGAGGCGCGCAGATTCGTCAGCGCGGGCCCGATCTGCTGCTCGTTGTCGTGCACGAGCGCGCTCAACTCCGCCGATACCGTTCTGGCGCCCGCCAGCAGCTGCTTGATGGACTGCTGCCGGATGTTCAGCTCGGCCAGCAGCTGACCGCCGTTGCCGAGCAGTCGCTCGAACTGCGCGTTGCGGTCGGCCAGGATCTGGGTGGTCTGCCTGGTCGCGGCGAACAGCTTCTTCAGCTCCTGATCGCGCTTGGCCAGCGTCTCCGACAGCCGGGCCACACCGTCGATGGAGCCACGGATCTCCGGCGGCGTCGTCTCGAACGCCTCCGACAGCACCTGCATGCTCTTGGCCAGCTGCGTGGTGTCGATCTGATCGATGGTGCGCGCGGCGTCGGTGAACGCGTCCACCACGTCGTACGGGGACACCGTGCGCGAGAGCGGGATCCGCGAACTCGGCGTGGCCGGTTTCGAGCCCCTCGGGTCGAGCGCGAGGTACTTCTGTCCGAGCAGCGTCTTGATCTGGATGGACGCGGTGGTCTCGTTGCCGATCCAGGTGTCCTTGGTGCGGAAGTCCACGAGCACCCGGTCACCGTCGAGCCGGACGTCGGAGACCGAGCCGACCTTGACGCCCGCCACCCGGACTTCGTTGCCCTTCTTCAGACCCGCCGCCTCGCTGAATTCCGCGGTGTACTTGGTCCCGGCCCCGATGATCGGCAACCGATCCAGGAAGAAGGCCGACATCGTCACCAACAGCACGACGGCGATGCCGAGCGCGCCCAGGAACGCCGGGCTGCGCTTGCCGAGCAGAATGCGGTCGTCCATCAGCGAGCCTTCCCATGGCAGCGCGGCGCGGCGTTGGTGTACAACGGCTGGTTGATCGTCGGCAGGCCGGCGGGCAGGTTGAGCTGCGGCGCCTCGACGGCGCCCGGACCGACCACGATGTCGATGCCGCACAGGTAGAACTGGAACCAGGAGCCGTAACTCGCGGCGCGCCCGAGCTTCTCCATCTTCAGCGGCAGGTTGTACAGCGCCTCGTTCACCTCGTCCGAACGCTCGTCGAGCGTGCCGGTCAACTGGCTCAGACCCGCGATCGACCCTTGCAGCGTCGGACGCACGGGGACGAGCAGGTCCGAGGTCGCCGACGTCAGATTCGCCAGCGAGGTCACCGAGCGCCCGATCGTGTCGCGTTCGGCGTTCAGGCCGCTGATCAGCGCCTCGGTGTTCACGATCAACTGATCGAACTGGTCGTCGCGCTGGTTCACGGTGTCCAGCACGGCGGTCAGGTTGCGGGTCAGCTCACCGATCACGGCGTCCTTGTCCGCGATCTTGTTGGTCAGGTTCGCGGTGGTCGCGACCAGATCGTGGATGGTGCCCTGCTCGCCCTGGAAGACCTGGATGATCTCGAAGGACAGCTTGTTCACGTCCTCGGCGGTCAACGTCCGGAACAGCGGCCGGAAGCCGTTGAACAGCGTGGTCAGGTTCAGTGCGGGCCTGGTGCGCTCCAGCGGGATGGTGCCGCCCTTGTTCAGCTTGCGGCCCTGCTCCCCGGTCCCCTGCTCCAGCGCGATGTAGCGCTGGCCGACCAGGTTGCGGTACTTGATCGTGGCGGTGGTCGAGGCGGGCAGCCAATCACGGTCGGTGAGGTCGAATTCCACCTCGGCCAGCCGCTTGTCCACGATCGAGACGTCGGTGACCTTGCCGACCCGGACGCCGGCGATGCGGACCTCGTCGCCCGGGTTGAGCGCGGTGACGTCGGTGAATCTGGCCTTGAACCCGGTACCGCCGCCGCCGTAGTTCGCGATGGACAGCGCGAGCACGGTGGTCACGAACAGGGTCACCACGACGAAGATGATCAGCTTGGTCAGCGGACCGCCCAAGCCGCGCAGATGCTGCTTCATCGCACGCTCACCTCGCTTCCGCGGAACGCGGGCGCGCCGGCCCGGGTCACCCAGCCCGGCACCTGATCCGGGGCGACGCCGTTGGCCGCGCCGTAGATCGCGCCGAGCGACTGCTGCTCCATGGGGGAACCGGCGATCGTCGGCATCTTGCTCGCCGGGTGGACGCCGAACTGCGGCGGCTCCAGGTGGCCGGTCTCCTGGTCACCGGGGTTGCGGCTGGGCACGGCGTAGGAGCCGTCGTTGTTCGGGCCGCCGGTGTACTGGCCGGGGTCGACGCCCAGCGGCATCTCGGGGATGCACCACGGCCCCCGGGTGTCCAGCCAGCGCGGTTCGTCTTGGTTGGGCAGGTACTTGCCGCGGGTGTTGACCAGTTCGATGGTCACCCGCGAGCCGGGCAGATCGGTGCCCTTGCCGAAGATCCGGTCGATGCGCGGCTTCAGCTGCGCGAAGTTCGCCAGCGCGCAGGCGTAGTTCGGCGAGTAGTAGGCCAGCTGCTCCAGCGCGGGCCGGGAGTCGGCGGCCACGTCGACGATGTTGTCGCGGTTGGCGATCAGGAAATCGGTGGTGCTGGCCGAGGCCGGCGTGAGCGTCGCGTAGAGGGCGTCGATGTCGGTGCGCCGCTGCACGATCGTGGCGTTGGTCGTGCGCAGGTTGTCCAGAGCCTGGATCAGCTGCGGCGCCGCGTCGGAGTAGGTGGCCGCCACCTCGGCGAAGCTGCGCAGGTCGGCCTGCAGGTCCGGAAGCACGACGTTGACCTGGCGGAAGGCGTCGTCCAGCCTGTCCACGGTCTCGCCGAGCGCGAAGCCCTGACCGGCCAGCGCCTGCGACAGCGCGCCCAGCGTGGCCGCGAGATCCTGCGGCGGGATGGCCTGCAGCAACGGCAGCAGGTCGTCGAGAAGTTTGCTCAACTCGATGGCGTTGCCGCTGACGTCCTGGTGCAGCGTCAGGCCGTCGGTGAGGTGCTGCGGGCTCGGGTTCTCCGGGATCACCAGATCCACGTAGCGCTCGCCGAACAACGTCTTGGGCAGCAGGCGCGCGGTCGCGTTGGCCGGGATCTGCTGCGCCTTGTCCGGATTGATGGCCAGGTCCAAGGTCACCTCGCCGCCCTCGGACCTGCTCGAGCGCACCTCGCCGACGGTGATGCCGCGCACCTTCACGTCCGCGTTGCGGGTCAGCGCGTTGCCCACGCTGTCGGTGATCAGATCGACGTGCACAGTCTTCACGAACTGCTTGTTGTAGATCGCGATGGTGGTCCAGAGGAACAGTGCGACCACGACGAAGAAAGCGATGCCGAGCACTCGGGTTCGCAGCTTCGCGGTCGAGCGCCAGGCCTGCGTGCGGCTCATCCGGCCACCCGCACCGTGGTGGTGGTGCCCCAGATCGCGAGGCTGAGGAAGAAGTCGAGCACATTCACCAGGACGATCGCGGCGCGGACCGCGCGGCCGACCGCGACGCCGACGCCGGCGGGTCCGCCGGTGGCGTGGAACCCGTAGTAGCAGTGCACCATGATGATCACGAACGCGAAGACCAGCACCTTGAGGAACGAATAGAGCACGTCCTCCGGTGGCAGGAACAAACTGAAGTAGTGGTCGTAGGAACCGCTGGATTGGCCGTTGAACCAGATGCTGATCGACCGCGACGCCAGGAACGTGCCGAGCAGCCCGACGATGTAGAGCGGGATCACCGCGAGGAACCCGGCGATCACCCGGCTGGTCACCAGGAACGGCACGCCGGGCACCGCCATCACCTCGAGCGCGTCGATCTCCTCGGAGATCCGCATGGCACCCAGCTGCGCGGTGAAACCGCAGCCGACGGTGGCGGAGAGGGCGAGCGCGGCGACCAGCGGAGCGATCTCGCGGGTGTTGATGTAGGCGGTGAGGAAGCCGGTGAGCACCGAGCTGCCGAGCGCGTCGAGGGCCTTGAAGCCCTGCAGACCGACGACGACGCCGACGGAGCCGGACATGAACACGATGACGCCGATGGTGCCGCCGATCACCGCCAGCGCGCCGGAGCCGAAGGTGACCTCGGCGAGCAACCGCATGACTTCCTTGCGGTAATGCACCGCGGTCCGCGGGATCCACGCGATGGCCCGCGTGTAGAACGACATCTGCTCGCCCGCGCGATCGATGACGTTGAGCGGCATACGAGCGACTTCACCCACCCGGCGCATGGACTTGGCGACCGGGGTCCGGTACGACGTGGCCATCCGTCAGGCACCCTTGGCCGGGACGACCTGTAGGTACACCAGGGTCAGGATGAGGTTCACGAAGAACAGCACCATGAACGTGATCACCACGGATTGGTTCACCGCGTCACCGACTCCTTTCGGGCCCCCCTTGGGATGCAGCCCCTTGTACGCGGCGATGACGCCGGCGAGCAGGCCGAACACCGCCGCCTTGATCTCACCGATCCACAGGTCCGGCAGCTGGGCGAGGGCGGAGAACGACGCCAGGTAGGCGCCGGGCGTGCCGCCTTGCAGCAACACGTTGAAGAAGTACCCACCGGCGATGCCGACCACCGAGACCAGGCCGTTGAGCAGCAGCGCGACCAGCATCATGCCGAGTACGCGCGGCACCACCAGCTTTCGCACCGGATCGATGCCGAGCACTTCCATCGCGTCGATCTCCTCGCGGATGGTGCGCGAGCCGAGATCGGCGGCCACCGCCGAACCGGCCGCGCCCGCGATGATCAGGGCGGTCACGACGGGGGCGGCCTGCTGGACGGTTGCCAGCACACTGGTCGCGCCCGTGAAGGACTCCGCGCCCAGCTGCTTGATCAACGAGCCGGTCTGCAATGCCACGACCGCGCCGAACGGAATCGCGACCAGCGCGCTGGGCAGGATCGAGACACTCGCGATGAACCACGACTGCTCGATGAACTCCCGCCACTCGAACGGACGACGGAATGTCTTCCGCATAACGTCGATGAGCAGCGCAAATATATTGCCGGCCTGGGCAAACCCCGACTCCAGGGGAGTTCGCAATCGCGCCAGGGTCGAATTCACGATCGCAGATGTTACCCGTTAGTTGCGTTGTGCCGCACGGTGGTGTCGTACGCGCCGCCTTGATAATTAGCCAGGTCGCCGCTGTTGTATGCCATCACCTGCGTGTCGTCGTTTTCGGCAAGTGATTCGCGGATCGCGACCTGCGCGGCGTGCGGCAGCGTGTGCATGATCTCGCGGACGCGTTCCTTACGCCGCAGGACCGCCTGGCGCACCGGCATACCCGGGGTCGCGCGCATCTGCGGGATGATGCCTTCGACCTCCTCCGCGCCGCCGTGGTGGTGCCCGGCGTCCACCAACGCCTGCTCGCGCGCCATCTGCGCCTCGTCCTTCTCCTCGGACATGCCGATCGGGCCGATCATGCGGCCGTTGAGGAACTGCTTGACCACCGGCTCCTCGGAGGTGAGCAGCACCTCGCGCGGGCCGAACATGACCAGCTGGCGGCGGAACAGCATGCCGATGTTGTCCGGCACCGTGCGCGCGAGGTTGATGTTGTGCGTGACGATCAGGATCGTGGCGTCGATCTGCGCGTTGATGTCGATCAGCAGCTGCGACAGGTACGAGGTGCGCACCGGGTCCAGGCCGGAGTCGGGCTCGTCGACGAGGATGATCTGCGGATCCAGCACCAGGGCGCGGGCCAGCCCGGCGCGCTTGCGCATACCACCGGAGATCTCGCCGGGCAGCTTGCCCTCGGCCCCGAGCAGACCGGTGAGCTCCAGCTTCTCCATGACGATCTTCTTGATCTCGGCTTCGCTCTTCTTGGTGTGCTCGCGCAACGGGAAGGCCACGTTGTCGAACAGGTTCATCGAGCCGAACAGCGCGCCGTCCTGGAACAGCACGCCGAAGAGCTTGCGGATCTCGTAGAGCTCCTTGTTGGAGCAGGTGGTGATATCGGTGCCGTCGATGAAGATGGAGCCGCGTTCGGGGCGCAGCAGGCCGATCAGCGACTTCAGGAACACCGACTTACCGGTACCCGACGGGCCCAGCAGCGCACTGACCTCGCCCGAGGGCAACGTCAGAGACACATCCTGCCAAATTCGCTGGGAACCGAAAGACTTGGTTACACTCTCGGTCCTGACCTCGACGCCCACGCCAACCTCCACAATTCTCAGCGAGCTGCCCACCGGCGAACCGCGCGCTCGGTCATCACGGTGCGTCACGTGTGGGTTCGGTCACTGTAACTCATGAGCGAGACGGGGCACACCCCTACCTGACTGCGGAGTAACTCCGCAATCCTTTTGGTATCAGCAATAGCGGCGAGATAGCCGGAAAACGCGAACGGGCGGCCCCACGAAGGGGACCGCCCGTTCGGCGTGTTCGGTCGTGAATTACTTGACCGAGACCTTGGCGCCGGCCTCTTCCAGCTTCGCCTTGGCGGCCTCGGCGGCATCCTTGGCGACCTTCTCCAGGATCGGCTTCGGAGCGCTCTCGACGAGGTCCTTGGCCTCCTTCAGGCCCAGGCCGGAGACGATCTCGCGGACCACCTTGATGACCTGGATCTTCTTGTCGCCGGCACCCTCGAGGATGACGTCGAACTCGTCCTGCTCCTCGACGGCCTCGGCCGGAGCGGCGGCACCGCCGACGGCGGCGACGGCGACCGGAGCGGCCGCGGTGACCTCGAACTTCTCCTCGAACTTCTTCACGAAGTCCGACAGCTCGAGCAGGGTCATGTTGCCGAAGGTCTCGAGCAGTTCGTCAACGTTGGCCATTGTTGTTTTCCTTTCGGTAGTTGCTGTCTATGCGGGCGAGTCGTGCCGCACGGAATTACTCGGCGGCCGTTGCGCCTTCTTCGGCCTGCTTCTTCTCCTGCAGCGCGGCGGCCAGGCGGGCCACCTGCGAGGCGGGAGCGTTGAACAGACCGGCGGCCTTGGTGAGGTTGCCCTTGAGCGCGCCCGCCAGCTTGGCCAGCAGCACCTCGCGGGTCTCCAGGTCGGCGATCCGCTCGACCTCGGACACGGACAGCGGAGCGCCGTCCATGTAGCCGCCCTTGATGATGAGCGCCTTGTTGTCCTTCGCGAAGGTCTTCAGGGCCTTGGCCGCGTTGACCGGCTCACCCGTGATGAAGGTGATCGCGGTCGGCCCGACGAACAGGTCGTCGAGGCCTTCCACGCCCGCCTCAGCGGCGGCACGCTTGACCAGGGTGTTCTTGGCGACGGAGTACGTGGCGTCGGCGCCGAGCGCGCGCCGCAGCTCGGTGAGCTTGCCGACCGACAGGCCACGGTATTCCGTGACGACGGTGGCCGTCGAGCTCTTGAACTGCTCCGCGATCTCCTCGACCGCGGTGACCTTCTCGGGTTTTGCCATACTTCGCCTCCTCTCTGATTGGTCGGTTCGTGTACGCGAACTACCGATCAGGGGCCGGCGACAAAACAAACGCCCCGAACGCAGAGCGTTCCGGGGCGCAACAGAAAATCGATCCGGAGCATGCCCGGATCAATTCCCAGCCTCGGCTCTCCCTGCGTGGGCCGCCGGCAATGTCGCCGGACCTTCGACCGAACCCATACGGGATCGGCGACCAACGGTCTTCGGTAGAACGGATTGGGTAGCGATCGAACTCGTCGATAACTGACCTCCAATGTACCCGGAGGGATTCCCATCTGCCAAAACGGCCCCCGCGCGGAGCGCGATTGCCACTTCGCCACACTCTGACAATCGTGTCTGGCATCACATTTTCTGTGGACTGTGGCGGACATCGCCCAAGAATCTGTTACTTCGAGTGACATTTACCGCCTAGGCTTCGGGGCTATGGCAACCTCCATAGTCGATCCACCGATGCTGCTGGAACGACGTACCGCGCGCTTCGTCGCTCTGGCCGTGATCTGCCTGGCGGAACTGCTGGTCGTCCTGGACAACACCATCGTCAACGTGGCGCTGCCCTCCCTGGGAGTCGAACTCGGCACCGGCATCAGCGGCCTGCAATGGGTCGTCGACGCGTACACGCTGAGCTTCGCCGGGCTCTTGCTGGCCTTCGGCAACCTCGGCGATCGCTATGGCCGCCGCCGCGTCATGATGATCGGCCTGATCGGCGTGGCCGTCATGTCGATCGGCGGCGCGCTGTCGGACTCCATGGGAGCGGTCATCGCGGCACGCGCCGCCATGGGCGTCTTCGCCGCCGCCGTCTTCCCCGCGACGCTCGCCCTGATCATCAACGTCTTCACCGACCGCAGGGAGCGCGCGCTCGCCATCGCCGCGTGGACGGCCATGGCGGGCTTCGCGATCGCCATCGGCCCGATCTCGGGCGGATGGCTGCTCGAGCACTTCAGCTGGCACGCGGTGTTCTGGATCAACGTGCCCGCGGCGCTCATCGCCTTCGCGGCCACCCTGATCTGGGTACCCGAATCGCGATCGGATCGGGTGGGACGGCTCGACGTGCTCGGCATCGCGCTGTCCATCGCGGGCATCACGCTGGTGGTCTGGTCGATTATCGAAGCGCCGCGCCATGGCTGGCTGTCGGCGACCACACTCGGCGTCGGGGCGTTCGGCGTCGTGCTGATCGCCGCATTCGTCGCGTGGGAATTACGCACCGCCGCCCCCATTCTCGATATGCGGCTGTTCCGCGACCGCCGTTTCTCGATGCCCGCCTCGGCCATCGCGGTCTGCTATTTCTCGATGTTCGGATTCCTCTTCCTGATCACCCAGTACTTTCAGGGCGTCCGGGAGTACACGCCGCTCGAATTCGGCATCGCCTCTTTACCTTTCGCGTTTTCGGTGGCGATCGGCGCGCCGATCGCCACGCTGCTCGCCCAGCGCCTCAGCACCACGTCCATCATCGTGTTCGGTCTGCTGCTGACCGGTCTCGGCCTGTATCTCGGTGGGCAGGTGACCGTGGACAGCGCCTATGTGACCGATGTGCTGCCGTCCATGGTCTCGATGGCGCTCGGCTTGGCCATCGTGCAGGGCCCGGCCACCGAATCCATCATGGGCTCGCTTCCGCTGAACGAGGCGGGCGCCGGGTCGGCGGTCAACGACACCACCCGCGAGATCGGCGGCACGCTCGGCGTCGCCGTGCTCGGCTCGATCGTTGCCTCGTACTACAGCACCCGGATCGGGCCGCGTATCGATGCCGTACCGGCCGGGCTGATGAACGACACCGAGAAGGGCCTGGTGAAAGCCAGCCTGCTGAGCGTCATCGAAATGCGCAAACGACCGCTGGCCCCGTTCTTCGAGACCCAGCGGGAGAACCTGATCATCGCCATGAAGACGGCGATGCTCCAGGGTTCGCATGCCGCGTCGCTGGTGGCCGCGAGCGCGGTCGTCGGGTGCGCGGTCCTGGTAGCGATCTTCCTGCCCTGGGGCGTCCCGGACCGCGATTCCGTCCTGCTCGGATGGCGCAAATCCGCTGAGCCGCAGGAAGATCCGGCGCCATAGCGCCGACTCGACACCGCCGCCGACCCAGGATGCCGCGCCTGGGCTGGATACGGGCGGCGGGGCGCCGGTACACGGATTGCCCGTCCGTGTACCGGCGCGTGGCGTTCTCAGGACGTTGCGCGCTGCGCATGCCGGACGAGTCGGCGCAGCACCTCGGACGCACCGGACCGGAATTCGGCGCCGGCGATCAGTCCGTCCGGTCCGACGTCTTCACGAAGCACCGGTAGGCGCACGCAGGCGTCGAGATCGATGTCGGCGCCTACGTACCCGAGCACGCTGCGCAGCGTCGCCGACGCGCCCTCGCCCCGGCCGAGCGGCGCGACCGTGAGCCACGCGACCGGCTTCTCGTAGAGGTCACCGGTGCCCACTGTCCAGTCGAGCAGGTTCTTCAGACTGCCTGGCAGCGTGCCCGCGTATTCCGGGGTGCAGAACAGGACCGCATCCGATCCCGAAAGCTGTTCCCGCAGCGCGAGAACCGGCGGATGCGCCGAGCCGTCGTCGTCCGGGTTGAAGGCGGGCAATGCCGCGAGGCCGTCGTACCACCGGGTTCTGATCCCGTCCGGGGCAATCGCCGAGACCGTGCGCAATGCGGCGGAATTGGTGGACGCGGCGCGAGTGCTGCCGGATATCAACAGGACGACTGTCACATCGAACCCAACCACGTTGCCGGGCGAATTAGTCCGGAAACAGCAATGGCGGGAACGCGAAACGCGTTCCCGCCATTGCGGTGGTGCTCAGTCGCTGCTTACGCGTCCTCGTCGAGGAGGTTGCGGGTGCGGTTCGGGTCCACCGGGATGCCCGGTCCGGTGTTCGTCGAGACCGTCACCTTCTTGACGTAGCGGCCCTTGGCGGTCGACGGCTTGGCCCGCAGGATCTCGTCCAGCGCGGCGCCGTAGTTCTCCACCAGCTTGCTGTCGTCGAAAGACGCCTTGCCGATGACGAAGTGCAGGTTGGCCTGCTTGTCGACCCGGAAGTTGATCTTGCCGCCCTTGATGTCGTTGACGGCCTTGGTCACGTCGGTGGTGACCGTGCCCGTCTTCGGGTTCGGCATCAGGCCGCGCGGGCCGAGAACACGCGCGATCCGGCCGACCTTGGCCATCTGGTCCGGGGTGGCGATCGCGGCGTCGAAGTCCAGCCAGCCGCCCTGGATCCGCTCGATCAGGTCCTCGGCGCCGACGGCGTCCGCGCCGGCGGCCTCGGCCTCGGCGGCCTTCTCGCCCGCGGCGAACACGATGACGCGGGCGGTCTTACCGGTGCCGTGCGGCAGGTTGACCGTGCCGCGGACCATCTGGTCTGCCTTGCGGGGATCCACACCCAGACGCACGGCGACCTCGACGGTCGCGTCGGTCTTGGTGGTGGCGGTCTCCTTCGCCAGGCGCGCGGCGGCCAGCGGGGAGTAGAGCTTGGTGCGATCGACCTTCTCGGCCGCGGCGAGGTACGCCTTGCTTCGTTTTGCCATGATTCTCTGTCCTGTTCGATAGTTCAGACGTGGTTATCGGGCCTGGCCGGCCCTCCCACCAGGGAGCGATTCCGCTCAGCCTTCGATGGTGATGCCCATCGAACGCGCGGTACCCGCGATGATCTTGGCCGCCTGATCGAGGTCGTTGGCGTTCAAATCTTCCTGCTTGGTCTTGGCGATCTCGCGCACCTGGTCCATGGTCACCTTGGCGACCTTGTTGCGGTGCGGCTCGGCCGAGCCCTTCTGCACGCCTGCGGCCTTGAGCAGCAGCTTGGCGGCGGGCGGGGTCTTCAGCTTGAAGTCGAACGACCGGTCCTCGTACACCGAGATCTCGACCGGGATGACGTTGCCGCGCTGCGACTCGGTCGCGGCGTTGTACGCCTTGCAGAACTCCATGATGTTGACGCCGTGCTGACCGAGCGCGGGGCCGACCGGAGGGGCCGGGTTCGCCTGGCCGGCCTGGATCTGAAGCTTGATGATCCCGGCGAGCTTCTTCTTCTTGGGGGGCATCTTTCTTTCCTAGGTGTTGGTGTCCCTTGCTCTTTGCAAGTCTGCTGACTCGACCCGCGGCGCGGGCCGACTCATCCCGTCGTCGACGGAACGGATCTAGATCTTCGCGACCTGGGTGAACGCCAGCTCGACCGGAGTCTCGCGGCCGAAGATCGACACGAGCACCTTGAGCTTCTGCTGTTCGGCGTTGACCTCGGAGATGCTGGCGGGCAGCGTCGCGAACGGACCGTCCATCACGGTCACCGACTCGCCGACCTCGAAGTCGACCTCGATGACCGGCTTCGGCGCGACCTCGCCGCCCGCGGTCTCGGTGGACGCCGCCGCGGCCGCCGCGGCGGGCTTCTTCTGCTGCTGCGCGGCCGGGACGAGGAACTTCACCACGTCGTCGATGGACAGCGGCGACGGACGCGAGGTGGCGCCGACGAAGCCGGTGACGCCGGGCGTGTTGCGCACCGCGCCCCACGACTCGTCGTTGAGCTCCATGCGGACCAGGATGTAGCCGGGCAGCACCTTGCGGTTGACGTGCTTGCGCTGCCCGTTCTTGATCTCGGTGACCTCTTCGGTGGGCACCTCGACCTGGAAGATGTAGTCCTCCAGGTCCAGGTTCTGCACGCGGGTCTCGAGGTTGGCCTTCACCTTGTTCTCGTAGCCGGCGTAGGAGTGGATGACGTACCACTCGCCGGGGGCGCGCCGCAGCGCTGCCTTCATTTCGGCGACCGGATCGGCGGGCTCGGCATCGATCGGGGCGGCAGGGGCGGACTCAGCGGGCTCCGATTCCTCGACCGCGGGCTCGTCGGTCGCGAACTCCTCGACGGAGTCGGTGGGCTCGGCCACCGCGTCGTCGGCCGGGAACTTGTCGTGTGTGTCGTTCTCCGGGGTGCTCACTGGGGCACTCGCTTCCTGTGTCGTCACGTACATCCTCTGCGTGCCGGGCCGGGCGCGCGGCGACATCACTGCCACCCGTGTCCGCCCCGGGATCGGCTACCGGCGTCGGCGTCGTTCAGCTAGCCGAACAGCCAGTTGACACCCTTGATGAACGCCAGATCCAACCCGCTGATGAACGCGACCATGAAAATCACGAACACCAGAACAACGCTCGTATAGGTGACCATCTGCTTCCGGTTGGGCCAGATCACCTTGCGCAGTTCCGCGATGACCTCACGCAGGAACTTGATCAAACGCTTGAACGGATTACCCGACTTCTTGCGTTCGGCCCGATCGGTCGCCTTGGTTGCCTTCCGCGACGGACGGTCGAGCGTGGCGATAGCGCCCGTGTCGACCTGTGAGGATCCAGTGCGAGTCCGCCGGGCGGACCGCTTTCCGCTCGGTCGTGTCGCTGCGGCGGTGCCATCGCCTTCGTCGGCGGCATGTGCGCCGCGGCGAGTGTCCCGCTCGTCGCTCACGCCTTCTCCTCGCTCCGTTTGGTGCCGTCGTGCGCGATGCGCGCCGTGCGAATTGCTCGCTCGCTCACGTCGATCCTCTCTCGTCGCTGGCATCCAGGGCAGGGGCGACAGGACTTGAACCTGCAACCTGCGGTTTTGGAGACCGCTGCTCTGCCAGTTGAGCTACGCCCCTTCGGTTGGACGGTGTTGGCTGTCCAACCACTGTTCCGATATTCAGTTGTGTCCTGGTGTCACACAACACGCGCGCCGCTCCGGCAGTTGCCGGCCCCGTGGGCGATCCGCGCGGACCGCCTGGAACCAGCCCCTCAGAGCAGCGCGCAGCGGCTGGCGACCCCAGAAACCTGAGTGTACGTTACCGTGCGCGCCATTAGCCAATCCGGGTCGCTGTCCCTGGTCAGGCGAGCTGCACCGTCGCGGTGGCGCGGCCGAAGATCTTCTTCCCCGCCGACTTCGCCACGATGGCCACGACCGCGGTCCGGTTCTCCGGATCGACCGACTTCACCTTACCGGTGTACTCGATTTCGGCCGCCTCCTCGGAGCCCACGTAGACCGGGCTGGTGAAGCGGACGTTGTACTCCTTGACAGCGCCGGGATCGCCGAGCCACGAAGTGACGAATCCGCCGCCGAGACCCATGGTCAGCATGCCGTGCGCGACGACGTTCTCCAGGCCGACCAGCTTCACCACCTCGTCGCTCCAGTGGATCGGGTTGGCATCGCCGGAGACGCCCGCGTAGTTCACCAGGTCGCCGCGGGTGAGCCGGACGATGCGCGCGGGCAGCTCGTCGCCGACCGAGACATCCTCGAACCGGATGGCGTGCTTCGTGCGCACCCCTTCCGCGGGCGGTACGACCGGTGCGGGCGCCTCGGTCACCGCGAGCGAGGTGCGCGGGTGGTGCCCCGGCGCGTCCTCGCCGATGCCGTGCATGAGCACGTTGCGGACGGCGGCGTTGAGGTTCGGGTCGATGTCGCCGCCGCTGCGGCCGACGAGCGTGGTGTAGGTGGTGAGCACCAGTTCGTCGTTCTGCGCGGTGACGATGTTCTTGGTCACGATGATGTCGCCGCCGAAGGCCTGCCGGAACGAATGCAGGTGGACATCGCAGGTGAGCTGGTCGCCGACCCTGATCGGGCGATGGAATTCCAGGATCTGGTCGGTCTGCATGATCTGGCTGAGGTCGTAGCCGGTGACGACCTCTTCGAACAATTTGCGCTGCGCGAGAATCCCGACCAGGGAGATGAAGGTGACCGGCGCGAGCAGGTTGTCGTAGCCGTACTCCTGCGCCGCGTCCTCGTCCCAGTGCACCGGGTGGTAGTCCTGCACGGCGCGGGCGTATTCACGCACCTTCTCGCGGCCGACCTCGTAGTAGTCGTCGACGCGGTAGTGGTGACCGACCATCGCCGCGGCGTTCGCCGCGGGGTCGAGCGTCTCGCCCGCCTGGACCGCTTCGTCTGTACCGGTGTTGATTGTCACGGGAGGACTGTACCTATCTGACCCCGTCACCCGGAGTCTGCGGAGCGCTCACCACCGCACCCACACCGTGAAAATGCGTCAGGGCCGGACAGTTGTCCGGCCCTCGCGGTGCCACGGCCCGAGATACCGGGAGGCGACTCCCGGCGTTAGACCACGCGGTAGTTCACGCGTGGAGGACTAGCGGGATTCGCGGTGCGCCCGGTGCGTGCCGCAGTTCGGGCAGAACTTCTTCAACTCCAGACGATCCGGGTCGTTACGCCGGTTCTTCTTGGTGATGTAGTTGCGGTGCTTGCACTGCTCGCAGGCCAAGGTGATCTTTGGCCGGACATCGGTGGACTTCGCGGCCACGATATGCCTTCTTTCCGGTACCTGATGGGCTTGTATCGGTTGTGGTAGCGATGGCCGGACTTGAACCGGCGACACAACGATTATGAGTCGTTTGCTCTACCGACTGAGCTACACCGCCACGGCGTCGCATTGCCATGGTGCCGAGCCCGCACTACGGGAGCGATGCCGAGTCGGTCACCACCGGCAATCCGGCGAGCCCCCTAACGGAATCGAACCGTTGACCTTTTCCTTACCATGGAAACGCTCTGCCGACTGAGCTAAGGGGGCATGACTACTTCCGCACCGAGCCTCGAACACTCGACCTCAGCGCGGTGAAGTCTTGAACGAGGTTACACACTCACCGGTCTCAGCACCAAACCGGGTGGTCAAAGGCATGTTTTCGGGCGCGTGGCCGCAACTTTCCGCAGCCTCCGGGCCTTCACTCCAGTTCGCCAGCGCAACCCTCAGGTTATCGAACGCGAACGTGGCCGCCCTCGAACGCGAACATGACGTGCAGGCGATCACACGATGCCACGAAAATGCAATACGTCCCGACCGGAAGTCAGACGTCTCGACGAATCGAGCCAGATCGAAGCCAACGAGAAGAAGCTACGGTCCGCAGACCGGACCGATCAGTCGAACCGATCACTCGGTGAACGAAGCGGGTCGATGCAACGACGCGAAGACATGGGACATGCGTCGGGTTGTGCTGAGACATACAACGCGGCCGAGGAAAAAGTCGGTCGATCGCCACCACAAGACGACGCAACAGGCGTGACCGAAGCAACCACCGCGAGGGGGGTCCGGGGGGCGAAGCCCCGCCGGGCGGGGTGTGGGGGTTGCACCCCCACAGAACATTACGAAGCGAGCCCTGTACGCGCTTTTTGCGTACAGGGCTCGCCTGGTGAGCGGAGTGGCAGGTGTAGGATTCGAACCTACGTAGGCTTTCACCGACAGATTTACAGTCTGCTCCCATTGGCCGCTCGGGCAACCTGCCGTTCGCGCATTGTTTCGCGCGCTGAGCAGAATACATCGAACCCGCACCCTGAATGCAAACCGGCTGGCTATCGGCCCTGCGACGCGACTACCCTCGGGTCTCCGGGTAGAACTGACGGTGGCTGGAAGCATCGGGCTCAGCTCACCCGTCGGACTGTCAGAACAGGAGCGCAGCGTGGCTGATTCGTCTTTCGATGTTGTGAGCAAGGTCGACCGGCAGGAGGTCGACAACGCTCTGCATCAGGCGGAGAAGGAGCTCAACACCCGCTACGACTTCCGCGGTACCGGCGCGTCGATCGAATGGTCCGGCGAGGACAAGATCGTGCTCACCGCGGAGGCGGAGGAGCGTGTGAAGGCCGCGCTGGAGGTGTTCAAGGAGAAGCTGATCCGCCGCGACATCTCGCTGAAGGCGTTCGACGCGGGCGAGCCGGTCTCCTCCGGCAAGGTGTACAAGATCACCGGTTCGCTGGTGCAGGGCATCGATTCCGAGCACGCGAAGAAGATCTCCAAGAAGATCCGGGACGAAGGCCCCAAGGGCGTGAAGGCGCAGATCCAGGGCGACGAACTGCGGGTGAGCAGCAAGAAGCGCGATGATCTGCAGGCCGTCATCGCCCTGCTGAAGGGCGAGGATTTCGGCATCGCGCTGCAGTTCGTCAACTACCGCTGACCGCCGGCCCGCAGCGCGGCGGGATCGGTCGCGTTCAGCGTGTCCACGAGGGTGTCCTCCTCATAGGTGAAGTGGGTCTCCAGTTCCGTCGCGAGGCGATCGAAGTCCGCGCGCAGCCGGGCCGGATCGCCGGGTTCCGGCGCGTCGAGGAGTTCCCGTAGCTCGGTCAGCGCGGTGGCGACCACACCGTGCTCGCGGTTGAGCCGGTCGATCACGGGCGCGAGTTCGGGATGCAGCCGGACAAGGGCGGGAAAGACGCCGTCCTCGCTGGTGTGATGTTCGCCGAGCGCGCCGCAGAACGCGAGGCAATGGGCGCGTAGATCCCGCGGCAGCGCCGGTTTGCCCGCCACGCCCGGTGCCCGTACGTATTGCTCGAGACCCGTCCGGACGGTGGCGAGGTCACGGCGCAGCTGGGCATGCACGTGCCGGAGGTGATCGCCGACGGCCGCGGCGCGCTGCCGCGCGGGCGTGGCCCTGTCCGGCGATCCGGTCAGCGCTGTCGCACCCGCGACGCCCGCCACGGCGCCGGCGGTGGCTCCCGCTGCCGCCAGAAGGCGGCGCCTGCCGAGCCCAGGACGCGTGACCGGCTCCAACGCTACGACGGGGATAATCCGGTCGGTCGCCGCCTGATAGGCGGCGAAGGCGGGATCGTCGCCGGCTTGGGCGGCATAGTGCCGGTCCCGCTCGCCGCCCTCGAGCACTCGTGCGTTCGCGAGGTAGGTCTCGATCCGCTCCCCCGTGCCGATCTCGACGGTCACCTCGGGATTCGCACGCATGTTGTGGAACCAGGCCGGATGGGTGTCCGCGCCCGCGTTGGACCCGAACACCAGGACGCGCGCACCGTCGCGGCGGTAGACGATCGGCACCGTGTGCGCGCGTCCGGTTCTCGCGCCGACGGTGGTGAGCAGGAGCAGCGGCGCTCCCTCGAACATTCCGCCGACGCGGCCGGCGTTCGCGCGGAACTCCGCGATGATCGCCCGGTTGAACTCCTTCGGCCCGCTGCGCTCCGGATCAGTCATATCCGACACCCCTTCCGCGGCACGACGCAAACGCCGCGACCGCTGGTTATAGCCTGATGACGATGTGCGAGTTTTGCTTTGCAAGCAAAACTATTTTGTAGACAAAGGCTATTGGGAGGCGGTCGGCATGTCAACCGAGGAGCGGCCGGGACTCGGCGTGGACGAGGGCATCCGCACGCTGCTGCTGCTGATGCCGCGCGTGGTGGGACGGGCCAAGAAATTGGGCGTTCCGAAGGAACTGGAGTCGTTCTCGCTGGCGCCTCGGCACCTGTCGCTGCTGGCCAATCTGGTGTTCGACGGACCGACCACGGTGACGGATCTCGCCGCCCGCCTGGAGGTGGCGCCGACGACGGTGAGCCTGATGGTCGGCGAACTCAGCAAGCAGGGTGTGCTGGAACGCGGCGCGGACCCGGACGACCGCAGGCGCACCATCGTCGCCATCGCACCGGCGCACGAGCAAGCCGTGCACAAATGGCTGGGACGCAGCGCTCGCGCCTGGCGCACCGTGCTCGAGCCGCTCACCGCGCAGCAGCGGCAGTTGTTCGTCGAGACGTTTCGCGCCTACGAAGACCAGCTGGCCCTGGACGATTGAGCGTTCCCGGGCTCAGTGCCGGCGCGGGCCGCCCGCCATCTCCTCGAGCCGGGCGATGCGTTCGTTCATCGACGGATGCGTGGAGAACCAGCGCGCGACCCGCTCACCCGCACGGAACGGATTGGCGATCATCAGGTGCGACTGCGACGCCAGCCGCGGCTCGGGCGGAAGCGGGGCGGTCTGCACGCCGCGTTCGATCTTCCGCAGCGCGGACGCCAGCGCCAGCGGATCGCCGGTCAGCTCGGCGCCGGACTGGTCGGCCTGGAATTCGCGCGAACGCGAGACGGCCAGTTTGATCAGCGTCGCGGCGATCGGGCCGAGCAGCGAGACCAGCAGCACGGCCAGCACGTTCGGACCCTCGCCGTTGCGGTTGCCGCCGAACATGGACAGGTACATGGCCAGGTTCGCCACGCCGGAGATGACGGCCGCGAGGGCACCCGCGATCGAGGAGATGAGGATGTCGCGGTTGTAGACGTGCGAGAGTTCGTGACCGAGCACGGCCCGCAATTCCCGCTCGTCGAGGAGCTGCAGAATGCCGCTGGTGCAACAGACCGCGGCGTGACGAGGATTGCGTCCGGTGGCGAAGGCGTTGGGCGCGTTCGTCGGGCTGATGTACAGCCGGGGCATCGGCTGCCGCGCGATGGTGGCCAGCTCCCGCACGATCCGGTACATGACCGGGGCCTCCAGCTCGCTGACCGGCTGGGCGTGCATGGCCTTCAACGCGATCTTGTCGCTGTTGAAGTACGCGTAGGCGTTCATGCCCACCGCGAGCAGGATCGCGACGACGAGGATCGTCGGGTTGCGGAACAGCGCGCCGATCACCACGATCAGGGCCGACAGGCCCACCATCAGCCCGAAGGTCTTCAGCCCGTTCGCAAACCCGTGCCCGTGCATACGTCTCCCTTGCCGCTCCCCCGTTCACCGAGTCGCCTTACAGCAGATAAACGATAGAAGCTCCAGGCAAAGTTCCGGTGCATCCCCGCCGCGCTCACCCCACGCGTTCGATGGTGTAGCGAACCAGCCGCTCGAGCGCGTCGTTGGCGGGGCCGCCGGGCAGGGCGGACAGCTCGGCGTAGGCGAGGTCGGCGTAGCCCTGCAGTTTCTCCTTGGCCAGCGTCATGCCGCGCGAGTCGGCGAGCAGGGCGAGCGCCTCGTCCACCTCGTCGTCGGTTTCCAGCGGACGGGCCAGCAGCTTGCGCAGGCGATCGCCGTCGGCGCCCTCCTCGCGCAGCGCGTACAGCACCGGCAAGGTGTGCACGCCCTCGCGCAGGTCGGTGCCGGGAGTCTTGCCGGACTGCTCGGAGGCGGAGGAGATGTCGATGATGTCGTCGGAGATCTGGAAGGCGGTGCCGACCGCGTCACCGAGGCGGGCCAGACGCTCGACGTGCTCGGGGTCCGCCCCCGAGAAGGTGCCGCCGAAGCGGCCGGAAGCGGCGATCAGCGATCCGGTCTTCTCCCACACCACGCGCAGGTAGTGCTCGACCGGGTCCTGCGACTCCCGAGCGCCCATGGTCTCGCGCATTTGACCGGTGACCAGTTCGGCGAAGGTCTCGGCGATGATGCGCACCGCGTCGGGGCCGAGGGTGGAGGTGAGCCGGGACGCGTGCGCGAACAGGTAGTCGCCCGCGAGGATGGCGATGTTGTTGCCCCACCGCGAGTTGACGCTCGGAGCGCCGCGGCGCATGGGGGCCTCGTCCATCACGTCGTCGTGGTAGAGCGTGGCCAGGTGCACGAGCTCGACGACGGTGCCCGCCGTGATCAGCGCGGGGTCGGCGGGGCGCGGGCCGAGCTGCCCGGTGAGGATGGTGAAGAGCGGGCGGAAGCGCTTGCCGCCGGCCTTGGCCAGGTGCAGCGCGGCTTCCTGGAGGAATTCCGCACCGTCGGAGAGTTCGTCGACGAGGAGTCTCTCCACTTCGGCCAGCCCGTTGCGCACGGTGTCGGCCAGCGCGCGGTCACCGAGGTCGACTCCGGCCACGACCGTGCTCACGTCGCTCCCGGCTCCGCCGTGCGCCGTGTCCATGATTCGCTCGCTGCGCTCGCTCATGGCCGATGTGCTCATTTCTTCTCCCAGCGATGCGTCCGACCCCACGGTAGAGAACCTAGCGTGTCACCGCCGGATGGCCCATGAACACCGTCACTCTGTGGTGGATCGGCCACGATCGCGGCGCGTCGGCGGTGATCGTCCACGACGCGAGCGCGACCGCCGTCGACATGGGTGTGACGGCCCTGCGAGTATGGAGCGCATGGGTTCACCGGAAGCGAGTCCCGCGAGCGACGAGGACGCGTTGCCCAGCCGGGCCGAGGTGCTGGTCGTCGGCGCGGGCCCGGCCGGATCGGCGTCGGCGGCTTGGGCGGCTCGGGCGGGACGGGACGTGGTGCTCCTCGATTCCGCCGTCTTTCCCAGGGACAAGACCTGCGGCGACGGGCTGACCCCGCGCGCCACCGCGGAACTGGAGCAGCTCGGTCTCGGCGAGTGGGTGCGCGCGCACATCGTCAACCACGGCCTCCGGATGACCGGCTTCGGCCGCGAGGCGCTGCTGAGCTGGCCGGGCGGGTCCTTCCCGACGTACGGAAGCGCGGTTCCGCGTACCGAACTCGACGACAAACTGCGCGAAACGGCGGTCAAGTCCGGTGCGCGCATGGTGGACGGCACGAAAGTGGTCGATGTCACCCGCGAGGGCGACCGGGTCACGGGCGTGACGGTGCGGACGGCCGACGGCACGCGCGCGATCGCCTGCCGAACGCTGGTGGTCGCCGACGGCGTGCGTTCACCGATCGGGCGGCTGCTCGGCCGCGTCTGGCATCGGCAGTACGCGTACGGCACCGCGGCGCGGGCCTACATCCGGTCCGGCCGCAGCGACGACCAGTGGATCACCTCGCACCTGGAGTTGCGCGATGCCTCCGGCGAGCTGGTTCCCGGCTATGGCTGGGTGTTCCCGCTCGGCAACGGCGAGGTGAACATCGGTGTCGGGTCGCTGGCGACGGAACGCAGGCCCTCGCATATCGCGTTGAAGCCGCTGCTGGCGCACTACACCGCGCTGCGCAGGGAGGAATGGCAATTCGAAGGCTCGCTGCGCGCGGTGGCCTCGGCCCTGCTGCCGATGGGCGGGGCGGTCTCGAACGTCGCGGGCCGCAACTGGGTGCTCATCGGTGACGCCGCCGGGTGCGTGAACCCGCTCAACGGCGAGGGCATCGATTACGGCTTGGAGGGCGGTCACATGCTGGCCGACCTGCTGGACGAACCCGACCTCGGCGCGATCTGGCCGCAGGTGCTGCGCGCCCGCTACGGACGCACGTTCTCGGTCGCCCGGCGGATCGCGGGTCTGGCCACGCATCCGCGCATGGTGCCGCTGGGCGGCCCTCCCGTGCTGCGGTCGAAGTACTTGCAGCGCACGGCCGTCCGGGTGATGGGCAACCTGGTGACCGACGAGGACGTCGACCTGACCGCGCGCGCCTGGCGGATGGCGGGCCGGGCGTCGCTGCGCTTCGACGAGCGTCCGCCGTTCGCCTAGGCACGGGAGGCGCGATGAGCGGAGGACGAGCGCGCGGATCGCCCGCGCTGTATCTGCTGCCGCATCTGCGCCGCGCCAAGGACCTGGCCGACCGGCACTACGCCGACCCGCTGAATCTGGACGGGCTCGCGGCGGCCGCCGGGGTGTCGAAATACCACTTCCTGCGCGCGTTCGCCGCCGTCTACGGCCTGACCCCGGCCGCGTATCTGGCCGAGCGGCGCATCGAACGCGCCCAGGACCTGCTGCGCGCGACCAATCTCACCGTCACCGAGGTGTGCATGCTGGTCGGCTACAGCAGCCTCGGCTCGTTCAGCAGCAAGTTCCGGCAGCTGGTCGGCGTCACGCCGTCGGACTACCAGGCGAAGTTCGCCGACGGCGCGCCGCGCATTCCCGGCTGTTTCGTCTTCATGCACGGGCTCTCCGACCGCAAGCCGCGCGGCTGAGCAAACGGCGCAATTTCGGAGAAGCCGGTGCCGGGGCGGCCGCCATAGCCTGGCCCGCATGACGACGATTACGAATGTTTCCCTGGTCACGGTGTACGTCACGGACCAAACCGCCGCGAAAGAGTGGTACGTCGACAAGCTCGGGTTTGTCGAGACCAGCGACGTCACGATGGGCGACAACGGTTTCCGCTGGGTCACCGTCGCGCATCCCGCGCATCCGGAATTGGAGATCACCCTGATGCTCCCGGGTCCGCCGCTGGATGAGAACTACGCCGACGCCGTCCGGCGCGCGCTGGCCAACGGCACCCACGGCTCCCTCGGCCTGCGGACGGAGAACTGCCAGAAGACCTTCGAGGAACTCACCGCCAAGGGCGTGGAGTTCGTCCAGCCGCCCGCCGAACGGCCCTACGGCACCGAGGCGATCATCCGGGACAACTCGGGGAACTGGCTGGTCCTGGTCGAGCCGAAGGAGTACGCGCCGCAGGACTTCGCTTAGGCCCGACGGCGTTGCCCCGGCCGGGCCGGGGCAACGTGCGCTCAGGCGGTCGGCTTCGCCGACAACCACTCCTCGATGAATTTGCGCTCGCTGTTGAGCACCCGATGGTGCAACTGCTCGGCGAGCGGCTCGATCGCGCCGCCGACCACGGGCACCTTCACCTGCACGGTGCCCGCCACCTCGAGCTCGGATCCCTCCGCGGTGGAACGGATCTCGTAGGACCCGGACATCGCGGTGTTGATGCCGCCGGTGCTTGCCTCGAAGGTGCCTTTTGCGACCTCGCCGACCAGCGCCTGCCAGTTGTCGGTGCGGGAGAAGGTGAGCTCGCTCTTGAGCACCTTGCGGACCAGCGTGGGTACCTTGTCCTCGGCGGCCTTTTCGGTCATATGGATGCGAATGGTGCCCGCGCCGTCCGGGTGCGACAGATCCAGCGTCGCGGTCGGTGCGTCGGCGAAGCGGGCCCGCCAGACGTCGTCGGTGGTGAGTGCCCGGTGGAGATCTTCGACCGGGACGGTATATGGCACGGTGAAGCTGAATTTTCGGGACATGGCCGCCACCGTAGCCGAGCCGGTCGGTAGCCTGTGGCGGTGTCGGAAACCAGCCAGTCCACGGGGCGGCCGATCCGCCTGCGACGGGCCGGGATCGGGGTGCTGATCGCCGCGACGGCGGTGAGCGTACTCGTCGGGCTGCTGGTGCTGGCCGCGTGGCGCAACGACTACCTGATCAGCTCGGACAAGGGCAGCACCACGGCCGAAGTGCTCTCGGCGGGGCGGCTGCGCTCGGCGGTCATGTACGTCACACCGGACGGCGAGACGCACAATCCGAAGGTCGGCGTGCTGTACCCGACCAACCTGACCGCGGGTGAACGGATCCGGGTGGAATACAGCCGCAGCGACCCCGACCTGGTGCGCGTGGAAGGCCGCGACGTGCGCGTCGCGATTCCGCCCGCGCTGTCGGTCATCGTGGTGGTGTGGCTGCTCGCGCTGCCCACGCTGTGGTTGCTCTCGCGCGGGAACCGTCGTCCCGAGCCGGTGGCTCGGCCCGCGCCGCAGGCCTGAACTACCGTCGCGCCGACCCGCGGCGCCCCGACAGTTCGCCGGATCTTTCCGTGCGCTTCACTTCGGTGTGGCGGCGCGGCGCGGTGCACCGGTCAGGCTGAGGACGTGCGTGTAGCGATCGTCGCGGAGTCGTTCCTGCCGAATATGAACGGCGTCGTCAACTCCGTGCTGCGGGTGCTGGAGCACTTGGACCGGCACGGGCACGACGCGCTGATCATCGCGCCCGACACCCCGCGTGGTCAGCCCGCCGCGCCGCGCGAGTACGAGCGTTTCCAGGTCCATCGGGTGCCCGCGGTCATGGTGCCGAAGATCAGTTCGCTGCCGGTCGGGCTGCCGCAGCCGGGCATCGTCTCGGCCATCGAGGACTTCGACGCCGACGTGGTGCACCTGGCCTCGCCGTTCCTGCTCGGCGCGGGCGGGCTGGGTGCGGCGCTGCGGCTGGATCTGCCGACCGTCGCGGTGTATCAGACCGACGTCGCCGGCTTCGCCAGGAGTTACGGGCTCGGGCTGGCCGGTCGTGCCGCGTGGGGTTGGACCCGGCGTATCCACGAGGGCGCCACGCGGACGCTCGCGCCGTCCCGGGCGGCTGCCGAGGATTTGGCCCGGCACGGCATTCCGCGCGTGCACCGGTGGGGACGCGGTGTCGACACCGCGCGTTTCACGCCCGGCGCTCGCTCCGCCGAGCTGCGCGACGCCTGGCGCGCGGGCCGGGACCGGCTGCTGGTCGGCTTCGTCGGGCGGCTGGCGCCGGAAAAGCATGTCGAGCGGCTGGCGGTGCTGGGCGCCGACCCCGATGTCCAGCTGGTGATCGTCGGCGACGGGCCGGAACGCAAGCGGCTGGCACGACTGATGCCGACGGCGGTGTTCACCGGCGAACTCGGCGGCGACGAGCTGGCGCGGGCGTACGCGAGCCTGGACGTGATGGTGCACGCGGGCGAGCACGAGACGTTCTGCCAGGGCGTGCAGGAGGCCCTGGCGTCGGGTGTCCCGGTGATCGGCCCCGACGCGGGCGGTCCGCGCGACCTGATCGCCCACTGCCGCAACGGCTACCTGCTTCCGGTGGAACGCTTCGGCGAGTTGCTGCCCAGTGCCGTCGGGGCGCTGCACGATCCGGAGCTGCGCAACCGCTTCGCCGCTGCGGCCAGGAAGTCGGTGCTGTCCCGGACCTGGCCCGCCATCTGTACCCAGCTGATGGGCCATTACGCCGAAGTGACCGGCTCGCGGATTCGGTTGCCGCATACGGCCTGAGGCCGCTCCGGCGTGACGGAAGTATCCACGCGCCGCGCTCGGTTCGTAACAGACCGCGAGTTAGGGTCTTGGCGTGGCGAAAACGCAATCGAACCGGGCCTCGCTGGACAAGCAGCCGCGCGAAGTCGCGGCGATGTTCGACGGCGTCGCCCGGCGATACGACCTGACCAACACGGTGATCTCCGCGGGGCAGGATCGCTACTGGCGCTGGGCGACCCGCAGGGCGCTGTCGCCGCGGCCGGGCGAACGGCTGCTCGATCTCGCCGCTGGCACCGGTGTATCGACGCTGGAGCTGCAGAAGTCCGGCGCTTGGTGCCTGGCGGCCGACTTCTCCAAGGGCATGCTCAGCGCGGGCCGTTTCCGCGACGTGCCGATGGTGGCGGCCGACGCCATGGCGCTGCCGTTCGCCGACGACTCCTTCGACGCGGTGACGATCTCCTTCGGGCTGCGCAATGTGGCCGACACCGACCTCGCGTTGCGCGAGATGCTGCGGGTCACCAAGCCCGGCGGCAGGTTGGTCGTGTGCGAGTTCTCCGCGCCGGTTCTCCCGCTGTTCCGCACGGTGTATCTGGAGTATCTGATGAAGGCGCTGCCCAAAGTGGCGCGCGTGGTGAGCAGTAACCCCGAAGCTTACGTCTACCTGGCCGAATCCATCTCGGACTGGCCCAATCAGCGCAGGCTGGCGATGCGGATCGCGGCGAACGGGTGGTCGTCGGTGAAGTGGCGAAACCTCACCGGAGGCGTCGTCGCGCTGCATCGGGCGTACAAGCTCGGCTGAGCCGGAGACCTCGGTCACACCTCACCGCCGATTTCGAGCACGGTGAGGTGGAATGTCACCTGGCGATAACGCGGGGTAAATCCCGCGCAATCGGCGGTCCGCATGATCGAAGGCATGTCCGACCCAGTGACCGGCCACAGCGACGGCATCGCCCGAACGGCGTGCTCGTACTGCGGCGTGGGCTGCGGGATCACGGTGACGACCGCGCCGGATGGTGCGGGGAAGCCGGTGATCGCCAAGGTCAGCGGCGACAAACTGCATCCGGCCAATGCGGGCAGGCTGTGCACCAAGGGCGCGACGCACGCCGAGTTGACGCGCACCACCGGTCGGATGGAGACCGCCTACCGGCGTTCGGAACGCGGCCAGGTCCCGGTGCCCTTCCCGGTGGACGAGGCAGTGCACGAGGCCGCCACCCGGTTGCGCGCGATCCTGGACGAGCACGGGCCGGACGCGATCGCGCTCTACGTCTCCGGGCAGATGTCGCTGGAGGCGCAGTACCTCGCGACCAAGCTGGCCAAGGGTTATCTGCGCACGGTGCACATCGAGGCGAACTCGCGGCTGTGCATGGCCAGCGCGGGGACCGGATACAAGCAGTCGCTCGGCGCGGATGGGCCGCCCGGCTCCTACGACGACTTCGAGCACGCCGACCTGTTCTTCGTGATCGGCGCGAACATGGCCGACTGCCATCCCATCCTGTTCCTGCGGATGGCCGACCGGCTGAAGGCCGGGGCGAAGCTCATCGTCGTGGACCCGCGACGCACCGAGACCGCCGCACGGGCGGACCTGTTCCTGCAGATCGCTCCCGGCACGGACCTAGCGCTGCTGAACGGGCTGCTGCACCTGCTGGTCGCGAACGGCCACATCGACGAGGAGTTCATCGCCGAGCACACCGAGGGCTGGGAGGCGATGCCGGAGTTCCTCGCCGACTATCCGCCGCAGCGAGTGGCGGAGATCACCGGTCTGGCCGAAGCCGACATCCGCACCGCCGCGCGGTGGATCGGTGCAGCCGGCGAATGGATGTCGCTGTGGACGATGGGACTCAACCAGTCCACGCACGGCACCTGGAACACCAACGCGCTGTGCAACCTGCACCTGGCCACGGGCGCGATCTGTCGTCCCGGCAGTGGGCCGTTCTCGCTCACCGGGCAGCCGAACGCGATGGGCGGGCGCGAGATGGGGTACATGGGTCCCGGCCTGCCCGGTCAGCGCAGCCTGCTCTCCGCCGAGGACCGCGCGTTCGTGGAGACCGTGTGGGAACTGGAGCCCGGCACGCTGCGTGCCGAAGCCGGGCCCGGCACCGTGGAGATGTTCCGTGAACTGGCCGAAGGGACGATCAAAGCGGCCTGGATCATCTGCACCAACCCCGTCGCCACCGTGTCGAACCGCAAGACCGTGATCGCGGGTCTGGAAGCGGCCGAACTGGTGATCGCCCAGGACGCCTACACCGAGACCGCGACCAACGCCTACGCCGACCTGCTGCTTCCCGCCACGCTGTGGGCGGAGGCGGACGCGGTGATGGTGAATTCGGAACGCGATCTCACCCTGCTGCAACAATCGGTGCCGCCCACCGGCGACGCGCGGCCGGACTGGCGGATCATCGCCGACATCGCCACCGCCATGGGCTTCCCCGGCTTCGATTTCGCCTCCAGCGCCGAGGTGTTCGACGAGATCACCCGGTTCGCGAACCCCGCCACCGGCTACGACTTGCGCGGTGTGAGCTACCAGGCGCTGCGCGAAGGGCCGATGCAGTGGCCGTGCGCGCAGCCCGAACGCAGGCGCAATCCGATCCGCTACCTCAATGACGGCGTCAGCCAGACACTGTTCGTCGACGAGTACGGCCACCGGCCCCGGCTGGCCTTCGCCACGCCGAGCCGCCGCGCGGTGTTCTGGCCGCGGCCGCACATGCTGCCGGAGGAGATGCCGGACGACGACTACCCGTTCCTGCTGAACACCGGCCGCCTACAGCACCAGTGGCACACGATGACCAAGACCGGCAAGATCGACAAGCTGACCAGGCTGAACGGCGCGCCGTTCGTCGAGGTGCACCCGGCCGACGCCGAGCGTCTCGGCCTGCGCGCGGGCGATCAGCTCGAGATCGCCTCGCGCCGCGGTCGCGCTGTGCTGCCGGTGCAGGTCAGCGATCGGGTGCGGCAGGGCGATTGCTTCGTGCCGTTTCACTGGAACGACGAGCAGGGCGAATACCTGACCATCAACGCGGTCACCAACGACGCGGTCGATCCGGACTCCCTGCAACCGGAGTTCAAGGCGTGCGCGGTGGCGCTGCGCCGGGTGGCCGCGGTGCCGCAACCGGAAGTTCCCGCCGCGTTGCCCGCGGCGCAGACGGCGCACCCGCTGGCGGCCGTGCTCGGTCTCGACAGCGGCACCGCGCCCACGCTCAGCGAGACCGAGCGGATCTACTTGAGTGGTTATCTGGCGGCGCTGCAGGCGCTCCCGGTGACCGGTCAGCCGGTGCTCCCGGACTCGGCGCCGATGTCCGCGCACAGCAGGCTGTGGGTCGACGGGCTGCTGGCCGGGATGTACTCGCGTGGCGCGGCGAGCACCGCGCCCGCGGTGGACGAGGGTGTGGTCGCCCGCGCGATCACGGTGTTGTGGGCCTCGCAGACCGGCACCGCCGAGGAATTCGCGGCCACCGTCTCGGCGCATCTGGCCGGGCACGGCTTCGCGCCGCGACTGCTGGATCTAAACTCCTGCGACCTGAACGCGATCCAGGGCGACGTGCTGGTGGTCAGCAGCACGTTCGGTGACGGAGGGCCGCCGGACAACGGAGCCGACTTCTGGGATCGGCTGGCCGGCGCCGTCGTCCGGCTGACCGGTGTGCGCTACGCGGTGTTCGCCCTCGGCGACTCCTCCTACGACGACTTCTGCGGTTACGGCCGCAAACTCGACGAGAAATTCGCCGAGCTCGGGGCGACCAGGTTGCTGCCGCGCGTCGACAGCGAACCCGACTACGAAGACGCGGCGCAGCGCTGGCTCGACGACGTGCTCGCGGCGTTCGGCGACGCGGAGCCCGGCTCCCCCGCCGATCCGCCGGTGCGCGGCGGAACCGGTCCGGGTCGCTCCACGCCCCGCGGCGGCGTCGCGACGCTGGAATCGCCCGCTGCCGCACCGGCGCTCGGACGTACCCGCACGGCCCCCGCGCCGTTCACCCGCGCCGCGCCGCTGCGCGCTCCGCTGCTGCGCAACGAGTTGCTGTCGGCCGCGGGATCGCCGAAAGAGGTGCGCCGCTTCGGGTTCGACCTGCGCGGCCTGGACGGCGGGTACGAGGTGGGCGATTCCCTGGGCGTCTGGCCGGTGAACAGCGACGCGCTGGTCACCGAATGGCTGGCCGCCACCGGGCTGGACGGTCGCCGCGCGGTCGAGGTGGACGAGCGCGAACTCACGCTGGCCGACGCGTTGCGCACGCACTACGACATCACCAAGGTCGGTCACGACCTGCTCGGTTTCCTGGCCGAGCGCAACCACAGCGGCAAACTCGCCAAACTGCTGCGCCGCGACAACCGCAACGAGCTGGCGAACTATCTGTGGGACCGGCAGGCCGTGGACGTGCTGCGCGACTTCCCGGTGCGGGCCGATTTGGTGGAGTGGCTCGGCACGCTGAAGAAGCTGCAACCGCGCCAGTATTCGATCTCGTCGAGCCCGCTGGTCAGCCCGGATGAGGTGGAGCTGACCGTCGGCGTCGTGCGCTACGGCGACCCGGCCGCCACCGGGTCGGCGGCGCGGCGCGGCGGAGTGTGCTCGACGTTCCTCGCCGATCGGGCGGGCGCCGACGCGGCGGTGCCGATCTTCCTGCAGCGCGCGCCGCATTTCCGTCCCCCGGCCGACCCGACCGCGCCGATGATCATGGTGGGCCCTGGCACCGGCATCGCGCCCTTCCGCGGGTTCTTGCAGGAGCGCAGGGCCCTCGGCTGCACGGGGCGCAACTGGCTGTTCTTCGGCGATCAGCATGCGGCGCAGAACTTCTATTACCGCGCCGAGTTGGAGGACATGTTCCGTTCCGGCTTCCTGACCCGGCTAGACCTGGCCTTCTCCCGGGACCAGCGCGAGCGGATCTACGTCCAGCACCGCATGATCGAGCACGGCGCCGAGCTGTGGTCCTGGCTGCGCGACGGCGCCCACTTCTACGTCTGCGGCGATGCCAGCCGCATGGCCGCCGACGTCGACGAGGCCCTCCTGCGCATCGCCCGCATCCACGGCAAGCTCGACGAGGACGGCGCCCTGGCCTTCAAAAAACAGCTCGTCGCCGAAAAGCGCTACGTCCGCGACGTGTACTGATCCCTACACCGCGGGCGGGTTCAGGCGGGTGAAGTCCGGGAGGCGGTAGTACGGGTAGTAGGGGTAGGGCGGGGTGGTTTCGCTTGCTTTGTCCAGGCGGGCGATCTGGTCGGCGTCGAGTTCCCAGCCGATCGCGCCGAGGTTCTGGCGCAGCTGCTCCTCGTTGCGGGCGCCGACGATGACGGTGGCGACGGTGGGGCGGCGCAGCAGCCAATTGAGGGCGATCTGCGGGACCGTCCTGCCGGTTTCGGCGGCCAGCTCGTCGAGGACGTCGACTACGTCGTAAAGCTTTTCGTAGTCCACCGGAGGACCGGCCTCGGCGGTCCGGTGCAGACGGCTTCCTTCCGGAAGCGGCTGCCCGCGACGGATCTTGCCGGTGAGCCTGCCCCAGCCGAGCGGACTCCAGACCACCGCGCCGACGCCTTGGTCGCGGCCCAGCGGCATGAGCTCCCACTCGTAGTCCCGCCCGACCAGCGAGTAGTAGACCTGATGCGCGACATACCTGGTCAGACCGTTGCGATCCGCCACGGCAAGGGATTTCATCAGCTGCCAGCCCGCGAAGTTCGACGCGCCGACATAGCGGATCTTGCCCGCGCGCACCAGATCGTCGAGCGCGGCGACGACTTCCTCCACCGGCGTGGCCGCGTCGAAGGCGTGCAACTGGAACAGATCGATGTAATCCGTGCCGAGTCTGCGCAGCGAACCCTCCACCGCGCCGATCAGCCTGGCCCGTCCGGAACCGGCGTCCGCCGGGCCGGGGCCGGTGGGCAGCGTCGCCTTGGTGGACAGCAGCACCCGATCACGCCTGCCTTTCACGGCGGCGCCCAGCACCTCCTCGGACGCACCGTCGGAGTAGACGTCGGCGGTGTCGAACATGCACACACCCGCGTCCAAGCTGATGTCGACCAGTCGTCGCGCCTGATCGGCGTCGGTGTCGCCCCACGCGCCGAACAGCTCGCCGCGACCGCCGAAGGTGCCCGCGCCGAAGCTCAGGGCCGGGACGTGCAGCCCCGATGCGCCGAGCCGCCGGTATTCCATTTGCGCGTCCTCCGTCCGAACGTTCACTGGACCACACTCCTAAAGGGTCTATAGTTCCGTTAACAATTCGGACAGTACACCCGTTCGCGCACAAATGAAACTGGAGTTCCGTTATGGAGTCGGAAGAAGCCACCCCGGGATCGGTTCGCCCAGGTGGACGCACAGCGCGCGTCCGCGCCGCCGTCCTGCGAGCGGCGGGCGACCTGCTGGCCGAACGCGGCTTCGCCCACCTCGACCTCGGGGAGGTCGCCGCGCGCGCCGAAGTCGGCAAGACCACCGTCTACCGCCGCTGGCGCACACCCACCGGCCTGATCGCCGACCTGCTGGTCGACATGGCCGAGCAGTCGCTGCCGCACGCCGACACCGGCTCCCTGCTCGGCGATCTCAGCGCCAACGCCCGCCTGGTCGCGAGAACACTGTCCGACCCCCGCCAAGGCAGGCTGTTTCGCGCCGTTATCGCGGCCGCCACCTGCGACGAGTCCGCCGCAACCGCACTGCGCCGCTTCTACGACGTGCGCCTCACCGAATGGTCGGCGTGTGTGGCGGCCGCCGTCGCGCGCGGCGAAGCGCCGGAGCACACCGACGCGCGCGCGGTGCTGTCGGCGGTGTCGGCCCCGCTCTATTACCGGCTGCTCGCCAGCGGCGACCCGATAGACGACGCCGCGGCGGATACGGCCGCCCGCGCCGCCGTCGACGCCGTGGCCGCGGGCACGTTCGTGCCTACGGGCTCCCCGCCGGTCGCCTAGCCGAGCACGGCCGCCGCGTTCCAGTCCGCCCGGCGGCCGGTGAAAGCGAGAACCCGCTCCAGGGCCGGCGCTTCCGCCGCGACCGGCACCACCGGGCCGAACAGCCCGGGCACACCCTCGGCCGGGGTGGCACACAGCATGTCCAGCAGGACGGCCAGATGGCCGGCGTCGCAGGTGAAGGGCTGACCGGTTGCTTTCGCGAGATCCCAGCCGTGCACGACCACCTCGTCCAGGGCGATCCTCGCCATCACCGGCGCGGGCTCGCTCACTCCGCCCGCCTCCGTCACGCCGTCCCAGGCCGTGGGCTCCCGCCACGCCGCCACCAAGGCGTCCAGCTGCGCCGGAATCCGCGCGCGCCAATCTTCCGGCAGGACGCGATCGGCAGGGGGAGGCGGCGCGACCGATCCGCCGACGGCCTCCTTGGTGGCCGACTGACGGAATGCCTCGGTCAGATCGATGACGTGCGCGAGCAGATCGCGGACCGTGGTGTCGGCGCACGGCGTCGCCGCCGCGAGCTGATCGTCGGTGATGCCGCCGACGACGCTCGCCAAAGCGGCGGCCGCGGGATCGAAGTCGAACTCGGGATTCATCCGGCCTCCTCGGGGTGTGTGAAGTCTCCGGGAATGCAGACGAAACGAGGCGGCGAAAGTAAGCGGCGGGTCGTTCCGCAACCAACTCGTAGCGGCGAAAAGCCCTGGATAAGCGGATAATTGAAAGATGAAGGGTGATCGAGTGGAGATCGTCGTCGACGTCGGCGGCGGGTCTCGCAATTACGAGATCGCGGCTACCCGGGCGGGGCGGCGGGTCGAGGTACGGATCGCGCGCGGCGTGGTGGAAGTCAGCGAAGTGACGCGATCGGGGGTGGCGGTGCGGACCGCGCGGTTCATGGCCGGGCGCACCCTCGCGGTGGTCGAGCACCCCGCGAACGGAACCGCGCCGCAAGCCGGCGAAGAGCGGCGAACATGACCGGTCCGATGCTTGCCGTAGGTGCGGACCACGGGCATCCTCGATCCAGTCGAAGTTGATCGTCCGCCTCGATTGCGGCGTCCCGTGACGGGTATGCCGATCGAGAGGCCCACGCGGAGAGGAGCGCACGATGTCAGATCCCCTTGCCGACGCGGTCCCGGAGGCCGATCTCGCCGAGCAGTCGGTTCCGGCGTACCCGGAGGAACCCGTGCTCGCCGACGACCTGCCCGAGCAGGACGACGCCGTCGGACGAGCGGTTCTGGAGCGCGACGTCTTGGAGGCGAACCCGGCGGACGTGATGGAGCAGTCCATCGCGGTTCCGCTCGACGACGACCCCGAGGACGAATTCGGCTACTGACCGGGCGCGCGCCCGGTCAGGGCTGGATCTTCGCCCGCACCGCCGCGTGCAGTTCGCGCAGGCTGGACCGCTCGGTGGCCACCTCGAGCACCCGCATGCCATGAGCACGCCCGGTCAGCTCGACGGCCAGCTGCTGCGGGTCCACCTGCCGGTGCGGGATGCGATAGGCGGCGCACAACGCGGCGAGATCCATGCCGTGCGGCGTGCCGAAGACCCGCTCGAACACCCCCGCGTACTGCGGGTCGCCCTGCTCGAGCAGTTCGAAGATGCCACCGCCGTCGTCGTTGGCGACGACGATGGTCAGATCGGCGGGCCGCGGTTCGCCGGGCCCGATCAGCAGGCCGGACGCGTCGTGCAGGAAGGTCAGGTCACCGATCAGAGCGATGGTGCGCCCGTCGTGGTGCAGCGCCGCGCCGACCGCGGTGGACACCGTGCCGTCGATACCGGCCACGCCGCGATTCGACAGCACCTTGATCCCCGGACGCGGATGCGACACCAGCGCGGCGTCGCGCACCGGGTTGGAGGCGCCGAGCAGGAGTTGATCGCCGTCGCGCAGCGCGTCCATCACGACGGCGGCGACGTGCAATCCGGTGGGTTTGGGGTGCCGTGCGAGTTCGGCGCGCACCACCTGGTCGGCTTTCGCGTTCAACTCGCGGCAGTGTTCCAGCCATTGCGCGCTGGGAGCGCCGGTGGCGACGGCGCGCGTCCCGGTGCCGACCACGTTGCCGGATACGTCGGGCCACCGCGGGCCGGTGGTCAGCGCGTAGACCCGCACGTCCGGGTCGGCGAGCACCTTCGAGACCTGCCGGTGCAGGGTGGGGCGGCCGGTGATGATCGCTTGCTTCGGCCGCAGCAGCGGCAGCGCGAGCGGATGCAGCGCGGGGCCGTGCATGGGGGCCGTGGGCTCGGCGACGGTCGGCAGTTCCGCCAACTCCGGCCGCAGCCCGGCGCCGTGTCCGGAGATCACGACCGTGTCCGGCGTGAGATCGAGATCGAGCGGGACGTCCAGGGTCGCGTACTGCGTCTCGGTCCAAGCGCACTCGCCCGCGCGGCCCGCGGGCGCCGTCTCCCCCGGCCTCAGATCCGGAACCAGCGGCTCGCGCAGCGGGACGTCGAAGTGCACCGGGCCCGCGTTGCCGGAGCGGGTGCCGCGGGCCGCGGCCAGCACCCGGCAGACCGCGGAGCGCCACTGGCTGTTCTGCTGGCCGTAGGGCGGGTGATCGGCGTCGCCCGCCTCCTCCTCCGCGAGACCGAGTGAGATGGTGGCCCGGACCTGGCTGCCGAACAGGCCGAACTGTTCCACGGTCTGATTGGCGCCGGACCCGAGCAGTTCGTAGGGCCGGTTGGCGCTGAGCACCACCAGCGGGACCCGGGCGTAGTTCGCTTCCAGCACGGCAGGCCCGAGGTTGGCCACCGCGGTCCCCGAGGTCATCACGACCGGGACCGGGAGCCGGCTCGCGATCGAGAGCCCGACGGCGAGGAAGCCCGCCGTGCGCTCATCGATCCGCATGTGCAGCCGCAGCCGCCCGGCCGCGTCGGCGGCCTGAAGGGCGAAGGCCAGCGGAGCGTTCCGGGAGCCGGGGCACAGGACGACATCCCGCACGCCCCCGCGCACGAACTCGTCGACGACGACCTGCGCTTGTGCTGTAGACGGGTTCACGCCTCCAGACTGGCAGACAGCCAACGAGAAGTCCCCGCCGGGAGGCTCGCAATCACACTGTGTCCTCGCCCACTGCCGGCTCACTCCCCGGCAGCCGGGCCCACGACGAAGCGATCGGCGACGGCGGCACCGTATCGCCTCCCGAAGCAAAGCAATGCCGGGCTCGGCGCCACTCGGCCGGCCCGCCACTCGGCGGCTCGCGGCGAAGTGTCCCGCCTCAGATGACCCACGCATACTGGGCAGCTTCACTTCAACCGCCGCACACCGAGCACTTCGCGCCGAGCCGGAACCCGGTACTCCGCCTACGCCACGCAGGATCCCGACAACCACGCCAACGACGCACCGGCCGACAGAGGACACACGGCCGCGACATCCCGGAAGCAGGCCCCATGTCGTCGCCCTACCTACTCACCCGATGGCACCGGCTCGACTCCCGGTTTCGAGCGAAGCGAGACCGAGCATCCGCCGTTCGCGCGCTGGCAAACCAACACAGCCCGGCTCACGTCCGAGCAGCCGCTGCGCAGGCGACGAAGTCACCCACCACGGCGCACGCGACGCACCGGCCGATGTCACGCGACCGCGATGCCCCGGAGGCAGAGCAGAGGTCGTCGCCCTACCTCCTCACCCGACGGCACCGGCTCGACTACCGGTTTCGAGCGAAGCGAGACCTAGCATGTTCCGTTCGCGGCCCGGCTCGCGTTCGAGTGGCCGCCGCGTCCGCGACGAAGTCGCAAGCGGTGGTCGCTCGAACGCGAGCCATAAGGGGGCCGCGAACACGCAGCGCCGCAGGCGCTGCAAGAAGTTACTTGGCGTGCTTCTCGATCAGGTCGCCGACCCGCGGCAGCGCCTCGACGACGTTCTTCTTGGCCGAGGAACGCATCGAGGAGTAGACCTTCTGCAACGCAGGGCGGCTGGAGGCCTCGGCCCGGGCGTCGGTGACGGCGAGCAACGCCTCGGCGACCTCGTCGGACTTGGCGACGAGCAGGTCGGCGAACTTGCCGTTGCCCGACGCGGTGTACTCCTGCCAGAACGGCTCCAGCTGCGCGACCAGCTTGGGCGCCAACGACTCCAGCGCATCGGGGACGATGGACGGGCTGATCTTCTTGACCGCCGCGTAGCCACCCTTCACAGCCAGGCCGGACGCACCACCCTTGTCCGACACCTCGGCGTCGAGAACCTCGACGGCATCGGCAAGGAAAGCCGGGCGCTTCGCGTCGTCGAGCAGGGATTCAGACAGTGCTGCAACCACTTTCAGGTTCCTCCGGATCGGTATCGATGAACGAGCGAGGGCAACTATACGCACCCGCGCCAGCATTCACCCGGCTACGGCTGCCACGGAAGCAACTCGACCATCAGACCTTCGCAGTCGGCGAGCAGATCGCCCTGCTCATCGAGCAATTCGGCGGTGATGAAAGTTTTTCGTCCTTCGATCCGGTCGACCCGTCCGCGAACCGTCAGTTGCGTTTCCAGCGGAGTGATCTTGCGGTAGTTCACGTGCAGGTACGCGGTGCGGCTGATCGGCCGTCCGGCGTAGTGCACGATCATGCCGAGCAGGTCGTCGAACAGCAGCGGCAGCACGCCGCCGTGCGCGGCGCCGTTGCCGCCGAGATGGAAGCGGCGGAACACGCCCGTCATCTCGATGCCGTCCGGCCCTGCCGCGACCACCTGCCACGGCAGCAGCAGGAGGCTTCCCCGTCCCGGCAATTCGACGGCGCGGCCCGCGGGCCCCTGCAGCTCGGGGGCGCGGTAGGGCTCCAGCAATTCGATCAGCTCGCGGGCTTTGGCTTGCGCGGCCCCGAAGACGTCGTCCGGCGCGTCCACGGACACCGCGAGATCCTGCAACGTCCGCATGGCTTCCACGAACCCGCCGAAGTCGGGCCCGACCTTCGCCGGCCTGACCTTCGGGAACCCGCCGTGCTTCTCGTACCGAGACCCGTCCACCGCGCTCCGGTCTATAACCGGTTTCACTCGCTCGCTCATACCTGCACGGTAACGCGTAGTTTTACACCGTCAAATCGAGGTCTCGCCGATCCCGGGGCGAATAGCCGGGGTTCGTGGCGACCGCACCGCATTGCCGACTTCCGGGGCCGAGGCGCTCGCACCCGGGATAGTCGCGGCTCACGGGCCCGACCACGACTTTCGAGCCGCGCGCGACCTAGCATTGCCCGGTGACGTTCAATCCGAAGCTGTGGCGGCCCGTTCCGGGATTCGAGAACCTGACCGACATCACCTATCACCGGCACATCGAGCAGGGCACCGTGCGAGTGGCGTTCGACCGGCCGGAGGTGCGCAACGCGTTCCGTCCGCACACGGTCGACGAACTCTACCGGGCACTCGACCACGCCCGGATGACAGCGGATGTCGGCGCGGTGCTGCTCACCGGCAACGGCCCCAGCCCGAAGGACGGCGGCTGGGCCTTCTGCTCCGGCGGTGACCAGCGCATTCGCGGCCGTAGCGGGTACCAGTACGCCAGTGGCGAGACGGCGGACACGGTCGACCAGGCCCGCGCGGGCCGCCTGCACATCCTGGAGGTGCAGCGGCTGATCCGTTTCATGCCGAAGGTGGTGATCGCGCTGGTGAACGGTTGGGCCGCGGGCGGCGGCCACAGCCTGCACGTGGTCTGCGACCTCACCTTGGCCAGCCGCGAGCACGCGCGTTTCAAGCAGACCGACGCCGACGTGGGCAGTTTCGACGGCGGTTACGGCAGCGCGTACCTGGCCAAGATGGTCGGCCAGAAGTTCGCGCGGGAGATCTTCTTCCTCGGTCGTCCGTACACCGCCGAGGAGATGCACCAGATGGGCGCGGTGAACAAGGTCGTCGATCACGCCGAACTGGAGGACGTCGCCCTGGAGTGGACCGCCGACATCAACGGCAAATCGCCGCAGGCGCAGCGCATGCTGAAGTACGCGTTCAATTTGCTGGACGACGGGCTGGTGGGCCAGCAACTGTTCGCAGGCGAGGCGACCAGGATGGCCTACATGACCGACGAAGCCGTCGAAGGCCGCGACGCGTTCCTGCAGAAACGCAAGCCGGACTGGACCCCCTACCCCTGGTACTTCTGACATGGACATCCTCAGCAGCCGGATCATCCTGCGGCCCGCCGACTACGAGGCCACGCTCGCGTTCTATCGGGACGGGCTGGAGCTGGCCGTCGCGCGGGAGTATCCGGGCGGCACGGTCTTCTTCGCCGGACAGTCGCTGATCGAGGTGGCCGCGCACGGCGGGTCGGGCAGGTCGTCGTCGTTCGAGGGCGCGATCTGGCTCCAGGTGCGCGACGTGTCGGACGCCGCCGCGGAACTGGCGCTGAAGGGCATCGCGATCGATCGGGCCCCGGTCGAGGAGCCGTGGGGTTTGCACGAGATGTGGGTGCGCGATCCCGACGGTGTGCCGATCGTGTTCGTTGAGGTTCCGCCGACCCATCCGATCCGGCGGGATTCCCGCTGGCCGGCGTCGTAACAACGGTTCCGTTCGGTAGTTGCGCGGGCCGCGCCGAGTTGCCAACGTGTCGACCGGCGAGGACGATAACGCTCGGATGGCCACCCGACCGCCGACGTTTGGGCCGGCTGTGTCCGTGTCCCGTCCGACGAGTGAATCGCAGTCTCGATGTCTGTCGTATCCGAGCCCCGATCCGACCGGGTGGCCGCGCCGCGGGTGCGCCACTCCGGCAGACCGACCCGTTCCGCACGCGGCGACGCGGGCATGACACGATCCCTACCGTGAGGGAGTGCAGCGAGCGAGCCATGGGCACTGCGGCTCTGGGCACCACCGAGTCCGGCGAGCGGCGAGGCACGGCATGACCAAGACACTGCGTACCTTGCCGATGCCCACCGGGTCCGGTCTCGGCGACGTCATGCCCCACCTGCGAGAGGCGCTGGAAGGTAGCGGGGCGGCGTGGCTGCCCATTCCCACCAGCGATCGGCGTGAGGCCAGACGCCTGAGCGACGCCTTGTCGCCGGGCGAGCCGATCGATGAGGACATCGCTCTGGTGGTGACCACCTCCGGCACCACCGGCGTGCCGAAGGGCGCGATGCTCAGTTCGGCCGCCCTGCGCGCCAGCGGCACCGCGACCCACGACCGGCTCGGCGGCCCCGGCAACTGGTTGCTGGCCCTGCCGACCCATCACATCGCCGGCATCCAGGTGCTGTTGCGCAGCATCCTGGCGGGAACCGAGCCCACCGTGCTGGACGTATCCGGCGGGTTCCTGCCGGAGGCTCTTGGTGGCGCCATCTCGGGTATGCGCGGGGAACGCCGCTACACCGCCCTGGTGCCGACCCAGTTGATCAAGGCGCTCGAGTCGCCGGTCGCCACCACCGCGCTGGCCGAGCTCGACGGCGTGCTGGTGGGCGGCGCGGCCACTCCGCTGCCGGTCTACGAGCGCGCGCGAGCCGCGGGCATTACCGTGGTGCGCACCTACGGCATGAGCGAGACGTGCGGCGGCTGCGTGTACGACGGCGTGCCGCTGGAGGGCACGAAGGTCCGCATCGAAGAGGGCCGGGTCGTGCTGGGCGGCGCGATGATCGCCTCGGGTTACCGCAATCAGCCCGACCATCCCGCCTTCGCCGAACCGGGCTGGTTCCGCACCGAGGACGCGGGCACCTTCGACCACGGCGTACTGAGCATCACCGGACGGCTCGACGAGGCCATCACGACCGGCGGCTTGCTGGTTATTCCGCAGGTCGTCGAGGCCGTGCTGATCAATCACCCGGCGATCCGCGAGGTGGTCGTGCTCGGCCTGCCCGACGAACGACTCGGCCAGCGCGTCGCCGTCGCGGTGATCCCCGCACCCGGCGCCACACCCGACCTGGCCGAGCTGCGCGAGTACGTCGCCGACGAACTCGACTCCATCGCGGCCCCCCGCGAACTCGCCGTCCTCGACGAGTTCCCCCTCCGCGGCCCCGGCAAGCCCGACCGCGCCAAACTCCGCGAATACCTGCTGGCCGACTCGAGCCGCTAGCGGATCACCGAGCAGCGCCCACGACTCGCGCTGCCCACAGCTACGACCGCTGACTCCATGCGGCTACCGAGTGGCAGCGGCACTTCGATGCTCGCTCGATCCGAAACCGGGCATGGATCGAGCGAGCTGGTTCTCAGGGCCGGTCACTACAGCCGGACGCCGTTGACCACCAGCGCGACCCCGCAAGGCCGCATCCTGAGAACTCGGCAGTCGACGACTTCTGCGCGCAAGCGACTGAGGGCCGCCAACACGCCGCGACGCAGTCGCGGCCGATGTGACAGCGCTGTGCAAGAGCCGTGCAAGTCGGGGTGTCCACAGTTGTCCACATGACTTCTTTCGCACCAACTTCAGCGCTCGCCGTCGAGGCGGACGGCCTGGTCAAGGTGTTCGGGGAACAGCGAGCCGTCGACGGCGTGAGCCTGGCGGTGCCGCAGGGCTCGGTGTACGGCGTGCTCGGTCCGAACGGCGCAGGCAAGACCACGACCATCCGCATGCTGGCGACCCTGCTGCGACCGGACGGCGGCAGTGGCCGCATCTTCGGCCACGACGTGGTCGCGGAGCCGACGGCCGTCCGTTCGCTCATCGGCGTCACCGGGCAGTACGCCTCCGTCGACGAGGACCTTTCGGCCACCGAGAACCTGATCATCTTCTCCCGCCTGCTCGGCCTGAGCCGGATCGATGCCCGTCGTAAGGCGGCCGACCTGCTGGAAGAGTTCGACCTCACCGAGGCGGCGGACAAACCGCTGCGGAACTTCTCCGGCGGCATGCGGCGCCGGCTGGATCTGGCGGCCAGCCTGATCGCGACACCGCCGCTGCTGTTCCTGGACGAACCCACCACCGGACTCGACCCGCGCACCCGCGCCCAGATGTGGGAGACCATCCGCCGCCTCGTCCGTGCAGGCGCGACGGTGCTGCTCACCACGCAGTATCTGGACGAGGCCGACCAGCTGGCCGACCGGATCGCGGTGATCGACCGCGGCAAGGTGATCGCCGACGGCACGGCCGACGAGCTGAAGGCCTCGGTGGGCGGCTCGTCGCTGCACCTGACCCTGATCGATCGCGGTCAGATCGACGAGGCGCGCCGCATCATCGGCGATTTCCTCGGCGTCGAAGCGCAGATCACCCCGGAGGCCGGGCGGCTCACCGCCCCGCTCACCGACGCAGGCGTCACCGCCGACCTGCTGATCCGCCTGCGCGAGTGGGAGATCGGCGTCGACGAGATCACCGTGACGAAGCCGAGCCTGGACGAGGTCTTCCTCACCATCACCGGCCACCCCGCCGACGACACCACCGACGAATCCGAGAGGAGCGCGGCGTGACCACCACCACCACCATCACCGCGACCGAGACACGCCGAGCGGCGCCGACGAGAATTCCCGAAGTGAGCAACCGCGTTCCGCTCGCCCAGGCGGCGGCGAACTCGTTCACCATGGCCTACCGCGGTCTGCTGAAGATCAAGCACAAGCCCGAGCAACTGTTCGACGTGACGGTGCAGCCGATCCTGTTCACCGCCTTGTTCGCCTACATCTTCGGTGGCGCCATCGGCGGCAGCGTGCGCGACTACCTGCCGGTCCTGATCCCCGGGATCCTGGTGCAGACCGTGGTGCTCACCTCGGTCGTCACCGGCACCCAGTTGCGCGAGGACATGGATAAGGGCGTTTTCGACCGGTTCAAATCCCTGCCCATCGCCCGCATTTCCGCGCTGGCGGGCGCGCTGCTGGCGGACATGGTCCGCTACGTCATCGCGACCGTGCTCACCATCGTCGTCGGGGTCGCCATCGGCTATCGCCCGGAGGGCGGCGTGGTCGGGGTCGTCGCGGCGGGCCTGGTCATCGTGATCTGCTCGTTCGCGATCAGCTGGATCTGGGCGCTGGTCGGGGTCACCGGCAAGAGCGCGGCGGGCGTGCAGGGCATCTCGATGATGATCATGTTCCCGCTGACCTTCATGTCCGGCGCCTTCGCGCTGGTGAGCACGATGCCGGGCTGGATGCAGGGCCTCAATCACGTGAACCCCGTGTACTACATGGTGAACGCGTGCCGCGGCTTGATGAACGGCGCCGGCTTCGGCGGCGACCTCGCCTGGTCGCTGATCGGCGCGGTGGTCGTCATCGCGATCTTCGCTCCGCTCACGGTCAAGGCGTACATGCGGCGGGCGTGAGCCATCCGCACATGGAGCAGGCCGGGTGACCACGGTTACCCGGCCTGTTTCCGCGGATCAGCTCGATCCGCACGCCGGTGCCGTTGTGGCGGACGAGTGGTCAGCGGGCGGCGCTCAGGCTTTGCAGCATCCGCATGATGCGGTCGGCGGAATCGTTCCGGCGAAGATGGCCGAGGCGGCTGCGGGCTTCCGCGACTTGGGCGGCGCCGAGTATCGCGATCGCCGCGTCCAGGTGCCGTTGCCAGCGCATCGAGGGAAAATCCTGTCGGCAGAACACGTTCGGGGCCAGCACCAATAAGTCGAGACCGATGCTCGGCTCACGGTCGGCGGCGACGAGGTACGAGCCGATCGCGCACGCGACGGCGCCGATCTGCGGCAGGTCTCGATATTGGCTCATCGTCGGCACGGTGAGCTCGGCCAGCTGTGCCGACAGGACCGCCGCTGCGCCCGCCTCGCCGTGCAGTACCTGCGCGCCGAGCGCCGCCGCGGCGAGCATGAGGGCGCCGGGTCCGGGGCCGAGGGCGTTGTCCGGCCAGCCGAACAGCTCCAGCGCGCGCTCGTAGCGAGCGGATCCGCCCGCGATGTCGCCCTCCGCGTACGCCAGCTCGGCCGAACTCTGCATCACCGTGGACAGCAGCCGATTCCGTCCCAGGGACGAGCTGTCCAGGTCCGGCGTGCCGAACGCGAGGTCGAGTTCGCGCCGGGCCTGCTCCAGCTCGCCGATGCCGACCAGCGAAGCCACCAGCAGGCTGCGGATCTCCACGGTGTCCTCGTAGGCGCCGAGCCGTTGCAGCACGTCGAGCGCGCGGCGGTAATAGGTCGCGGATTCGGCGTACTGGGCGATCTGTCCACAGACCTGTCCGAGGTGCCTGCTCACCATGGCCACGCTCCAGACGTTCTCGCGCCCGAGCACATCCAGCGCCTTGATCGCGTCGATCGTGGAGCCGCGCACGTCGCCGAGGTTCTCTCGCATGTTGGCCCGCAACAGCAGCGCCGAGGCCCTGGTCTCCGGATCGTCCGTGCGGACCGCCTCGGCGAGCAGCCTGCCGATTCCGCGTCCGTCGGCCCTGGTGAGCACGACCCGGCCGATGAAGCGGCTGTTCTCGGTGAGTTCTACGCCGGGGCGGAGCAATCGGCGCACGCGCAGGCGCAGTTCGGCGAGTGCCCGGGCGCTGCCGTTGGTGTAGGCGAGATGCAGGAACATCATCTGATAGGTGACGAGCACGAGGTCCGCACGCGGACCTTCGCGCCCGAGATCGGCCGCATCCAATTCGATGACCCGCTGGGCCCACGCGATCACTTCCGTATGCGATCCACGGATCACCCACAGCGTGCCGACGACGGGGAACACCGTGTAGGCCGTCGCGGCGTCCCTTCGTTCGATGGCGCAGCGCAGCGCGGCGAGCAAGTTGTCCAGTTCCGCCGCCACGGATAGCGCGAGGTGGAACTGATCGCCGGTCGTGTACCGGCTCGCCACGTCATCGGCGTAGTTTTTGGCCCACCGCAGCATTCGGGTATCGACCGCTTCCGGCTCCCCCGCGGCGGCGGTCAGCTGCTCTTCGCCGAATTCCCGCACCGTCTCCAGCATCCGGTAGCGGGTGCCGAGCGCCGCGTCGTCCAGCACGGTGAGCAGCGATTGATTGACCAGGCCGTCGACGGCCGCGGCGACATCGATCACGTCGGCTCCGCCCGCGACCGCCTCGGCGGCGGACAGCGTGAAACCGGCCGGGAACCGGCACAATCGGCGCAGCGTCGCCTGCTGTTCGCGGTCGAGTAGGTTCCAGCTCCACTCGATCACCGCGTGCAGGGTGCGATGTCGTTCGGGCGAGCTGCGGTCGCCGTGACGCAGCAGCGCGAATCGGTCGGCCAATCGCTCGTTGATCTCCTCGACGCTCATCGCCCGGACCCGGGCGGCGGCCAGCTCGATGGCCAGCGGCAGCCCGTCGAGCGTGTGGCAGAGCTGGGCGACGATCTCCGGGTCGAGCCGGACCGCGGGGCGCACGGCCCTGGCGCGCGCGGCGAACAGCTCGGTGGCGGGTGAGCCCGCCGGGTCGATGGTCAGCGGCGGCAGCGGATACACGGTCTCGGCGGTGATCGCTAGCGGCGAGCGGCTCGTGGTGAGCACGGTCAGCCGGGGCGCGAGGCCGATCAGGTCGGCGACCACCACGGCGACGGCGTCGATCAGGTGCTCGCAGTTGTCCAGGATCAGCAGCATCGGGCGCGCCGACACCGCGTCACGCAACCGCCTGCGCAGATCGACGGACTGCCCGGAGCGCAGCGTCGCCGTGTCGAAGGTGACCTCGCTGAGGCCGAGCACCGCGGCGATCGCCGCCTCGATCTCGACCCCGGCGTCGCCGCCCTCGGCCCGCACCGAGGCCAGCTCGACCAGGGCCACCGGGCGGGTCCGCGCCACCCGCGCGCCGAGCTCGTTGGCGACTCTGGTCTTGCCCGCGCCACCCGGTCCGAGCACGGTCACCACCCGGCAGGTGTGCAGCAGGTCGGTCAGCGCGGCGAGATCGTCCGTCCGGCCGAGCAGCGCGTTCGGGGCGGCGCGCAGCCCCATCGCGACGGGCGGTGGGTCCGCGGAGGTGGAAGCCTCGGTCGGGGGCAGGAAACGGGCCGCCGACCCGCCACGCGAATTCCCGTCCGCCACCGGCGGCACGGTGAGCCCGGTCGGCTCGCCGCGCAGGATTGCCGTGTGCGCCGCGGAAAGCGCGGGCCCGGGATCGGCGCCGAGCTGGTCGACCAGCCGGGAGCGGAAGGCCGCGAACGATTCCAGCGCCTCGTTCGCCCGTCCCGCCGCGGCGAGCAGACGCATCAGGGTCACCTGCGCGGGTTCGTCCAGCGGATCGGCGGCGGCGCGTCCACGAGCCAGAGCCAAGGCCCCGTCGACGTCGCCGCCGGCTTCACGTGCGGCGAGTTCGAGCTCGTCGAGTTCGGCGAGACGCCGCCCGGCCGCGACGCGCAGCTCGTCGGCCAGATCACCCGGCGGCAGATCCGCACCGGGATCCCCGCGCCACAGCGCCCGCGCCCCCGCGATCTCCGCCAGGCAGCCGGCGAGATCACCTGCGGCGTGCAGCCCGCGTGCCCGCGTCACACGCACGCCCACCGACGACAAATCGACCTGTTCGGCGGCGAGCGTCAACCGATATCCCGCCGGGCCGATCTCCAGCGCGCCCTCCGGCAGCGCCGACCGCAACCGGGACACCTGGGTGTGCAGCGCGTTCATCGGCGCCCGCGGCGGCTGTTCGCCCCAGACGTCCACGATCAGCGCTTGCGCGCCGCGACTGCGGCCGGGCCGCAGGGCCAGCGCGGTGAGCAGGAGCCGGGAGCGCGCGCCGGGCAGCGGCGTCAGCGTCCCGTCGCGACGCAGCGCGACCTCGCCCAGCAGGGCCACCACGACCGATTCGCCTGCGGGCGTCGTCACTACTCGACTGTGGCCGTGCGGGCCGCTGTGCTCCGGAAACATCCCGCGGTCATCGTAGGCGAGCGGGCCGGACGGAGCCGACACGATTTCTTTGCCGCGACTGTGAGCGATCGGTCGCATAGTCTGACCCCATGGCTGAGTTCGAGGTGGTCCGATCGGCCGTGATCACGGCCGACCCCGCGCGTGTGCACGGGCTGATCAACGACTTCCACAAATGGGTCGAGTGGTCGCCGTGGGAAGATCTCGATCCCCAGCTGCAGCGCAGTTATTCCGGCGCCGACTCCGGTGTGGGTGCGCGCTATGCCTGGAGCGGCAACCGCAAGGCCGGCGCGGGCAGCATGGAGATCATCGGCAGCGCCGACCGCGAGATCGGGGTGCGCCTGGAATTCCTGAAGCCGATGAAGGCGACCAATATGGTGACCTTCCTCCTGGCCCCGGTCGAGACCGGCACCGAGGTGACCTGGCGTATGACCGGGCAGCAGACCGGCCTGATGGGCGTCATCGGCAAGTTCATCCCGATGGACAAGTTCGTCGGCCGCGACTTCGAGAAGGGACTCGCGCGCCTGCAGGAGGCGGCGACCGCCGAAACCGCCTGATCGCCGCGCGCGCACCAGGCGGTAGCTCCGCCTTCGCTCCGGCCGTGCGCGGGCTGAAGACGGACCGCGTCCGACTGCGCCCATTATGCTGCGAATATGGCTACTGCAGCGCAATGGATCGAAGGCGCGCGTCCTCGCACCCTGCCGAACGCGATCGCCCCGGTGCTCGCCGGGACCGGCGCCGCCGCGTCCGTCGACGGTGCGGTGTGGTGGAAAGCGATTCTCGCGCTGCTCGTTTCGCTGGCGCTGATCGTCGGCGTGAACTACGCCAACGACTACTCCGACGGCATCCGCGGCACCGACGACGTCCGGGTCGGCCCGCTGCGTCTGGTCGGGCAGAAGCTGGCCTCTCCCACCGCGGTGAAAACCGCGGCCATCGTCAGCCTCGTCATCGGCGCGGTCTTCGGTTTGGTGCTGGTGCTCACCAGCGCGTGGTGGCTGCTGCTCATCGGTGCTGCCTGCCTGGCCGGCGCCTGGTACTACACCGGAGGCAGCAACCCGTACGGCTACAGCGGGTTCGGCGAAGTGGCGGTGTTCGTCTTCTTCGGCTTGGTCGCCGTGCTCGGCACCCAGTTCGTGCAGGCGGGCCGGATCGACTGGGTGGGCGCGCTGCTCGCGATCGCGGTGGGCGCGTTCTCCAGCGCCGTGCTGGTCGCGAACAACCTGCGCGACATCCCCACCGACACCGGCTCCGGAAAGGTCACCCTCGCGGTGAAACTCGGCGACCCGCGCACCCGCACCCTGCACCTCGCGCTGCTCACGGTGCCGTTCCTCGTGACGTTGGCGCTGATCGCCCGCACGCCGTTGGCCCTGGCCGGACTGCTCGCGGTCCCGCTCGCCGTACGCGCCAACGCGCCGGTGCGCGGCGGCAAGGGCGGCTTGGAACTGATTCCCGCGCTGCGGGACTCCGGCCTGGCTCTGCTGGTGTGGTCGGCCGTCACCGCGCTGGCGGTCGGGCTGGGCTAGCGCCCGCAGCCTTGCACCGGCCGCGGGCCGCCGCGCCGACCCGCTGACGGCCTCCGCGCGGAACGTGACCACGCGTGCGCCGGCGCCGCGAATCAGTCCTCGTCCGGAACCAGGATGCCGAGCACCCAGTTCACGATCGAGACGATGATGCCGCCGACCACCGCGGCCCAGAAACCCTCTACGCGCAGGCCGTATTCGGTGAACGCCTCGGTGATCTCGGCGGTCAGCCACAGCATGAGCGCGTTGATCACCAGCAGGAACAGGCCGAGCGTCACGATCACCAGTGGTAGCGACAGTAACTTCACGATCGGCTTCACCACCGCGTTCACCGCCGTGAACACCGCGGCCACCGCGAGGACGACACCGATCTTCGCACCGTTGCCGCCTTCGGGAGCGAGGATGTCGATCTTGTCGACCCAGAAGGCGGCCAGCCAGATGGCCACCGCGTTGATGATCAACCGAATCACGAGCTGCATGGCCCAATGCTAGGCGTCCGACGCGGACACGCGCCGCCGGAAAACCCGAACTCCGGCAGCGCATCCCCGCCGGCTCAGGCCGCACGGTCGAGCAGCGCGTGCACTTTGGGCCGCAACTCCTGGATCACGGTGGGGCCGCCGAACAGGCGCACCGTCGTCTGGTTGGGAGCGCGCAGGATGCCGAGCAGCACGTGCCCGGATTCGATCGTCTTGTCCTTGCGGCCGAGCGCCTCACGCAGGGAGAGTTCGAGCACTTTCTTCGCTTCCTTCGTGAACGGAATGTGCCCGTAGTAGCCGCCGCGGCTCCAGGGGAACGGCCCACGTCGCGGGTCCGGTGCGGCGCGGTCGAGCGCGTCCTCACCGAAATTCGCTTCCAGCGATTCCCGGACGGCGTCCAGATCGATGCCGATGGAACGCAACGCCTCGGCGTCCTCGGGACCGAGCGGCACACCGTTGCCCTGTTCGGCCAGCGCGCGGCGCACGCCGTCGCGAGTGAGTCCCGCCTCCGCGAGCAATTCCGTCATCGCCGGCTCGGCCTGCGCGAGCAGTCCGAGCAGCACGTGTTCGACCTCGATATTCGACGCGTGGAGTTCGCGCGCGTCCTCCTGGGCGGTGACGATCGCCGTGCGCGCCGACCTGCTGAACCGTTCGAACATCAGCGGCTCCTGCCTTTCCGGTTGTATTTCTGGTGGACCGCCTGCTTGCTGACCTCGAGCGCTTCCGCGATCGCCTGCCAGGACCAGCCCTGGGCACGGGCGTTGGCCACCTGGATCGCTTCGAGACGTTCGAGCAGCCTGCGTAGGGCGAGCACCGCGCGCAGCCCGACCTTGGGATCGGGGCTGCCCGCGGCGGCCGCCAGAGTGGTTGCTTCCGTCATGCCGTCAATTTTGATTGACACCGGCGCGCGGTGTCAACAAAAATTGACGACACAAGGCACGGCAGCGCCCCGTTCCGCTTTCGGCGAACAGCACCTATGCGAGGCGCGAACCGATCAGGCGTCCCAGACCCCGGTCGCCATGAACTTCTCCAAGACCGCGATGGGCGCGGCGAGATCCAATCCCTGGCGCGCAACCCACGCATCGTCGAAATACGTTCCCGCGTAACGATCTCCGCCATCGCACAGCAGGGTGACGACACTGCCGCCCCGGCCTTCGGCGAGCATCTCGGCGATCAGGGCGAAGACGCCCCACAGGTTGGTCCCGGTCGATCCACCGACTCGGCGGCCGAGCCGCGCGCTCGCGAACCTGGCCGCCGCGATGGACGCCGCGTCGGGCACCTCGAACATGCGGTCCACCACCTGGCCGACGAACGAGGGCTCCACGCGCGGGCGGCCGATGCCCTCGATCCGGGAGGGCATTCCGGTCTGATAGGCCGCGTCCCCGGTCTCGTAACCGCCATAGAAAGCGGAGTTCTCCGGATCGACCACGGCCAGTTTCGTCGCGTGCCTGCGGTAACGGACGTAGCGGCCGATTGTCGCGCTGGTGCCGCCGGTGCCCGCACCGACCACGATCCATTCCGGCACCGGGTTGGTCTCCAACGCCATCTGCTGGAAGATCGACTCGGCGATGTTGTTGTTGCCCCGCCAGTCGGTGGCGCGCTCGGCGTGGGTGAACTGGTCCATGTAGTGACCACCGCACTCGGCGGCCAGCCGCGCGGCCTCGGTGTACATGTCCGGCGGGCGCCGCACGAAATGGCAGTGTCCGCCCTGCGCCTCGATCAGCGCGATCTTCTGCGGGGAAGTGCTCGCCGGCATCACCGCGACGAAATCCAGGCCGAGCAGCTTCGCGAAGTAGGCCTCGCTGACCGCGGTCGAACCGGAGGACGCCTCCACCACGGTCGTCCCCTCGGTGACCCAGCCGTTGCAGATCGCGTACAGGAACAGCGAGCGGGCCAGGCGGTGCTTGAGGCTGCCGGTGATGTGGGTGGACTCGTCCTTGAGATAGAGCTGGACGTTCCACCCGGCAGGCAGCGGATAGCGCAGCAAGTGGGTGTCCGCGCTGCGCTGGGCGTCGGCGTCGATCAGCCGCACCGCGTTGTCGACCCAATCTCGCGGTGCGGTGTGATCACAGGACTTCACGAAGAGGTCCCCGCCTCCGGCGGAGTGGGCGGCTCGTCGCCGCGCAACCTGGCCCGAAGCTCGGCCTTGTCGCGTCGCCTGCGCTCGTCGACCAGGGCGATGTCCTCGTTCACCTTGGCCCGCAGCCGCTTGAACAGGGTCAGCGACAGCGGCATCGCGATGATCAATGCGAACAGGGCCGCGACCACCAAGGGGATGTCCACCGACACCAGCCGCGCGGCCAGCACGATCAGCGCGGTGAGCACTACCACGAGACCCAACCTGGCGACGGTGTAAAGCGCCAGATTGCGGGCCAACCGACGACCTGCGCCAGCCGTTTGCTGTCCGGAAGCACCTTTTGGTGGAGTTGCGTCACGCACATCCCTCAGCCTATGCGAAGCTGTTGCCCGCCCCCGGTGCACGCCCAACAGCCGGGGGTGGGGCGCACATCCGTTTTGTCTATTACCTCCCCTTTACCAACTGTAGGTGGTTCGAGTACCTAGGGGTTTCAGTGCGACGATGGCGCCATCTGATGAGGGAACTGTCGAGAACGGAGAGGTTTGCTATGACTGCGATCACCGTCGGCGGCCAGGACACCCTGCTGACTCCGGGCCAGGTTGCTGCCCTGTTCCACGTCGACCCCAAGACCGTGACGCGCTGGGCCCACGCCGGGCGCCTCGGGTCGCTGCGCACACCGGGCGGACATCGCCGGTTCCGCGAATCGGAAGTACTCCAGCTGCTCAAGTCGCTGACCACCGAGGCGACCGCAGCACGCTGATCGCAGGGCGCGCGGACCTGTCGTGCTCGGGTCCGCGCTCGCCCGCAGACCATTTTCGCGTCTGCGGTGCGCGGGAGTCACGTCCGCGGCTACCCTCGTAACCAGGAGGTGAGCGACGTGACGTACTTGTTGGCACTCATCGCGGTGGTGGCGATAGCGGTGCTGTGCTGGAAGGCGTTCGGCCCCGAGCGGACTGGACCCACTGCCCCGCAGACGCGTTCACCACAGCGCAAGCGCGTCATCGGACCCGACGACGACCCGGAGTTCCTCTGGCGACTATCTCGCCAGCACCGTGACGGCGAGTCCGGTTCCACCGAGCGCTGATCGTTTTCGCGTCACCCGCGCGATAGCACGCGTCCAGCGGCATCGGGCGTTCGCGCGTTTCTTCGCTCCACAGCCGTGGCGTCCTGACCGAACTCCTGTCAGGCGGCCACGGCGATCGGCAAGCCGGTCCGGGTACGGCAGGCGCGCTGCGGTGCGCCTGCCGCCTCCGTTCCGTGCGGTACCGATCAGGGTTCGCCGTTGACGACCGCCATCAGCGCGTCCATGAACGGCTGCCCGCCCTGGATGGCTCCGCCCGCGATCGCGCCGACGACCAGACCGATCGGGCCGGTGATGATGCTGAAGAAGCCCAGACCGATCAGGGCCCCGAGCAGCCCGCCGAGCAGCGCGCCCGCGACCACGCCGACGACGTTCTGGTTCAGTTCGGCGATGAGGCGGTTCATCGAGCTGATCGGCTGCATCTCGCCGATCTCCTTGGCGCCGGCTGTCGGCGTGAGCGCGAGACGCCGTCCGCCGTCGCTGATTTCGTGCGCGACCGAGAGTTTGCTGCCGGAAACCTGGAAGGTCAGCGGCACTTCGGCGACCACGGCTCCGGTATCGGAGGTCAGTTTGATCTTGGTGCCGTCGTCGGCCACCGCGAAGGTGCCGTGCTCGACGGCGGTCGTGATGGCCCCGGTCTCGCGCGAAACCGTGGTGCGATAGTCGACGCCCTGCTCGACGCCCGCTGTCGTGGTCTCCCGCTCCGGTTCGATGGGTTTCGCGTTCGCGGCCCCCGCTGTGATGCCCACTGCGGCAACCGCACCGAGCGTAATGGCGGCAATAGTGCCGAACTTCATTCTGGAATTCCTTCTCACCGAGACACCCGGCTCCGGAGGCCGGATGGCGTGTGACTGTACAGCGCCCGTGACTTGTTTCCAGATCTGGCGGTCGGCACACATGATCACGAAGTTCGTTATCCGATCGTGATCACTGCTGCCCCGGATGCCGGGACGCAGGTGAATTCCCAGGACGGATCGCTCCCGTGGGAAGCAAAACTCGACGCGGACGTGCCGCGTAGTGTAAGCATGGCGTGGTCTTCAATCCGCAAGATTCACAACTTCGGGTCGCTAGGTGGGTTCGAAGGGTTCAGAGCTCTGGAGGACGTACGTGTCGCGCCAACGTGTCCGCGCCGGTATCACCCTGGCCGCCTTCATGGTCGGGACCGGACTGGCGGCCACTCTCGTGGTCGTCGCCGCGCTATCGATGTCCGGCCCCGCCGACGAGCCGGCCAAGGCTGCCGCGCAGGCCGACAACGCGGCAACGACATCCGCGCCGCCGACGACCACCGAGGAGCCGCTGCCGACCACCACGGAGGCACTGCCGACCACGTCGGCGCTACGCGGCGCGTCGAACAAGAGCGCCACCAGCTTGCAGGTGAACATCGGTGACTGCGTGCAGCTCGGCGGCGCGGGCGCGATCGACAAAACCGCTTGTGGCAGCCCGAACTCGGTCTACAAGGTCGTCGAGAAGGCCCCGGCCAACGCCACGTGCCCCACCGACGCCGACCACACCTACAACGAAACCCTGCACGGAGCGACACAGGCCGCGCTGTGCCTGGACATCGACTGGGTGGTCGGCGGCTGCATGGAACTCACCCCCGGCAGCCCCAAGCGTCTCGACTGCGCCGCCCACACCCCGGGCGCGGTCCGCGTGATCGACATCAAGCAGAACACCGTCGACGTGAACGCCTGCGGCTCGGCCGACAGCGGAATCGTCTACCAGCAGCGGCATTTCGTCGTCTGCGTGGCGCGACTGTAGGAACGCCCCGCATGGCCGTCGTGCTCGTCGGCCGTCCCGCAAATAGCCGCTTGGTCGCCCTCCTTAACAGACATGCGAAGTCGCGTGTCCCTTAAGGCAGCGGGACTCGAGGCGTTATTGATTCTGCCGGTAGATATTTCGGCCCGTTGCGAACTCGCGTCGCGTACCGAAGGCGGTCTCACATAATTCGGGCCGCACAATCTGAAACGTTCGCATTCAATCTTTCTTTGTATACGCACCAATAAAAACCCTACTATTCCGCCAAATACTCGCGGCGTGCACAGGTGAGCGCCGGTAGCGCGCTGTATCGACCCATGAACACCGCCCCACAGCTCGATGCTGCGGCGCCGGGAATCACCTGGCAACCACGGACAGTGCACTCGGTGGTGTTCACTCATGTGCGGTTCGTCAGGAGTGAGCCCACGATCGCGGCGGAGGGTCGCCGACTTGCTCCGGGATCACCAGCACTGATGTCCACCTACCCCGCCTCGTCAGCAGTTGCTGGGCGCGGGCTCGCCGCGAACCCGCGCGTCGAGCCACAACATCGCGGCTGGTGCGCCTAGTACCGCTGTGGACAGATGCTCGGCTCCGGACAGCGGCTCGGCTTCCGGCAGCTGGTCGATCGCGGGCACCCGTAGTGTCTGCACGCGCACCCCCGCCGCGCACCAGCGGCGGACGGTGTTTTCGACGGCTTCGATCGGAATCTGCCGGTCGTCCGTCGAATGCCATTCGAGAAGTGGTGTTTCCGGTACCCCGCCGTAGAGTTCCAGACTGTTCTCCTCCACCACCGATCGCGCTTCACGGCTGTCGAAGATCGAGGGATCGGCGATGTATTCCCGAGCGCTGCCGCCGATGCCCGCGGTGAGGATCTCGTTGCTACAGCTGTCGGCCATGGCCTCAGCTACCTCGCGACCGCGCGGAGTGAGATACGAGCTGATCGGCAGCCGGTCCGGATACTCCCGCTCCAGTCCGATCGCCGCCGCCATGGCCAACCCGAACGAGGGGTGCGGATTCAGACCCAGCGCCTCTGCCATCGTCACCAGGTTCATCGCGACACCGCCGATGGCGGCGCCCGCGAGCTCGAGTTCCGGTGCATACGTCGGCTGCAATGCGGCCGCCCACGCGGTGGCCAGGCCACCGCCGGAGTACCCTGCCATGACCGCTGGGCTGTGCGGCACGGCGAGCGCGGGCAGGCGCCGCACCGCCCTGATGCCGTCCAAGACGATCTGGCCGCCCAAACGCGCGGCCCCCAACGCGAACCGCGGTCCGAGATGATCCGGCAGCGCGACAGCCCAGCCTTTGGCCAGCGCCACGTTCAAGATCGGTGTGGTCACCCTCAGGTTCAGATCGTCGCCGTACAGCTTGTGCGACACCGCGCAGCCGGTGCCGAGCGCGTTGATGAAGTGCTGATACGACAGCAGTGGCCCATCGGGCCGACGGCCGAAGGGTGCGAGCACCGTCGTCGTCGCCGCGATCGGCGCTCCATGCGAGTTGGTGGACCGGAATTTGACCAGCGTGACGGTGGAGCCGGGGAACATCGCCAACGGCGGCAGCGCCCGCACGTCGAGCACATCCCCGGGGTGGTGTGCCGCCAGATCCGCTGGGGCAGCGTAGAAAGGGTCCGGATCGGGGCGCGGATACAGCGGTTCTGCGGTTGCCGTCGTCGCGAGAAGCAGCCCGAGGGCCAGACAGCCGATGGCGCCGAGGGTCCTAGCCACACCGCGCCTGCCGCCAGGGGACAGAAGAAGCTGCCTGACCACGACTTCGACCTCCACGGATAGTTGGCGGCATTCGTCGACCAGCCAGCCTGCATTCAAATCCGATTCAGTGAGCAAACCTTCAGCGACACGCCGGGACAGGGAGCCGAACGCAAGGAAATCTCAGTCGTCATCCGATCCAGGCAACCGCGACCGCGTACGGAGGATGACAGCGAACACATCCGTCAGTATTCGAGTTCGGTCCACGGAATGCTGATCGGGAAGGGGAAGTCGAACTCGATCCCGTCCGGGTTGGCGTCGGTCCACTCGGCGGCGAGGATGTAGTTGGCCGCGCGCAGTGGGTGGACCCCCTCCGGCAGCTGCGCATGGCCGATATCGAGACCATAGGCGCGGACGGTGGCGATCGCGCTGACCTCACGGGCCAGCGTCACTTCCCAGTACCACGGGATGCCCGCGCTGGCATAGCGTCCTTTTTTGGCTTCGATGTCCATCTGCGTGTTGCCGGGCGACAAGACCTCGCCGACCAGGACGACGTCACTGCCGCGCACATCCTGATAGGCGGAACCGAGGCAGCGGTGGACCAGGAAGTCCGGCGTCAGGAAGTTGGACTTGCCGGTGTGACCCAGAAATACGTTCGTCTCGGTGGTGACGCGCCAACATTCTTCGGGATTCTCCGACATGTCCTTGCGCGCACAGCGCTCGAGCGTGGCCCAGAGCCGGTTGGAGAAGGTCTGATGCTCGGCCGGACCGCGGCGCATCCAGACCACATGACCATCCCACAACTCGATCTGCTGCGCGATCTCCTCAGGAAGCCGCTCCAACTCCTCCCACGTCATCGATTCGGGAAGGTCCGGCTGCTCGATATGTGGCACCACCGACATGCCGCAATCGTAACGGCCGATGCGGGTGGTCAGAACGCCTTAATTCAACCCCGCATACGAGTGCAACCCACTGATCACCATGTTGATGATGAACAGGTTGAACAGCATCGCGACGAAGGCGGCGATGTTGATCCAGGCGGCCTTGGTGTCGCGCCAGCCGGAGGTGGCGCGGGCGTGCAGGTAGGCGGCGTAGAGGACCCAGGCGATGAAGGAGCAGGTTTCCTTCGGGTCCCAGCCCCAGAAGCGGCCCCAGGCGGCTTCGGCCCAGATGGCGCCGAGGATGACGCCCGCGCCGAACAGCGGGAAGCCGATGATGGTGGCCTTGTAGGCCAGGCGGTCCAGGGTGCGGGCGTCGGGCAGGCGACGGGCGACGGTGCCGAGGACGTTGTTCGACTCCTGGCCGTCCGGCTGACGCAGGCGGTAGAGGAACAGCATGCTGGCCACACCCGCGAACAGGAACACGCCGCTGCCCACGCTGACGATGGTGACGTGCACCGGCAGCCAGAACGACTTCAACGCGGGCACCACGGGCGCGGCGTCGGCGTAGAGCACCGTGCCCGCGAGGAACAGCAGGATCAGCACCGGCACCAGCAGGAACGCCCACATGGCGCGGTAGCGCTGCTCCCGCAGCAGCAGGATCCCGACCAGCACGGCGGCGGCCGTGGCCATGGTGACGAACTCGTACATGTTGCCCAGCGGGAAGCGGTGGGTCGCGAAGCCGCGCAGGACGATCGCGCCGACGTGCAGCGCGATGGCGACCATCAGCACCGAGAACGCCATGTTGCCCAGCCGCTCCGACAGCGGCCGCCGCGTGGGCTCGATGACCCGGCCGGGCCCCTGCGGGGTCGATCCGCCGCCCACGGTCACCAGTTCGCGCTCGCTGACCTGGCGGCTGCGGGCCGTCGCGTACTGCCAGATCAGCAGCACCAGCACCAGCGCGTACACCACGATCGCCGTTTTGAAGGCGAAATCGCTGTACCTGGCGATGGTCTCGTCGATCGGCATGGTCACTCTCCCGTGGTCGCGGCGTGCTCGTCGAGCAGGCGGGCGCGCAGCCGATCGAACTCGCCGCCCCAGCCCGCCTGGTCGGTCCGGGCGAGCCCGCCCATCTCTACTACAGTGCGTCGTTGGTCAACGGTACCGGCTGTGTCCTCGGCCGGGTAGACCCGCACCCAGATCCGGCGACGCTTGATCAGCAGCGACACCAGCAGTCCCGCCATCATCAGCAGCGCGCTGACCAGCACCCACTGCTGTGCGGGGTCGTGCGATACCTGGAGGTTCACGAACTCCTGCGCGCCGTCGAAGGTGACCTTGGTGCCGTTCGGCAGCGTGGTCGATTCACCGGGCCGAAGATTGACCCTGGCCTCCTTGGTCAGCCGGCCCTGCTTGACCTGCTCGGGATCAAGGGCGAACAACGACTGCGGTTTGCCGGTGTCCAGGCCGGTGTCGCCGCGGTAGACGTCGACCGCGACGGCGGGATCGTTCATCGCGGGAAACGCCGAACTCAGCAACGATCCGTGGAACAGCGCCGTGGGCGCGAACAACCCTTCGATCGCGATCTGGTTCTTGCGGCGCTCCTCGTCGGTCGCGTACATGCCGCCGGGCGGGTCGATCCGCAGCACGCCGCTGGACAGGAACGTCGACGCGTCGTCCGGACGCCACTGGATGGACTCGGTGCGGGTCCGGCCGTTCGGGAAGGTGACGGTGAAGGTCGGAGCGTAGCCGTGTCCTTGCAGGTAGAGCCGGTCACCCGCGACGCGCAGCGGGTGGTTCACCTGTACCTGGGTGTCGCGCCAGGTGTTCGTCCGCAGGTCGTCGCCCGCCTGGTAGGCGAGATCCGCGGTGAACATCTCGGCCTGTCCGTTGGTCAGGTAGTCGGCCCGGAAATCCTTCACCCGCACGCAGAGCGGGGTCATGCCGGTGCCGTCGTTGACATTGCCCGCCTTGAACGAGTCGAACACCGCGGGCGAGGTGGTGCAGAAGCCGGGGCCGTTGTTCGCCAGCACGATGACGCTGCCCTCGTAGCCGAACAGCTTGCCTGCGGCGATGGCGATCAGCAGTCCGACCAGCGCGAGATGGAACACCAGGTTGCCGAGCTCGCGGGTGTAGCCCTTCTCCGCCGACAGCGCCAGTTCCCCCTCGCGGGGGCCGGGGCGGACCTCGCTGCGCCACCCGCGCAGCTGGGCTCGGGCGTGATCGATCAGCTCCTGCGGCGAGCGCTCGACCCGTCCCGAGTAGTGATGCGGCAGCCTGGTCAGGTTGCGCGGCGCGCGCACCGGCGGGGTGCGCAGCGCGCGGTAGTGATCGAACGTGCGCGGCAGGATGCAACCGACCAGCGAGATGAACAGCAGCACATAGACGGCCGTGAACCAAAAGCTGGAGAACACGTCGAACAGCTCGAAACGGTCCATCCACGGGCCGAGCGTGGGCCGGTCGGCGATGTACTGCTCGACCTTCTGCTCGTTGAGGTTGCGCTGCGGCAGCAGCGCCCCCGGAATCGCGGCCAGCGCGAGCAGGAACAGCAGCACCAAGGCGGTGCGCATGCTGGTGAGCCCGCGCCAGGTGTTGCGCAGGAACGCCCACGCCCGTCCGGCGGCGGATTGACGCGGCGGCTGTTCGGGGCTTTCGATCGCAGGCTGATCGGTCACGGTCATATCGGCAAGGTCACCTCGGAGACGAACGCGTCGCGCACCCAGGCGACGAACTGGTCCCACGCCCCGGTGACCAGCGCGGCGCCGACCGCGACGAGCAACATGCCCCCGATGATCTGGATGGTGCGGGAATTGCGGCGCAGCCAGCCCACACCGCGCAACGCGCTCGCCGACCCGAACGCGAGCACGACGAACGGCAGACCGAGCCCCAGACAGTAGGCGACGATCAGCGCGACCCCGCGCACCGCCGTTGTCCCGTCGGTGCCCGCGGCCACCGCCATGACACCGGACAGCGTCGGCCCCAGGCACGGTGTCCAGCCCAGCGCGAACACCCCGCCCAGCAGCGGTGCGCCCATGAGGCTGGTGAGCCTGCGCGGCTCCATCCGGGTGTCGCGCTGCAACGCGGGCACCAAGCCGATGAAGACCAGGCCCATCAGGATCGTCACCACGCCGCCGATGCGTTGCAGCAGTTCCCGATTGACGTTCAGGGTCTGGATGACGCCGAACACGGTCGCGGTCGCGAGCACGAAGACCACCGTGAAACCGGCGACGAACAAGCCGGCCGCGCCCGCGACCCGCATCCGTCCGGAGCGCGGTCGGGGTGCTGTGGCCACGGTCGCGCGGCGAGTCCCGGTGGCCTCCGCGACGGTGGCGGGCGGCGCCTCGGCGCCGACCAGTCCGGCCAGGTAGGACAGGTATCCCGGCACGAGCGGCACCACGCACGGCGAGGCGAACGACACCAGACCCGCGAGCAGGCACGCGCCGAGCGCCAGCAGCAGCGGCCCGGAAGCCGCCGTCTGCTGGAACGAATCACCGACTCCGGCGAGCACCATCACAGGTCCTCCCCGGTACGCGGCGCGGTGCGCGCGAGGGTCACACCGAATCCTCCCGCGCGTCCTCGGGCGCACGTCCGGCGCCACGGCGCGGCGCCACCGTCCGCTCGGTGGCCTGGGGTTCCTCGAACACGGCGAAGTCCAGCAAGGACTCCGCCGCGACACTGCGCGGCACGGTGGCGATGCCCGCCCACCGGTCGTCGACGGCCCATCCGCCGCCGATGCGTCGGGCGCCCTGCCGTGGCCGACAGGCACGCAGGTGGCGGGTACGGCGGTCGCGATTCACTGTTCTTCCTCCGCGGCGATACTTTCCACCACTGGCTGCAGATCCTCGGCGAGCAGGGACCGCAGGAAGACCGCGGCGACCCGGTGTTGCCGGTCGAGGACGAGAGTGGTGGGGATGACACTGGTTGGGAAATTCCCGCCGAGCGCCAAGAGCGTGCGCATCGACGGGTCGTAGATGGACGGGTAGCCGACCTTGTTGTCGACCACGAAATCTTGGGCCTTGTCCTGTTGCGGATCGCGGACGTTGATCCCCAGGAAGGCGACGCCTTTGTCCTTCGTCGCCTCGTAGACCTGCTCCAAGGCGGGTGCCTCGGCGCGACACGGACCGCACCACTGCCCCCACAGGTTGAGCACCACGACCTTGCCCGCGTAGTCCTCGACCGAGGTGGTCTTGCCCGCCGTCATCAGATCCGGACCGGCCAGTTTGCCGATGGTCCCGCGCGCGGCGGGCGGGTCGTAGCGAATGTCGGTCTTGCCGCCGGGCGAGACGAATTCGAAGGTGCCGCCCGTGGCCACCGCGTCCGAACCGGTCGAACAACCCGCGAGCGCGGCGATCAGCGCCACGCACGCGAGCAGAACCGGCAGCACCCGCCCGGCGCGCGCCGAGGGCGGGAAGGAGAACGCGGTGCGGTGCGTCATGCGCCGTGTACCGAGGGGTCCGAACCGCCGGCGGGCTCGGAGTAGACGATGTCGACCAGCGTGTCGCCGTGGTAGACCAGCGAGGTCAGCGACGCGAGCGAGCACTGCCGGTGGCGCGGGTCGTGCCAGAGGCGCTGGCCCTGCAGGAACCGCCGCAGCGTCCACACCGGTAGCTGGTGGGAGACCAGCACCGCCTCCCGCCCGGCAGCTTCGACCCTGGCTTTGTTCACCGCCGCCAGCATGCGGTGCGCGATCTGCAGATAGGGCTCGCCCCAGGACGGCGTGAAGGGATCGCGCAGTTTCCACCAGTGCCGTGGCTTGCGCAGCGCGCCGTCGCCGACCGAGACGCGCAGGCCCTCGAAGGTGTTGCCCGCCTCGATGAGGTTCTCGTCGGTGCGCACGATGACGTCGTGCTGCGCGGCGATCGGCTCGGCGGTCTCCTGGGCGCGCTGCAGCGGCGACGCGATGACCAGCGCGATGTCGTGATCGGCCAGGGTGCGCGCGACCGCGGCGGCCTGCGCGCGCCCGGCCACCGAAAGGCTGAAGCCGGGCAGGCGGCCGTAGAGGATGCCGTTGGGGTTGTGCACCTCGCCGTGCCGCAGCACGTGCACGATCGTCTCGACGGGAGCCGTGCCGCCGTCGTGCACCCGCTCGGCGTCGGCTCGGCCGTCGGCGCGCTCAGCCGGGTCGGGCGCGGCGGCCTCGTTCTCGCCGGGGGTGGCCTCGTCGGCCTTGCGGGCCTGCGCGCCGGCGGCCGCGGCGAAGTGAGCGCCCGCGTCGACCAGGCTGGACGCCACGGCGTCGGTGTTCGCGGACCTGGCGGCGCTCGCGGCGGCGAACTGCTCGCCCGCGTCGATCACGGTCGCCTCGGCGACCGGGGCGATGACCGACGCGACAGCGGCCGCGCCGTTCGTCGCGATCACGTCCGGCTCGGCGGACGGCTGGGCCGGCTCGCGCCGGTCGGCATCGGGCTGATCGAGGTCGGAGGTCACGCGCGGGATCCTTCGGGGGTGGCGGCCGCCGCCGCGTGCGCGGCGGCGGGCAGGGCGGCAGCGATACGGTCGAACGCGTCCTCGTCGAGCGCCGCGGAGACGAACCACGCTTCGAACGCGCTCGGCGGCGCGTACACGCCACCGTCGAGCAGGGCGTGGAAGAACGCTGGGTAGCGCCAGGTCTCGCTCGCCTTGGCGGCGGCGTAGTCGGTGACCGGGCGTTCGGCGAAGAACACGCTCACCATATTGCCCGCGAACTGAACCTGGTGCCCGACCCCCGCGGCGGTCAGCGCCGAGGAGAACAGTTCGCCGAGCCGTTGGGCGTTGCGATCCAGCGCGGCATAGACCGCCTCGTCGGCCGCGCGCAGCGTGGCCAGGCCCGCGGCCACCGCGACCGGGTTACCGGACAGCGTCCCGGCCTGGTAGACCGGCCCGAGCGGCGCGAGGTGGTTCATGATCTCGGCGCGTCCGCCGAACGCGGCCGCGGGCAGCCCGCCGCTCATCACCTTGCCGAAGGTGTAGAGGTCGCCCGCGACGCCTTCCCGGCCGAACCAGCCCGCGCTGCTGACCCGGAAACCGGTCATCACCTCGTCCATGACCAGCAGCGCCCCGTGCTCGGCGGTCAGCGCGCGCAGGCCCGCGTTGAACCCGGGCAGCGGCGCGACCGCGCCCATGTTGCCCGCCGCCGCCTCGGTGATCACGCAGGCGATGTCGCCGGGATCGGCGGCGAACGCGGCGGCGACGGCGTCGAGGTCGTTGTAGGGCAGCACGATGGTGTCGGCCGCCTGCGCGCCCGTGACGCCCGGGGAGGTGGGCAGTCCGAGCGTGGCGACACCGGAGCCCGCGTCCGCGAGCAGCGCGTCGACATGGCCGTGGTAGCAACCGGCGAACTTGATGATCTTGGTGCGCCCGGTGAAGCCGCGGGCCAGCCGGACCGCGCTCATGGTGGCCTCGGTGCCGGAGTTCACCAGCCGTACCCGCTCCACCGGCGCGACCCGGCGCACGATCTCCTCCGCGAGTTCGATCTCCGCTTCGGTCGGCGCGCCGAAGGACAGGCCGCCGCTCGCCGCGCGGCGCACCGCCTCGACGACCGCGGGGTGCGCGTGGCCGAGGATCATCGGCCCCCAGGAGCAGACCAGGTCCACGTACTCGTTTCCGTCGGCGTCGACGAGCGTGCAGCCGTCGGCCGAGGCGATGAATCGCGGTGTGCCGCCGACGGATCGAAATGCCCGCACCGGGGAGTTGACACCACCCGGAATCACCGAACTCGCCCGGTCGAAGAGCTGAGCGGAAACCGGCACGGTTGCACTGGTCACGCGCGGAGAAGAACTCACGCGTTCCAGTCTCTCAGCACCGAAAAATCCGTTTGACGACAGGGTGTAGTGCAGTGATGCAGGCCGCAGCCGCCCGGCAACACGCCGAGGTGGGGTTCGCGCGGATTTCGATCGCTGGACGGTTGCCGGTGCGTAGTCTCAGCTCACATTCGTCCATCATTCGGGAGGGTCTGCATGCGGATTGCCATCGTCAGCGTGGGTGTGCTCGCCGTCGTCGCGGGAGCCGCCGCGGCCCTCGGCGCCGGGTCCGCCGCCGCGCAGCCACTCGATCAACTCGACGAGGCGCGGCTGGCCATCCCGCTGGACCACACGATGACCACCGCGCTGGCCGGCGGACCCATTCCCGCCGTGGTCACCATGTTCGTCCCGCCCAACCGGATCGGCGCCGGGCTGAAGAGCGACTCCGAGATCTATCGCGATGACCGCGGCGCGGTACACGCGACGCTGCGCCAGGTGGTGCTCGAGGCCGCAGGCCATCCGGATGGGACGGTCACCGTCTACCTGAACGCGCCCGGCACCCGAAACGGCCGTGTGCTGGACGTCTACCAGCACTGGAACTGACCGGGCGCGGGCCTGGAGATCAGGCGTACATGCAGGGGACCTGCGCCGACATGGTGTGCAGGACGCACATGAACCCGTTATAGGGGCCCGCGGAACCGGAATCCGGCACGAGGATCGGCGCGTCGACCGGGCTCGCGTCCTCCAACGGCAATCCCGGGGTCGCACCCGCGGGCGCGGCTCCCATCCCGAGGGCGGCGGCCACGGCAAACGCGGCACAGATCTTCACGGCGAACCGGTTCATCGAACACTTTCCTTCATCGACACACATTCCGAACTACGGCCGAAATACTAACGGCCCCAGGGCCATTCCAGCCAAAGCGCGCGGTCGGCGGCATCGGGCCGGACGGCGCGCGGTTGCACGGTAACGCGTTCGCGCGCCGTCCGCAGCGGTTCGCAGGCAATCCGTGGCTACGTCAGGCCGAGGCAGAACTTGGCGAACCCGGTGGTCACCAGGCACGCCAACGGCGTGGGGAGCGCGTGCAGCAACGGCGCGGGCGGAGTCGCCGCGAAAACCGGTGTGACCGGAACAGGCGTTCCCGGAACGGCTTCGGCGGACGCGGTGGCTGGTACGGCCGCGGCCGCGCCGATCACACCGGCCGCCACCGCACCGAAAAGTGTTCGCTGGACAGTTGGTTTCATGTGCTGGGCGTTCCCGCGCGCCGCGAGGTCAAACGGCCGCAAGCGGACTCGCGCCGGTCAGCGCCCCGCCTCGGCGCTCCGGAGTCCGCACACGAGCCGGGCCGCGGCGTCGATGGCGAGCACGCCGGCCACCGCGACGAGCACCGCGGCCAACAGCCACCAGGGTCCGGCGTAACGGGTGGCGGTGAAGCCAGGGGCGTCACCGGAGGGCGGGAAGTCGGTGGTGCGCACGCCCGCGTGCGCGCTCAGCGCCGCCCCGACCAGGGCGAGCACGAACAGGTCCACCTCCACGAGCACCGCGACGATCCAGCGCCTCAACGGTCCACTCCGTCCGAACTGCGCTGGACGGCTTCGGTCAACGCCGTGCGCAGCGCCTTGTGGTCTCTGGCCCAGGCCTGCACCAAGCCACCGTCGGCCAGCCGTAACCCGATACCGGTGCGGCGGCGGGGCACGCCGGTCAGCTCACCGAGTGCCCTGGCCGACTCCCACTCCTCGTCGTCCCAGGAGTCCTCGTCGCGTTCGGGAAGGACCTCCGCGATCGAGCTCAAGGGCAGCGACTCGGTGCCCGAGCGCAGCGTCTGCGAGGTCAGCTCCACGCTGACGTGCCGCTTGCCCGCCACCACCTGCAGCGCGACGAAACCCGCGATCAGCGCGGCACAGAACACCAGGGCGAACCAATGCACGTCCCCACCCGTGACGAGTTCGAGGACGAGAACGGCCAGGCACAGGATCGGCCCGTAGGCCACCGCACGCCACCGGGCACCCGGTTCGGAGAACAAGACGGCCGCTGCGGTCACACCGGGCCCCCCACGGCAGCGCGCGCCGACACGGCCGCAAGCGGAATCAGTGAATCGCGCCGGGCAGCAGCAGCACGGCGACGGTCAGCACGGCGAACAGAATCAGCAGGCTCAAGACGGCCAGATCTCGCCGAATGCTGTGCGGCTGCTGGATCACCACTCGCATCGTTGCCTCCGATCCTCCGGAGCCATTTGCCGAGTTCCCGCGGGTAATCCACGAAAACGGACGACCAGTAGCTTCCGGTTCCCACGTCCACTGTGACAACCCTCACCATACATGCCGGAATGTCTGGGACAAATTGGCAACGTGTTCCATCGGCGCCTCAGCGCCCGCCCGGCTGGAAGTAGGCGGTGGACTCGGGCCGGTGCGACAGATAGATGGCGCCGGCCGCGAGCACCGCCTGCACGATGGAAGCGCCGCCCGCCACGAGCGACGCCGTCCCGTTCACCGCGTCGATCGCCAGCAGCGCCCCGACGCCGATCACCACCACCCACGCGCCGAGCACCGTCAGTACGGTGCGCGCCCACGACTTGCCGCGCCCGAACTGGTGCACGATCACCGACGCCAGCGCCGCCACGCCCAGCCCGATCAGGACCACGACGATGTAGACCAGCGACACCATCAGCTCGGCACTAGCCATCGTGACCTGCGGATCCTGCACTCTGGCCTGTTCGAAGACCTCCGCGGCGAAGGTGCGCCGCTGATCCAGCGCGGCGAGGATCGAGGCGATCAACTGCACGACGCCGAAGCCGATGACACCCCACCACAGCTGCCGCGCGGTGCCGACGTCCTCCGGCATCGGGGGCCGGGCCGGGCCCGCGGCGAACGGTCCCGCCATATTCGTCACGACAGCCAGTTCGCGGCCTCGGTCGCCCAATAGGTGAGCACGATGTCCGCGCCGGCCCGGCGGATACTCAACAGCGACTCGAGGATCGCGCCGCGGCGATCGATCCAGCCGCGCTCGGCGGCGGCGGTGATCATCGCGTACTCACCGGAGATCTGGTAAGCGGCGACCGGGACGGTCGAGCGGTCGGCGACCTCGCGCAGGATGTCCAGGTACGACATGGCCGGTTTGACCATCACGATGTCCGCGCCCTCGGCCAGGTCCAGTTCCAGTTCGCGGATCGCCTCGCGGCGATTGGCCGGGTCCTGCTGATAGGTGCGCCGGTCGCCTTCCAGCGAGGAACCGACCGCCTCCCGGAACGGGCCGTAGAACGCCGAGGCGTATTTCGCCGAGTAGGCCAGGATGCCGGTGTCGATGCGCCCGGCCGCGTCCAGGCCGCGCCGGATCGCGCCCACCTGGCCGTCCATCATGCCGCTGGTGCCGAGCAGGTCGGCGCCCGCCTCGGCCTGGGCCAGCGCCATCTCGACGTAGCGGTCCAGCGTCGCGTCGTTGTCGACCGCGCCGTCGGCGGCCAGCACACCGCAATGGCCGTGGTCGGTGAATTCGTCCAGGCAGGTGTCGGCCATGACCACGGTCGAGTCGCCCACCTCGTCGGCGAGCGCGCGCAGGCCGCGGTTGAGGATGCCCCGTGGATCGCTGGCCGCGCTGCCGACGGCGTCCTTGTCCTCCGGACGCGGCACACCGAACAGCATGATGCCGCCGACCCCCGCGGTGACCGCCTCGACGGCCGTCTTGCGGAGCGAGTCCAGCGAGTGCTGCACCACGCCCGGCATGGAGCCGATCGGGCGCGGCTCCGCCAAGCCGTCGGCCACGAACATCGGCAGTACCAATTGCCGTGCTTCGAGAGTTGTTTCGGCCACGAGACGACGCATAGCCGGGGTACGGCGCAACCGCCGTGGGCGGTCCATTCCGGTCATGAATCGCACGATACGCCCGGTGCGATCCGCTGTCGCGAGCGCCCGTTGGCTGCTCGCGGGTCCCGGGCCGTTATACGGCGATCGCCATGTCATCCGACTGATAACGGTGTGTGAAATCTCACCTGGTTCCGCGCCCGAAGGCGCATACTCCGACTAGGGGCGAGACCCGCTGGGGGACAGCATGACCGATCCGCACATCGATATCTCGCTGGCCAGAGCCGCCGACTTCGAGTCGTGGGTGGCGGTACTGCTGTCGGATTGGTGGCCCGCGCTGACCGACAACCTGCCCCCGCCCGCGTCGGTGCTGCGCATCTGGCGCGCCGTCGACGCCACCGGGCGGAACTTCAGCGTGGAGTTCGTCGCACGTCAGTCGGCCGCGCCCGGCGTGATGCCCGGCGCGCACGTCGCCTTCGCCGCGCTCGGCATCCGTCCCGACGAGCCGGAGTGGGTGCGCAGCCGGGGGACGCACCTGGTCGGCGGCACCGAGGACGCCACCGTCCAGCTGCGCTTCTCCGACACCGCCCGCAGCGTCTTCCTGCGCCTGCAGAGCAGGCCGTGTCAAGTGCTGGAAGAGGCCGGCCGGCTGCTGCGCCCCGGGGCGGAGATCAGTCTGCGGTTCCCCTGCACGATCTCGGGCCCGCTGGACGTGCGGGTGGCCCGCAACAGCGCCCGGCACCTGCTCGCCCAGCACAGCGCGCGGCATGCCACCCCCGCCGACCCCTTACAGCTCGGGCCACCGCAACGGGTGGCCGACATCGGCTGGGCCTACATCTTCCCGTGGTCGACCACGAGCTGGTACCTCGACGGCTCCGTTCCCACGCTCCCGCCGGGCAGCCGCGGGCCGATCGTGGTCGTCAAGGACACCGGACACACCTGGTTGCTGGACAGCCTCCGCAACTACGACGAGCAGCTGACCGCGTACGCGCGGGCGAACGGATACCGCGCCCCGCTCGAACAGGCGCGATGATGGACCGCGTGTTGTCCGCGCGATACCGCCAGGCCGGGTGCTGAGATGAGCGACTCACCGAGCGAGGTGGAACTGCTCGCCATGCAGCGGCGCGCCGAAGCGCTCTGGGACGCCGGCGACGCGGCGGGCGCCGAGCACTGGCTGCGCCGGGCCGCCGCGGGTGGCAGCGCGCCCGCCATGGGGATGCTCGGCGCGCTGCTGGGCGCGGACGGCCGGATCGGCGAGGGTATCCGCTGGCTGGAGACCGCCGCGGCGCGCGGCAACGAGGCGGCGGGGATACAGCTGGGACTGCTGCATGTGGAGCGCGGTAATTTCGATGAGGCCGAGCGCTGGCTGCGCCCCGCCGCCGAGCGCGGGTTACCCGAAGCCCTCTGCAACATGGGCGTTCTCGCGAATCGGCGCGGCTGTGACGAGGAGGCCGAGCAGTGGTACGAGCGCGCGGTCCGCGCCGGAAACCCGACGGCCATGCGCAGTCTGGGTTTGCATCTGGCCCGCCGCGGCGAATTCGACCGCGCGATCGAGCTGCTCACCGAGGCCGCGCGCCGCGGGCGAACGGATGCGATGGCGGTGCTGGGCGCCTTGCATCTGGATCGCGGCCGGCACGTCGAGGGTGAGCAGTGGCTGCGTAAAGGCGCCGAAGCGGGCGACCCCGACTCGATGTTCCACCTGGCATTGTTGCTGCGCGCGTCGAATACTCCGTACGTGGCAGGAGATTTCGCCGATCCGGAGGTGCTGCGGACCGCCGCCGCCATCGCGACCGGCCGCACACCGGCGCAGCGGGAAGCCAGGCAGTGGCTCGAACGCGCGGCCGCGCTGGGGCATCCACAGGCGTTGCGGCTGCTGCACGATCTGTGAGCCGCTGTCCCAGAGGGTGTCTGAAAGCCCTTGTGGCCAGCGAAGTTTGTCGGTGCCCCGAGGTAGAATCGAAGGTACGTTCGAGGGGGCTCGCCCGCCCCCGATCGCCACGGGAGGGATGCCAATGCGCACACCGCAAACCGTTCTCATCGATCGCCCCTACGCCCCGCTGCAGAAGCGTCCGCTGCCCGCGGGCCGCCCACGGGCCTGGTACGTCCTGCACAACCGGCGGCTGAAGGCGATGCGCCTGGCGATCGCACTACTCGACTCCGGCGTCTACGCACCGAGTTACGCCACGAACAAGCGGATCAGGCACACCGCCGAGGTGATCGGCATCCGTCCCCCCTCCGACGCCACCTGCTCCATGGTCCGCACCTTGATGCGCAGGCGGTACTGAGGCCCGCGAAGGGCGCTGTCCCGCGCTGATCGCGACATCCGGACCCGGCACAGCGCACACCGCGGCGTGCCGGTCCAGCTCATCTCGGGCCGACGCGCGGTACAGCGCCCTACCCACTCGATCCCGGATGTCAGGCCGATCGAACCTGCGGAACTCGGGGGTACACGGCGAGTTCGCACTCGTGCAGCGCCTAGTTCAGGAGAGTTGCCACGGCCCCCTCCGAGGAACCAGAGCGGCAGGGCTGATCCGTGGCAGCGGAGCTGTGCTCAATTCCGGTCGATGACCGGCCGTTCCTCGGCTGCTGATTGCCAGATTCGGCTGCGCAGGTCGCGGCCGCGGATCACCTGGATACGCCAAGGATCGAGATTCAGCACACGCAGGCTGGGATCAGCCGGCGACTTCCAGAAGTTGCCGAGGTGGTACCCCGCGCCCCGGGGACTCGTTCTGCGGTAGAGCTCCCAGACGTGTTGCTTGGTCGAAAGCGAATTGTCCCACACCGCAACGGCTTCGACCGGCACCGAGTTGTTTCCCGGCGACCAGTAGGAGAAGCTGGTGTGCGGGTTGCGGGCCAGATGCGCGGCCTTCACCGGTGTGCGATAGGTGGCCAGCCAGCCGACGGGCCGACCGTCGACGTTCTCCCAGACCGGGATGAGGATTCGGGTGCGGGGGCGGTTCTCGGCGTCGACGGTGACCATGGTGGCGTAGTTGATGGCGCCGACGTAGCTGTTGAATTCGGATTCCGGCTCGGCGAATTCGTGAACCCTGGAGCTCACCGGTCGCCCCGCAGCGTTTCGATGACGGCAGCGAAGCTGTCCGAGCCGTGCCCGGCGGCGTGTGCGCGTTGCATGGTGGATTTCAGGAGTTCGGGCAGGGCGTTGTCGAGACCGCGGGCCGCGGCGGCGTGCAGGAGGTGATCGATGGCCGCGATCTGGACGTCGATGGTCGCGTCGTCGCCCGGGTAGCTGCCCTCGTCGACCTGGTGCGAACACCCAGCGCCGCAGACGCGGGGTGTTCGAACACAGCTCACCTGCTGCGGCGGCTCTTCTTGCGCGGCGGCGGCAGCAGGCCCTCGGCGCGCAGCCGGGCCGCGTGCTCGGCCAGAGCCTCGACCAGCGGACCGACCTGGGCCACGTCGGGCTGCACGTCCACGCGCAGGCCGAATTCGATGGCGGTTTCGGCGGTCTTGGGGCCGATGCAGGCCACGATGGTGCGCGCGTGCGGCTTGCCCGCGATGCCGACCAGGTTGCGGACCGTGGAGGACGAGGTGAACAGGACCGCGTCGAAACCGCCGGTCTTGATCATCTCGCGGGTCTCCGCGGGCGGCGGCGAAGCGCGCACCGTGCGATAGGCCGTGACGTCGTCGATCTCCCAGCCGCGGTCGCGCAGGCCCTCGGCCAGCGTCTCGGTGGCGATGTCGGCACGCGGCAGCAGCACCCGGTTGACCGGGTCGAACACATCGTCGTAGGGCGGGAAGTCGGCCAGCAGGCCCTCGGAGGACTGCTCACCGCTCGGCACCAGTTCGGGGTTGATGCCGAACGAGCGCACCTTGTCCGCGGTGGCCTCGCCCACGCAGGCGATCTTCACGCCGGAGAACGCCCGCGCGTCCAGGCCGAACTCGGCGAACTTCTCCCACACCGCGCGCACCGCGTTGGTGGAGGTGAACACCACCCACTGGTAGCGCCCGTCGACCAGGCCCTTGACCGCGCGCTCCATCTGGGCGGGGCTGCGCGGGGGCTCGACCGCGATGGTCGGCACCTCCATCGGGATGGCGCCGTGCGTGACGAGTCGTTCGCTCATCTCCGCGGCCTGGTCCTTGGTGCGCGGCACCAGCACGGTCCAGCCGTACAGTGCGCGCGACTCCCACCAGGACATCTTCGAGCGCTGCGCGACCACCTTGCCGATGGTCACCACGAGCGGCCCGACCAGTTCGGAGGCCGCGCTGTTCAGCGTGGCCAGGGTGGCCTCGATGGTGCGCTGCTGGCGGGTGGTGCCCCGCACCGTCACCGCGACCGGCGTCTGCGGCGCCATACCGTGCTCGACCAGGGCACTCGCAGTCTCGGCGAGATGCCCCGAGGTCGCGTGCAGCACCAGCGGGCCCGGCGCGGCCGCCAGGGCGGCCCAGTCGACCTCGCCGCGCACATCCGCCTCGGTGTGCCCGGAACCCAGCGCGATGCCCGCGTAGCTGGGCACCGCGGAGCCGTTGGGCAGGCCGGGCAGGACCTCGAAGACCATGTGCGAGCGGGTGACGGCGTTGACCTCGGCGATCACCGAGTCGGTGGTCAGCGGGTCGCCCGCGACCACACGCACCACGTCGTGCCCGGCGCGCGCTTCGGCGATCAGCGTCTTGGCCACCTCGGCGGGCTCGCCGAGCGCGGGCCGCACGTCGACGGGACGTTCGCCGTCGGGGCCCGGCTCGACGGAGGTGCCGATCAGGGCGAGCACGCCTTTGTCGACGTCCGGGTCGGTGAACGCCAGCGTCGCCCGTCCGATCACCTCACGCGCACGCACCGTGAGCAGCGCCGGGTCACCGGGACCCGATCCGACGAAAAGGATGCGACCGGGGTGCTTCTTCGCGGCTCGGCTCATGCCTGCACCTCGCTTGCGCTCGGCTCCGGCAAACCCGAGGGCACGGTGCCTGTCCTTCGCTGGCTCATCGGCTGTTCTCCATTGGGCTGGGGTTGGGCAAGTCTGTGGCGGGCGAATTCACCGCCCGGGTGGGGGAACCGTCGTCCGGTTCGGTGGCGAGCAAGTCGCGCGCACCCATGTCGAGCAACTCGCGGGCGAGCGCGCGGCCGAGCTCCGCCGCGTCGGCCGGGGCGCCGACCACCGACGCCCGCAGCACGTCGGATCCGTCGACGGCCGCGGCGCACGCGCGCAGCGACAGCTCGTCCACGATCCGCCCCTCGTCGTCGAGCGATTCGACGACCTCGGCGAGCGCGCCGATCGGCGCGGTGCAGCCCGCTTCCAGTTCGGCCAGCAGGGACCGCTCGGCGATCACCGAGGCCCGGGTGGCCGCGTCGTCCAGGCCGGACAGGATCTCCACCAGGGCGGCGTGGTCGCTGCGGCATTCCACCGCGAGCGCGCCCTGGGCGGGAGCCGACAGCATCTGCACCGGCTCCAGCGCCTCGGTCACCGCGTCCAGCCGGTCGATGCGGGCCAGTCCGGCTCTGGCCACCACGACGGCGTCCAGTTCACCCTCGCTGACCTTGCGCAGCCGGGTGTCCAGGTTGCCGCGCAGCGGGACGACGTCCAAGCCGAGTCCGAGCGCCCGCAGCTGGGCGGCGCGCCGCGGCGCGGAAGTGCCCACCTTGGCGCCCGCGGGCAGCTCGCCGAGCACCAGCCCGTCGCGCGCGACCAGCGCGTCGCGCGGGTCCTCCCTGGGCGGGATGGCGGCGATGGTGAAGCGCGGGTCCTGCGCGGTGGGCAGATCCTTGTAGGAGTGCACGGCGATGTCGATCGCGCCCGCCGCCAGCTCGTCGCGCAGCGCGGAGGTGAACACGCCGACGCCGATCTTCTGCACCGGGTCCGACGACAGGTCACCGGCGGTCTTGATGACGACCAGCTCGGCCGGCTGCCCGGCCGCGATCAGCGCGTCGCGCACCGTGCCCGCCTGGGTGAGCGCGAGCAGGCTGCCGCGGGTGCCGATCCGCCACGGGGCGCGGGTGCCGTCCGCGGTCGTGCTGCCTTCTTGGTGGACCATGGTCATGCCGTCTGCCCCTGTTCCTCGCCGCGATGGCCTGCGGTGAAATCGTCGGCCAGCGCGATCTCCCCGTCGCTGAGCTCGGCGTGATCGCCGGCGAGCGTGGTGATCTCCATCGGCGCGGCGACCGCCTGGGCCGCACCGGGCTTCAATTCGAACAATTCGCGCAGCGCCTCGGCGTAGCTGTCGCCGCCCGGCGTGGACGCGAGCTGCTTGACCCGCACCGTCGGCGCGTGCAGCAGCTTGTCGACCACCCGGCGCACCGTGCGCGCGACCTCGTCACGCTCCGGGTCGGCGAGGCCGGGCAGCCGCGAATCCAGCCGGAGCAGTTCGGCCTCGACCACCTCGGCGGCGCGCTGGCGTAGCGCGGCCACCGTGGGGGTGACCTCGGCCATCCGCTGTCCGGCCAGATATCTGGCCAGTTCGTCGGCGACGATCGACCGGGCGGCCGCGGTGTCGTCGGCGGCGGCGCCCGCGGCCGGATCGCGCTGCAACGTCTCGATGTCGATGAGCGTGACACCGGGCAGGCCGGCCACAGCGTGCTCGACGTCGCGCGGCAATCCGAGATCGCAGAACACCAACGGCCGCTCGACCGTGGCTTCCTCGCCGCGCTCGCGGTCGGTGAGCGCGCGGTGGGTGTCGGCGAGCGTCACGACCGCGCCGACCGCACCGGTACAGGTGACCACCACGTCGGTGGCGGCCATCGCCTCGGTGAGCCGCGACAGCTCCATCGCCTCGGCCTCGACGCCGTGCGTGCGCGCGGTCTCGGCGAGTCTGCGGGCCCGCTCGATCGTGCGGTTCACCACGATGATCCGGCCGATCCCGGCGCGCGAGAGATGCGCGACCGCGAGCCCGCCCATCGCGCCCGCGCCGACCACCGCGGCGGTCCGCCCGGCCAGCGGGCCGAGCACCTGCTGCGCGCGGTCCAGCGCGACCGACACCACCGACGCGCCCGCGCGGTCGATGCCCGTCTCGGCGTGCACCCGCTTGCCGACCCGCAGCGCGTGCTGCGCCAGCTCGTGCAAGGTGCGCCCGACCGCGCTCTGCGCGTCGGCGGAGGCGTAGGCGCCGCGGATCTGGCTGAGCACCTGCTGCTCGCCGACGACCATCGAATCCAGGCCGCTGGCCACCGCGAACAGATGCTCGGCGGCGGCCTCGGAGTAGCGGACGTAGGCGTGCTTGGTCAGATCGGGCATCGGCAGGCCGGAGTGCTTGGTCAGCAGGTCGCCGATCTCGGCGAGACCGCCGTGGAAGGCGTCGACCACCGCGTAGACCTCCACCCGGTTGCAGGTGGACACGATCATCGCCTCGGACACATGGCTGGAGGCGATCAGCCGGTCGATCAGCTTCGGCCGATCGGCGTCGGTGACGGCCACCTTCTCCAGCACGGGGACCGGCGCGCTGCGGTGCGAGATGCCGACGAGGAGAACGCTCATGCTGTGTCCTTTCCGGCATGAGCGGGGCCCTGCGTGGTCACGCTCCGCTGCCGCCTCCGGGCCTGACCGCTCATGCTGTATCCGTTTCCGGCATGAGCGGGGCCCTGCGTGGTCACGCTCCGCTGCCGCCTC
>NZ_JBEYCG010000013.1:0-137154 GCF_040632645.1 Nocardia sp. NPDC019219 | reverse complement strand
CCGGGCCTGACCGCTCATGCTGTATCCGTTTCCGGCATGAGCGGGGCCCTGCGTGGTCACGCTGCGCTGCCGCCTCCGGGCCTGACCGCTCATGCTGTATCCGATTCCGGCATGAGCGGGGCCCTGCGTGGTCACGCTGCGCTGCCGCCTCCGGGCCTGACCGCTCATGCCAACACCGTCCCGGCACGAACGGAACGCTCCGCCGTGCTGTGCTGCATGATTCGCTCGCTGCGCTCACTCATGGTGTGACCACCGATCCCTTGCTGCTTGGCTCCGTTGCCGTATGCGAGGTTGTCGTATGCGGGGTTGTCGAGTGCTGGAGTGCCGGGTGCGCCTGCGCCGCGTGCGGGGTCGGCAGGCGGTGCGCGATGCGGCCGGATCCGGCGTGCGCGACCTCCGGCAGCGGGGACTGCTCGGCGTTGCGCACCCGTTCGAACGACAGCATCTGCATCTCGACGGCCAGGTCGACGCGCCGGACCTCGACGGTCGCCGGTGCGACCAGCTCGCAGGGCGCGAAGCTCAGAATCGACTGCAGACCCGACGCGACGAGCCGGTCGCACACGTCCTGGGCCGCGTCGTCGGGAACCGTGATGACCGCGATGGTCGGCTCCAGCTCGGCGACCGCCGCCGCCAGCTCGGCCACGTCGCGCACCACCAGGCCGGCGACCGGCATGCCGATCACCTCGGGGTCGCTGTCGAGAATGCCGACCACGGTGAAACCGCGCCGCTGGAACCCGCCGTAGCCGACCAGGGCCCGGCCCAGATTCCCCGCGCCGACCAGCACGACGCGGTGGCCCTGCGACAAGCCGAGCACGTCCTCGATGCGGGAGCGGAGCTTGGCCACGTCGTAGCCGACGCCGCGAACTCCGTTGGGGCCGAGGAAGGAGAGATCCTTGCGCAATTTGGCCGAATTGACACCCGCCGCGACAGCCAGTTCCTCACTCGATACGATGGCAACACCGTCGTCGGCCAACATGGCGAGGACCCGAAGATAGGTAGCCAGCCGCGCGACGGTGGCCTGCGGGATGTCCTTCTGCAGAGCCCTGCCGGAGACGCCGCTCGGCGCCTCATGCTGCTCTGTCACGTCGTCGGCTCCTCGTCCCGGGCCTCGGGCTCCGGTTCGTCGCTCGACCCGCTGCCCCGGGGACGGTCCGGTGCCAGGGTGTCGAAGTTTCGGATTTCGGGGCGGCTCCGCAGCCTCGGCATGCGGGTCGCGTGCCACCACCGTAACTGCTTGTGAAGCCCTGCACAAAGTCGGTGAAATTGGCCTCATTTTCCGCCGCGACCAGCACAGCGGCCGAATCGGACGGAAAACGGCGCGCTCAGCGCTTCAGGTCCGCCCGCAATCGGGTCTCGTCGACATCGAAATAGCTGTGTTCGCGGCCGTCGAGCAGGACGACGGGAAGCCGGTCGCCGTACTCCGCCCGCAGGCCAGGGTCGGTAACGGCGGCTTCGTCGACGTCGACGGTGCCCGGTTCGATACCGAATTCGGCGCAGATCACGCGCAGCTGTTCCAGTGCTGTCGCACACAGTCCACAGCCCGCGCGAGTCAGCAATGTCACCGAATGTGTGGGATTGGTCATGACCGGAATTTAATCCGCGGCCCGCGCGCCGGGCGGCCCGGTACGCGCCACGCGAATGTGTCGCGCGCCGCCTTCTGCCGTGACTGTCGGCTCATCCGGCTACTGTTGACATGGTTCGCGCGACGGGCGGAGGTACTGGTGCCGGAACGATCGAAGGTGGCGAGGGCCGGATTCATCGCGGGACGATTCGGTGAGTTTCCGGCGCGGTGGAACCTGACCCAGATGGGCCAGGGGTTGCAGGACCAGCTCGCCCGCATCTCGCGCAGCCCTTTCGGCCCGAGTGAAGAGGAATTGCGGGCCAATCTGGCCGGTGAGGCGAGCGCCGATGCGGCGCTGACGCTGCACGACGCCGAACTCGCCGCGGGTGAGTTGGAAGCCGTCGGCCCGGAGGCCCCGCGCGATCTCACCGCGGCCGCGTTCTTCGACGTCGACAACACCATGGTGCAGGGCGCGTCGATCGTGCATTTCGCTCGCGGTCTGGCGGCGCGCAAGTACTTCAAGACCTCCGATCTGGTGGACGTCGCCTGGAAGCAGGTGAAATTCCGGGTCACCGGCAAGGAGAGCAGCACCGATATGGCCAGCGGCAAGGAGAAGGCGCTGGCGTTCATCGCCGGGCGCTCGACCGCCGAGCTGGCCGAGCTGGGCGAGGAGATCTACGACGAGATCATCGCCGACAAGATCTGGCCCGGAACGCGCGCGCTCGCCCAGATGCACTTGGACGCGGGCCAGCAGGTGTGGCTGGTGACCGCGACCCCGGTGGAGCTGGCGCAGGTGATCGCGAAGCGGCTCGGGCTCACCGGAGCGCTGGGCACCGTGGCCGAGAGCGTGGACGGGAAGTTCACCGGGCGACTGGTCGGCGACATCCTGCACGGCCTCGGCAAGGCGCACGCCGTGCGCACGCTGGCGATTCGCGAGGGCCTGAACCTCAAGCGGTGCACCGCCTACTCCGACAGCCACAACGACGTGCCGATGCTCTCACTGGTCGGCACGGCCGTGGCGATCAACCCCGACTCGGATCTCCGCGAGGTCGCCAAGAACCGCGGCTGGGAGATCCGCGACTTCCGGACCGGCCGCAAGGCCGCCAAGATCGGCGTGCCCACCGCCCTGGCTTTGGGCGCGGCAGGCGGCGCGGTCGCCGCGGCAGTTACACGCCGTCGTGATGATCATTGATGGACCACCAGAGCGGAACGACGAACATCATCCGTGCGGCACGCCCCTTTACGGCCGGGCGCACTCCGATGCTGGAATGCCGAACGCGCCCAGCGCACTGCAACCACCGGTTTCGAGCGAAGCGAGATCGAGCATCCGCCGTTCGCGCGGAGGCGCGGCCGATTAACCAGTGAAGACGTTGCGGCGCTTGGTGAGCAGCTTGTAGAGCGTCTGCTGGATGGTCTCGCGGACCTGGTCGGTGACCTCGAACATGGTCATCGGGTCGTCGGCGGCTTCCGGCTCGTAGGGCGTGGTCGGGATGGGGGTGCCGAACTCGATGTACCACTTGGACGGCAGCGGCACCGCGCCGAGCAGGCCCAGATGCGGGAACAGCGGCGTCACCGGGAAATACGGCAGGCCGAGCAGCCGGGCCAGCGGCTTCAGATCGGCCAGCTTGGGGTAGATCTCCTCGGAGCCGACGATGGAGCACGGGATGATCGGCACGCCGGTGCGCACCGCCGCGGCCACGAAGCCACCCCGCCCGAAGCGTTGCAGCTTGTAGCGATCGGTGTACTGCTTGCCGACGCCCTTGAACCCTTCCGGGAACACCCCGGTCAGCTCGCCGGAGCGCAGCAGCCGTTCGGCGTCCTCCCGGCAGGCCAATGTGTGGCCCGCCCGGCGGGCCAGCACCCCGAGCACCGGCGTCTCGAAGATCAGGTCGGCCGCGAGCAAGCGCAACGCGCGCTGCTTCGGGTGCCGGTCGTGCACGGCGAGCTGTAGCATCAGCCCGTCCAGCGGCACGGTGCCCGCGTGATTGGCCACGATCAGCGCGCCGCCCGCCTCCGGGAGGTTGTCCATCCCGCTGACCTCCACCCGGAACCACAGGTCCGACAGCGGCCGCAGGGCGGGCAGGATGACCGACTCGAGCAGATGCTCGTCGAAACCGAACTCGTCGACCTGGTAGTCGCCGGTGAGCCTGCGGCGCGCGAAATCCGCGGTCTTCGTGATCTGCTTGCCGAGCGCGCCGCGCAGCATTCCCGACAGCGACTGCGGCGCGGCGGGCGTCACCGCCGCGCGGCGCTCGACCAGCGAGGTCACCGGACTCGGCGCGGCCAGGCGTCGTGGCGCAGGCCGCTGGCGCGCCTCGATCTGGAGGTCGTGGAGTCGGATGACTTTCGCTACGTCATTCATTGGTGTGCTCCCGTACCGGCCCCGAGCAGGCCGAGCAGTTTGTGTTCTGCGGCGTCGATCCAGGCTGGATCGACCACGGGCCGCAACGCTGCGCCCCCGATGAAGTCGTCGAACGCCTGCACTGTCGTCCAGCGCGGCACGAACCCGAGTTCGGTGCGCATGCGCGTGGTGTCCAGGCCACAACCGAAGTGGAAATAGTCGAGCTGTTCGGCGGAGAACTCCCGCATCACCGGGCCCATGAGCAGGCGGCCCGCGGTGCGGAACACCGTGAAGGGAATGGGCAGTTCGATCCGGCCTGCCCGCCGGACCGCCTGGGACAGTGACAGCGCGCCGTCGCCCGCGATGTTGTACGTACCCCCCACCGTACGCCGCGCCGCGTGCGTCAGCGCGGCCACGGCGTCCTCCTCGTGCAGCAACTGCATCCTGGCGTCCCGGCCGAATACGGTGGGCGTCACCGGCGAACGCAGATATTGCACGCCGCGAGCGGCCAACCGCGGGCCGACGATGGGTGCGAACCGCAGAATGGACGCGGCGATATCGGGACGTCGCCGGGCGAGCCCGCGAACGTAACCCTCTATATCGATCATGTCGCGAGCAAACCCGCCGCGCGGCGGTGTGCGCGCGCTCATTTCCTCGCTGAATTTCGCGGGATCCTTCGCACTGCACCCGTACACCGCCGACGAGGAGCGCAGTACCACCCGGCGCACCGAAGACACCTTCTGACACACCGCGAACAGCTGCATCGCGCCGAGGACGTTGTGATCCTTCATCACCGCGCGACCGCCGCCCGCGGGCGGGCGGGTCAGCAGGGCGGTGTGCACCACGGTGTCCACCTCGGCACCATCGATCACCTTACGGATCAACGGGTTTCGAATGTCCGCTCGCACGAATTCGGCGCGGCCCATGCGCCGCTGCAGCTCTCGGCTGGGCGTCATGGTGTCGACGGCGAGAATGCGCTCGATCCCGGGATCCTGGGCCAGCCGGGCGACGACCGTGCCACCGAAGAAGCGGCTGGCCCCGGTGACCAGCACGACCTTCGGCGCGTTTCCTTCCCGACCCGCAGAACCCACCGGCACCCGCTTTCCCTTGCCAGCCGCCCTTGTGATTATTCCCAGTGCCTAGCGTAGCGGCTGCCTACCCGCTCACCGAGAGTATTAACCAGGATCTAACGATGACTTCAGTCACGTGATACAAATGAGGATTTCAAAATTTCAAATTTCAAACAAAAGAGCCCGTCACCTATTGGTGACGGGCTCCTGCGGCTACCACGCAGCGATGCCTTACTTGCCGAGTTTGCGCCGCTGCACACGCGTACGGCGAAGCAGCTTGCGGTGCTTCTTCTTCGACATGCGCTTGCGGCGCTTCTTGATCACAGAACCCATAGGGTTGTCCTCGCGTTCTCTCTACTCGGCGCGCACGTTGCCCGTGCGCGATTGCCGGACGCCCGTCCGCCGAGTCCCCGGCCGACGGGCCGGGGTCACTCGGCAAGCTCACGCCCCGTGTCCGCGCCGCCGGATACCACGGGGCAACGAACAGCGATGCCACCGGCGGGCGAACACGAACCGAGGAGCTATCGTACCGGCCCGCCCCGATGGTCTCGAAACCGCCTCATCCGGCGTCGAAATAGGACGTTTCCAGATAGTCGTGCACCGCCTTGGCGTGCACTCGGAACGATCGGCCGACGCGCACGGCGGGCAACTCGCCCGAGTGCACCAGCCGGTAGACCGTCATCTTGGACACCCGCATCAGATTCGCCACTTCGGCGACGGTGAGAAACTGGGTGCCGCCGCCGAGCACGGATTGCCCCTGTGTCGCGGCCTCACGCTGTGTACGGGAATTCCCCCGACCGCCCGCGGGACCGGAGCCGCCGGACCCTCCGGAATTCGCAGACATCTTGTTCGCAGACATCATTGCACCATTGACCTCCGGCACGTCCGCGCCGCCGGCTTCCCCACCGGCGGAACAGACACGCACGTGCTCCTTGAAGCTTAGCGGGACCAGTGGTGTTACTGCGACGGGAGTGAGAAATCGGGTTTTCCGATTTTAAACAGACCGGTCACTCCGCTGACGCGCCCTGTTCCAGCGACCTTTCCTTGGCCGCCACGAGGGCTTCGTAGAACGCCGAGCGTAGTCCTCCGCGCTCGAGCTCGCGGATCGCGGCCGCGGTGGTGCCCGCCGGTGAGGTCACCGCGGCGCGCAGTTCCGCGGCGGTCTGCGTAGAACTGTCGAGCAGGGCGGCCGAGCCGACCATGGTCTGCACGACGAGCTGGGTGGCCACGTCCCTGGTCAGCCCGAGCCCGACGCCCGCCTCCACCATGGCCTCCACGACCAGGAAGAAATAGGCGGGCCCCGATCCGGACACCGCGGTGACCGCGTCCATCTGGCTCTCCGCCACGGTGACCACCTTGCCGACCGCGCCGAGCACCTCGCTCACCAGTTCCAGATGCTGCTCGCGCGCGTAGCGGCCCGGCGCGATGACGCTCATGCCCTGCCCCACCAGCATCGGCGTATTCGGCATCACCCGCACCACCGGGAACCCGGCGGGCATCTTGCCCTCCAGCCGGCCGGTCGGCACACCGGCCGCCAGCGAGACCAGCACTTGATCGCGGTCGCTGCCGATCTCCGCCTTGCCCAGCGGCGCGAGAACCGCGTCGACGTCGTTCGGTTTCACCGCGATCACCAGCAGATCCGCGCCGATCGCGGCATCCGCCAAATCGTCGGTGACCCGGATGCCGAAGCGTTCGGCGAGCTGATGGGCGCGTTCCCGATGGGTCTCCACGACGACCAGGTCCTTGGTCAGCCGCCCGGACTCGAGCAACCCGGCGACCAACGCCTCCCCGATGCGCCCGCCACCGATCACCGCAATTCTCGTCATGGGCCTCAAGGCTAGACGGCGCGCGCCGAAGCTCAGCGCTGGGGAACGAGCGCCAGCTGACGACTCTGCGCGACGACCGCGCCGGTGGAGTCGAGCACCAGCTGGTCCTCGTCGAACATGCGCCCGCCCACCTCGTGCGTGGTGGCGATGATCCGCAGCCAGCCCGGCGCGGGCCTGCGGCGCAGGTAGGTGGTCATCTGCACGGTGGGGGCCCAGCCGAAGTGGCCCAGGTTCACCGGCACCGGCGGGCTCATGTCGGCACACATCATGGCGAAGTACATCGCGACGTCGGGGTCCTGTTCGTCGCCCGGTCGCGGGCGGATCCACATCCGCAGACGCGGTTCGCCCTTTTCTCCGTCGAGGAAGCGGGCCCACTCGCGATCGAGGTAGATCTCGGCGCCCTGGCCGACGTGCACGATGTCGCCCATCTGGGAACCGGGCTCGTAGCCGATGGCGTCGGCGGGCGGCTGCACGGGCATGTCGGAGTGCTGCGGCGCGTAGCTCGGTTCCGCGTCGTCGAGACGGCTGAAGGTCAGCGCCGTGCGCACCAGGACGCGGCCGTCCTGGATCAGGTCGGTGTCGGCCAGGCAGATCTGGCGACCGATCTTGCGGACGCGCACCTCGTACTCGACCTCGCCGGGGTCCGGGGCGCCGAGGAAATCGGAACTCGCGGCGATCGGCGCCATGCCGACCAGCGCCGGATCTGAGGCGCGCAGCCAATTCGTGGCCGCCGCGGCGCTGCCCGCGACCATCGTCCCGCCGTGCACCTTCGGGCCGATGGTCCAGATGTCGTCGATGACACCCAGATAGCGGCCGGTCTCCGCGGTGGCGGGCGATGCCTCGCGCACCGCGCACACCCGGCTGAACGGTGCGTCGGTCGTGGCCGCCGGGCCGAATTCGGCCGTCAGCTCCATCGTCATCCTCACTCCTGTCCGTCGACCTCCCCCCGATGGCGCCGTTGGCGGATGCGGCCCGCATCGTCGCCGGAGGGTTCGTACAGCGTACAACGCGTTCCGTGCCGAACCGCATCGCCGCATGGCGCAGAAGCGACGAGCGTCACATCGGGCGGTCGGGCGACCTCCGGCTCGCACCGGCCGAGGTGGGCGCGGCGGCCACGACCAAGTGCTTGCGGGCGAAGGCCAGCGTGCGGTGCAGCATCTCGGCCCGCTCCTTGGTGGTGCGCGCGTTCTGCGTGTTGATCTCGGCGACGACTTGGCCGCTGAAGCCGGTACGGACAAGATTCGCGCACACCTCGACGCACGGCTGGGTGCCCTCGCCAGGAACGAGATGCTCGTCGTGCGCGGCGCCCCGGCCGTCGGCCAAGTGCAGATGGGCCAGTCCCGAGCCCATGCGCGCAGCCAGCGCCAGGGGATCGGCTCCGGCGGTGGCGGTGTGCGACAGGTCCAAGGTGTAGTGGCGGAAGCCGGTGTCGGTCGGGTCGTAGGAGGGGCTGAAGGCGGTGACCGCCGGGCCGGGACCGCCACGGCGCTCCAACCGTTTCACCGCGCCTTCGCGCCGGCCGAACAGCGTGTCGGCCCGCATCGGGAACATGTTCTCCACGGCCACGATCACCGGGCTGTTCTCCTCCAGCTCGGCCACCTGCGCGGCGAACCCCGCCGCGTAGCGGCGCTGCCAGCGGAACGGTGGATGCACGACCACCGTGCTCGCGCCCAGCGCCTCGGCGGTGTGCACACTGCGCTCCAGCTTGGCCACCGGGTCCGACCCCCACACGCGCTGCGAGATCAACAGGCACGGCGCGTGCAACGCGAGCACTGGAACGTCGTATTTGCGCGCGTAGGCCTGCACGGTGGCGATGCTCTGGCTGGCGGGCTCGGCCCACACCATCAGCTCGACGCCGTCGTAGCCCAGCTCGGCGGCGTACCGGAACGCGGCCTCCGTATTCTGCGGGTACACCGAGGCGGTCGAGAGCCCCACCCGGATCGGACGCGGCCGGGCCGCACTCTCGTCTTCTCCCGGCGGCCCGGCGTCCGTGCGCGTCCCCGCCCCGGTCTCGTTCGCTTGTCCGATATTCGCCACGACTGCTCCCTGCTCAGTTCGTGCTGAGAAGAAAGGCCAGTGGCCCCAGCGTCACGAAGATGCCCACGACGACGGCGATCACAGTGCTGAGGATGTCGTCGGTCCTGCGCAGAATCCGCACGAGGGCCACCAGGCCGAGAATCACGATCATCGCCAGCGCGAGCGCCACCCAGGGAAGCATCTCCCACATGCGCTCGAAGCCCTTGAACAGCAGCATGCCCGCGACGGCGGCGCCGGTGCTCTGGCCGCCGAGGATCATCCATTGGCGCCGGTTGTCGTCGTCCTCCGTCTTCCTGGCCGTCCGGGACCGGCGCGACGCGGCCCGGGTGGCGGCGCGGGGTTCGCCGGGGAGATCGTCCTCGTCGTCCTCGTCCAGCTCGATCGGCTCGTAGACGTCGGTGACGCCGTCCATTTCCGCGACGTCGACGGCGGGGCGCCCACCGCGCCCGCGCCGCTGCGCCGCCCCGCGCTCGGCCCGGTCGACGCCATCGCGCAGCAGGTCGCCCGCGACCGTCTGGCCGGAGAGCAGCTGCTGGTCTTGGCTGGCCAGCGACCATGCGGCGGTCGAAAGGCCGCCGGATTCCGGCGCGGGATCGGGCTGTGGCTTGTGCCGCCGGGCCGACCAGGCCGGGAGACCGTTCTCGCCGACGCCCTCGCGACGGGCCGATCTGCGATGCCCGTCCGGCTGCGGCTCGGGAGGAGCGGGTCTGCTCGGCTTCGGTCTCGGATCGGGCGGCGGCGGGAGCGGTAGCGGTTCCGACTCCGGGGCGAATCCGCCGGTGGACGGTGACCACGCCGCGGTGGACGGGCCGAGATCCTCGGCCGCTTCCGCCGCCTCCGCCGCTCTGCGCCTGGCCGCGCGACCGCCCCTGGCGCCATTGCGCTCGGGAAGGGCTGAGCGGCCGAACGCGGAGTCGTCGAGTTCGGCGTGGCTGTTGCGCCCCGGTTCGCCGATACCGCGATCGGGCAGCGCTCCCCCGCCGAACGGCTCGGGCGAGACATCGTGCCAGGAGCGGACCTCGGTGGCCTGCTCGTCGGGTTCCTCCCGCCTGCGCCTGCGCCCCGAACGCGGCGGCGTCTCGGGCAGCGGGTCGGGGACGTACGGAACGGAGGCGGCCGAGAACAGCTCGGACACCGGGGTATCGGGCGACAGCGGGTCGAACGACGAGCCGTGCCGCGCGGAAGGCATCTCCCGCCCTGGCATGACCCGGCTGGATCTACCGGGCGGCGGATCGGACTGCGGCGGGTCGGGCTGCGCGTAACCGGCCAGCGGGTCGTACATCGAGATCGGGCCCGACATGGGCGAATACGACGACAGGTCGGGCTGCGGCTCGGGCGAGTAGGACACCGGCTCCGGCGCGGGCGGATCGAACGAGGGCGGCGCGTAGGCCTGCTCGTCGGCGCCGGCATCGGGCGCCGCGTGCGCGGAGTGACCGCCGCCTTCCCGGATGACCGGCAGGTCGCCGGTGAGTTCGGCGACGGAGATGCCGCGCCCACTGCGGCGGCGCCTGCCACCGCCGGACGAGGCGCCGCTCTGCTGGCCGTTGCGCGCCAGCAGTTCCGCGACCGACAACTGTTTGGAGTCCTCACTCATGACGACACCGTCCCGATCGAGCCCGGCGCCGGGGCGCCGCTGCCGGACGCCGGCCGACCGTCTCCGGTCGCCGAGCCCGCTGAGTACGTTGCTTCGGGTCCACCATTCATATCGGTATCCAGTTTGCGCAGGATGAGCCCTTCACGCAGCGCCCACGGACAAATCTCCAAGGAATCCAGCGAAAGTGCCCGCATACTCGCCTCCGCGACCAACGCACCGGCCACCAATTGCTGTGACCGATCGGAACTTACGCCTTCCAATTCTGCACGGTCCGCCGCGGTCATCCGCGAGATGAACGCAATCAGTTGGCGCAGGCCCGAGCTCGTGAGTGTACGACGCACCCGCGGGCCCGCCGCCGAGGGCGCCGCTCCGGTCAGGCGGGCCAGGGACCGGAACGTCTTCGACGTGCCGACCGCGAGATCGGGCTTACCCGGCTCGAGCAGCTTCTTCGCCGGTACCACCAGCTCGGCGTCGAGCCAGTCGCGCAGCACCGCCACCCGGCGCTTGCCGGGCGGATCCTCGCGCAGCCATTCCCTGGTCAACCGGCCGGCGCCGAGCTGTAAAGAGAGCGCGACATCGGGTTCCTCGTCGCCGCCGTTGGTCATTTCCAGCGAGCCGCCGCCGATGTCCAGGTTGAGGATGCGCCCGGCGCTCCAGCCGTACCAGCGGCGTACCGCGAGAAAGGTCAGCCGCGCCTCGTCGACGCCGGTCAGCACCCGCAGATCGACGCCGGTCTCCGCGCGCACGCGGCCGAGGACCTCGTCGGAATTGGCCGCTTCCCGCAGCGCGGAGGTGGCGAACGGCATCAGTTCGACGCATCTGGAGGTCTCGGCGATGCTGGCGAATTCGGCCACGGTGTCGATCAGCCGCCGCGCGCCCGCCTCGGTGATGCACCCGGCGTCGTCGATGTTCTCCGCCAGCCGCAAGGTGGCTTTCGTCGAGCTCATCGGCAGGGGGTGACCGCCACGGTGCGCGTCCACCACGAGCAGGTGAACGGTATTGCTTCCGACATCGAGTACCCCAAGCCGCACATGAACACGGTACTGGGTGATGCGGCACTTCAACCCAGGCGACCGAACTGTTAGCGTCCTATTTCGTGACGGTAGGCGCATCCCCGAGCAGCCCGACCCGGCCCCGACCAGCGGGGAAGATCGACCCAGCCCCCGAAGTCGACCCCGACTTTCCCCGTGAGTGGATCGAGTTCGTAGACCCGGCAAACGACGAGCACGTGATCGTCGCCGACCTGACCTGGCTGCTGTCGAGGTGGACGTGCGTCTTCGGCACCCCGGCTTGTCAGGGGATCCTGTCCGACCGGCCGGACGACGGCTGCTGCTCGCACGGCGCGTTCCTCTCCGACGAGGACGACCGGAAGAGGCTGGCTCGCGCCGTGAAGATGCTCACACCCCAGGACTGGCAACTGCGGGAGGAGGCGACCAACCCGCAGGGCAAGATCACCAAGGGCGGCTATCTGGAACTCGACGAACTGGACGACGAGCCCGCCCTGCGCACCCGGCGGTTCGAGGGTGCGTGCATCTTCCTCAACCGTCCCGGCTTCGCCGGCGGGGTCGGCTGCGCCCTGCACACCATGGCGCTGCGGCGCGGCATCGAGCCGCTGGAGGTCAAGCCGGACGTGTGCTGGCAGTTGCCGATCCGCCGCACCCAGGACTGGGTGGACCGGCCCGACGGCGTGCAGATCCTGCGCACGGTGATCACGGAGTACGACCGCCGCGGTTGGGGGCCCGGCGGAGCCGATCTGGACTGGTACTGCTCGGGCTCGCCCGACGCCCATGTCGGCAGCAAGCCGGTGTGGCAGTCCTACGCTCCCGAGCTGACCGAACTGATCGGCGCGCCCGCGTACGCCGAGCTGGCCCGGCACTGCAAGCGCCGCGAGGGCTTGGGCTTGATCGCCGTCCACCCGGCGACGGTGCACGCCGATCGCATGCGCGATTCGGCGGATCCGTTCGCCTGAGCGTTTGCCGATCGAGCGCTCGGTTGGGAGCCGTGGGCGGTCCGGTTCGGCGGGTGGTTCACCCCGTCGCCATGCGAGCTTTACCCGGATCGGGTTTGATGTGCCGTTATGTCCAAGAAAGTTCTCACCGTGGCGACCATCGCCCTGGGCGCCGCCCTCTCGCTGACCGGAGTAGCCCACGCCGAGCCGAACGGCGATCCGCACAAGTTCTACGACTTCACCACGGAGTTCGTGGCGGCCACCGACCCGGCGGCGGTCAACGCCAAGGCCGCGGGCAAGCTCCTGATCGCGAGCCCGTACGGCACCTCGCACACCATCGCCTGCCGTGGCACCAACACCGCGGACCTCTACGACTGCATGCAGGAAGACGATCTGGGCTGGATCACTCTGCAGAAGACCGAGACCCCGCTGGGCACCACCTGGATCTACTTGCCGTAGCCGCCTCTCCGCGTCTTCAGGCCGTACTGGTCGGGAGCGCGAAATTTGCGTTCAGGTCCTGCGTTGGATGCCACGCGCGTTCTGGGCGTCCCCGGCGAGTTACCCATGTGCTCACGAAATCAGTTGTTGCGTTTCGTGAGCACATGGGGCGTCGGCGTGGATCGAGGCCGGAACTGACCTCGCTTCGGGGGTCTACGCTTCGAGTTTGTAACCGAGGCCGCGCACGGTGACCAGGTGTTCCGGCTTGGCCGGATCCGCCTCGATCTTCGAGCGCAACCGCTTGACGTGCACGTCCAGGGTCTTGGTGTCACCGACGTAGTCGGCGCCCCACACGCGGTCGATCAGCTGGCCGCGGGTGAGCACCCGTCCGGAATTGCGCAGCAGGTATTCGAGCAGATCGAACTCCTTGAGCGGCAGCGTGACCGGCTTGCCGTTCACCATCACGGTGTGCCGGTCGACGTCCATCCGGACCGGACCGGCTTCCAGCACGCCGCTCTCGTTGGAGCCCTCCAGCTCGTCGCCCGCGCCGCGGCGCAGCACGGCGCGGATGCGCGCGATGAGTTCACGCGCGGAATACGGCTTGGTCACGTAGTCGTCGGCGCCCAGTTCCAGGCCGACCACCTTGTCGATCTCGCTGTCGCGCGCGGTGACCATGATCACCGGGACGCCGCTGCGGGTGCGCAACTGCTTGCACACGTCGGTGCCGCTCATGCCGGGCAGCATGAGGTCGAGTAGGACGATGTCCGCACCGGACCGGTCGAACTCGGCGAGCGCGGATGGCCCGTCACCCACCACGGTGACCTCGAAACCCTCCTTGCGCAGCAGGAACGCGAGCGGATCGGCCAGCGACTCCTCATCCTCGACGATCAGAACACTCGTCATCTGCGTGCCTCCACACCATTCGGTCGGCCCGGCCCGGTGGGACGCGGGCTTGTTTCTTTCGTGCCCACCACGGCGCCGTCGTGGTCGTCGTCGGCGCCTGCTTCGTGGTGGGCGGGTATGCGCAAGGTGAACGTCGATCCGGTGCCCAACTTGCTCCACAGGGTGATTTCCCCGTTGTGGTTGGCGGCCACGTGTTTGACGATAGCCAGGCCGAGACCGGTGCCGCCGGTGGCGCGGGAACGCGCCTTGTCGGACCGGAAGAAGCGCTCGAACACCCGCTCCTGGTCTTCCTTGGCGATGCCGATGCCGCGGTCGGTGACCGCCATCGCCACGTGATCGCCGCGCAGCGAGCGGCTCACCGAGACATGGGAGCCGGCCGGTGAGTAGGCGATCGCGTTCTCCACCAGGTTGGACAGGGCGGTGACCAGCAGTGTTTCGTCGCCGAGCACCTCGAGGCCGCTCGGGCGGTCGGTGCTGACGGTGATCCCGGCGGCTTCGGCGGCGGTGCGGGAACGATCCACGGCCTGCATCACCACGGTGTCCACGTCCACCACCTCGAGTTCGGGCAGTTTCTCCGCGCCTTGCAGGCGAGAGAGCGCTATGAGTTCGGTCACCATCTTGCCGAGGCGACGCGATTCGCCGAGCACACGCTGACCGAAGTGTCGCACGGCCTCCGGGTCTTCGGCGGATTCCAGGAGAGCTTCGGCGAGCAGGCTCATCGCGCCGACCGGGGTCTTGAGCTCGTGACTGACGTTCGCGACGAAGTCGCGACGGGTGGCCTCCATGCGGGCCTGCTCGGAATCATCGTCGGCGAACAGCACGGTGAAGGTGGTCTCCTCGCGCGACAGCTGCCGGGCGACGCCGCGCACCGCGATGCGGCCGCGGCCGGGGACCGGATTCTTCGCGGTCAGGTCGAACTCGGCGGATTCGCCGGTGGCCAGCACCTTCTCCACCGCGGCCCAGGCGCGCTCGTCGAGCAGGCGATTGCGGACCAGCCCGAGTTCCTCCGCACGCGGATTGACCAGCACCACGTCGCGGTACTCGTCGACGACGGCGATCCCGCTCTCGGAGGCGAGCACGATCAGGTCGAGGACCTGGGACATGGTGAGACCGGACTCGGCCTGCCTGCGCGCGGCCTGCCTGGCATTCACATACGGGATCAATAGCCCGCCGACTGCCAGGCCGACGACAGCCGCCAAGATGGCCAGCAGCACGGCCTGGGGAACACTCACACTTGAATCGTACGGTCGCCGACCGGTCGGCCAACGCGGGGTACACGAAGTTTCGCGCAGGTCATGGCCCCTTCCGGCCCCGTTAGCCGCATGTTTACGCACTGTTCGACGTTGCGTACCCGCAGCGTATTCACCGACCGGTCAGTCCGCTTGGTCGTCGGCTCCGGCGAGCGCCTCGTTCACCGCGCGGCCGTGTTTGTCCACCCAGTCGCCGAGGGCGTAGATCGGCACGAGCAGATCCGCGCCCGCGGCCGTCAGCTCGTACTCGACGCGCGGCGGCGCCTCGGCGTAGCGGCGGCGGCGCACCAGCGTCATCCGTTCCATCCGGCGCAGCGTCTGCGTCAGCATCTTCTGGCTGATCCCGCCGATGGCCGTGCGCAGCTCACCGGGACGCATGGGGCCATCGCGCAGCAGGTAGACGATCACCGGCAACCAGGAGTTGCCGAAGATGTCCACCCCCATCCGGGCCGGGCAGTCGGATTCGAAGTCGCCGTAGGGCGCGAATTCCACCCGTTCGGCGGTGACCGGTTCGATCGGTACTGCGCTCACGGTTCCAGCTTGCCAGCGCCGTTGCGCACCCCGGAGTGCGTATCGGGGTTCCTAGCCTCGTCGGCGGAAACCTTTCGAGTGAGGAGTTCGGATGCGAATCGGAATCATCGGCGCGGGCGCGATGGCGCGGGCGCTCGGCGGCGGCTGGCGCGCGGCGGGTCACGAGGTGCTGGTCGGCGCCCGGAACGCCGGGGCCGCGGCGGAACTGGCGGACGCGATCGGCGCGCGGGCCGGAACGATCGGCGACGCCGCGGTTTTCGGGGATGTGGTGCTGCTCGCGTTGCCGGTGCCCGCGTTGCCGGAAGTGCTGCGCGCCGTCGGAGAGCTGCTGACCGGCCGCACGGTGATCGACTGCACGAATGCCTTCGCCCCGGACGCCGCCGCGCCCGAGGGGGCCACCGCGTTCGTCCTCGCGGAGGACGCTGTCGCCGAACGGATCACGGCGCAGGCGCCAGGGGCGAAGGTGGTGAAAGCGTTCAACCTCTGTGCCGCCGAGGTGTGGCAGGCGACGGCGCGGGTCTTCGACGAGCGTCGCTTGGCGGTGCCGCTCTGCGGCGACGACGCGGCCGCGGTGCGAGCGGTCGCGACGCTGGCCGAAGACCTCGGCACACAACCTTTTCCGGCGGGCGGGCTGCACCGGGCCCGGTACCTGGAGGCGACGTCGGTGTTCGCCGTCGGTCTCTGGTTCGCCGGGCACGACGTCCGCTCGATGTTCCCGCCCTTGGCGGCCGCGTTCGCCGTCGCGGACTGACCGCGGGCCGCTCAGGCCGGATCGGCCGCGTCGAGGCCCGCGAGCTTGCGCTCCAGCACCACCCGCTCGCGCTGGTTGCCGCACAGCCCGAGGGCGCGCTCCAGTTCGGTGCGCGCCTCCTGCGTGCGTCCCAGCCGGACGAGCAGTTCACCGCGAACGCTCGGCAGCAGGTGTGACCGCGCGAGCGCCTCGGTGGCCGCAAGCTCGTCCACGATCGGCAGCGCCGCGGCCGGTCCCTGCGCCATAGCGACCGCCACCGCCCGGTTGAGGTCGACCACCGGCGACGGCGCGAGCCGGCCGAGCGCCTCGTAGACGAGCACGATGCGCTCCCAGTTCGTCTCCTCGACCGACGGGGCGACGGCATGGCATTCGGCGATCGCCGCCTGCAAGCCGTAGGCGCCCAGCCCCCGGCCGGCCTGCTCGGCGCGGGCCAGGGCGGCTCGGCCCCGGCCGATCGCCGCCCGGTCCCAGCGGCGGCGGTCCTGGTCTTCCAGCAGCACCGGCTCGCCGTCCGGCCCGGTACGGGCGGGGAAACGCGCCGCGGTCAGCTCGAGCAGCGCCAGCAGGCCGTGCACCTCGGGCTCGTCCGGCATCAGCCGGGCCAGCACCCGGGCCAGGCGTAGCGCCCCGCTCGCGAGGTCGAGCCGGATCAGATCCGCACCGGAGCTGGCCGAGGACCCCTCGGTGAAGATCAGGTAGACGACACTGAGCACCGAGCCGAGGCGCTCGGCCCGTTCGTCGGCCGCGGGCACGGCGAACGGCACCCGGGCCGCCGCGAGGGTCTTCTTGGCGCGCGTGATCCGAGCCTGCACGGTGGCGGCCGGAACGAGGAACGCCTTGGCGATCTCGTCGCTGGTCAGACCGCCGACCACCCGCAAGGTGAGCGCCACCCGCGCCTCCCGCGACAGCACGGGATGGCAGGAGACGAACATCAGGGCGAGCAGGTCGTCGTCGATCCGGTCCGGATCCCAGAGCACATCGTGGGCGTCCCGGACGGGATCGGCCGGTGGGCCACCCGAGACGGCGCCGCCTTCGCCCAGGTCCCGGGCGAAGGCGGCGTACCTCTCGTCGAGGGCGGAGCGCCGGCGGAACGCGTCGATCGCGCGACGGCGGCCGACGGTGAGCAACCACCCGGCGGGATTGCGCGGCACCCCCTCCCTCGGCCAGGTCACCAGCGCTTCGGCCAGCGCCTCCTGCGCCAGGTCCTCGGCCAGCGCGAAGTCGCCGGTGTAGCGGGCGAGCGCGCCGACGATCCGGGCCGACTCGATCCGCCAGACGGCGGCGACGGCCGCACGGCCGGTGTGGTCACCCATCGCCCCTCGATCCGTTCAGAGCTGACCGGTGGCCTCGCGCCACGCCCGCTCCTTCTGGATCCACACGTTGTCCTGCGGGAACTCGTCGATCGTGGGAACCCGGCGGATCTCGGTCTTGAAGCCGGGGCCGGTGACCGGCATCCGCTTGGCCCACTCGATCGCCTCCTCCTTCGACGCCACGTTGAGGAGGTAGAACCCGCCGAACAACTCCTTGGTCTCGCCGTACGGGCCGTCGGTGACGACGGGGGTCTCGGCGGAGTAGTCGACGACCACGCCCTCGGCGGCATCCTCCAACCCCTCCGCCGCGAGCAGCACGCCCGCCCGGATCAGCTCGTCGTTGAATTTGCCCATGGTGTCGATCATCTGGTTGAAGTCGGTGTTCACCATGCTGGCGTAGGCCTCGTCGGTGGCGCGCATGATCAGCATGAATTTCATCGTTGTCTCCCTGACTGTCCGGGTCCCTTACTGGACCCTCTCACCCATAGGTCGAACGGGAGATGCAGACGATCGACACACGCGCGGAAATTTTTTTCCGCCTGTTCCACAGACCCGGTCGGAGCGTGCACCCTCACCCATACCCCGCGGCGTCAACCTTGATGCGCGAGGGAGCACGCCCCGGTCTACCAGCCCGGATTCCCCCGGACCGGGATGTTGACGAAGCTCGGACGAGCGGGATCCAGTTCCAGATGCTGGGGCCGCAGGCCGGTGTCGATCAGCATCGGCAGAATCGGCAGGCCCTTGGGGAAGTTGCCCGCGTACACGTCGACGCGCAGGCGATGGCCCGGCTGCAGGAGCGCCTCGGTGGCGGGCAGCGCGATGTCCAGCGTGGTCACTTCGCCCGGGACCGTCGGCTGCCGCTGCTCGAGCGAGGTGTACGGCCGCGGGTCGGTGTAGTCGCCGTTGGCCGACTTGCTGCTGTTCGCCTCGTCGATCGCGCGCAGCGAGGCCATGAGCTGCCCCGACGACAGCACGCTGGACTGCCCGTCCGGCGCGACGTCGTTCACGGTGACCACCCAGTAGCCGTCGGCCGCGTCCTGGACGGTGTTGAGTCGCACCGCGATCCGCCCGGAGATCGAGGTCGGCTCGGCGACCGGGGCGCTGGTGAAGGTCAGCCCGTTGAGTTCCTCGACCCTGGAGTCCTTGGCGCAACCGTCGATGACCGACAGCACACCGGCGGTGCCCTGGGCCGCGTCGTTGGAGCACAAGCTGGTCAGGCCGGGTGCGACCGTCAGGCGGGCGGGCTCGCCGCTGCCCTCGGGGCTGAGCGAACCGTCGTAGACGCTGGCGGCGGTGCCGCTGCGCGCGGCAGACAGATACATCCTGCGGTGCACCGCCTGCGCCGGATCCGCCGTAGCGGTCGGCGCGGCGAACGAATCGGTGGTGATCCAGCCGCCGCCCTGCTGGCGCAAGGTGATCGGGCCGTATTGGTCGATGCCGTTGTCGACATCCTTGAGCCACTTGTCGAACCACGCGCGCTGCAGCACGTCCAGCCGCGGCGGCAGGCCCGGCTTGCCGTACTCGTTGCCCGAGTTGAGGTGGTAGGTGTTGCCCATCAGCAACTGCTTCTGGCCCGGCGGCAGCGGAATCTCGTTGTAGATCTTGGATTCCGAGTAGGTGAACAGGTCGTGCCAGCCGCCGGTGACGAAGGTCGGCGTCCGGATGCCGCCCGGATCACCGAGCCAGTCCTGCCGCGGCCCGGAGCCGTCGGTCAGCAATTCCTTGGCGCGCGGGTCGAGATCCTCCAGACGCGCGGTGGTGTAGACGTTCAGCAGGACGTCCATGAACGTCAACGGGTCGCGGGCGCGGTCGGCCAGCCACGTGGTGTCCAGTTGACCGTTGAGCACCGAGGCCAGGTCCGGGATCAGCTTGAGGCCGTTGATCGCGGTCAGCCACAGCGGAATGAAGTTGAAGCCGAAGCCGCCGCCCGGCGCCAGCACGTCGTTGACCAGGTCGCTGCCCGGCACCACGGGGAAGATCGCCTGCAAGGCGGGCGGCCGCTGCTCGGCGGCCTGCACCTGGTTGATCCCGGAGTAGGAGATGCCGTTCATGCCGACGCGCCCGTTGGACCACGGCTGCCGGGAGGCCCAGTCGATCACCTCGACCGTGTCCTGCTGTTCGCGCCCGCGCAGCATGTCCCAGACACCCTGGGAGAACCCGGTACCGCGCACGTCGACGACCACCTGGGTGTAACCGCTCTTGATCAGCTGCCGGTCGACGGTGAAGTTGCGCAATTCGCCACCGCCGAACGCCTTCGTCAGATCGGTGACGCCGGACAGCGGGGTACCGCTCATGTCGATCTGCCGGAAGAACTCGATCAGCGCGTCGGACAGGCCGGGTATCGACTGCGCGTGATCGGCCAGGTTCGAGACCAGCTTGGTGTACGGCGTGAGGTTGACGATCGTCGGCGTGGGCGCGTCGACCGGGCGGCCGGAGGCGTCGGCGGGGCGGTAGACATTGCCCTTCAGGACGGTCCCGTCACTCATCGTGATGGGAACGTCCCACTGGATGTGGATGTTGGGGTACTGCTGAGGGCCGTCCTGGGTGGCCGCCCAGGCCGCTCCCGCGGCGCCGCCGTCCGGACCGGTAGGCGGCGCGACGGCATCGGCGCCGCCGGCGAGGAAGGGAACGAGCATCGTGACGGCAACTGCCGCCACCGTGGCCCGCAACGCGTGCTTCATCGGACGTGATCCACCTCTCGGCTGGTCGAACGACCAGAGTGTACCTATCTACTTGCCGGTAAAAACAGTGGGTAACTTAATCCGGCGCAGCCGCGTCGCAGGTCGATGTCAGCGCACCGGCGTGTCGCCCGGCAACGCTGTCGCCCGCGGGAAAAACGACAACGCGCCGCCACCCCGGCGGGGCGACGGCGCGTCGCAGGTTCGCGCTGTGCGGGCTATTTGCCGCCCTGCCCGGCGACAGCGGCGGCTCCCGCGGCGGCCGCCTCGGGATCCAGGTACTCGTGCGGGCGCACCGGGCGGAGGTTCTCGTCCAGCTCGTAGCGCAGCGGGATGCCGGTGGGGATGTTCAGGCCCGCGATGTCGTCGTCGGAGATCCGATCGAGGTGCTTGACCAGCGCGCGCAGCGAGTTGCCGTGCGCGGCGACCAGCACGGTCTTGCCGGACAGCAGGTCCTTGGAGATGGTCGACTCCCAGTAGGGCACCATCCGGTTGACCACGTCCAGCAGGCATTCGGTCTTCGGGACGTCGATGCCCGCGTAGCGCGGGTCGCCTTCCTGGCTGTACTCGTTGGCCGGGTCGATCGGCGGCGGCGGGGTGTCGTAGCTGCGGCGCCACAGCATGAACTGCTCGTCGCCGTACTTCTCCCGGATCTGCGCCTTGTTCTTGCCCTGCAGCTCGCCGTAGTGCCGCTCGTTGAGCCGCCAGTCCCGGATCACCGGGATCCAGTGCCGGTCGGCGGCGTCCAGCGCGATGTTCGCGGTGGAGATCGCGCGGCGCAGCAGCGAGGTGTAGACGACATCCGGCAGGATGCCGTGCTCGGCCAGCAGTTCCCCGGCGCGCTTGCCCTCGGCGATGCCCTTGTCGGTCAGATGCACGTCCACCCAGCCGGTGAACAGGTTCATGGCATTCCATTCGCTCTCGCCGTGGCGCAGCAGCACGAGGGTGTACGTCATGCGGTCATCCTCCCATGCGCGCTCGACCCGGTCGCATCGGTTCCCGCCACGCCGCCCCGGCCCGCGCGGGAAAGCGCGAAGTCAGACCGGTTCCTCGACGGCGAGCACCCCCGCGCCCGCCAAGGTGGCGCCGTGGGTGATCTCGGAGAGTTCCACTCGCAGCCCGCGCAGGAACTTCAGCCCGGCGTGCGCGTCCAGCGCGGCGCGCAGCGGATCCCACAGCGGCGCACCGGATTGCGCGAATCCGCCGCCGATCACCACCCGGTCGACGTCCAGCAGGGCCGCGGCCGACGCGATGGCCGTGCCGAGCGCGGTGCCCGCCCGGCGCAGCGCGGCGACGGCGAGTTCGTCGCCCGCGTGCGCGTCCGCGGCCAGTTGCGCGCCCGTCGCGCCGGACCAGCCCTGCTCGCGCGCCCAGCGCACCGACGACATGCCGCTCGCGACCGCTTCGACGCAGCCGCGGCCACCGCAGCCGCAGGGTGTGTTCCAGCCGGGCACGACGATGTGGCCCACGTGCCCGGCGTTACCGGTGCGCCCCAGCAGTACCTTCCCGTCCGCGACGATCCCGCCGCCGATCCCCGACGACACCGTCATGGCCAGCGCGTCCGGCACCCCGCGCAGCGCGCCGAGGCGATGTTCGGCCAGCGCCAGACAGGCGCCGTCGATGGCGAAACGAATCGCGGCGGCGGGGAACAGCTCCTGCACGGCGGCGACCACCGGAAAGCCCGCTTTCCACTCGGGAATGTTCAACGGACCCGTGACACCGGTCCGCACGTCCACCGGTCCGGCCGCACCGATCCCCACCGCACCGACGGGTTCCCCACCGGCCACCGCCAGGAGCAGCTCGCGGCAGGTTTCCCACACGCCGGCGTCCGGCACGTCCACCCGGCGCACGTCGCGCACCTCGGGGCCGGGGCCGACCACCCCGGCCGCGAACTTCGTCGCGCCGATGTCCAGAGCGAGAATCGCCAACGCCGTGTCCCTTCGCCGATCCGAGCCGCCTGCGATTGTCACCCGGCGGGCCGGGTCCGGCGACCGGCTACGGCTTGTCGGCGGAGTCGACCAAGTGCTCGAAAGCGCGCAGGTTCTGCAGCGACTCGCCGCGCGAGACGCGCCACTTCCATTCCCGCCGAATGGATTCCGCGAAGCCGAGTTCCAGCAGCACGTTGAAGTCGGCGTCCACGGCCTCGAGAATCTGCCCGAACACCCGGTCCAGTTCGTCGGCGGTGACGGCGTGCGCGGACATGCGGCCCACCAGATAGATGTCCCCGACCCGGTCGAGGGTGTAGGCGACGGCGTAGAGCCTGCGGTTGCGGCGCAGCAGGAATTTGTAGACGCCCTCGAAGTTCTCGTCCGGCTTGCGGCAGACGAACGCCTCGAACCGCAGGCCGTGCTTGCCCACCGTGACCATCACCGTGGTCTTCAGCTTGCGCTCGCCGGGCAGGACGACGACGAACGTCTCCTCCCCCGGGCGGGTGTACTCGATCTCTCTGTCGCGCAGCGTCTCGTCGATGAGCTGCGCGGTCACCTGTATCTCGTTCACCGGCGTACTCCCATCCGGCGCCGCCACAGCGCCCGCGATCTGGACTGGCTGGTCTCACCGAGCAGGGCGGCCGTCCGCTCACCGGCCGGGCCGGTGGCGACCCGGTCGTAAGCATCGTCCCGCACCACGCTGTGTGCGAGGACGCCGAGCCCCGTCCGCTCGTCCCGGAAACCGGCAAGAGCCGCGGCGTAGCTGGCGAGCAGCCCGTCGGCGGTGTGCGCCCAGGAGAAATTGGCCGCGTGCGTGACGGCCTGCTCGCTCATCCGATGCAGCCGATCGGGGTCGTCCAGCAGGTGGCGCAGCGCGTTCGCCCAATCCGTGGTGCGATGTCCCGGGACCAGCAGGCCGGACACTTCATGCCGCACGGCCGTGCCCAGGCCGCCCACATCGGCGGCCAGCACCGGAGTACCGCTGGCCTGCGCTTCGATCGCGACCAAACCGAAGGACTCGTTGTAACTCGGCACCGCCACCAGGTCGGCCGCGCGATAGATCTGCACCAGCCGCTGCGGCGGCTGCGGGGGCAGGAAGCTGACCCGATCGGCGATGCCCAGTTCGGCGGCCAGATCGATCAGCGCGTGGGGCCGCTCCAGTCCGCTGCCGGACGGACCGCCCACGATCAGCACGCGCAGTTTGCGATCCGGGTCGGCCCGCAGCACCTCGGCCGCGGCGCGCACCAGCACATCGGGCGCCTTCAGCGGCTGGATCCGGCCGACGAACGCGACGATCCGCTCGTCGGCGGCCAGTCCGAGTTCGGCGCGGGCGGCGGCCTTGTCACCGGGGCGATAGCGGGTCAGGTCGGCGCCGGGCGGGACGACGTCGATGCGCTCGGGATCGGCGCCGTACAGCTCGACGAGCTGACGGGCCTCTTCGGCGGTATTGGCGACCAGCCGGTCGGATTCGGCGATCACCTGTTTCTCACCGATCTCGCGGGTCGCCGGTTCGGGACAGTCGCCTTCGGCCAGCGCGGCGTTCTTCACCGCCGCCAGTGTGTGCGCGGTGTGCACCAGCGGCACCCGCCAGCGGTCCCTGGTCAGCCAACCGACCTGGCCGGACAGCCAGTAGTGCGAGTGCACCAGGTCGTAGTGACCGGGCAGGTGCCTGGCTTCCTGGCGCAGCACCTCCGCGGTGAAGGGGCACAGCTGGGTGGGCAGATCGTGCTTGTCCAGCCCCTCGAACGGGCCCGCCACCACGTTGCGCACCAGCACGCCGGGCGCGGCCTCCTGGACGGGCGGGACGTTGGAGGCCGTGGCCCGGGTGAAGATCTCCACCTCGGTGCCGCGCCGGGCCAGCTCGACGGCCGTCTGCAGAACGTAGACGTTCATGCCGCCCGCATCGCCGGTACCCGGCTGAGCGAGTGGTGAGGTGTGCACCGATAACACGGCGATACGGTTCGGCCGTAGGCCCGGGCGCTGGCTCACACTATCCATAGTGCACGTTGCGTTCCCCGGCCCAGACACGCTATCCGCGGCAAGTGAGAGCTATCACAGGGCAGACATGAGTCCGATCACAGGCTCTCGGCGAACGCACCGACCTCGGCGACGAAGCGGGGGCGGTCCTCGATGAACAGCCCGTGCTGGGCGCCTTCCCAGAACGACGCGCGCGCGTCCGGGGCGGCCTCGACGATGTAGCGGCCGTTCTCGATCGGGACCACCCGGTCGGCCGTCCCGTGCAGCACGAGCACCGGAACGTCCAGCGCGCGCAGCGTCTCGGTGTTGTCGACGGTCCGGTAGAACAGCGCTTTGCGCACCGCGGGCGGAGTGGCGAGACTGGCCCCGAACAGGCGCTGGGCGTCCGGGCCCTTGTCCGTGCCCGGTCCGGTGTTGGCGTTGCCGAACACGCCGAAGGCGCGCACAGCCCGTCCCGCGCTGTCCTCGAAGACGCCGGGGATGGCCTCGCGCATCATGTCGCCGGTCGCCGCACCCGGCACGCCGGGACCGATGTTCGCCATCGAGCCGGTGTAGACGACGCCCGCGACGGCGTCCGTGCCGTAGGCGGTCAAGTAGTCCGACAGCACGATCCCGCCGTAGGACCAACCGAGCAGCACCGCGCCGGACGCGATGCTCTCGGCCGCCAGCACCGCCGCGACGTCGGCCGCCCAGTTCTTCGGATCGTCGTAGCCCGCCGCGGGCGCGTCGGAGTAGCCGTGGCCGCGCAGGTCGACGGCGATCACCCGGAAACGCGCCGCGAGGTCGTCGGCGGCCGCGCCCCAGCAGCGCAGATTCGCCGACCAACCGTGCAGCAGCACCAGCGGCCTGCCGTGCGCCGGACCGCTCACCCGGTAGACGATGTTCGTCCCGTCCGCACTCACCACGTCCCGAATAGCCATGCCCCGAGGCTAACCGCGCGCGGTGACCGGGCCGCGCCCGGCAAACCTCGCGCACCTAGGATCGCTGGCATGAGCACTCGCACCGCCGTCGTCACCGGAGCCAGCTCGGGGATCGGGGAGGCCACCGCCCGCGAGCTGGCGAAGCAGGGCTATCACGTCTACGTCGGCGCGCGCAGGCTCGATCGTCTGCGCCGCCTGGCCGACGAGATCGGCGGCACCGCAGTCGAACTCGACGTCACCTCGGACGAATCGGTGCGCGCGTTCGGCGAAGCGGTCGAGCGCGTCGACGTGCTGGTCAACAACGCGGGCGGCGCCAAGGGGCTGGCTCCGGTGGCCGAGGCGGACCTGGACGACTGGCGCTGGATGTGGGAGACCAACGTGCTCGGCACGCTGCGTGTCACCAAGGCCCTGCTGCCGAAGCTGATCGCTTCCGGCGACGGGTTGATCGTCACCGTCACGTCGGTGGCCGCGTTCACCGCCTACGACAACGGTTCCGGTTACACCTCCGCCAAGCACGCGCAGGCCGTGCTGCACCGCACGCTGCGCGGTGAGCTGCTCGGGCAGCCGGTGCGACTGACGGAGATCGCTCCCGGGGCGGTGGAAACCGAGTTCTCGCTGGTGCGTTTCGGCGGCGACGCCGACCGGGCGGCCAAGGTGTACGAGGGCATCGACCCGCTGGTCGCCCAGGACATCGCGGAAGTCATCGGGTTCGTCGCGTCGCGGCCCGCGCACGTCAACCTGGACCAGATCATCATCAAGCCGCGGGACCAGGCGGACGCGGGCCGATTCGCCCGCCGCCCCGCGTAGCGAACGACTCGGCCGGTGCCGTCGGTCCGGCCGCGAAATGCCGGGACTTCGCTGTTCGCCCGGAGCCGTTAGCATCCGTGCAGCCGCAAGGGCAAGGACATCGGATGGGAGTGATTCGGCTCATGTTCAAGGGCTTCAAAGAGTTCCTGATGCGCGGGAACGTCATCGACCTCGCGGTCGCCGTCGTGATGGGCACGGCGTTCACCTCCGTGGTGACCTCGGTGACGAAAGGCGTCGTCAATCCGCTGCTCGCGGTCTTCGGCAGCACCAACCAACTCGGCCTCGGCGTGCAGCTGATCCCCTCCAAACCCGCCACCTTCATCGCCATCGGCCCGATCATCACCGCCACCATCGATTTCGTCATGGTCGCCGCGGTGCTGTATTTCGTGCTGATCCTGCCGATGAAGACGATCAAGAACCGCTTCGGCACCCCGAAGGCCGCCGAGCCCACCCAGATCGAGCTGTTGACCGAGATCCGCGACCTGCTCGCCGAGCGGCACGACGCGATCCACGCCGAACGCGCTGCCAACCGCGAGGTCGAAGCGGAGCACTCGGACGACCGCGAGGCCGAACCCCAGAACGTGAAGGTGCGCTAGAACCGGTCAGCGCGCTCCGGCGGGCCGCGGCGGCAAGGGCGTGGCGGAGACCACGGCCGACGGCGCGCCCTGCAACGCCGACATGGTCTTCCAGGTGCTCCAGTCGATGGTCCAGTCGTAGAGGTCGCCGTCGGCGGCCGACAGCGGGATCGATGTGCCGGTCACTTCGACCGGATCGCCGTACAGAGCCGTGGGGAAATACGCCTGGGCGTCACCGGGCGAGAGATTGATGCACCCGTTGGTGACGTTCGCCGACCCTTGCGCCGACAGTGATTCCGGGTTGGCGTGGATGAATTCGCCGTTGTTGGAGATGCGTACCGCCCAGCGTTCGCGGACATTGGTGTAGTACGGCGGATTCGACATCAGGAAATCCTCGTACTTCTCCGTGACCACGTGAACGCCGGAACGGGTCACGTTGCGCGGTTCGTTGCCCTCGCCGTAACTGACCGCGAAATCGAACACCACCTGCCCGTCGCGCACCACCTGCATGCGGTGGCTCGGCGCGCTCGCCTTGACGATCTGGCTGCGGCCGATGCGGAAATCCGTGGTCAGATCGGAATCGCCGTAATTGCCGCCGCCCAGGTCGAGTCCGTAGAGCCGGGCCGAGACGTGCACGCTCGTCCCCGGCGTCCAATAGTTCTTCGGACGCCAGTGCAGCCGGGAGCCGCCGTCGTCCGGGAACCAGGCCCACGCGCCCTCGGTTGGCGGATCGGTGGTGATGGTCAGCGCCTTCTCCACCGCCGCCTTGTTCGCGACGGAGGACTTGAACTGCAGGATGATCGGCGCGGCGATGCCGACTTCCTGGTTGTCGCCGATGTTCAGGGTCGCCGGGACGGTGCTCTTGGGGGCGAGGGTGCGGAACGAGCCGTCGATCGGGATCGCCTTGCCGTCGGTGCCGACGGCGGTGCCCGACCAGGTGTAGGTGGCGTCGTAGCCGAGCGGCTCGGTGATGGTGAAACCGCGCCGGTCCGGCGCGAGCTCGCCGCGAACCTGCTTGCCTGCGGCGTTGGTCAGCGCCACCTGGTCGATGGTGCCGTCGCTGATCGTCACCGAGACCGGCGCGGTCGGGTTGACGTTCGTGGCGTCGTCGGCTGGATTCAACGTTGCTTTCGCGATCGGACCGGTGGCGGACCCCGGCTTGCCGGAGTCGCGGTCTATCGTGCATCCGGTCGCCAGGGCGACGACCACCAGCAGGACGGCCGACACCACGGCAACCGATCGGCGGATCATCGGGCGGTGGTTCACTTCGTCGAATCTACGCTCGGCGCGTGTTCCATCCCGTTGTCGCAGCGTGTGGTGTCGGCCTCAGCGTCAGAGCGTGATGCCCACGGTGACCGGTTCCGGTTCCAAGCGGATCCCGAAACGCTCGGCGACGCCGTCGCGGACCGTCCGGGCCAGCGCCACCAGATCGGCCGCGCTGGCTGCGCCGCGATTGGTCAGCGCCAGTGTGTGTTTCGTCGACAGCCGGGCGGGCGCCCCGTCGCCGGGGAACCCCTTGGCGAACCCGGCCCGCTCGATCAGCCAGCCCGCGGAGAACTTGACGCCGTCCGGCGCCGGGTAGGTGGGCACCGGGACGTCGCCGGCGTGCGCGGCGATCATGGCGCGCACCCGCGCCTCCCGTTCCGGCGTGACCACCGGGTTGGTGAAAAACGATCCCGCGCTCCAGGTGTCGTGGTCGGCGGGATCGAGCACCATGCCTTTGCCCGCGCGCAACCGCAGCACCGCGTCCCTGACCTGCGCCGCGGGCCGGGACTCGCCGTCCGCGGCGCCCAGCGCCGAAGCCAGTTCGCCGTACCGCAGCGGCACGCTGGAACCGTCGGCCCGCAAGGCGAATTCGACCGCGAGCACGACGGCGTCGTCGCGATGCTTGAGCACGCTGGTGCGGTAACCGAACCCGAGTTCGCCCGGCTCCACCCAGCGGATCTCCCCCGCGGCGCGGTCCAGCAGGCGAACCCGGCGCAGCAGGTTCGCCACCTCCGCGCCGTAGGCGCCTACGTTCTGCACGGGCGTCGCACCGGCCGAGCCGGGAATCCCGGACAGGCACTCCAGTCCGCCGAGACCCGCGGCGACCGTCGCGCGCACCACGTCGTCCCAGTTCGCGCCCGCCTCGGCGATCACGCCGCCGTCGCCGATCTCGACACCGGTGGTGGCGACCCGCACCACCACGCCGTCGAAGCCATCGTCCCCCACGAGCAGATTGGAGCCGCCCGCGAGCAGCAGTACCGGGACGCCCGCCGCGTCCAGCGCGCGTACCGTCGCGACCAGCGCCTCGGTCGTCGCGCATTCTGCGACCAGCGCGGGCCCGCCCACCCGCAGGGTGGTCAGCTCCGATAGCCGCACGTCCGCGCGCAGCCGCGCACCGGTACCGGCGAGGAGGTCCGACGGCGCCACTCGTGAAGTTCGCACGGTGCTCAACGGTAGCGTGCGCCCTGATGACCGCACGCTCGCGTAGTCCGCCGCGAGCGGATCGGAGACAGCACGCCGGAAGCTCGAATCGCCCACTTGTAGTGCCGGCTGACAGCTACTCGCCGGCATATTTCCACCGCCGGCGGATCCGGCGGCACGACTCGTGCGGCCCGAGCGCCGCACGGTAGCGTGTGCACCCATGGCTACACCGCTGGCGTACACGGCCCGCTACTCCCATCCGCCCGCCGCGGTGCGCGCGGCGTTCGCGAACGACCAGTACTGGAAGGATCGCATCGCGGCGGTCGGTGGCCCCAACGCCCGGCTGGATTCGGTCACCGTCGGCGGTCACCAGGTGCGCGTCGAGATGGTGCAGGCCATCGCCACCGAACAGCTGCCGCCCGCGATCACCGCGGTGCGCCCCGGCGATCTGATCATCCCGCGCGTCGAACAGTGGAGCGGGGACGAGGCCACCTTCGAGGCCCGCGTCGAGGGCGCGCCCGCCGAGGTGCGCGGCACCATCAGCCTGGCCGCCGAGGGCTCCGGCGCCGTCGCCACGGTCGAGGGCACCATCGAGGTGAAGATTCCGCTGTTCGGCGGCAAGATCGAGAAGGCGATCGCGGAGCATCTCACCGAGCTGCTGAAGAACGAAGCCGAATTCACCGGCACCTGGCTCACCGAGCATTGATTCGCCCGCGGCGCGCGGGCATTGTTCCACGTCACACCATGCGGTCCCGGCGTTCGTGGCTATTGGGCACTCCACCCGCCCGCCGAGGTCGGCGCCGTCGCACCCAGTAACGTGTGAGCCCATGGCACGCCGATTGGACTACTCCGCCCGCTATCCGCTGCACACCACGAAAGAGCTGTACGCGGCGCTGTCGAACCGCGACTACTGGGAAGCGCGGATGGAAGAGATGCGGAAGCTCACTCCCGGCAACCAGGTGGTCCGGCTGGAGGCGGGCGACGGCGGCATCGACGTCGAACTGCATCACGTCCTGCCCCGCGACATGCTGCCGGAGATCGCGCAGACCGTGATGCGCAAGGACATGGTGATCACCCGCAAGGAGTCCTACAGCCCGTACAACGCGGAGGAGACCACCGGCAAGTACTCGGCGTCCATCCCGGCGGGGCCCGGCAGCCTCGGCGGCGCCATCCGCCTGTTCCCCACCGAGACCGGCTGCACCATGCGCTTCTCCTCGGAGGCGAAGGTGTTCATTCCCATGGTCGGGCCGCGCCTGGAACAGCTGATGCTGGTCAACCTGGTCGACCTGTTCCGCGGCGAGGCAGAGTTCACGGTGCGGTGGCTGGAAGAACAGCACTCCACTCGCTGACCAAACCGGTCGGCACCATCACCCGTGGCACCACCGCCGTCAACCGTCTCCGCCGCAGCGATCGCTGGCTGATCAACGACGAACTCGTCGCCGACCGGCTGCGTGCCGCCGCCGATCCACTGGTGGTCGACCTCGGCTACGGCGCGAGCCCCTGGACCACGTTCGAGCTGGCCGCGCGGCTGCGCACGATCCGCGCCGACGTGCGGCTGGTCGGGCTCGAGATCGATCCGCAGCGCGTGGTGCCCGGCCGCGACGGCGTCACCTTCGCACGCGGCGGCTTCGAACTGGCCGGGTTGCGGCCCGTTCTGGTGCGCGCCTTCAATGTGCTGCGGCAGTATCCGGAGTCGGCGGTCGCCGAGGCGTGGTCGACCGTGCTGGCCGGGCTGGCACCGGACGGTCTGCTGGTGGACGGCACCTGTGACGAATTGGGCAGGCGCTGCGCATGGGTCCTGCTCGATCGGGACGGGCCGCGCTCGCTCACGCTGGCCTGGGACCCGTTCACCGTCGAGCGGCCCTCCGATCTCGCCGAACGCTTGCCGAAGGCGTTGATCCACCGCAACGTCCCCGGCGAACCGATCCACGCGCTGCTCGCCGCCGCCGATCGCGCCTGGGCCCACGCGGCGCCGATGGCGCCTTTCGGTCCTCGCGTCCGCTGGCGCGCGGCGGCGCACGCGCTGCGCGCCGAGGGCTTCCCGATCCGCCACTACCGCCGTCGCCAGCGCGACAACGTGCTCTCGGTGCCGTGGCAGGCTGTCGCGCCGCTCGGTGCGGGCTGAGGGCGGTCTCGTCACGCTACGGCGAGCGCCTGATATACCCGTCGCGCGGCGCGCGGCGACAAGCGCGACCCCGCGTCGGTGATCTCCCCGCCCGCGCACCGGCGGATGGCGACCGCGTCGGCGACCACCTCGTTCAGAGCTGCTTGGCCGATATCGGCCTCGGCCAGGTCGAGCACCGTGCGCACCGGCGTCGTCACCAGGAACGGGCCCGCCGATTCCACGTCGCCGCCGACCAGCGACCGGCGCACCACCGCCAGCCGAGGCGTGACCGGCGGACGTCCGGTGCGCACCGACAGGTGCAGGAAACGCGGGCGCAGGCTGCCGAGCCCGTGCAGTTCCGCCGCACTCTGGTGGGAGACGACCGCGGCGCCGTCGAACCAGGCCGCCCACATCGCGTATTCGTCGAGTGGGCCTTCCGGCCACCCGGCCAACCGCAGCATGCCGATCCCCGCCCTGGTCACCGAACCGTCGCCGAGGGCTGCTCGCACCCGCGCCCCACACCCGGTGCGCAGCACCTGCCGAGTCGTGAAGAAACCGGCGTGCCGACCGGCCCAACGGCGCAGAACACGCCATCCTTGTTCCGCGGATCCGATCGCGCGGCTTGCCACATCGCCAGCCATGGAGATCAGGCTACGCCCGGATTTTGTGCTTCATGTCACATTCGAACCCCTCACCGCCTCCACAGAGACGGCTCAGAAAGGTCGGGAAGAATTTTGACCATGAGTACGAACGCAACCTCCACCTCGACGATCACCCGGCGAGGCCTGCTGATCGCCCTGACCGTGGTAGCGGTTCTGCTCGCCACGGTGCTGGTCGGCGGCGAGGCCTACGCCAGGCACACGGTCTCGAGCTGCATCAGCTCGCAGTTCGAGAAGGAAATGGGATCGAAGATCGACGTGAGCTTCGGGCCCAAGCCGATGCTGGTCACCTGGATCGACGGCAAGGTGCCGTCGGTGCGGGTGAACAGCGCCGACTCCAAGTTCGGCCCCGCCGTCGGGATGGGGGTGCACGCCGTCTTCCGGGACGTCGATGTCGCCGACCCCAACGGCAGCGTGATCGGCAGCTCCTCCGCCGACGTCACCTGGAGCAACGAAGGGATCAAGGAGACCCTCGGCGGCATGGTCAGCGGGGTGACCTCCTCGGCGGATTCCGGCATGCTCACCCTGGCGGTGCTCGGCGGCATCGCCGAACTCCAGCTGAAGCCGCAGATCGTGAACGGCGCGGTGCAGGTGGAGACGATGTCGGCGGAACTGCTCGGCATCGGATTGCCCGCCGATTTCGTGCAGAGCATCGTCGACCTGTTCACCCAGAGTCTGCAGAGCTATCCGCTCGGCATGACGGCGACCGAGGTGAAGGTCACCGACTCGGGCGTCGACGTCCATCTGTCGGGTGGGCGTACCCAACTCGAGTCCGCCGGTAACAGCTCCGACATGCGCTGCTGACGCGCCGCGCCGCAACGAACTTCGGGGTGCGCGGCGGCGAAGACGGCCGCGGAGCTGTCCGGCTCCGGTCAGGCCGGGAAGCCGTCGAGCACGTCGCGCGACCTGGACAGTCCGAGCCGGGTCGCGCCCGCCGCGATCAGCTCCGCCGCCGCCTCCGCGGTCCGGATGCCGCCGCTGGCCTTGACGCCGAGCCGGCCGCCGACCGTCTCGGCCATCAATCCCACCGCGTGGGCGCTCGCACCACCCGCGGGATGAAATCCCGTGGAGGTCTTCACGAAATCGGCTCCCGCGCGTTCGGCGACCCGGCACACCTGCACGATCGCCTCGTCCGGCAGTGCGGCCGATTCGATGATCACTTTCAGCAGCGCTCGATCGCCCACCGCCTCGCGCACCGTGACGATGTCGGCGAGCACCGCGGTGTAATCACCCGCGCGAGCCGCGCCGACATCGATGACCATGTCGACCTCGGCGGCGCCCTGGTCCACCGCGAGCCGCGCCTCCGCGCCCTTCACCAGCGAATGATGCTTGCCGGAGGGGAATCCGGCGACGGTGGCGACCACCAGCCCGGGCGCGCGCACCGGCAACATCGACGGCGACACGCAGATCGCGAGCACGCCCAACGCCCGCGCGTCTTCGACCAGCGCGTCGACCTCGTCGCGCGTCGCCTCCGGGGCGAGCAGTGTGTGATCGATCATGGCGGCCACTTCGGCCCTGGTCAGCGACGTGGAACTTGCCATGGGTCCAGAGTCTGGCACACCCGGCGCGAATTCCGTTGCGCGCCTGGTGGCACTTCCCGCACACTCGTAGCTGATGGCGCATCGGAGAGCGGGACGCCACGGTCGACTGACTAACGTGTGCGGATGGGCCTACTTCGTTCGGGAGGAGACGACCGTGCTGATCCGTCGCGAACGCGCCGACGACGCCGCTGCGATCGCGGCGGTGCATCGCAGCGCATTCGCCCCGCGCTATGCCTCTGCCGGCACTTCCGGTGACCGGGTCGACGCGGATCCACCCGAGGTGGACTTGGTCGCGCAGTTGCGCAGCGACGAGGGCTGGATTCCCACGCTCTCCCTGGTGGCGATCGAGCACGACAGCGTGGTGGGTCACCTGTGCCTGACCAGAGCTGCCGTCGGCCCGTTCCCGGTGCTGGCACTCGGCCCGATCGGCGTCCTCGCCGATCATCAAGGCGCCGGAGTCGGCTCGGCCCTCATGCACGCGGCCCTCGGCGCCGCCGACGCCCTCGACGAACCCCTGATCGGCCTGCTCGGCAGCCTGGAGTTCTACCCCCGCTTCGGTTTCGTCCCCGCCGCCCGTCTCGGCATCACCCCGGACGACCCGGCTTGGATCAGCCACTTCCAGGTCCGCTCCCTGTCCGCCTACGATTCCCAAATCGTCGGCGAATTCCGTTACGCGGACCCGTTTTACAGCCTTTGAGCGCCGCCACTGAGTTCAGACGCCCGGGGTGCGCAGACGACCTGGGCTCTGAAATATCCCGCGCGTCGACCTGGTGCGAGTTCCACGCCCATCCTGAGTACCAGCGCGACGGCGCTAGGCCCACGGATCGATGACGGGCACTCCAGCAGCTCGGAATGACGCGGTATCGCGGGTGGCGACAGCCATCCGCGCGGCGCTGGCGGTAGCCGCGATATAGCCGTCGGCAGTGCCGATCGCGGCTCCACTGGCGCGGGCCGCGGCCATGAGTTCCACATACACCGCGATCGAGTGCGCGGCGCGCCTGGGAAGATGTACGCATGAGTTCCGCTTCTCCCGTTCTGGACGATCGCCGTTACGTGCTGACGCTCGGCTGCAAGGATCGTCCGGGCATCATCGCCGGGATCACGTCGTTCATCGCCGAGTTCGGCGGCTCGATCGTGGAGGCGGGGTATCACTCCGACGTGGAGACGGGCTGGTTCTTCACGCGCCAGGCGATCAAGGCCGCGACGGTGCCGTTCGGGATCGCGGAGCTGCGGGACCGGTTCGCCGGGGTGGCGGCCGGCCTGGGGCCGGAGACCGAATGGCAGCTGCTGGACTCCCGGTCGCGCCGCCGTGCGGTGCTGCTGGTCAGCAAGGACGGGCACTGCCTGCACGACCTGCTCGGGCGCGCGGCCAGCGGTGAGCTGCCCGCCACCATCGAGGCGGTGATCGGCAACCACCCCGATCTGGCGGCGATGACCGAGGCGCACGGGGTGAAGTTCCATCACGTGCCGTTCCCGAAGGACCCGGCCGAGCGCGGGCCGGCGTTCGAGGAGGTCCGCGCCCTGGTGGACGCGCACGACCCGCACGCGGTGGTGCTGGCGCGGTTCATGCAGGTGTTGCCTGCCGAGCTGTGCGAGCACTGGGCGGGCAAGGCGATCAACATCCACCACAGCTTCTTGCCCTCGTTCGTCGGCGCCCGCCCCTATCACCAGGCGTTCGCCCGCGGCGTGAAGCTGATCGGCGCGACCTGCCACTACGTGACCGCGGAACTGGACGCGGGCCCGATCATCGAACAGGACGTCATCCGCATCGATCACGCGGACGAGGTACGCGACATGGTCCGCCAAGGCCGCGACATCGAGCGGGTGGTGCTCGCGCGCGGGCTGCGCTGGCATCTGGAAGGGCGCGTCCTGGTGCACGGCCGCCGGACGGTGGTCTTCTCCTGACCGGCGCGCCCTCGGCGCGTCAGCCCGCGAGGTCGGCGCGGGCGGACTTGCCCGCCGCGGCGAGGACGCGGGCCAGTTCCTCGTTGAACCGTTCGTAGGCCTCGACGTTGCCGAGATGGCCGGTGGGCAGCACCTGGTAGCGCGCGAGGCTGCCGGTCTGCCGGAGCAGCTCGACGATGCGTTCGGAGTGGACCGGCGGCGTCATGTCGTCGAACTGCCCCGACAGCACTGTCGTGGGCACCACCAGGCTCCTGGCCGCCTCCCCGACGTCCATCGTGGCGAGCAGGAAACCGAACTTGGACCGCACCCGGGCCGGGCACGACCGCACGATGGCCATGCTGAAGTCCAGCAGGTCGCCTTTCGCCGCGGTGCTGAGGATCTGGCGCGCGAACAGCCAGCGCACCGGCGCGATGGGCGGGAAGACGAGCGGGGCGCCCAGGCCGAGCCTGCCGAAGAGGAACGGCAGCGGCACTTTCAGTTGCAGCAGCCGCAGCGGGCGGTTGAGCAGCGGCACCACTGTGGTCTCCAGGATCAGCCGATCGGCCGCGGTATTGGTCAGCAGCACCGCGAGGGCTCGGCGCGCGACCTGCTCCGGGTAGCGTCCCGCCCACGCCTGCAGCGTCATGCCGCCGAGACTGTGGCCGACCAGCACGGCCCGCTGCCCGGGCGCGAGCGCGGCGTCGAGCACCGCGGCCAAGTCGTCGGCCAGCAGGCCCATGGTCAGCTCGCTTGAGCCGTATTCGCTCTCGCCGTGGCCGCGCTGATCGTAGGCGATCACGCGATAATCGCCGGCGAACGCATTGATCTGCGGGTTCCAGTACTCGAGGCAGCAGGTCCAGCCGTGCACGAGCACGACGGCCGGCTTGTCCGGCGGACCGTAGGCGTGTACCCGCAGCCGAGCTCCGTCCCCGGCGCGGACCGGGATCACCTCGCGGGGCGCGGCCGGGGGGTTGAACGCGACGGTCTGGTAGGTACGCGAACGCAGGTCGGCGCTGTGCGCGGCGCGCAAGCTCCGGAGCAGTCCCGGGAAGCTCGTCAACGCGGTCGGCAGCATGGCACGCATCGGACACTCCTTTGTGTTACTGCTAGATACAGTAACCCCGATTCGCGCCGCTTGCTAGTGCAAGCACCCTTACCTGTCGGCAGTCTTCCCTCTCACCAGCGCGGACCCCGCTGCACCTCGTCCACCTTGGGCCGTACGTCGGCCAAGTAGACACCCGTGGCGATGATCGCCGCGAAGGACAGCAGGCCCAGCCCCGCGGGTGAGAGTAGAAGCACGAGCACAGCCGCCCCGAGAATCGCCAGCCAGATCGGCTTGGTCAGTTTGTCCACCGCGGTGAACGCGTCCGGACGCTGACGCACGGCGTGGATCAGCGCGAAAATCGTCGCACCGAGCGCCGCCAGCCACAGCACCAGCAGGATCATCCCGGTCAATCCGTGCACCATATTCACCCCACCCATCATAGAAGCAACGCCCCCGCGCACCAGGGGTGCGCGAGGGCGTGGAATCGCACTCAGCGGCGGGCCGTTCAGGCCTTCTTGGGGGCGGCCTTCTTCGCCGGAGCCTTCTTGGCGGCGGGCGTGGTGGCCTTCTTGGCCGGAGCCTTCTTCGCCGCACCGTTCGTGACCGGAGCCGGGGTGGACTCGGTGGTCACCTCGACGACCTCGGCCTCCACGACCGGTTCCGGGACGATGTCCGCCTCGGTTTCCACCTCGACCTCGGTCTCGACCTTGACCGGGCGGCCGAGCAGTCCGTTGACGCGCCCGACCACATCCTCGGCGCGGCTCACAGCGTCGCCGTAGAGGGTCTCGACCTTGCCGATCCGCTCCTCGACGGCCTGGTTGGCGCGCAGCCGCTCGATGGTCTCCTCACCGCGGGCGGCAAGGTCGGCGTAGAGGTCGAGCGCCTGCCGGTAGTACTTCTCGGCCAGGGCGCGCAGCTCCTCGGCGGTGAACTTCTCGCGCAGCTCGGCGAGGTCGTCCGGCAGCTCCGACGGCAGTCCGGACAGCCGCTCGCGCAGCGTGTCGAACTGCGCCTGCACGTCGGCGGGGACGTTGGCGAAGCGCTCGCGCGCCTCCTCCACCCGGGCCTGCACCTCGGTGGCGGCCGCGCGCTCGCGCACCTGGGCGAACACGTCGTTCACGGCGGTGTAGAGGGCGTCACCCGCACCGACGGTGGCGAGCAAGGGCTTGGTGACGGTGGCGTTCTTCTCGGTCATAAGGTTTCGTTCTCCTGGCGTGGCGGAGTGTCGGTTGTCGTGCGCGGAACGTCGCTGTCCCATACGTCCCCCCCTGCCTCGTTTCCTCCGTTTTCCCGGCGAAACGATTCATAGATGTCCAGCAGCACCTGCTTCTGCCGCTCACTGATCGACGTGTCGGCGAGCAGGGCGTCCCGGACCGGACTGTGCGGCCGCTGCTCGAGATAGCCAGCCCGTACGTACAAGACCTCCGATGAGACCCGCAGCGCTTTCGCGATCTGCGTGAGCACTTCGGCGGACGGATTACGCAGTCCGCGCTCGATCTGGCTGAGGTACGGATTGCTCACCCCCGCCAGCTGGGCGAGCTGACGCAGCGAGACTTGCGCCGCTTCCCGCTGCGCCCTGATGAAGCCTCCGATGTCGTGCGCCGCGTTGACGACGCGACCCGCTCGTTCTCCGACGCCGGACGAATGCTCGTCCGATCTGTCGGTGTACTCGGCGGAAACCTCGGGCTGGTCTGCCATCACTCACCTTCTGGCGGTTGTACGGGTTCGATTCTAGGTCAGGGTGCTAGCTATTGCAAGCAGTCTGCTAGCAGTGTTTCGGCAAACGTTCCGCGTGCCGCGGATCAGCCGCCGAACATCAGATGGGAAATCGTGTAGATCGCCAGTCCGGCAAGCGAACCGACGACGGTTCCGTTGATCCGGATGAATTGCAGATCCCGGCCGACCTGCAATTCGATCTTCTTGCTCGCTTCGTCGGCATCCCACCGGGCAACCGTGTCGGTGACCAGGGTGCTGATCTCACCGGCATAGTTTTCCACCAAGTACCGCGCCCCGCGATCGATCCAGCCGTCGACGTTGGCCCGCATGTCCGGGTCGTCGCGCAACCGCTCGCCGAGCTGCTGCACGTTCTCGGCGACCTTGCGCCGCAGCGTGCTGCCCGGATCGTCGGCGGATTCCAGGATCAGCCGCTTCGCCGCGCGCCAGGTGGCCGAGGCCAGTCCGGTGATCTCCTCGCGGCCCATGATCTGGGCCTTGATGCGCTCCGCCTTCTTGATCATGGCGTCGTCGAATTGCAGGTCCTCGGCGAATTCCTCCAGGAACCGATTCGCGGCGAGGCGCACCTCGTGCTCCGGATTCGAGCGAATTTTCCAGGTGAACTCGACCAGTTCGCGATAGATCCGTTCCGAAAGCAGGATGTTGACGAATTTCGGCGCCCATTGCGGGGCGTCGCGCAGCACGATCCGGTCGATCGTCTCCTGGGAGCCGAGCGCCCACTGGTGCGCGCGCTCGGCAAGCAGATCCAGTAGCGCGAGCTGCCGGTTGTCGGCCAGCAGTTCCGCCAGCACGCGCCCGATCGGCGGACCCCACAGCGGCTCGGCGATCCGCTTGACGATGGTGTTGTCGATGACCTGTTCCACGTCCTCGTCGCGCAGCACGCCGACGACGGCCCGCAGGAGCGTCGAACTCTCCTGCGCCACTCGCGCGGCATGACCTGGATCCGCCATCCAGCGTCCGACCCGCAGGGATATCCGGGCGGAACTCAGCTTCGCCGACACCACCTCCGGCGCCAGGAAGTTCGTGCCGACGAAGGTGCCGAGACTGGCGCCGAGCTGGTCTTTCTTGCGCCGGATGATCGCCGTGTGCGGAATGGGCAGGCCGAGCGGATGGCGGAACAAGGCGGTCACCGCGAACCAGTCCGCCAGCGCGCCGACCATGCCCGCCTCCGACGCGGCGCGCAGGTAGCCGACCCAATCGCCGCCCGCTCCGCGCGATTCGATCCAGCGGCAGAACAAATAGATCGCGGTTGCCAGGGCGAGCAGGCCGGTGGCCAGCGCCTTCATCCGCCAGAGGTCACGACGCTTGGCCGCCTCGTCGAGCACGGCGGCGAAGCCGAAGGGCGCGGCGGCAGGCGCGGCGGGGGCGTCCGCCACCGCGGTGTTGCCGGGAGCTTTCTCCATGCCTCCCATTCTGCTGTGCGCGGCGAAATGGGCGAGCGGGCGAGCGGAGCGGGGACACGCCAGACGCGCCCGACACTGTGGTTCCTACCGCATCCGCGCCCAAAAGCGCATATCACCGGTATCGGGGACCTAAGCTGGTAGCCACCGGAGCACATACGAACGAGGGAGCCCACGCTGTCCACCGAAGACCTTGTCGATATCGGCGAGCGACCGTCGGCGGTGCGCGGCGGCCGGATGGACGGCCGCAAGCGCCGGTGGCGGCAACACAAGATCGATCGCCGCGAGGAACTCGTCGACGGCACCCTCGCCGCCGTGCGCGCCCGCGGCTCCAGCGCGGGCATGGACGAGATCGCCGCGGAGATCGGCGTCTCCAAGACCGTGCTCTACCGCTACTTCTCCGACAAGAACGACCTGGTCCACGCGACCATGCAACGGTTCATCGAGACCACGCTGATGCCGCGGGTATACGGCGCGATCAGCCTGGACGCCGACGAGTACCAGCTGGTCCGCTCCGCGCTGGCCGAGTACGTCGGGACGGTCGACGAGGATCCCGAGGTCTACCGGTTCATCATGGGCAACGGCTCGGCCGACCAGTCCTCGCTCGCGGAGTTCGAGAAGCTCTTCGCCGAGGTGGTGTGCGCGGTCATCACCGAGCGCGCCAAGGACCGGGGCGTGGCGACCGAGGGCGCGGCGCTGGCGTCGTACGTGCTGGTCGGCGGCATCCAACTGGCGACGCACTGGTGGACCACCAACAAGTCGCTGTCCCGCGAAGACGTGATCGACTACCTCACCATGCTTGCCTGGAGCGCGATCGAGGGCATGGCCCGCGCCGGCGGTTCGCCCGCGGCGTTCAACGCGCAGCAGCACGTGCTGCCCGTGCCCGAGTCGCCCGTGCAAGACTGAATCCGCCATCGGCCCCGGCGCTAGCTGGACCGCTTGCAAAAGTTCACTGCCACTCTCGACTTTGTCGAAACCTTGGCTAGTCTGAACCCGAGCGGTGCGCCGAGTGCGCTGCGTCACCGCCTGCGCCGTACTCGACGGCGGTCCACGCGGGACACCCCGGTTCCGCGCGTCGCCGCCTGCGTGTCCGTCGCTACGACCGCGGCACCAACGGAGGTACCTCGATGGCGAAGCAAGTACCGACCTCTCGGCTTGCTCGTGGCACGAAACTGGGCGCGGTGGCAGCCAGTTCGGTGCTTCGCACCCAGCGCACGCGACTGACCATGCGGGGCAGATCCGAGGCCGTCCGGGCGAAGATGGCCGAAGAATCCATGATTCGCACCACCGAGCAAGTGGTCACGGTGCTGGGCACCATGAAGGGCGTGGCCATGAAGCTCGGCCAGATGATGTCGGTGCTCGACCTGGATCTGGTGCCCGAGGACCACCGGGAACGGTTCCAGAAACGCCTGGCCGTGCTGCGCGACGCGGCCCCGACGGTCTCCTTCGCGGCCATGCGCCAGGTGATCGAGGACGATTTCGGCAAGCCGCTCGACGCGGTCTTCGCCGAGTTCGACGCCGAGCCCGTCGCCGCCGCGTCGATCGGCCAGGTGTACCGGGCGCGGCTGCACGACGGTCGCCAGGTCGCGGTCAAGGTGCAGTACCCGGGCATCGACGCCGCGGTGCGCGCGGATCTGAAGAATCTCGCGATGTTCCGGCGCGTGCTGCAGTCCGCGATGCCCTGGGTGACGCCCGCGGTGCTGGACGAGCTGCGGCTGAACATGGAAGCCGAACTCGACTACCGGGCCGAGGCGGCCACCCAGCTGCAGATCGCCGAGTTGTACTCCGGGCACCCGTTCGTCATCGTGCCGCGCTCGCTGCCGGAGTTCTCCACCACAAGGGTGCTGGTCACCGAGTACGTGGAGGGCAAAGGCTTCGACGCGATCCGGCAGCTGCCGCAGGCGGAGCGCGACCGGATCGGCGAGATCATCTACCGGTTCTACGTGGGATCGTTGTTCACCTTCAACGAGTTCTGCGGCGACCCGCATCCCGGCAACGTGCTGCTCGCCGCCGACGGCCGGGTCGCCTTCCTGGATTTCGGATTGTTCAACCGCATGGACGCCGAGCACGTGCAGTTCGAACTGGTCTGTCTGCGCGCCGCCGCGGAGGATCGCGCCGAAGACCTGCGCGAGCTGATGATCCAGCGCGGCGTCATCGATTCACCGCAGGAGATCGGCGCCGAGGAGTGCCTGGAATACGTGCTGGCCGCCTCGGAATGGTGTCTGGTCGACGAGGAACTGACCATCACCCCGGAATTGGCCAGCGGCGCGTTCCTGCTCGCGGTGGACCCGAGGGCCAGCGAGTTCACCGGCATGAAGCAGCAGAACCTGCCGCCGGAACACCTCTTCTCCCGCCGCGCCGACTTCCTGACCTTCGGCATGCTCGGTCAGCTCGGCTGCACCGGGAACTGGCATCGCGTCGCCCGGGAATGGCTCTACGACGAACCGCCGGTCACCGATCTCGGCCGCGCCCATCACGCCTGGCTCGCCGACCGCCCGCCTGCCGCGCCGCAACGGCCGCGCAAGAAGACCACGAAGTAGCCGCCGACCGGCGACTCGACCCCAGAACGGAAGACCATGGCAGACACACGGGAATTCGACCTAGTCCTCTTCGGGGCGACGGGTTTCGTCGGCAAGCTCACCGCGGAGTACCTCCTCGGAGCCGCGCCGGAATCCGCCCGGATCGCCCTGGCGGGGCGGTCGCTGGACAAGCTGACGTCGGTCCGTGACGGTCTCGGCCCGAAAGCGGCGGACTGGGGCCTGGTGGTGGCCGACTCGACCGACCAGGCCGCGCTGGACGCGCTGGCGGCGCGCACCGAAGTCGTGGTCACCACGGTCGGCCCGTACCTGCGCTACGGGATGCCGCTGGTGGCGGCGTGCGCCAAGGCCGGCACCCACTACGCCGACCTCACCGGTGAGCCGCTGTTCATCCGCGACGCCATCGACGCCTATCACGAACAGGCCGTCGCCACGGGCGCGAAGATCGTGAACTCCTGCGGCTACGACTCGATTCCGTCGGATCTGAGCGTGTACCAGCTCTACCGCCGCACGGTCGAGGACAACGCCGGTGAACTCGTCGACACCACGCTGGTGGCCTCGCTCAAGGGCGGGGTCAGCGGCGGCACCATCGATTCCGGCCGCGCCATGATGGAGGCGATCGCCGCCGACCCGGCCAAGGGCAAGGTGCTGTCGCACCCGTACTCGCTGAGCCCGGACAAGGCGATGGATCCCGACGTCGGCCGCCAGTCCGATCAGGCGCTGTCGCGCGCCAGTGCCATCGACCCGAGCCTGGACGGGTGGGTGAGCACGTTCGTGATGGCCGCGCACAACACCAAGGTCGTGCGCCGCACCAACGGACTGCTCGGCTGGGTCTACGGCAAGAACTTCCGCTACCGCGAAGTGATGAGCGCGGGGAAGTCGCGGGTGGCGCCGCTGGTGGCGGCGGGCATGGCGGGCGGCATCGTGGCGGGCCTGACCGCGGGCGCGCTGCTGTCGCGGGCGGCCGCGGGCCGCAAGCTGCTGGACCGTGTGCTGCCCAAGCCGGGCACCGGCCCGGACGAGAAGGCGCGTAAGAGCGGCTGGTTCACCATGAAGACGTTCGCGCACACCACCTCCGGCGCGAAGTACGTGGCCACCTTCTCCGGCACCGGCGACCCGGGTTACCAGGCCACCGCGGTGCTGCTCGGCGAGAGCGGCCTGTGCCTGGCGTTCGACACCGACAAGCAACCCGAGCTCGCGGGCATCCTCACGCCCGCCGCCGCGATGGGCGACGCGTTGACCGAGCGGTTGCGCGCGGCGGGCATGACCATCACCGTGGACCGGGCCTGAGGGACGTGCCGCGGTGAACCTCGCACGCAAGACGATGAACGCCCCCGCGCTCGCCGCGGTGTACGAGCGAGCCTGGCGGCCGACGCTGTTCTATCTCGCCAGCGGGCGGACGACCGCGTCGGACCGGCGCGACGCGGTGACGACCCTGCGGCTCGGCGGCGCGCAGAAGGTGCTCGACATTGCTTGCGGGCCGGGCAATTTCACCAGATACCTGAGCGACGCACTGTCCGGCGACGGCTACGCGATCGGCTTGGACTACTCCGAGCCGATGCTGGCGCGCGCTGTCGCCGACAACGCCGGACCGCGCGTCGGGTATCTGCGCGGCGACGCGCGCTCGCTCCCGTTCGCGGACGGAACGTTCGACGCCGTCTGCTGTTTCGGCGCGCTCTATCTCATCCCCGACCCGCTCGTCGCCGCGCGCGAGATGATCCGCGTCCTGGCTCCCGGCGGCCGGATCGCGATCACCACCAGTTACCGGGCCGCCAACCCCATCGGCGAGGTGAGCCGCGTGGTCGGCGGTTTGAGCGGTCTGCGGGTGTTCGGCACACGGACTTTTCCGACCCTCTTCGCCGAGCAGGGCTTGGTGGAGATCGATCAGCGGGTCCATCGTCTGCTCCAGTACGTCAGCGCGACGAAACCCGCCTGATCGCGGGGCTTCCCGGCCGCACGGACGGTGCTCGGTCGCCGGTGACGGCCCGGATCGGCGACTCGCGCTCGTCCACGGTGCGGGCAGGCGGATGCTGGGCTCGGACCGGCACATCGCCGCCGCGAGGATCATCGAGGTCGGGCACGGGGTTGCCCTGCGCGGACGGCCGTGCGCGTCAGGACGGCCGCGGGCCGGAGCCGAGATCGACCATGCGGTGCAGGATGGCGGGAGCCAGGGCCAATTCGAATTCGGTTCCGCTGCTTTCGAAGACGAACGCGAGGTAGTCGCCGCGAGGTACCGGGGCCAGGCGGACCGAGCACTGCTCCCCCACGATCACCCAGCCGCCGACGGTCAATTGATCGGACATCGCCCCTCCCACCCTTCGACACTTCCGCCAAGTGGACTATGCCAGTTGCGGCGAACGGGTGTCAACGGCGGAAATCGGCCGCTGAGCTGGTGAAATACTCCCGATACAGGGTGGACTGGCCGGGTGGGTGGACGCTTTCGCGGTACTCCAGCGCGACACCGTCGGTGTCTCGGCCGATGCGGTGCACGACCAGCACCGGCGCCGGGGGCGCGAGCGCGAGATGGCGGCATTCGTCCTCGGTGGCCAGCCGGGCGCCGACACTCTCGCGCACGATCGCGGCAACGCGCCCGAGCACGGCTTCCAGATACCGAGAGACGTCCCCGGGCACCGGCTCTGGTTCGGCCAACAGTGTGGCGGCCGAGGCGAATTCGCCGGGATACCAGCAGGTGATCAGTCGCGCGGCTCCGGAATGGTCGTCGGTCACCAGCTTCCGGACGATCACCGCGCTGGAGGCGGGGAGGCCGAGCGCGTCGGTGACCTCCCGCGGTCCTTCCACCACCTCCGCACGCAGCACGCGCACCGAGTAATCCCCGGGCGAAGACGACTCGTATCGGGGCGTGCTCTCCCGCACCAGCGCGGATCGTTCGGCCACATAGGTGCCCGACCCACGGCGAGACCTGACGATTCCTTGCTGGCGCAGCGAATTCAGCGCCTTGGCGGCGGTGGGCCGCGCCACCTTCCAGCGCGCGGCGAGTTCGCGCTCGGACGGCACCTCGGCGCCCGCGGCCAGCTCGCCGCGCTCGATCAGCTCCCGCAGATGCCCCGCGATCTGCAGGTATTTCGGGACCACGCCCTCGATTCCGGTCACCGGTCGCCTTTCCCCTGCGGACACCGCCCCTCGGACCGCTGGTCAGTGTAACAACGACGGAGCCGGGCGCCGGGGGACGCGCACAAGCCCGGACCCGACGGGGTCCGCGGCGCTGTACCGGCCGGTAAAGTGCGAGTCCAGTACAGCGCGGTACGAACAGGACCGAGCCGAAGGGGGTTCCACATGGCGGTGCCCGATACCGGACAGGGGACGGCGCGAGAGCTGTACGCGGCGGCCATCGGCGCGAGCGGGGGCGAGCGGTTCGAGCTGGACACCGCGGTCGCGGAGAACCTCGCCGCCGCGTGCGATCAACTGGTCGACGATCTACGCCGCGCGATGGCCGACGAACACCTGGTCACCGACGTGACCGGTTTCCCCGACCTGCCCACCGGACACGGCCTCACCCGCGGGTTCGCCGCGAAAGGACGCCAGTACCTGGACACCCTGACCGCGTTCCAGGAAACGGCGCTGCTGTTCAAGGCCGCCTATCTCGCCGCGGCCAACCGGCTCGCCGACGCGGAGGCGGCGAACCAGGCCGCGCTGCGGTTGATCGCCGACTACTTGGAGCCCCGGTGAGCCCGCGGGCCGGAACCGACTGAGGGGGACGACCGATGGCAGACTCCGCGGCACGCGCCGCCGCCGACGGCATCCGGCAGGAGCTGGCCGGATTCACCAGCGGCGCAGCCGATCCCGCCTACGCGCCGGACCGCGAGCTGTTCGGCGCCTACACCCATCAGCAGATCTGGGACCTGGTGCACGAAGCGCTCGACCCGGCGGCGCTCGGCCGGGTCGCCGCGGCGTGGCAGGCGAACGCCACCGCGGTGGCCGAAGCGTTCCAGGCGTTCTCCGACGCCACCAACCGGGAGTTCGCGCGCTGGTCCGGCCGGACGGCCGACGCGGCCGTGGGCGCGACCAGGCAGTTCGTCCGCGCGGGCGAGGAGGCGCACGACGTGCGCCGGGCGGTCGCCCGGCTGATGGAGTTGAATAGCGATGCCGCGCAAACGGTCCGGGGCGCGATCGTGCCACCACAGCGGTATCGCCCGCTGGCCGACCCGGCCGCCGAAGCGGTTTACGGTGGAAAACGTAGGATGGAACACGACAGTGCGGCGGCAGACATCGAGGCGGATGTCCGGGACACGATGACGTACGTCTACACCCCGACGATGCCCGCCACCGGCGATCACGTTCCCCAATTCCCCCGGCCCCGTGCGGGTTCGGTGACCGAGGACGCACCCGGCGATCCGGATTCCGTCCGCGGAGGCGGCGCACGGTGAAATGGGTGCTGACCCCGGACGAATTCACGCATGTCTGGACGAACGAAACGAGCCTGGACCGCAGGCCCTACCCGGTCAACATGGTCCCCTCGGCCACGGCGCGGACCGAGTCGGAACACCTGGCCCTCCGCCTGCCGCAGCGCTTCGCCCGCCAAGCCGACCCAGACCTGGCCGCCGCGTTGATGCTCTGCGCGCGCAACGACGCGACCACCATCACCGTCTCCGGCGAACGCACGCCGCTCGCCCGCAACGGAACCGGCGCGGCGGCCGAACAGATCCTCGCCTTCGCCGCGGTCGTGCACAACCACGCGGGCATCCTGGTCGCCACGCCCGACCGGGTGACCGTGCAGATGTGCCATGCCCGCGCCGTGGGCGAACGCCTGGTACAGGTCATCGGGTCGGCGCGGCCGGGCAAGCTGGCCCCGATGCGGGAGCCGCAAGACGCCGTGCTCAGTCCGGACCGCACCGAGCCGTTCGTCACCAATGGTCATCGCGGGGCGGCGAAATTCCGCCAAACGTTGCGCAAGCCCGTGGACGGGCGCGGCTTCATCACCGTCACGGTGCAGCCCGAGAACCCGATGTCCCCGCCCACCCGGCACCGCACCTGGCTGGACTTCACCGGCGACGGCCGCTATCTGCTCACCACCGCGCACGATCTCATCCTCACCCCGGTCTCGGACGAGGAGTTCGCCGCCCAGCTGCTGCGGCTCGCGCAAGTCTGACCGGGCGCCAGGGCCGCGTGGGTAGTTTGGGACCATGCCCGAACAGTGGACGACGTGCGCTACCGAAGCCATGAAAGCCGATGGCCTGCGAGTAGCGGAACTGGACACCTCCGGGACACCCGGGTTCTCCGGCGGCAAGAAAGCCGGACTCGAGCTGCTGGCCGACCGCAGCCAAGTGCTGTCGGATCTGCAGGAGAAGCTGTACGCCAACGGCAGGTCGGGCGGCGACAAGCGCAACGTGCTGCTGATCCTGCAGGGCATGGACACCGCGGGCAAGGGCGGCATCGTCCGGCACGTCATCGGTTCCGTCGACCCGCAGGGTGTCGACCATGCCGCCTTCGGTGTGCCGACGCAGGAAGAGCGGCGCCATCACTATCTGTGGCGCATCCGCAAGGCGCTGCCGCGCGCGGGTCAGCTCGGAGTGTTCGATCGCTCGCACTACGAGGATGTGCTCGTGGTGCGCGTGCACAACCTGGTGCCGCCCACGGTGTGGGAGCCGCGCTACGACGAGATCAACGCGTTCGAGCGCGAATTGGTGGACGAGGGCACCACGCTGGTGAAGGTGGCCATGTTCGTCTCGCTCGACGAACAGAAGAAACGGCTCGCCGAGCGACTGGAACGCAGGGACAAGTTCTGGAAGTTCAACCCGGCCGACATCGATGAGCGCGCGTACTGGCCCGCCTACCAGGAGGCGTACCAGGCGATGCTGGACCGCACGTCCACCGCGCACGCGCCCTGGTACGTCGTGCCCGCCGACCGCAAGTGGTTCTCCCGGCTCGCGGTCACCGAACTGCTGATCGCGGCCCTCGAGGGGCTGGATCTCGACTGGCCAGGGCCGACGTTCGACGTCGAGGCGCAGAAACGGCGCCTGGCCCGAGCCTAGGGCGTCGCGTCTTCGCGCGGTCGGCCTCAGGGGACCAGGGGCCGGACTTCCTCGGCGACGAACCGGAGGAAAGCGGCGGCATCCGGATCGTCGGCGGTGGTCTGGAGCACGACGGTGTCGGCGCCCGCTTCGGCCAGCGCGGTCACGGCTTCGGCGATCGCGTGCGCGTCACCCGCCACGCCCGCGTTCGGCGCGTGCGCGGGGGTGCGTTCGGCGGCCAGGCGCGCTTCGGCGTCCGGGCCGGTGACCGCCAGCAGGTTCGCCACCACCTGGTGGCGGTCGGTGCGGCCGGCCGCGGCACGTCCCTCATCGATCAGCGTGCGCGCCGCACGGACGCCGTCGGCGTCGGTGATCGAATCCAGCAAGGTGCCGTCGGCCTGTTCTCCCGACAGCCGGATCGAGCGCGGTCCGCGCGCGCCCGCGTATACCTTCGGCGGCGTGGCGGGCGGCCAGTCCAGCGCGACGGCGTCGAGCCGCACGTAGCGGCCCGAGACGGTGACCCGCTCGCCGGCCAGGAGCGCGCGCAACGCGGCCACATGCTCGCTCAGCAACGTCACCGGCGACGCGACGCGTGCGCCGACTTGCGCCATCCAGCTCTGCACGCCGTGGCCCACACCGAGGAGGAACCGGTCCGGGAAAAGCCGGTGCAGCGTCGCCGCCTCCATCGCGGTGAGCGCGACGTTGCGCAGCGGCACCGGCAGCAACCCGACTCCGACGCGCACCCGTTCGGTCCAGGCGAGCGCGGCCGCCGCGCTGGCGATCCCGCTCTCCAGGAAGCAGTCCTCCCACAGCCACAGCTCCTCCAGCCCCGTCTCCTCGGCCACGCGAGCCGCCTCGCGCAGCAGTTCGGGCGGATTTTGCGGACGGAACACAGCACCGAGAACAGTCATCCCACTATTCCTACCGGCTGCGGACCGCTCGAGTGCGGATGTCCGGCAAGCGCGGCGGCATGTGCGGTCGGTCGGTTCGCGACGTAGATTGCGAACGATTCGGTGACCTCATCTGAGGTGCGGAATCGATGCCGACCCGACCGGTGTGATCCGCATGGCGTTGCCGGGTTCACTGAAGCGCATACCTGCTCAGGGCAGTTGCCGCGCGAGACGCGAGCCCGGCCGGTGTGGTGTCCAGCCGGTGTCGGCGATCCGTCCGGTGTGTACGAATTCGCCCCAGTGGCTACGGGTTCGGCGGCCGAGCGCGTCGATCTCGCCCGCCGTGAGGGGCGCGAGCATCGGAGCGGCTTGCCAGGTCTCGCCGTCGGCGAACAGCAGCGGTAGATCGATGCAGTGGCAGGCGCCGTACGGATTCGCCGGATGGAGCTGTCCCACCCGGTAGCAGTACACGCGCGCCCCGGCATCGGCCAATTCGTCGGCGAAGCGGAACAGCCCGTCCTCGAACGCCCTCCGGCCGATCAATCGCTGGACCGCCACGTCGAGCCGGGCGCCCGTCACCGGCAGTCGACGTAGCCTGCCGAAGATCGGATGCGGGCCGCCGTAGAACGCCCGCGCCTCCTCGGCCGCGCAACCGAGCAGCACCGGCAGTCCGATGGCCCTGTCCCGCAACACTTGCCGCCAAGCGGGCTCGGCGGGCAGTGCGCCGGCATCGGCCACGGGCGAGAAGGGCGGTGCGGGGTTCAGCGCGGCGGGCCCAGCGATCCGGCGGGCCGTACGCGCCTGCGCGGCAAGCAGTTCGGCCACCGGTGCGGTGCGCGGATCGGCGCCGAGTTCGGCGAGGAACATCGCCCCCACCCGCTCGGCCTGCCGGTGACTCCGGAACCCGACGCCGAAAGGCGCGCTCTGCACGATCGCCTGGGCGAACAAGCTCCTGGCCGCCGTCATGCCGAGCAGCGCGACGACCGACTGCGCGCCGGCGGACTGTCCGGCAAGGGTGACGCGCTCCGGATCGCCACCGAACTCGGCGATGTGCTCTCGCACCCAGCGCAGCGCCGCGATCTGGTCGTCCACGCCGCGATTCCCGGCCGAGACGCCCGGTGCCCGGAGGTACCCCAGCACACCGAGCCGGTAGCTCACCGACACCACCACGATGCCGGTCTCGCGCACGAGCCGGTCCGCGTCGTACAGGTTCCATTGGCCGCTGCCCGCGAGATAGGCGCCCCCGTGCAGCCAGATCAGCACCGGACAACTCCGCGGTTCGGCGCCTGCGGGGGCCGTGACGGTGACCGCCAGGCAGTCCTCCGACTGCGGCAGCGCCTCCGCCCGGCCCATCACACCCTCGAGTCGTCCCGGCAACTGCGGTGCGATGGCGTACCGGCGCGTCGCGTCGTACACCCCGTCCGGCGGCTCGACCTGCTCCGGTGCGCCGAACCGCTCGGCCCGGGCGTACGGGATGCCGCGGAACACCGCGACTCCGGCGCGGGCCTCGCCGCGCCAGCGCCCGGAGGCCGCCATGACGCGATCCATGCCACTCTCGCTTTCTATCGCAAGTCGACTTGCGATATCTCCACGCTAAGGTCAGGCCCGGCAGAAACGCAAGAGAACTTGCGATAATCGCCGCATGGCTGATTCCCTCGGACAGATCCGCGGCGCACGCCTACGGAAAGCCGTCCTCGACGCGACCCTGGCCCGCATCGAGTCGGCCGGTATCGGCGCCGTGCGGATCGCCGACATCGCCGCGGCCGCGGGCGTCCACGAGACCTCGATCTATCGCCGGTGGAAGACGCTGCCTCGCTTGCTTCTGGAGGCCCTGCTGTCCCGGGTGGCCGAAGAGATCCCGCTGCCGGACACCGGATCGCTGCGCGGCGATCTGGAGCGGTTCATGACCGATCTCATCCGTTTCGCGCGGACGCCTTCGGGCCGGGCCTTGATCCGCGGCAGCGTGATCGCCGAGGCCGATCCGGAAGTGGAGGCGATCCGGCGCGAATTCTGGGTGCGGCGGCTGTCGGCGTCGGAAGAGATCGTCCGGCGGGCCATCGCCCGCGGCGACGTCGCGGCGACGGTGGATCCCCGGCTGACCGTGCTGACGCTGGGCGGCCTGGTCCATCTGCACGTCACGCAACTTGGCGGCGAGCTGCCGCCCGGGCTGGCCCGCGACGCCGTCGATCTGATCCTCACCGGCATCACCCGTGCCGAACCTGCCGGGCGAGACTCGGCCGGTGTCACCGGCAGCGGGACGGATGTTTCGGAATCTCTCAGGTAGGCCGACCATGATGGCCGCTGTGGGCCGATCGCCGGGCAAGGTGGCCGGCGGATCTACGATCGAGGCGGCAGGAACCGTCCGGCGAGCGAAAGGCGTGGTGAGCGCACGGTGAGCAAAAACCAGGGTGGGAAGTCGAACCCGCTGCTGGCGGCGGAACGCGCCGACCGCAACCGCAAGATCTTGATCCAGGTGGCCGTCGCCGCCGTGCTCGTCGCGCTGATCGCGGCGATCGGCATCGGCATCGCGGTGAAGAAGGCCCGCAACGACGATCCCGGCCCCACCCCGGCCATCACGGCGACCGGCACCGCGAACGCGGGCGGCGTGCCCGGTTCGCTCACCGACAACGGCGCGGTCCGGATCGGCAAGCCGGACGCGAAGGTCACCGTGCGCGTCGTCGCCGACCTGCAGTGCCCCGCCTGCAAAGCCTTCGAGGCGGCCAACGGTCAGGTGCTCGAGGACGCCGTGGCCAACGGCACCGCGGTCGTCGAATACAACATCATCGCCTTCCTGGACAAGGCCTCCACCACGCGGTACTCCACGCGCGCGGCCAACGCCGCCTACTGCGTCGCCGAGGCCGACCCGTCGAAGTACCAGGCGTGGCTGAAGACGATGTTCGCGCAGCAGCCGCCGGAGGGCGGCGCGGGTCTGCCCGACGACCAGCTGGTGCAGATCGCCAAGAGCGCCGGATACACCGACGACGCGGTCGCCCAGTGCATCACCGACCACAAGTTCGACAAGTACATCCAGGCCCGCACCAAGGACGTGCTGGAAAGCGGTATCCAGTCGACGCCCTCGGTGTTCGTGAACGGCAAGAAGGTCGAGTCCAGCCAGGAGATCTTCGGCACCGGCGGACTCGCACCCGCGATCAACGCCGCCGCGGGCCGATGATCACCGCGGGACCCCGGGCCGCCTGGGTCCTGTTGATCGGCGGGCTGGCCGGTTGGCTGGCCGCGGTGGCGCTGACCGTGGAACGGTTCAAGCTGTTCACCGATCCGGGCTACACGCCGTCGTGCAGCATCAACCCGATCCTGTCCTGCGGATCGGTGATGGTGACCGACCAGGCCGCGGTCTTCGGCTTTCCGAACCCGCTGATGGGCATCGTCGGGTTCTCGGTCGTCGTGACGCTCGGCGTGCTGTCGGTGGCGGCGGTCGGTTTCCCGCGCTGGGTCTGGGGCGGACTGTGGCTGGGCACGCTGCTCGGGGTCGGCTTCATCGGCTGGCTGATCTTCCAGAGCCTGTACCGGATCAACGCGCTGTGCCCGTACTGCATGGTTGTCTGGGCGATCATCACACCGCTGCTCGCGGTGAGCACCGATCAGCTGTGGGGCGGCTCGCGTGGCCCGCTGGGCGTGCTCGCCGAGTGGCGGTGGACGATCGTCGCGCTGTTCTTCGCGGTCGTGCTGCTGCTGGTGTTCCTGCGCTTCCAGGACTACTGGCTGTCGCTGGTGTGATCCGGCTCAGTTCGGCGGGCCCGCGACCAGCGCCACCGGCACCGTGCGCGCGCCGCCCGCGCCGGTGACGCCCAATCGGACGGTGTCGTTGGGTTTGCGCCTGTTCAGTGCGGCGCGCAGGGCCTGGGCGCTGGTGACCGTGCGGTCGTCGACGGAGGTGATGACGTCCCCCGCGGCCAGACCGGCGGTATAGGCGGGCATGCCGTAGATCGCCACGTCCACCCGGGCCCCCGTCCCGGTCGGCAGCGCGTTGGAGATGAGCACGCCGAGGGTGGCCGTGGGGCCGATGTGCACGGTGTCGGTGGGCGTGCCCGAGCGGATCTGCTCGACCACCCGCATCGCGGCGTCGATGGGCACCGCGTAGCCGTTCGCGGGATGGTCGGCCGGGCGCGCCCCGTCGCCCGAGGCCGCCGCGATGACACCGACCACGGAGGCGTTCCGATCGACGAGGGCTCCGCCGGACTGTCCCGGCGTGACCGCCGCCGCGACTTCCAGCATCCCGCTGAGCGCTTTGCGGGACAGATCGGCGGCGTTGACCGCCACGATCGCGCTGTCCAAGTCGGTGAGGGGGCCGTGCACCGCGGTCGGCGTTCCGCCGGTCCCCCCCGCGTTGCCGATCGCCACGACCTCCTCCCGCAGCCGCAACCCGGCCGAACTGCCGATATGCGCGACCGGCAGCCCGGTGGCGGCCAAGTCGAGCAGCGCGATATCGGCCTCGGCGTCGTAGCCGAGTACCACCGCGTCGTAGACCTTGCCGTCGCCCACGTCGGTGACCGTCACGGTGTCCGCGCCCTTGACCACGTGATGGCTGGTGAGCACCTCCCCGTCGGCGGTCAGGACGATACCCGATCCCGCGGCACCTGGTCCGGACCGCTCGGCCGAGGCGTTGATGTTGACCAGCGCGGGCCGCACCGCCGCGGTGACCATTGCGGGGTCCAGCGGCGCGGGCGGAGCGAACGCGACCGAGGCCGCGGTCCCGGCGGGGCCGTGCGGGGCGGGATCCGGCAAATCGGCGCGATATCCGAGAAAAGCCGCGACCGCGAGCACGAGGGTGAGGACCGACACGAACACCCTGCCACCGCGCGGCGTGCGCCGCGCCCCGGTCCATTGCTGCCGTTGTTCGTCCATGGCTCTCCCGCCTCGGCCGAAACCGCTCACCGATTCCATTGTCGCCGGAGACGCCGCCGAAGATCATCGAACGCCGGACCGCGCCGGAAAAAGGCCCTCGACCGCGCCTTTCTCGTGTCACAGTTGGCAACCGCACCCATGCGACGGTAGGCATGTCCTCATGAGCACTGCCGCCGCCTACGCCCTGTCCACCTCCGACGGCTCGTTCGAGAAGGTCACGATCCAACGCAGGGACCTGGGTCCGCACGACGTGCTGATCGACATCAAGTTCGCGGGCATCTGTCACTCCGACATCCACACCGCCCGCGACGAGTGGGGCCGGACCCGCTACCCCTGCGTGCCGGGGCACGAGATCGCGGGCGTGGTCGCCGCGGTCGGATCCGCGGTCACCAGGCATCGGGTCGGCGACCGCGTCGGCGTCGGCTGCATGGTCGATTCCTGCGGGGTCTGCGCGCCGTGCCTGGCCGACGAGGAGCAGTACTGCGCCGCGGGCGCGACCATGACCTACAACACCGCGGTCGACCCGGCGGTGCAGCCCGGCGGGCACACCCTCGGCGGGTACTCCACGCAGATCGTGGTGACCGAGAACTTCGTGGTCGCCATCCCGGAGGGAATCGGCTTGGACGTGGCCGCGCCGCTGCTGTGCGCGGGCGTCACGGTGTACTCGCCGCTGCGGCACTGGGGCGCCGGACCGGGCAAGAAGGTCGCGATCATCGGCATGGGTGGGCTCGGCCACGTCGGGGTGAAGCTCGCGGCCGCCATGGGCGCCGAGGTCACCGTGCTGAGCCACTCGCTGAGCAAGCAGGACGACGGCAAACTCTTCGGCGCCAGCGGTTACTACGCGACCAGCGACAAGCAGACCTTCCGCGAGCTGCGCGGGCGGTTCGACCTGATTCTCAACACCGTCTCGGCGGACCTGCCCGTGGACGACTACGTGCGCCTGCTGAACCTGGACGGCACCCTGGTGATCCTGGGTCTTCCCGAGAACCCGGTGAGCGTCAAGCCGTTCAATCTCGCGGGGTACCGCCGTTCGCTGGCGGGCTCGATGATCGGCGGCATCGCCCAGACCCAGGAGATGCTGAACTTCTGCGCCGAGCACGGCATCGGCGCCGAGATCGAGCTGATCGCCGCCGACGAGATCGACGGCGCCTACGACCGGGTGGTGGCCAGCGACGTGCGCTACCGGTTCGTCATCGACGTCTCCACCATGTGAGCCTGCTCGCCGCACCGGCGCGGCCCGCGTCGTCCGGCCGCGAACCGGTCACGGCGTGGGTACCTTGGCGGTGTGCCTGTGCAGGACGACGACGAGACGCCACCCGCCAACGGCGCCCGGGACATGCCGCCGTGGCTGCCGCGCGCGTTCCTGCTGGCCGCGGCGACGATCACCGGGTTGCTGGCGGCGTTCTGGGTGCTGGAGCGGCTGCAGGGCCTGCTGACGGTGCTGCTGGTCTCGCTGTTCCTCGCCTTCGCGATCGAGCCCGCGGTGAACTGGCTGGCGCGGCGCGGTATGCGGCGCGGTCCCGCGACCGGATTGGTGTTCCTCGGCTTGACGGCCCTCGTGGTCGCTTTTCTCTGGACGCTGGGCGCGCTGCTGGTCGAGCAGGTCACCACCTTGGTGAAGCACGCCCCCGAATACGCCGATCGGGGCGTTGAGTGGATCAACCACACCTTTCACCAGGATCTGTCGAGCACGGACATCCAGAAGTACGCCACCGACTGGAGTTCGACCCTGGAGGGCTACCTCACCGGGTTGGCGGGCAACGTCTGGGGCATCGGCACCGCCGCGATCGGGGCGCTCTTCCAGGGGCTGGGCATCCTGCTGTTCACCTACTACTTCGCCGCCGACGGCCCCCGGATCCGCACCGCCGTCTGCTCGCTGCTGCCGCCGCGGCGCCAGCGGCATGTGTTGCGCGCCTGGGACATCGCGGTGGAGAAGACCGGCGGCTACATTTTCTCGCGGGGCCTGCTCGCGCTGATCTCGACGCTGGCGCACTACGTGACATTGCGGATACTGGACGTGCCGTCCGCGTTCGCCCTCGCGCTGTGGGTCGGCGTGGTCTCCCAGTTCATCCCCACGGTCGGCACCTATCTCGCCGGTGCGCTGCCGGTGATCGTCGGGCTGGTGCACGGGCCGAGCACCGCGCTGTGGATTCTCGGATTCATCGTGCTCTACCAGCAATTCGAGAACTACGTGCTGCAACCGCGCATCACCGCGACCACCTTGGACATGCACGCGGCCGTCGCTTTCGGCGCGGTGCTGGCGGGCGCGGCGCTGCTCGGCGCGACCGGCGCACTGCTCGCCATCCCGGTCACCGCGACGGTGCAGGCGTTCGCCGGCGCCTACATCCGCCGCTACGACGTGGAGGCCGACGTGGAGGCCGACATCGATCGCGGGGGTGCGCCCAAACGCCGCCGGAAGTTCGCCAGGCAGTTGACGCTTCGACTGGCCGGGCGGCGCCGCCCGCCCGCGGAGTGAGCCCGGGCGCGTAGTCAGGCGGCGCGAACCGCGGCCAACGTCCGCGTCAGCGCCTGGCCCACCTCCCCCATCTGGGCCCGGCTGTGGCGCGCGGTGTCGTACTCCACCTGAATGGTCATCCGGTCGCCGACAGTGAACACGGTCAGCTTCGGCGGCATGCCCGCCGCCATGGCGAAGACGTCGTTGCGGACGATCCGCAAACCTGGCGGGGTCGAAAGTGCTGGCAGGCGACCGATATTCGAGATGGCGAAGGTATTCGGCGACGAGAACAGCGCGGCCGTCGCCGGATCGGGGACCCGCTGGGCGGCGAGCATGATCAGCAGCGCCTCTCGGCGCTCGATCGAGGCGCGCATGCCCGAAGCCACCGCGTGCGCCAGCGCGATCGGGTCGGCTTCCGATTCGACCAGCGCGAACGTGCCGACTCCCGAGACGCAGTTGAGGACGGTGCTCGCGGGGAGCGGCGGCACGAGGTCCGCGCGGACGTCGACCGCGTGACCGCAGATCATCGGCAGCGCTCCGGCCGACGACTCCAGTCGCGCGCGGAAGGCGGCGAGCGCCGCCCCGGTGATCAGGCTGTTCACCGAGACACCGTGGACGCGCGCGGCGGCGACCACCGCGGCGGTTTCGGTGTCGTCCAGTTCGACACGGTCCAGGGTCAACCGGTTCCGCTGCGCGCCGTCGCCGTGTTCGGGTAGGTGCCGCGGCGCGAGATCGGGGCTCATCATGGCCGCGCCCGCGCGCATCAGGTCGAGTAGCCCCGCGACATCCGCGTCGGAGACGATGCGCGCCAGCCTGGTGTCCATCGCCTCGGGCAGCCGCTGATCCGGATCGGCCGCCGGCGCGGGTGCGCCCGTCACCTGTGCGGTGTAGCGCTCCCACAGCTCGGTGAGCAGCGCGAAAGCGGATCTGCCATCGGCGATGCCATGGTGGATGGCCAGCACGATCCGATCGCGGTCGCCGTCGCGCAGGAGATGCGCGTGGAACAACCCGTCGGTCCAGTCCTGCGGAGTGTTCACCAATTCCAGGTAATCGGGCTCGCCGCCCTCGGCGATCGTCAAGCGCGGCCGATAGGAATCGTCGCGCCGGAAGCGTTTCACACCCTCGGCGTCGACCACCTGGTTGCTGCGCAGAAGAGGATGTGCGGCCGCGAGTTCGGCGAGTACGCGGCGCAGCGCGGACACGTCGAGGCCGCCTCGCACCGTCGAACCGACGAACAGCGGCATGCCACCCACCGGCACGCTGCCAATTCTGGTGCCGGAGCCGAAGTAGCTGTTTTCGAATGGGGACAGGGGGCGCTGAGCGGTCATCATCTCGTTCCTTCTCGTACCGGCGACGAACCCAACATACGCACGTTTCAAACGCTTGTCGCATACGCGTGTTTGAAACGTACGTAAGAAACAGGCGTATGGCCACTTGCTAAGGTGCTCGAGTGGGAACCCGCGAAGACCTTCTCGCCGCGGCCAAGCAGTGCTTGGCCGAGCTCGGCTACGCACGCACGACCGTGCGCGAGATAGTCGCCGCCTCCGGCAGCAACCTGGCCGCGATCAACTACCACTTCGGCACCCGGGACAAACTGCTCAACCAGGCGATGATCGAATCGAGCGCGGAGGCGGTGCAGCGGATCGCCGCCGCCTTGCCCCAGGACGGCCTCGATACGCCCGCGACACGCCTGGAAGTCTTCTGGCGCGAGCTAATCGCGTCGTTCACCGAAGACCGGCCGCTCTGGTCGGCGAATATCGAAGGCATCGCGCAGGCGCTGCACTCCCCCGAGGTACGCGCGGAGCTGGCGACCGCACAGGAACGCGCGCGCGAGCAGATCTGGCAGCTGTTCGGCCCGACCCGCGGTGCGGACGCCGACCGCGCCGTCGGCGCGGTGCTGCACGCGCTGATCGGCGGTCTCATGGCTCAGTGGTTGGTCGATCCCGAACACGCGCCGTCGCCCGACGACCTGATCGCCGGATTGCGCGCGCTCGCAAACGAGATCAGCGCGGACTGAACCGTCCCGCGCCCGGCGTATCCCACGCCATGGGTAGCCAGGGATCGCGCGCCGATGTAGAACTTCTCGGAAAGGATTCGCACCGACTCGGTGCCGAAGGCTGGATGGGAACAATGCTGAAGCGGCCGCCGGACCTGGCCTTCGATCTCGGCAAGATGCACCGCAGGCGCAACGATGTGGCGGCCGCGCGCGAGGCGTTCCAGATCGCCATCGCCTCCGGCCATCCGAACTGGGCGCCGCTGGCCGCCGCGGAGCTGGGCGGACTGCTCAGCGCGGCGGGCGACAAGCCCGCCGCGGAAGGCGCGTACCACGTCGCGGTCGATTCCGGCCACGAAGACGCGGCGCCGCGCGCGGCCTACAACCTCGGCCTGCTGCTGGCCGAACGCGGCGATACCGCGGCGGCCGAAGCGATGTACGAACGCGCCGCCGAATCCGGCCATCCCGACGCCGCGCCGCGGGCCTGGATCAATCTCGGTTACTCACGCGCCAAGCGCGGGGACGCGGACGCGGCGCGCACGGCCTACCGGCACGCGATAGAGGCGGGTCCCGGCGACATCGCCCGGCTCGCGCTGTCCAACCTGGCGTACCTCCTGCGCACCGAGGACGACCTGGACGGCGTGAAAGCCGCCTACCGCACGGTCATCGACGGCTGGCCCGCCGATCAGTCGCTCATCGTCGCGGGTGACCTGGTCCAGCATCTGAGCGAGGCGGGAGATCTCGCGGGGGCCAGGGAGATCAGCCGGTCGCTGGCCGAATCGGACGATCCCGCGGTCGCCGCACGCGCCAGCTTCGACGTCGGAGTGTTCAGCGAGCGGCTCGGTGAGCCGGACGTGGCGCTGGCGGCCTTCCAGCGTGCGCTCGACTCGACGGACGCCGAAGCGCGAGTTCGCGCGGCGGCCGCGCTCGCGCCGATCTATCACGAACGCGCCGCGACCGTGCTGCGCGAGACGGACTGGGCGGCGCTGGCGCACGCCGACGGACCGGCGGTCGATGCTCCGGCCATGCTCGCCGACCTGATCGGGACGGCCGTCGAGGACCAGGTGCGCGGCATCGTCTTCCTCTTCTCCGCCGTCCTGCACCAGGGATCGATCTACTCCGTCACCGCGCCCGCCGCCGAGGTCGTGCTCGGCGCCCTGCTGCACGAGCGCACCGACGTGGCCTATGCCCGCGCCTGGGTGCGCGAGCCGCAACCGCTGCGCTTGGAGCTGCTCAACTGGCTGCACGAGGTGATGGCCACCGCGGCATGGCAATCCGCCGCCGAAGACGACGCCGAGCTCACCACGGCCGACCGCGCCGCCGCCGCGGCCTGCTTGGCGCTGCTGCCGCGTGTGCGTGCCGCGACATCGGCCGCACTGGCCATGGCCGAGGCCGAGGCGGTGGCCAACGCCGCCACCGAAGTGCTCGCGACGCTCAGCGCGCTGCCCGCCGTCAGCGGGTGATCGCGCTGAGCACCGCCGCGACCGACTGCTCGGCGAGTTCGTCGGTCAGCGGCAGGTGCCCGAACAACGCTCGGTAGTAGATCGGCGCGGCGACCGCGTCCAGCACGAAATCCAGATCGATGCCGGGGTCCACTTCGCCGCGCGCGACGGCCGCTCGCAGCGCTGTCGCCGTGGTCCGCCGCCGCGGTTCGAAGACGGTGCTCAGGAAGTGGGCACGCAACCGCTCGTCCCCCGCCAAGTCGGCGACCAGCGCGGGCAGTACCCGGTGCAGCGAGGTGTCGCGCAGTGCGGCGACGAGATCGCGCATCGCACGGGTCAGGTCGGCGCGCAGGTCGCCGGTGTCCTGGGTGGGGTGCAGGCCCAGCAGTCCGGCGACCACGTCGACCACCAGATGCCGCTTCGAAGGCCATCTGCGGTAGATCGCGGGACGGTGCAGACCCGCCTTGGCCGCGACCTGGCCGATGGACAGATCCGCGTATCCGACCTCGTCGAGCAGTTCCCGCGCGGCAGCGAGCACCGCGGCGTCGATGCGGTCGTCGCGGGTTCGTCCCCCCATCAGAAGACCGGCCGCGGCATCAGCACGACGCGCCAGCCATCCGGATCGGGAAAGGTCAAGCCGCCGTTGGCCGCCCAGAACGGATTCTCGGCTGGCACCGGTTCGACGCCGAACTCGCCGAGCCGCTGCGCCACGGCGTACATGTCCGTCTCGCCCGCGAAGTAGAGCACCAGCAGGTTCTCCGCGCTGGGCGCGTCGCCGGGGCTGCCGTGCACGTGGGTGGTGAATTCCAAGTGGTAGGCGGCTCCGGGCAAGCCGAGCATCACCCCGTCGTAGCCGGCGTGGTCACGGAATCGGTAGAGCTCGCGCAGGCCGAGCCCGTCGACATAGAACCGCACCACCTCGTCGAGCCGGTCGGTCGGGCGGGCGATCCGGACCTGCGCGACGCGCAGCGATTCCGGCCAGCTGTTGTCGGTGTCCACACCCGAAACAATACAGTACGTACTGTACTGAAATGAGGTCGGAATATGGCGAGGGCCGCCTCGTCCAGTCGAACGTAGACGGCCCTCGGTGCTTGTCTGTCCCTACTCGGCGGACTCCACCCGCCTGCGGATGCGGCGCGCCGCGGCGACCATGTTCCGCAGCGACGGTTCGAGCTGCCAGTAGTGCCGGGTCTTCAGACCGCCGTCGGGATTGGCCCACAACCGCTGCGGCGTCACGGCCGCGGCCGCCGCGGTGAGCAATTCGTCCAGCTCGTCGATGTCCGGGATGCGCGCCGACCGGCTCTCGTACACGCCGGGGCCGACGCCGTGGCTCAGGCCGTGCCCGGAGGCGCAGTCCTCCTTCAGCGCCCGCAGCACCCACTCGATCGAGCGGGTCGCCACGATGGCGGTGACGTCGGCGTCGAGCTGCTCGATCGCCTCGACCACCTCGGCGCGGCCGGAATAGCCGATGTGCGTGTGGATCTGGGTCTCCGCCTGCACCCCGGAGGTGGCCAGCCGGAACGCGCCGATCGCCCAGCGCAGGTACTCGGCGCGGCCCTCCGGCCGCAGCGGCAGCATTTCCCGGATCGCGGGCTCGTCGACCTGGATGATCGCGATGCCCGCCTTCTCCAGGTCCACCACCTCGTCCCGGATGGCCAGCGCCACCTGGTCGGCGGTCTCGTGCAGCGGCTGGTCCTGCCGGACGAAGGAACGGGCGATCATCGTGACCGGACCGGTGACCATGCCCTTGACCGGCTTGTCGGTGAGCGACTGCGCGTAGGTGATCCACTCCACCGACATCGGCGCGGGGCGCGAGACGTCGCCGTAGATGATCGGCGGCCGCACACACCGCGACCCGTACACCTGCACCCAGCCGAAGTGGGTGGTCGCGAAGCCGTCGAGCAGCTCGGCGAAGTACTGGATCATGTCGTTGCGCTCGTGCTCGCCGTGCACCAGCACATCCAGGCCGATGTCCTCCTGCAAGCGGATCGTCGCCTCGATCTCGGCTTCGATCCGCTTGCGGTACTCCTCGTAGGACAACCGGCCCTGACCGAGTTCGTAGCGCGCCTGACGGATCCGGGCGGTCTGCGGGAACGAACCGAGCGTGGTCGCGGGCACCGGCGGCAGGTTCAGCTTGCGCTGCTGGGCTTCCCGGCGCACCTCGTAGGGCTCCCGCGAGCGCATGTCCGGCGTGACCGCGTAGACCCGCTGCCGCACCGCGTGCTTCTGCTTGAAGTGCACCTCGGTGGGCCGCTTGCGCCACTTGTCCGACGGGCCTTCGGTGAGCGCCTTGGCGAGCGAGACCACCTCGCCCACCTTCTGTTTCGCGAACGCAAGCCGGTCGGCGACGTGGCCCTCGATGTCGTATTCGATCAGCAGGTCGTAGGGCACGTGCAGCAGCGTGGTCCCGGTCGAGACGACCAGGTCCGGGCACACCTGGGCCAGCTCGTTGAGGTATTCCAGCGTGACGTAGCGGTCCGCGCGCCACACGTTGCGTCCGCTGATCACCCCCGCGTACAGGCGCTTGCGACGGATGCCGGGCACCTCGGCGAGATCCTCGGGACGAATCCTGTGGCTGGCCAGGTCCAAGCCGATCGCCTCGACGTTGGTGCCTGCGAGAATGGTCAGCGCCTCACCGAAATCGCCGTACTGGCCGGTGACCAGGATGCGCGGGCGCAGCGGAGCCCTGCCCAGCCGGTGATAGGCCGCCTCGAACGCCGCCAGCTCGGCGGGCGTGCGCTCGCTGGTGAACGCGGGCTCGTCCAGCTGCACGCAGGTGGCGCCGCGCTTGGCGAGGATCTCGAACAGTTCCTCGTAGACCGGCAGCAGCTTGTCCAGCAGGCTCAGCGTGTCGAATCCGCCCGACTCGCCGGGGATGTGGCCCGCCTTGGACAACAGCAGCAACGACACCGGGCCGATCACGACCGGCCGCAGTTCGATGTCGACCGCCTTCGCGCGATCGAATTCGTCGAGCAGGGCCTCGGGATGCAGCGAGAACTCGGTGTCGGCGTCCACTTCCGGCTGGCGGTAGTGGTAATTCGTGCCGAAGAACCGAACCAGTTCCAGCGGCGGCAGGTCCGGGCGGCCGCGCGCCATGAGGAAGTAGAAGTCCAGCGGATGCAGGCCCTCGCGGTACGGCTCGAACCGCCTCGGCACCGCGCCGAACAGCAGCGCGTTGTCCAGCACGTGGTCGTAGAACGAGAAGGTGTTGCCCGGCACCTGGGTCAGGCCCGTGGCGGCCAGCTCGTTGAACTGGGTCTCCTGGATCTCGCGGCCCACCGCCAGCAATTCCTCGCGATCGAGCGAACCGTGCCAGTAGGCCTCCAGCGCCCGCTTGAGCTCGCGGTGCGGCCCGATTCTGGGATAGCCGAGGATGCTCGACCCGTAGCCGTCGGTCACGTTCACCATGAGCGGGATACCTTCTTTCGATCACCTGCGCGGCCCTTGCCGAGATCGACGGATCGATCCGGCGCTGCGCTCCGGATACCCAGCCGAACCGTTGCCATGGCCCGGCTGTTGTGCAGCTTATGCCGATTGCCGTCACCGGCTCGACGACACCGACTTCTGGCCGGCTCCGCATCGAGGTCGGGCGGTGCCGTCGGGTGCGAGTCTTACGAGCACCGTTCGCGGCCCGTCTCGCGTGCGAGCGTCCGTCGCGCATGCGCCGCAGGCGCGAACGGCGGACACTCGGACGCGAGACTCCCGGGGGCCGCGAACACGCAGCGCCGCAGGCGCCGCAAAATCAGGCCCGGTACTGGTAGAAACCCGCGCCGGTCTTCTTGCCGAGCAGTCCCGCCTCCACCATGCGCATGAGCAGCGGCGGCGCCGAGTACAGCGGCTCCTTGAACTCGCCGTACATCGAGTCGGCGATGGACTTCACGGTGTCGAGGCCGACCAGGTCGGTCAATGCCAGCGGGCCCATCGGGTGGGCGCAGCCGAGTACCATCGCCTTGTCGACGTCCTCTTTGGTGGCGAAGCCGGACTCGACCATGCGGATCGCCGACAGCAGGTACGGCACCAGCAGCGCGTTGACCACGAAGCCGGAACGGTCGGCCGAGCGCACGACCTGCTTGCCGAGCACGTCGCCGGCGAAGGCCTCGGCCCGCGTGGAGACCGACTCGCTGGTCTTGAGCGTGGTGACCAGCTCGACGAGCGGCAGCACCGGGACGGGGTTGAAGAAGTGCATGCCGACCACGCGCTCGGGGTTCGCCGTGGCGACCGCGATCTTCATGATCGGGATGGAGGAGGTGTTGGAGGCCAGCACGGCCGAGGGGTCGGTGACGACCTTGTCGAGTTCGGCGAAGATGCTCGTCTTGACCTTCTCGTCCTCGAGCACCGCCTCGACCACCAGCTGGCGGTCGGCGAAATCGCCGAGGTCGGAGGTGAACCGCAGGCGCCAGGCGGCCTGTTCGCGTTCGCGCTCGGTGATCTTGCCGCTGCTGACGCCACGATCGAGGGACCGCAGGATGCGCGCGCGGCCCGCCGCGGCCAGTTCCCGGGTCTGCTCGTACACCAGTACGTCGACGTGCGCCCTGGCACACACCTCCGCGATTCCTGCGCCCATCTGGCCGGCGCCGATGATGCCGACGCGTTGGATCTTTTCGCTGCTCACGTCCCGCTCCTGCTGGGTTGTCTGGCTCTGGGGTGGCTGGTCTGCGAAGGTGTCGCTCCGGTGTGAGCGCGCCCTTCGATGGTCCAAGGTATAGGGATGCCCTCCCTGCCGGGGCTGTTCAGCGGGGAGGGCAGTACACCCCTACCGGAGTAGAGGAATGTCGGTTTTCACGTCGGGAACCTCACTTCCCTCGGCAAGCACCTGATGTGTTTTCGAATGCCCCGCGCGTCGTTTCTCTGCGCGGTCCACGACGCGCGGGACATTCGACCAGCCGCGCCCGGGGCGCGGCCCGTCAACTCAGTGGAACTGGCCCTCTTCGGTGGAACCCTTGAGCGCCGCGGTGGAGGTGTTCGGGTCGACCGTGGTGGCGATGGTGTCGAAGTAGCCCGCGCCGACCTCACGCTGGTGCTTGATGGCGGTGAAGCCACGCTCGGCGGCGGCCTTGAACTCGCGCTCCTGCAGGTCGACGAAGGCGGTCATGCCCTCGCGGGCGTAGCCGTAGGCCAGGTCGAACATGCCGTAGTTGAGCGAGTGGAAGCCGGCCAGGGTGATGAACTGGAACTTGAAGCCCATCGCGCCGAGCTCACGCTGGAACTTCGCGATGGTCGCGTCGTCCAGGTGGGCCTTCCAGTTGAAGGACGGCGAGCAGTTGTAGGCCAGCAGCTGGTCCGGGAACTCGCCACGGACGGCCTCGGCGAACTTGCGCGCGACCTCGAGGTCCGGCACGCCGGTCTCCATCCAGATGAGGTCGGCGTAGGGGGCGTAGGCCTTGGCACGCGCGATGCAGGGCTCGATGCCGTTCTTCACACCGAAGAAGCCCTCGGGGGTGCGGGTGCCGTCCAGGAACTCACGGTCGCGCTCGTCCACGTCCGAGGTGATCAGGGTGGCGGCCTCGGCGTCGGTGCGGGCGATGATCACCGACGGCACGTCGGCGACGTCGGCGGCCAGACGCGCGGAGGTCAGGGTGCGGATGTGCTGCTGGGTCGGGATCAGCACCTTGCCGCCCAGGTGGCCGCACTTCTTCTCGGAGGCCAGCTGGTCCTCCCAGTGCACACCGGCGGCGCCGGCGGCGATCATGGCCTTCTGCAGCTCGTAGGCGTTCAGCGCGCCACCGAAGCCGGCCTCGGCGTCGGCGACGATCGGGGCCAGCCAGTTGGAGACGGCGGTGTCGCCCTCGACCTTGGCGATCTCGTCGGCGCGCAGCAGCGCGTTGTTGATGCGGCGGACCACCGACGGCACCGAGTTGGCCGGGTACAGCGACTGGTCGGGGTAGGTGTGGCCGGACAGGTTCGCGTCACCGGCGACCTGCCAACCCGACAGGTAGATGGCCTTCAGGCCGGCGCGGACCTGCTGGACCGCCTGGTTGCCGGTGAGGGCGCCGAGGGAGTTGATGTAGTCCTCGTTGTTGACGAGATCCCACAGGATCTCCGAGCCGCGGCGAGCGAGGGTGTGCTCCTCGACGACGGTGCCCTGGAGCTTCGACACCTGCTCCGCGGTGTAGTTACGGGTGACGCCCTTCCAGCGGGGGTTGGTGTCCCAATCCTGCTGGATTTCCGCGGCGGTCCTCGGGGTGCCGGTGGTCGACATCTGTGACTCCACTTCTTCGTTCGGTCCATGCCGCCCGGTCGAGCTACGAGGCAGCTCGTACTGCTGGAGCGGCAATTTGCAGGCTTGCTAGGCCCTTGGGGTGTACTTCCACACGATGGCACACGAAGAAATGGCCGTCTACCTGTTGTTAATGTGAATCTAAGCTAGGTTTTCAACAGGCTTTGCTAACCCTGCAAAATTTGCCACCGAATTGCAAAGGTGCAATCTACTGGCTGGTAGCCCTGACGTGGGGTTTTAGCGTAACGCTCGTACTGTTAGCGATCACCGGGCGGGTCCCCTTACCCCGGCGCCACCATTCCCAACTGTGAGGACCTTCACAGAACTCCTGTGGCCCACACCACGCCTCGATCACGCGCTCCGAGCGCCCGGTCTCACCCGGTTTCCCAACCCGGAGCGCGCTCCACTGCCTCCTGCCCCGCGCGCTCCACTGCCGCCCGCCCCGCGCGCTCCACTGCCGCCCGCCATGCGCGCTCCACAGCCTCTTGCCCCGCGCTCCACAGCCGCCCGCTCCGCGCGCTTCCTGGCCGCACCCGCTATGCGCCCTGCCCCAAAACCGTCAGCCGGATTCCTCGGACCATCCCCACAGCCGGTGTCGTCGCGCGGAGTCCGGCGTGATGCGCCCCGCCGCGATCAATGCCGCGAAGGCGGCGCGCTTGCGAGGGCAGTCGTGGTCGCGATGCAACTGCATCGCGCGATGAGCATCAGAGAGCGTGAACGACTGCCCCGGACGATTACATGTCCACGCCTCCGGCCAGACCACCGGCCGCGACGAACAACGCGCCCGCGCAGGAGTATGCGGATGGTCGGGGCGGCGCGGCCGGGCGATCGGCCAGGCGCACGCGACACCGACCACGGCGAACGCGCCGCCTCCGACCACGGCGAGAATGCTGTGCGCTATTTGCCACACGCCCACGGCCGCTCGCCTTCCACCGCACAGCCGTCGTCCGGGTCCGGTGTGGATAGCACCCAGTGCGCGAGGCCGTCGAGCACTTGCCGAAGGGTCGCCACTTCCGGCGTCCCTTCGAGCTCCGGTCCACGCCCGCTGTGGTCGAACGGAAAAGCGATACCGCGACGATGAGCGCGTTCTCGCGGGCTGAACCGCTGCGGAACGATCCGGCCGCTCTGCACCAGCGTGGAGTAGGCGACCCACTTCCAGCCGCACCGCTCGATCCGGCAGGCACGGTGACGCTGCATCTGCTGGTGCGCCAGCTCGAGATCAGCGGACGCGCAGACGCGCGGCGGAGCCAGGATCACGTGTCGATGCATCACGCCGCCCCCGCTCCGGCGGTCGGAGAAGTCTGCGCCGACCGCGCCCACGTGCTCTGCGGGCAAACGGTTTCCAGATCGAACCCCACATCGCAGATCAACGCGGGCTGGTTGTCCACCTGCTCGAGACCGAAGACAACGATCGCCTCGATCGCGAGCCCACTCGCGATCGCGAGCACGTACCCGATCGGATCAGCGACGTCGACCGGCGGACGAACCGTGTAGACGTAGTGATAGCCGAGCGTGCGAGCATGCCGCTGCACCGCGTCGGCATGCCGCGGTGCGTCCGCGCCGGACACGTCACCGCGAACCAGCCCGATCGCTTTCGGCTCTTCCCCACTCGCGGCCGAGCGAAGACACGACCCGACATCCACGACTTGCCTGTTCATCGATAACCCCCAGCATCTTCGTAGCGATACGTCCGACCTGCGGCACGGCGCGGTTCCCGCGAGCGCCCCAGCCACCTGGCGCACACCGAGTACAGCATCATTCAGCCCGAAAATGGAGTGATAACAATATGATTGGACACAGACAGATTCACTCCAGATCAACTGGAATGACTTCATAGCACTGCTAACGAAAGGTGGGGGGTTCGCGTGGCAGCCCAGACGACGACTCTTCCGCGCAGACTGCTGGCTCGACGCCTCCTCGAGCTGCGCGAGAACGCCGGACTCACCAGGGACAAGGCGGCCAAGCTGTCCGAGATGAGTTCGCAAACGTTGTGGCGCTTGGAGAACGGCCAGGTCGCCATGGTCAAGAAGATGGTGATCCGAGCGCTGTGCGACGTGTACGACGCGAGTGACGACGACCGGCAGGCGCTGCTCTGGCTGACGGAAGAGGCACGCAAGACCGGCTGGTGGCAGTCTTACAGCGACGCGATGTTTGCGAACACAGACTTGTTCGTCGTGCTCGAACAGGCCGCCTGCCGTGTCACGTCGTTCCAATTGACCCTGCTCCCAGGTTTGGTGCAGACAGCCGACTACCGACGTGCCGTTGCCAAAGCTTTCATCCCAGCGTTGACCGATGACGCAATCGACCGGCACATAGAGTTGCTCACCAAACGACAAACACGCCTTCAGGAACCACCTGACCGATTCAGCCTGGACGTGAGACTGAGCGAGGCGACGTTGCGCCACCAGATCGGTGGCGCTGCGGTCATGGCAGCCCAGTCCAGTCACTTAGCGGAACTGAGCGGCTTGCCGAACGTATCCATCCGAATCGTTCCGCTGACCGCCGGTTCCTACCTCGGGCTAGAGGCAGGTTCCTTTGTATTGCTCGAGTTTCCCGAACACCCGAACCCGTCGTTGACCGAGCCGCCTGTGGTCTACGTAGAGGGCTACACTGGGGCGCTGTACCTGGACAAACCCGACGAGATCGATCAGTACCAGACCGCGCGATCAAGTGTCGAGAGTGCGGCACTGAACGAGGACGAGTCCAGGGCGCTGCTGGTGGCAATTGCAGAGGAGTACGGAGCGTGAGTGCCGACCTATCGACGGCGAAGTGGTTCAAGAGCAGCCGCAGCGGCACGGGCAAGGACTGCGTCGAGGTCGCACATCTCACCGGAGGCATGGTCGGGGTCCGCGACTCCAAGAATTCCTCCGGGCCAGCGTTGATCTTCACACCCTCCGATTGGGATACCTTCACAGCAACCATCACCGATGGCGGGTTCGATTTCTCAGAATGAGCACGCTTCCCCCATAGACGACGCCGTCGGGGCACTACCCACCACCGACCCGGCCGCCGTCCAGGAGGTTCACGGCACCGGCGGAGATTGCGTGGAGGTTGCGCACCTCGACGGGGGCATGGTCGGAGTCCGTGATTCCAAGGACCCCACCGGCCCGGCGCTGGTCTTCACTCCAGGCGCGTGGGACGCCGTCATCTCTGGCGTGCAGTACGGGCAGTTCCACCCGCCCGCCTGACCTCGGTTCTCGGAGTCGATGACGACGCCGGAAACACTGACGGAGTGGTTCGGCAGGTCAGCCGTCGATCCCCGACGAGTCGCAGTCCAGACATTCCTTGCGGGCTCAGCCTATCCCCTCGTCGAGATCAGCGCACATGTCGTTGCCGCGAGCCAGAGACCCACGCTGTCAATAGGTTTCAACCTTGACCATGCGGAAGTCGATACGTAACCTGAGTCTGGGATCTACCTCGGAATATGCATCCGAGACAGGGGGAACGATGTACTCGATGCGCTTCTATTCAAATGTGCAGTTGTGGAAATTTCTCGGAGCAGTTCTAATCTTATCCGTTGGATGGATTTTGGGCGTTGGAACGGGTGTTGCAAGCGCCGGTGTCGGCAGCTGCGAGGTCAACGTTCACAATGTGCATCAATCGAAAGGTTCACCTGGCCTGATGGACGTCAAAGGAACGCTCATCTGCCAGGGTGATGTCGAACGCGCAGATGTGTTCATCTACTACGTCAAAGTGGACGGGGCGGAGTGGGTTCGTATCGAGAGCAGCATTGCTCAGAGAACGGTGCATTCGCCTACAGCCGGAAAGAAATACACCGTCATGTCGCAGAATGGAACTCCCTGCGTACCAGGGGAGTACATTGGGATAGCAGAAGGGTATCTCACCGTGGACGGGAAGACAACTAAGAATTATCAGAATGGGTTTGGGCCACGATCGACGGTGACCTGCTGATTCGCGGACAAAGAAAGAGGTGGCTAGACTTCGTGGATGATTTCGATCATGTCATGTCGAACTTGTACTCGTGGCTGTCGACAGAGTACGGGACCGTCGGGCACATCTTGTTCGATGCAGGTTCGGATATCGTGACAGCGATTCCCAGAGGTGGATCGGGGTTATCCATCGCCTTGACCAGACAAGAGGAGGGGATTCGCGTTGATCTCGGACTCAATGTGTCGTTCCTGGCACCACGAGACGACCCGTTCGAACTATCCGACATCCTTGCTATCGTGAAATCGCTTATCGAGTCAGGCATTTCGATTTCGATTCCCATCAATCCGTTCGGGGAGCCGGTAATACGCTACACACTGGAATTCCAGAACGGCGTGCTGAGCTCGAAGGTCCCAGGACATGATTACGTAGAATTCACGATCGGAGGTTGGCCGCCGTTCGACGCTTCCCGATACATTTAGCACGGCATGAGCCCACTTCGATCGCATCGAATCGAACTATTCACGTCAACGAATGTAGTGCGGTTTACAACCAGCAGATTCCTACTGACAATCGCGCCGCCATAGACTCCGCTATCACCACCGCCCTATCCGAATTCCTGACCCGAAACGCCCCTGACCGCAGACCGTGAGTGGCACACCAGCGTGGGGCCTTCTCGACGTATGCCGCAACCATGTGCCACTCGCGAACCACTCAGGAGGCGGGCGGGGGGTGGACCGCGCGCCAGTGTTCGGCGATGTCGATGCGGCGGGTGATCCAGACCTGGTCGTAGGACTGGATGTGGTCGAGTAGGCGCTCCAGGGCGGCGGCGCGGGCGGGGCGGCCGATGAGGCGGCAGTGCAAGCCGATCGAGAGCATCTTCGGACTTCCCTCCGCGCCTTCGCGATAGAGGACGTCGAAGGCGTCACGGACGTGGGCGAAGAACTGTTCGCCGGTGGGGAAACCGGCGGGTGAGGCGAAGCGCATGTCGTTGGTGTCCAGGGTGTAGGGCACCACCAGGTGGTCGCGGTCGTGTACGCGCACCCAATAGGGCAGGTCGTCGGCGTAGGAATCCGCGTCGTAGGCGAAGCCGCCGTGCTCGACCACCAGTTCTCTGGTATTCGGGGAGTCGCGGCCGGTGTACCAGCCCAGCGGCGGCGCGCCGGTCAGCTCGGTGAGGATGCGCACCGCCTCGGCCATGTGCGCGCGTTCGGTATCGCGATCGGTGAGCTGGTAGGACTTCCACCGCAGGCCATGGCAGGCGATCTCGTGGTCCAGTTCCCGGAAGGCCGCCACCGCCTCGGGGTTGCGTTGCAGCGCGCGGGCCACCGCGAATATCGTCAGCGGCAGTCCGCGTCGCTCGAAGACGCGCAGCACCCGCCACAGCCCGGCGCGGGAGCCGTACTCGTAAAGCGACTCCATGCTCATATGACGGTTCGGGAACGCTTCGGCGGGCGTCATCTCCGAGAGGAACGTTTCGGAGTGTTCGTCGCCGTCGAGGACATTGTTCTCGCCGCCCTCTTCGTAATTGAGCACGAATTGGACCGCGATCCGCGCCTCACCCGGCCATCGCGGGTCCGGCGGGTTCGGGCCGTACCCGACGAAATCCCTTGCAGTACGCTCGGCTCCGGCAGGCGCGACGCGCGGTATCGACTTTCGCTCGCTCATGCGCCGAGCTCGCCGTACAGTCGCAGCCGCGCCAATCCGCCATCCGGGTAGATGTCCAGGCGCACTTCCTCCACGGACGCGGCCATCGGCGCGATCGGGAACCGGTGCCTGGTGTCGGGTAGCAGGGTGGTGCGCGGCAACAGCTCCAGCTCGGTGCCGTCGTTGGTGCGGCCGGTGAGCCGGGCGGCGCCCGGACTGTTGCCGAGAAAGTAGGAGGTGTCCAGTTCGGCGAGCCGGATCAGTCCGGGTCCGGCCAGGCGGATGCGCACCCAGTCGTTGCCGTCGTCCCGGCGCCGGGCGGTCTCCCAGCCCTCACCCATGGACCGGGCCCAGCCGGGATACAGCAGCTGGTTGGGCGAGCTGTAGAAGCGATTGGAGCAGTCCAGCACCAGCGCGCCGTTCTCCAAGGCGGCCAGATCCAGCGGGTGGAGCCCGAGCAGACGCGGATCGGGCCTGCCCTCGCCGTGCACGCGCAGCCTGGCCACGCCGCCGTCCGGGTGCATCGCGAGTTTCACGTGGGTCCAGCGCTTCTCGTTCTCGACCGGGAACAGGTTGCGGCTGTCCCCCGCGACCGGGGAGCGATCGACCAGCATCACCCAATCATCACGCGCGGCAATGGCTTCCGCTGGAAGATAGTCCTCGATCTCCAACGCGGACACCGAGACGGCGGGCGGATAGTTGCCCTTGAACCACGCGGTGTCCACGACGATGCCGCGGATCACGCCCGGCACGCCGAGCCGCACGATCGCGGCGTCGTCGCCGGGCTGCCCGCGGTGCCTGCGGGTCTCCCAGCCGTCGTAGATCTGCCCTTTGTGCCCGAAGGTGGACGGACGGTACTGCGCGGGGCCGGGGTTGATCAGGTTCTCCTTCTCCGCGAAGAATTCGTCGTTCGCCCAGATCACCGAGCCGCCGAGCGGCCGGACCGCCAGATCCGGCAGCAGGGTGAACTCCGCGTCCTCGCGCCCGGCGTCTCCCGGGATGACCCCGTTCGGATGGCCCGTCACGGCGTCTCCGCAGGCAGCGGCGCCCGTGCCGCCAGGGCACGCAGGACCGCCTCGGTGAGTTCCGCAGCGCCGGCGTCCGGGCGGGCGCCGCACTCGATGCCGCGCAGCACGGTCGCGGCCAGCGCTTCGGCGGTGGCGGGTTCGTCGACGACGTCGCCGCCGCGCCGAGCCAGGTAGTCCAGCAGGCGCGGAACCGCGACGTCGATCGCCCGGCGGAAGAAGTCGAAGGTGGCCAGCCAGCGGGTGACCAGGTGGCCCGGATGCATGTCCCAGCCCTGGTAGTACCCCCGCCGCAACGCCCGGGTGACCAGCCGGTGGTGGTTGCGCAGCGCGGCCGCGGGATCGCCGTCGGGCACGATCTGCGTGGATCCGTCGCACACCCACACCCCGGTCTGCGCGGCCGCCACCTGCATCACCGCTTTGGCGTAGTCGGCGGCCGGGTGGTCGAGCGCTTGATCCGGCGCGGCGACGCCACAGGCGGCAGTGTAGTCGTAGGTGCCGAAATGTAATGCGCTACAACGACCTTCGGAGAGAGTGAGCATGGCGGCTACCGGGGCCGTGCCGTCCGCGCCCAGGATCGCCTGCGGGCTCTCGATCTGCAGTTCGAAGCGCAGACTGCCCTCGGCGATGCCGTACGCGCGCTCCACCCCGACGCACAGCTGAACCAGAGCCGAAACCTGCTGTACGGCACGCACTTTCGGCACGGTGAAGACGAAGCCCGGGGGCACCCCGCCCACGCCCTCCAAGACGAGATCCAGCGTGCGGAGCGCACGACGACGCTCGCCGCCGCCCAAGCCCTTCATCCGGATGCCGCTGCTCGCCGGACCCGCGGAGCGCCGCGCCCAGGCCGCGAGCACCGCACCCGCCGCCGTGGCCGCGCGGTCCTCCTCGGCGTCGGCGCGCAGGCCGTAGCCGTCCTCGAAGTCGATGCGCAGATCTTGAACCGGGTCCGACTCCAGTCGTTTACGCACGTCGGGAAGTGAGCCGCTGGCGTCGAGGGAGGCCAGCAGATCGTGGTGGCGGTCGAGCAGTTCGACCGCGGCCGCGCCCCACTCCCGCGGAGTCTCCTCCGCGACCCGGTCGGCCGGGACGTACACGGTGTGGATCGGTTGCGAGCGGCCGTTCGATCCGGGATACCTGCGGCGCAGTTCGGTGTCCACCGTGTCGAGCATCGACTCGATCCGCGCGCGGACGTTCTCCGGCACCTTCGTCATCGTGATCCCTTCTCCCGCAGTGCGGCCCAGACCCGGTCCGCGGTTATCGGCAGCCGGTACAGCCGCACGCCGACCGCGTCGCGGATCGCGTTGGCGAGCGCGGGCGCGACCGGGTTGTACGGCGATTCGCTCATCGACTTGGCGCCCAGCGGGCCGAGCGCGTCGGCGGTCTCGGCGAAGTAGACCTCCGTGCGCGGCACGTCGGCGAACTGCGGCACGTGGTAGTGCCGCAGGGTCCGCGCGCCGACCACGCCGTGCGCGCTACGCATGTCCTCGTACAGCGTGGTGCCGACGGCCTGCGCGACACCGCCCTCGACCTGCCCGCGGCACTGCACCGGGTTGAGCACCGTGCCCGCGTCGGCGGCCTGGATCGACTGCAGGATGCGCACCTGCCCGGTGCCGGGATGCACGGCGACGCGGAAGGCCTGCACATTGAAGCTCACCGACCTGGGGCTGCCCCCGTGCTCGGCGTGAGCGACGAGATCGCCGCCGGTCAGCAGTTCGGCCGCGGGAAGCAACCGGTCACCGCAGTGCACGCCGCCGGAGGTCAGCGCGCAGTCCCGCTCCGGGACGCCCGCCAGTTCGGCCGCTCTGGCCAGCAGGAGCCCGCGCAACGCGCACGCCGCCGCGTACACGGCCTTGCCCGCGACCACGATGCCGGTGGAGCCGAACGCGCCGGTGTCGTGGTCCACCAGGTCGGTATCGGCGTGCCGGACCACGATGCGGGCGATTTCGGTGTCCAGCGCGGTGGCCGCGAGCTGCGCGTGCACCGTCGTCGTGCCGTTGCCGAATTCCGCTGTACCGCAGCGGATCTCGTAGCGACCGTCGGGCAACAGCGCGGCCGTCGCCGCCGACCGGTGGCCGCGCGGCGGGACGGTCGCGATCATCGCGGCGGCCATGCCGGTGCCCACCCGCCACTCGGGGCCGGGCGCATGCACGTCGTTGCCGCGCAGCAGCGCCCGTTCGGCGAGGTCCAGGCACTGGTCCAAGCCGTAGCTGCCGAACATGAGGTCGCTCTCGTTCACCGCCGCGCCGACGAACCGGTCACCGGGCACCACGACGTTGCGGCGGCGCAGTTCGAACGGGTCCATGCCGAGCGCGTGCGCCAGCTCGTCCAGCGCCGACTCCACCGCGAAGATCACCTGCCCGAGGCCGTAGCCGCGGAACGCGCCGGAAGGGACGTTGTTGGTGTACACCACCCGCGCGTCGACCCGCTTGTTGGCGCAGCGGTACAGCTCCACCGACTCGCCGACGCCGTGATACATCACGCCGCCGCTGTGGTTGCCGTAGGCGCCGGTGTCGGCGAGTACGTCGACGGCCAAGGCGGTGAGTACACCGTTGGCGTCGGCCCCCGCCGTCACCTCGACCCGCATCGGATGACGGCACGTGGCGGAGGTGAACTCGTCGGAGCGGGTGAACTCGTACTGCACCGGTCTGCCGGTGCGCAGCACGGCCAGCGCGATCAGGTCCTCGGCCAGCATCTCCTGCTTCGCGCCGAATCCGCCGCCGACCCTGGCCGCGAGCACCCGCACCTGCGCCGCGTCCAGCCCGAACAGCCGGCACAGTTCGTCGCGGACCAGGAACGGCACCTGCGTGCTGCACCGGATGACGAGCCGTCCGGCGTCGTCCAGCCAGCCGACCCCGCCGTGCGTCTCCAAGTGCACGTGCTGTCCGCGTGGGGAGTACCAGACACCTCGCACTACCTGAACCGCGGCGGTCAGTCCCGCCGCGACATCGCCCACCTCCCCGTGCAGCTCGGCGATCACGTTGCGGGCGGAATCGGCGATCCGGGCCGAGGCCGGTTTGTCGCCGTGCAGTTTCGGCGCGTCGGCGCGCAGCGCGTCTTCCGGCTCGAAGACGGCGGGCAACACCTCGTAGTCGACTTCCAGCAAGCGGCATGCCTCACGGGCGATCGCGACGCTGTCGGCCACCACCGCGGCCACCCGCTGCCCCACGAACCGGACGGTCCGGTCGAGCACGTAGGTGTCGTCGGGGTCATCGGTGCGCGCTTCGTGCCGCGCGGTGGAGAACGACACGTCCGGCGCATCGGCATGGGTGAATATCGCGTGCACGCCCGGCAGCGCCTCGGCCGCGGTGGTGGCGATCGAGCGGATGCGCGCGTGGGGGTGCGGGCTGGTCAGCACGGCGAGGTGCAGCGGAGCGGTCGGCGGCGCGCTCTCGCCGACTCGTGACCGATCCTCCGCGCGCGAGCCGACCTGCGGTAGGTCCAGCGTGAACGGCTCGCTGCCGGACACGAGGCGCGGCCCGGCCAAGGCACCGCCACCGGAGCCCCCGCCGGTGACGGTCGGCTCGCCCAGCGCCGCGCGGATGGCGCGGTAACCCGTGCAGCGGCAGAGGTTCCCTTTCATCAATTCGGCCAGTTCGTCGCCCGGCACGTCGACCTGCTCACCACCCCGGAGCCCCGCTGCCGTGACCACCATGCCCGCGGTGCAGAACCCGCACTGGAAGGCGGCGTTGTCGACGAACCGGCGCTGCACCGGGTGCGGGTGCTCGGGCGTCCCGAGCCCGGCGGCGGTGACGACGGAACGCCCGTCGGCGCGATACGCGGGAAAGACGCAGGAGTGCACCGTCATTCCGTCGACCAGCACCGAGCAGGCTCCGCAATCGCCCGTGTCGCACCCCTTCTTCACCGCCAGGGCGCCACTGTCCCGCAGCGCCGTCCGCAGGCACTGGCCCGGCCGCGCCGTGACGTCGACGGTCCTGCCGTCCACTTCGAACCGCATCAGGATTCCCGCAGTTCGGCGGCGACCTCGTGGGCGAGCATCCCGGTGACGTGCGCGCGCCACTCGGGCGAGCCGTGCGGATCGTCGAACCAGAGGGCGGGATCGATGCCGTCCACGGCGTCGCTGATCGCGTCCGCGGTGGGCGGCTCGGCGAAGTCCAGGACGACGGGCCTGGTCGTGGCGGCCGTGATGGTGATCGCGCCGCGGCCGTCCCGTTCCCGCCGTCCCATCACCACGGAGCCGGAACGGCCCAGCGGAGCGAGCGCGATCTTCCGGAAACTCGTGCGCGCCAGCAGACTCGACCGCGGCAAGTGAATCGAGCGCAACACGTCACCGGGCCGCAACACCGTGCGTCCCGGCGCCAGGACGAACTCCCGCAGCGGAATGCTCCGATCGGCACCGTCCGCAGCCCATACCTGCGCCTTCCCGTCGAGCGCGACCAGCGCGCCGAGCACCGCGCCCGCGGGCAGGGCGAGGCAGACGTTCCCCCCGACGGTGGCGGTGCGCCAGATCTTGTGCGAAGCGAGCAGCGCCCGGCACGACCGTGCGAACAGCGCGGTCCCCGGCCATGGGTCGTGCAGCACCGGCATCCCCAGCTCGCGTCCCGGCGCGGCGCCGGCGAACTCGGCCAGGGTGCAGGTCGCCGCGATCTCCAGTCCGTCGTCCCGGATCTCGAACGAAGGCCACCCCAAGCCGGTGATGTCCACCAGCCGCACCAGTCGATCCTGCGGCTCGGAGAACAGGAAGGTCCCTCCGGCGAGCACCGCGGCCGACGCGCCGAGCGCCGCCAGGTCCGCCCGCTCGCGGGCGATCACCACCTCGCGGATCGTGTCCAGGTCCACGTCTCACCTCGTTCCTGCCTCTCCGTCACCGTAGAGCCAGTCGGTTGCCGCCATATTGCGCGCGACGCACATCAGATTGCGCGGCCGTTATCTCGCCACACGACGGCCGCCCACGGGGAACTATCCCCGGTCGACCATTCCGTCCACCACGGCTCCCGCCCGGCCGCTACGAGCCGTCCGAGCCGGCACTGCTTCAGTATCGCTCGTTCCACCTGACCAGGCACGACACCTCGCCCAGTCGGGCAGGTGCGATCTTCGTCAGGTCGGCAGGCGAGCCGCGCGCGCCCTCAACCCGCCTTCGCGAGCAACGCCGCCTGCGCCCGTGCCACCTCGCCGGCGACCACGTCCGTGTCGACCGTCCTGACCTCGCCGTCGCGCACCACCTCGCGTCCGTTCACCAGCAGCGCCGCCAGCGGCGGGGCCGAGCCGAGCACGAGGGCGGTCACCGGATCCTGGATCCCGGCGTGCGCGGCCGTGTCCAGGCGCCACAGCGCCAAGTCGGCCAGTTTGCCCACCTCGATCGAACCGATCTCGGCGGCGCGGCCCAGCACGCGCGCCCCGCCCATGGTGGCCAGTTCCAACGCGGTGCGCACGGTCATCGCGTGCGGGCCGCCCCGGTTGCGCGCCCACAGCAGCGCGTGGCGCGGCTCCTCGATCATCGAACCCGCCTCGTTGCTGGCCGCCCCGTCGACACCGAGACCCACCGGGACGCCCGCGCGCACCAGGTCGGCGGTGCGGGCGACGCCCGCGCCGAGCCGCGCGTTCGACGTGGGGCAATGCGCCACGCCGGTGCCCGTTTCCGCCATGGCGTCGATCGCGTCGTCGTCCAGGTGGACGGCGTGCGCGTACCAGACGTCGGGACCGAACCAGCCGAGCCGCTGCATGTACTGCGCGGGCGTGCAGCCGAAGGCCGAGGCGCAATAGTCCTGTTCGTCGGCGGTCTCGGCGAGGTGGGTGTGCAGCCGGACCCCCGTCGCGCGGGCCAGCGCCGCCGACTCGCGCAGCAGGTCCGGTGTGACCGAGAAGGGCGAGCACGGCGCCAGCGCGATCCGCAGCATGGCGTCGAACGACGGGTCGTGCCAGCGCGCGACGGCCTCCGCGCTCGCGGCGAGGATGTCGTCCAGGCGTTCCACCAGATGATCGGGCGGCAGCCCGCCCGCACTCGCCCCCAGGTCCATCGAGCCGCGACAGGGGTGAAACCGCAGACCGACCCGCGCCGCCGCGGTGATCTCGGCGGCGAGCGGGTCACCGCCGTCGCGGGGGAACACGTAGTGGTGATCGGTGGTGGTGGTGCACCCGGTGGCGGCGAGGGCGGCGAGTGCGCCCGTGGCCGCCACGCGGACCGCGTCCTCATCGATACCCGCCCAGACGGGGTAGAGCTTTCCCAGCCACTCGAACAGCGTGTGGTCGGTGGCCAGGCCCCGGGTGATCCATTGATAGAGATGCTGATGGGTGTTCACCAGCCCGGGCGTCAGCAGGCAGCCGCGCCCGTCGATGCGCCGCGCACCGCCCACTTCCGGCGGGTCGCCCGCGCCGACCGCGTCGATCCGGTTGCCGCGCACGACGACGTGGCCGCTGACGTACTCGGTCCCGTGCGGGTCCACGGTCGCGACGGCGCAGTCCGCGATGACGGTCACCTGGTCCACGCGAGGCCCGCTTCCGGCGCGTCGGCACGTGCCACGGTGGCGTGGATCAACCCGTAGGGCCGGTCGTCGGCGTGGTACACCTCGCCGCGGTTCTCGATGCCGAAGCGGGCCAGGTCGTACTCGAAGTGATGCTTGTTCGGCGCGGCGAGCCGGATCTCGGCCAGCACCGGGTAGGCCGCCAGCGCGGCCTTGCCCATTTCGAACAGGGTCTGTTGCAGTGCCTTCGAGTGCAGCGTCGCGAAGGTCTCCACCAGCCGCGCCCGCACGCCCGCGTAGACCTCGTCCCAGTCCACGCCCGTGCTGCTCGCGAACCGCCATTCGGCCACCAGCGCGGTGGCCAGCATCCGATCATGGGTCGGCGCGAGCACGGTGAAGTCGTCGGTCAGGAAATCCGCGAACTCCGAGCCGGTCGACTTGAGGATGGTCAGGTCCTTCACCCCGCCGACGACCCAGGCCCGTCGTTCGTCGCCGCTGCCGGTCACGGTGACGGCCGCGGTGCGCACGTCCGGCCCGCTGCGCACCCAGGTGTGGTCGTGCTCCACGCCGCCGACCGACACGCGCCGCCAGGCGTATTGGTCGACCTCGACGCGCGCGCTGCGCACCGGTTCGATGTCGGCGACGAAATGATCGGCCAGCGCGAGCGCGTAGTCCTCGATGGCTCGCAATCCCGGCTGCTTCGCGAAGGCGTAGGCCGTCTGCTTCTGCGTGTCGGTGGGCAAGACCTTCGCCTGGTCGCCGGACACGTACGCATCGGCGAAATCACCGCGCAGCACGGTGGACACGTTCACGTCGCGGATCTCGTGCCGTGCGCTCCGCCGGTAGATGCGGACGATCCGGTTCTCCGCCTTGCCGTATCTGTGGCCGGTCAGCTCGATCGGTCCGGTCAGTTCCATGCTCGCTCAGCTCCCTCGATAGGTGGAAAAGGCGAAGGGCGACAACAGCAATGGGACGTGATAGCGCCGCTCATCGGTCATGGTGAACGTGATGCTCACCTCCGGATAGAAGGTTTCGACCCCCTGCCTCGTGAAGTAGGCGCCGGTGTCGAACACCAGCCGATAGGTTCCCGGTTCGAGCGCTTCGCCCAATGCGCGGATCCGCCCGTCCGCGCCCGTTTCGCCCGAATCGAGCTGGCGCGCCTGCTGGTACAACGTCACCGTGACGCCCGCGGCGGGCGTACCCCGCACCGCGTCCAGCACGTGGGTGCTCAGCGCGCTCACGACAGCTCCGCCAGCAGCGCGCGCAGCCGGATGCGGTTGATCTTGCCCAATTCTGTTCGCACGACTCGCCTTTCGGTTTCGGGATCATTGCGCAACCGGGCGGTGAGCAGCGCGAGCAGCTCCTCGCCCGACTTTCCGCTCGCGCACACCAGGTAGATGTGCCCGAACCGTTCCTCGTAGACGCGGTTGCCCTCGGCGAGTGCCGCGCGTACCGCTTCGTCCGCTCCCGCCACCCCGGCCTGCTCCCGCGCCGAGGCCGTGGAATGCGGCCGCTCCCCGATCCTGGGATGACCCGCCAGCGCCAGCTCGAGTTCGGACTCCGGCAGCAGCGCCGACAGCTCCTCCGCCGCGTCGAGCAGCGCCTCGACCCGCCGGTACGGACGGCCTGCGACCACCGACCGCGCGAAGCCCGGCGCCGAGCAGCAGCGGAGCACCGCCTGGTAGGCCGCGTCGTCGGACAGCGCGTCGAACGCCGCGATACCGGGTCGCCGATCCGTCATCGGACCAGCATCGAATACGACCCCGCGAGCCGCCACCGGAAGGGGTCGGATCGCTGTCGGCGTGTCGCTCCCGGACGCGCCTGAGCACCGGGTTTCCCATCGTGCGGCGCAGACCGGCCGGTATTACCGTTTACGCATGGCCGACCCTGATCGCTCCGCCGTCGCACCGTGCGCCGGCGTCGTGCTCGCCGCGGGCGCCGGAACCCGCTACGGAAAACCCAAAGTGCTCGCCGAGGGCGGCGCATGGTTGCGAGCGACGGTCACCGCGCTGCGCGACGGGGGCTGCGACCCGGTCATCGTGGTGCTCGGCGCGACCGGCCCCACGCCGCGGATCGTCGAACTGCCGCCGGGGGTGCGGCACGTCTGGGCGGCGGACTGGGCCACCGGTCTGAGCGCCTCGCTGCGGGCGGGTCTGATCGCCGCGTCGAGCACGCCCGCGCGCTACGCCGCGATCATGCCGGTGGACACCCCCGATGTCGGCGCCGACGTGGTCGCCCGGGTGCTGAACGCCGCGCTGGCGGCACCCGGCGGCCTGGCTCGTGCTGTGTTCCACAACACACCGGGCCACCCCGTTGTTATCGCCCACAAGCACTGGAACGCGGTGTGCGGGGCGGCGGCGGGAGATTCCGGAGCCCGGACATATTTGACCGGTAGAGACGATATGGTGTGCGTCACGTGCGACGATTTGGCGACGGGCGTCGATCGTGACTTCCCGGCCACGACCGCACGGTGATCGGAGCTAGCTGATGCGGGACATCGTCGACGACCTGTTGCGGGTGTGGCACTCGGGCCGGACCGGCGGACTTGGCACCATCGTGCGCACTGTGGGCGCCGCCCCCTTGCCGGTGGGCTCCGCGATGCTGGTCGATCCGGACGGGGGCGTCTACGGATCGGTCGCCGCGGGCGGGCTGGAGGAGATCGCGTACGAGGCGGTGCTCCAGGCGGCGCGCACCGGCCGGCGCGCGATGCACCGCTTCGGCGTGGCCACCGGCCTGGAGGCGGGCGCGAACGGCGAGGGGATGATGGACGTCTTCACCGAACCGTTCTCCCGAAGACACTTCCCGGAGTTCCCGGATGTCGCCGCCGAGATCGCGGCGCACCGCAGGGTCACCGTCTTCACGGTGGTGTGGAACTCCGATGCCGACCTGATCGGCCAGCACCTGATCACCGACAAGAAGCACGCCACCGAATTGGTGGCGCTACCGGATTCGGACGTCTTCGTCTCCTCGTTCGCCCCGCCGCCGCGCCTGATCATCTTCGGCGCCAATTCCTTCGCCGCCGCACTCACGGTGCAGGCCAAGCTACTCGGTTACCGAGTGACCATCTGCGACTCGCGCCCCAATTTCGCTACGCCGGACTCCTTTCCCGGCGCCGAGGTGGTGGTGGACTGGCCGCACCGCTACCTCAACACCCTCTCCGCGGCCGGAGAGATCGACAGCAGCACGGCCATTGTCGTGCTGTCGCACGATCCCACCTTCGAGATCCCGCTCCTCACCGTGGCGCTACGACTACCCGAGCTCGGCTATCTCGGCGCCATGGGCTCGCGCCAGGTGCATATCCGGCGCATCGAGGATCTCCAGGCAGGCGGTTTCGGCCCGGAGACGCTCGCGCGGCTGCATTCGCCCGCCGGATTGGACATCGGCGCGCGCACCGCGCCAGAGATGGCCGTGGCGATCGCCGCCGAACTGCTGGCCGCCCGCGCCGCGCAACCGGCGCGACCGGCCGACCCATACAGCGGCGAGATCCCGATCACGCCGCGAACCGCTGTGGGACTTGGTATCTGATCACTTCAGGCCGGGATTCTCGGCGTAGACCTCGCGCAGCACGGACAGATCGAACAGCTGCGCGGCCTTGATGTCGATCTTCGCACTGCGGAGCGCGGCGACGTTCTGCTCGATCAGCGCGTCGGTCATGGAGAGCAAACCGTTGGCGGCCGTGTCCGCCGAGACCACCAGATCGTTCTGCGCGACAGCCTCTTTCGTCTGCTCGGCCAGGTCCAGCTTCTGATCCTTGCCGTACACCTCCACCGCGAGCCGCGCCGATTCGGCCGGATCCGCCACCGCGTCCTTCCACCCCTTGATCTCGGCGGCCAGGAACGCTTTGAGCTTGTCACGCTCCTTGTCGATGGTGGACTGCGCGACCGTGAGCGTCTCGGCGACCAGCGGCAGGTTGTAATCGGCGAACAAGAAGTGCGCCGTCGGAAAACCCTTCGCCGCGAGCGTGATCGGTTCGTTGGTCACGTAGCTGACCCATCCGTCGACCTCACCGTTGGCCAGCGGCGTGGGGTCGAATTGCGCGGGCACGATGGTGACGTCGCCCGGCTTCATCCCGTTGGCGGTGAGCAGCGCGGTGAAGATCAGCTGGTTGGTGTCCTGCACACCGATCTTGCGGCCCTTCATGTCCTCGGGCGTCTTGATCGGTTTCGCCGCGGAGGACACGATCGCGAACGGGTTCTTCTGATACGTGGTGGCGACGATCTTGGCGGGCAGGCCCTCCAGGATCGCCGGTGCGGTGGTCTGTGGCGCGGACAACCCCAGCCACACCTTCCCGGTGTCCAATCCGGCCTCCACCGACGTGCTCGCCGCGCCGCCCGCGATCAGGTCGACCGAGCCGAAACCCGCCTCTTTGAAATAGCCTTTCGAATCGGCGAAGTATTCGCCCGCGAATTCGATGTTCTTCAACCAGGACAGCTGAACCGCGACGCCGCCGTATTTCGAGCCGTCCGCGGTGGTGCCGCCGGACGAGTCGCCGGAGCTTCCGTCGCAGGCGGCCAGCGCCCCCGCGCCGCCGAGCGCTGCGCCGGCGAACGCGGAGTAACGGAGAAACGAGCGTCGGTTCAGGTGCCCGAACGTGGAGCGGTGCGCGGGTGTCATGGGCCGAATCTAGGGGCAGCGCGTTTCATTTTCTTTACTTTGGCGTTCCGGGCGAGGAATTCGCCGGTCTGTTCGCTCAGAGTCGTCCGGCTTCCGGGCCGAAGCGGGCGAGCACCAGGTTCTCGACCACGCCGACGATCGCGTAGAGCGCCACCGAGACCAGCGTGACGATGACGATCGAGGCCCACAACTTGCTGTACTGGAACGTCGGGATCGCCCGGATCAGACTGGCGCCCAACCCGGTGCCGCTGCCGAGCCATTCCCCCAGCAACGCGCCGATCAGCGCACCCGGCACCGAGATCCGCGCGGCGGCGAACACCGAAGGCAGCGCCGCGGGCACGGCCACCATGCGCAACCCGGTCCACCGTGAACCGCCGTACGCGGTCACCAGTTCCAGCGCCTGCCGCGGCGCGTTGCGCAAGCCCGCCATGATCATGACCAGGGCGGGGAAGAACACCACGATCGCGGCGAGCACGGCGACCCCCGCCAGACCACGGCCGAACACCAGCACGATGATCGGCGTGAGCGCCACCAGCGGCACCGAGCGCAGCAGCATCGCCACCGGGAGAAAGGTCTGCTCGACGGCGGCGAACGACACGAACAGCGCCGCGACCACCAGCGCGGCAAGCATGCCCGCGCCGAACCCGATGGCCGCGTCGCGCAGCGTGATCTGCAGATCGTCCAGGATCGCCTGCCGCGCGGCGGCGGCGTTTGGCGCGGTCACCAAGTAGCTCCAGATGTCGCCGGGCGTCTTGCCGACCCGCGGCCCGACCTGCGGGAACGCCCGCAGGAAGACGTACCAGATCACCAGCATCAACAGCAGCGAGGTGGCCAGCGGGAACAGGAAGATCCCGATGCGTCGCAGCAGTTTCATCGGGCGTCCTTCCCGTGCCGGCCCGGCCGGACGTTCATCGTGCTCCCTGCGCGGTCCACGGCGCGGCCAACCGTGCCGCCAGCGCCACCAGCGCGTAACCGAGCCCGGCCAGCGCCGCGGCGGCCAGCGCCATGCCCCAGGTGCGCGGCACGTTGTAGGAGGTCTGCGCGGCGGTGAGCGCCACCCCGATCCCGCTGTCCACGCCACCGAGGTACTCGCCGATGATCGCGCCGAGCACCGCCGACGGCGCGGCGATCTTCAACGCCGCGAACGTGCTGGGCAGCGCCGCGATCGCCCGCACCCGGTACAGCTGCTGCCAGCGTCCGCCGCCATAGGCGCGCACCAGATCCAGGCTGGTCCGGTCGGCCGAACGCAACCCGGCGACGGTGCCGACCATCGTGGTGAAGAAGCAGTACATCGCCGCCAAGAACACCGTGGGGGTGCGTCCGCCGAAGACCACCAGGATGATCGGGCCCAGCGCGAGCAGCGGCGTGCAGTAGCTCAGTATCGCCAGCTGGGTGGCCAGCGACTCGATCGGCGGCACCAGCACGATCAGGACGGCGAGCGCGATGGCCAGGCCGTTGCCCCAGACGAACCCTTGCAGCGCGCCGAGCGCGGTGATCCGGAAGTTGGGGCCGTACAGCTCCCATCCGTCGGTGTACATGGTGTGCAGCACCTGCCATGGGCTGGGTACGGTGCCGCCCGCGACCTCGAACGCCGCGAGCGCCCACCACACCGCGACCAGCCCGAGCACGCCGAGCACACCGCCGAAGCGCTTCATGCCGTGTCTCCCGTCCGTCGCACGCAGCGTGCGAAGAGATGCCGCCGCATCGGCCGGATGTGCGCGCTCGACCGCTGCCCGCCCGGTTTGCCGTGGCGCGGGCAGCGTTCGGGTCGGTGCTCGTTCATGCGACGCCTCCTTTGCCCGCGGTCCCGAACAGCAGCTCCGACAGATAGTCGTGCAGCTTGTGGAATTCCGGCGTCCGCATCATCTCCGGCAGCCGCGGGCGCGGAAGATCGATCTCGACCAGTTCCAGCACCCGCCCCGGCCGGGGACTCATGACGGCTACCACGTCGGAAAGGAACACCGCCTCCGCGATGCCGTGGGTGACCATCAACGTCGTCGCGGGCTTCTCGGTCCAGATCCGTAGCAACTCCAGATTGAGCCGCTGCCTGGTCATGTCGTCGAGCGCGCCGAAGGGTTCGTCCAGCAGCAGCACGGCAGGCCGCACCACCAGCGCCCGCGCGATCGAGACGCGCTGGCGCATGCCGCCCGACAGCTGCGCGGGCTTGGCCTTCTCGAAACCCTCCAGCCCCACCAGCCCGATCAGCTCGTCGATCTGCCCCGGCTCCGGCCTGATGCCCGCGACTTGCAAAGGCAACGCGATATTCGAGGCCACCGACCGCCAAGGCAGCAACGCCGAATCCTGGAACGCGATGCCGAGCGCATGCCTGCCGCGCAGCTCGCCGGGCGTCGCGCCGTCGATCAGCGCCGTGCCCGCGGTCGGCGTCTCCAGGCCCGCCAGGATGCGCAGCACTGTCGACTTGCCGCAGCCGGACGGGCCGAGCAGCGAGAGGAACGCGCCCTGTTCGGTGTGCAGATCGACACTCGCCAACGCCTGCACGGTCTTCCGCCCGACCCGGAAGGTCTTCGTCAATCCGCTGAGATGAATTCCGGTCCCCCCGGCGGTACCGCTCTCCGTGCTCATGACGGCCACGATAAGAGCACCCCGTTGCACGGACATTGCGAATCGCGCCGCCAGATTGCGCAATCGTTACGGTCCGCACCGCGGCTGCGAGGTGGATTTCGATCGCGGCGATCCGATCGGATGAGATACGCCCCGCGGCGGGTTACACGACAGGTGAACCCGATCATCACGCTGCTCGACGCCAAGCTGCACGTCGCGGGCTCGGAGATCCTCTGGCGCGAGGTGATCGGCAACGGCTTCGGTTTGGCGTCCGCGATCGGCGGCATGCGGCGGCGCGTGTGGGCCTGGCCGGTGGGCATCGCCGGGAACGCCCTGCTGTTCACCGTGTTCGTCGGCGGCGTGTTCCACACCCCGCAGCAGCTGAACATGGCGGGACAGGCCGGACGCCAGCTCATGTTCGTCGCGGTCAGCGTCTACGGCTGGTGGAGCTGGTACCGCCACGCGGCGCGGGAGACCGGTTCCACCCATCGCGGCGTCGACCCGCGCTGGGCGAGTACGCGCGAACGCGTGGTGCTCGTGGCCGCGATGCTCGCGGGCACGGCGGTGTTCGCTCAGATCTTCGCGTGGCTGGGTTCGTACGGTCCGTGGGCCGAGGCGTGGATCTTCACCGGCTCGGTCCTGGCCACCTACGGCATGGCACGGGGCCTGGCCGAGTTCTGGCTGATCTGGATCGCGGTAGACCTGGTCGGCGTTCCACTGCTGCTGCGGGCGGGCTACTACCCCTCCGCCGCCCTGTATCTCGTCTACGCGGGCTTCGTGGCCTGGGGATTCCTGGTCTGGCGGCGCGGCATCCGTCCCATCGCCGAGGCTTCGCGACCGCTGACGTCGGCCACGGCGAAGTAGGCCCGGGCGGCTACACCACGTCGACCCGCACGCCCGCCGCTCGGATGGCCTCCACGGCCGCCGGATCCGCGCCGGTATCGGTGACCAGCACCTGCACCTGCTCGATGCCGCAGATACGAGCCAGCGCGGTGCGCTCGAGTTTGTCCCCGGTGGCCACCACGATCACCCGGCCGGAACGCCGCACCATCTCGGTGGTGACCCCGGCCTCGTCGATGTGCCTGCACTGGGCGCCGCCCGCCACGGAGATCGCGTTCACGCCGAGCACGAGATCGTCGAGCCGCAGTTCGGCCAGCGCCCGTTCGGCCAGTGGCCCGTGCAACTCGTAGGATTCCCGCCGGGCCACACCGCCGAGGACGATCGTGCGCATGTGCGGCCGCAGCACCATCTCCCCCGCGATGTTCAGCGCATTCGTGACGATGGTGAGCTGCTCGTCACCAGCCGATCCGAGATCCGGGCGCCCGGCCAGCGATCTGGCCACCGCCGTGGTGGTCGTGCCGCCGTTCATCCCCACCACCGCGCACGGATCGACCAGGGACGCGGCGTGTTCGGCGATGCGCTGCTTGGCTTCGCCCGCACTCTGCCGATAACGGGCGGGCAGGTCATAGGCCACCGAGGTCGCCACCACACCGCCGTGCGTCCTGGTGGCCAGCTGCTGTTGGGCGAGCGCGGTGAAATCGCGGCGCACCGTCGCGGCGGACACGCCGAGCCGGTCGGCGGCCTCCTCCACCGAGAGCCGCCCGGATTCGGCGAGCAGTTCCAGCAACCGGCTCCACCGTTGCGGACGATCCGTGGGTCCGGTCATCTCACACCGGCCCGGTCGCGCGGGAAACCTGCTGTTTCGGCGAACACGCGAACAATATGACCACACCCCCGTGCCGGCCGTAGCGATCTCCCACGACCGGAGCCGGTCCGGTCCGGCTCAAGACACATCGGCCTCGACCGCGGGTCTCTCCCGAAGCACCGGTGTGGCGGGGAGATGTCCGGCCAGATCCCCCGTCGACGGATCGACCCGCGGGTGCGAAAGGCCGGAATGCACGAAATAGGCGATCTCCGAGCAGATTTCGTCCAGACTCACCGTCGAATCCGGCGCCGTGCTCTGCACCAGTTCCTGAGCGAGGGACGTGACCGCGCCGATCACCGCCAGCGCGAAAAGATCGAAGCGGCGCGGACCGGTCTCGCCGCGGCCGACGGCGCGCTCGGCCTCGCTGATCAGCAACGCCGACAGCAAGCGGCGCTGCTGCCTGCGCCACTCCTCCACTGCCGCGCTCACGCCGACCACCTCGACATAGCAGACTCGCGCCCGCCGGGCATCGGCACACGTGACACCCAGGTACGCGCGGAAACTCGCCACTATGCGCACGGGCAAGGGCTCGTTCTCGGTCGCCGCCAGGGCCGCGAGCGCGTACTCCAGCGCGCGGGAGGTGATGCGATTGCCCAAGGCGATGAGCAGGGCCTCGCGGCTGCCCATGTCCTCGTAGAAACTGCGCGTGGAGACGTTCGCCAGGGCACAGAGGCGTTCGATCGAGGTGGCCGCGTAGCCCTGGGTGCCGAATAGTTCGAGGGCGGCATCGATGAGGCGGGTCTGCCGCTGGGCAACCCGCTGCTCCTTGGACAGCCCGCCGTAGCTGCGACCGTCCTTGGGTCCGTGATCCCGCCGTGTCACCGTTCGATGCTACCGCGCGGCTACCTCCCGCCCGCGCGTGCGACGGTGCGGGCGTGGCGATTCCGTCCTCCGCGCGGTCCGGCGCGGGCACTATTTCACGCTACCCGCGGTCAGTCCCGCCACCAGGCGCTTCTCGATGACCGCGAACAGCAGCACCACCGGGATGATGCCGACGGTGGAAATCGCGAACACGTACTGCCACGCGGTGTCGTACTGACCGACGAACTTGGTCAGCGCCACCGACAGCGGTTGGTTCTCCGGCGTGGTCAGCACGACCAGGCTGGCGGCGAATTCGTTCCAGCACGCCACCAGCACGAAGATCGTCGCCGTCACGATGCCCGGCCAGACCAGCGGCAGACTCACCCGCAGCAGCGTCTGCGCGCGGCCGAGTCCGTCGAGCATGGCGGCCTCCTCGATCTCGACCGGGATCGCGGCGAAGAAACTGTGCAGGATCCACACCGCGAACGACAGGTTGAACGCGGCGTTCACCAGGATCATCGCCAGCCAGGTGTCGTTGATGCCGAGCGCGAAGAACTCCCGGATCAACCCGGTGACCAGCACCGTCGGCTGCAACATCTGGGTGACCAGCACCACCCCGAGAAACACTCCGCGCCCCGGAAAGCGGTGCCGCGCCGTGTAGTACCCCGCCGGGATCGCCACGGCCAGCACCAGCGCGGTGGCGCACACCGCGATGATGATCGTGCTGGCCAGGTTGAACGGCAGGGGCGTCTCCGGGGTGTCCCACATGGTGGCGTAGTTGTCCGGATGCCAGGAGCGCGGCAGATATGTCGGCGGAATGCGCAAGATCTCGGCCCTGCTCTTCAGCGAACCGAGCACCATCACGAGGAACGGCAGCAGGAACACCGCCGCGAGCACCACGCCGACCGCGGTGAGCTCCCAGCGGCGTCGCGCGGGCACCGCTTCGACGACCGGCGTCGCGGTTTCCCGTTCGAGCACCTCCACCTGCGCCGTCACCGGTCCACCTCGCGAGTCGGGCGGACCAGCTTCGCGTAGATCGCGATGACGACGATGATCAGCGCGAAGTTCAGCACGCTCATCGCGGCGGCCGTGTCGACCTGCTGGTTCTGCCGGATCAGTTTGAACGTCAGGGTAGTGGTGGTGTCCGCCGAGAACCCGGCGATGCTGCCGGTGATCACTTGCAGGATCGGCAGCGAGTTGAACACGTTGATGATGTTGACGACGGTCGCCACCGCGATCGCCGGACGCAGCTGCGGCAGGGTGAGATAGCGGTAACGCTGCCACGCGCTCGCGCCGTCGACCCGCCCCGCCTCGTCGATCTCCGCCGGAATGGATTGCAGCCCGGCCAGGATCGTGTAGGTGGTGAACGGCACCGACACGAACACCGCGACGCCCATCGCCACGAGGAACGCCTGCGTGGGCTGCTTGGTGAACCCGTAACCGCGGTCGAGCACACCGATGTCGACCAGGAACCGGTTCGCGATGCCGACGTCGGGGTCGAGCATGTAGTAGAAGATCGTCGTGGTCATCACCACCGACGCGGCCCACGGCACCAGGATCGCCATTCGCACGGCGGTGCGTCCGGGGAAGTCCTTGCTCAGGAACTGGGCCAGCGCCGCGGACAGCACCAAGGTGACCAGCACGACGCCGACCACCCAGACCACCGTGTGGACCAGCACCGAGCCGAGTTCCGAGATCCCGAACAGTGCCCGATAGTTGGCCAGCCCGGCGTTGCCGCGGTCCTGGCCGTAGGCGCTGAGGTCCCTGGTGCTGGTCCACACCATGTAGCAGGCCGGGAAGGCGACGACGGCCGCGATCAGGACCAGCGACGGCCCGATCCACGGCAGCGCCGCCGGCAATCCTCTGCGCCGCACGTCAGTTCGCGGCTTCCTGGATCCGGCGCAGCACCTGAGCCGGGTCCGCGCCCTGTGCGATGGTGCCCATCTGCTGACGAATGGCGCCCTGCGCCGCCGCCCATTTCGGGTTGTTGCTCGGATAGAACCGCGCCACCGGGAGCGTGGCGGCGAACGCCTTGGTCACCGGGTCCTCGGCGAGCGCGGCCGCGGCGCTCTGGGTGATCGGGATGAAGCCCTCGTGCTTGACGAAATCGGCGTACACCGCGGCCGAATAGAAGAAGTCGAGGAACTTCTTGATCGACTCGGCCTTCGCGCCGTCCTTCTTGAACGCCATCAGGTGATCGGCCACGCCGAGCGTGACCGGCGATCCGGACTTGGTCGGCGAGGGCGCGGTCGCGTACCGCAGGCCCGGGTTCTTCGCCAGGATCTGGCCGATGGTGGGCGGCAGCGCTTCGATCATGCCGATCTTGCCCTGGATGAAGGCGTTGATCACGTCCTTGCGGTCGGTCGCGCCCGGGTTCGGCTGGGTGGCACCGGCATCGATGAGCTCACGCATGGCTCGCACCCCCTCCAGGTTCGCGGGGGTGTCCACCGTGATCCGGTCGCCGTCGGCCCAGGAGCCGCCCGCGCCGAAGGTCCAGATGGAGGTTTCGCCCTGCGCCTCCTCGCTGCCCAGCGGCAGCCCGTACCCGGAGACGCCGCCGCCGAGCGCCTGGATCTTCTTCGCCGCGTCGGTCAGCTCGGCCCAGGTCTTCGGCGGCCGGGCGATGCCCGCCTTCTCGAACAGTTCGGCGTTGTAGAACAAGGTGCGGGTGGAGGCGAACAGCGGCAGCGCGTATTGCGTGCCGTTCAACGCCGCGTTCTGCGCGAAAGCGGGCTGGATGTCGGCGAGCACCGGCGCGGAGACGATGTCGGCGGCCGGGTAGAGCAGGCCGTCGCTCGCGAAACTGGCGTAGGCGTCGATGTTGAGCAGGTCCGGGGTGGTCGACGGCGACTGGAGCTTGGTGCGCACCACGTCGTTGATCGAATTCCAGGACTCCATCTGCACGTTGACGGTGATGCCCGGGTTCTGCTTCTGGAATTCGGCGACGATCCCGTCCCACAGCGCCTTGGTGCCCGTGGCGCCGTCGCTGTAGGCGGGGGCGAGGAAGTTGATCGTGGTGGCGGAGTCCGCGGCGGTTTTCGAACCGAACCCGCAGGAGGAGAGGGCCAGCGCGACGCCGGTGACCATCGCGACTCCGGCAAGCACGCGGTGAAACGGTCTTTTCACGAGCAGAACCTTTCAGATTTACCCACCCGGCGCCAGCGGAGCCGCCGATGATGGGAGGACGCACCGTCCGTGCACCTCAATGTAATCCGAATCGTGATCAAATGTGACCGATTTGATCGCATATTTGACATAAACGATCATCGGGATGAAGCTGTTCAGGTGCCTACGCCTGAGCCGCATCTGGCCACCGAAGTGGCGACCCAGCCGGACGACTGGACGCACGCCGCGACCATCGCAGCCGATCACCACGCCGCGCTACCGAGGCCGGGCGAGCGTGTCGCGGTGATCGGCTGCGGCACTTCGTATTTCATGGCACGCGCGATCGCGGCATTGCGCGAGGGCGCGGGCCGGGGGATCACCGACGCCTGGCCCGCCAGCGCCGTGCGCGCTCGCGACTACGACCGCTACCTGGTGATCTGCCGTTCGGGCACGACCACCGAGGTGGTGCGCGCCATGCGGGACATCCCCGCGCGCATCCCGCGCGCGGTGATCTGCTCCAGTCCCGGCACACCCGTCCTCGAACTGGGCGACCCGATTCTCATCGACCAGGTCGACGAGCGATCGGTGGTGCAGACCCGGTTCGCCACGACCACCCTCGCCATCCTGCGCAGCCATCTGGGCGAAGACCTCGCGCCGGTGATCGCCCAGGCGCGCGCGGTACTCGCCGAGGATCCCGCCGAATCGCTGCGGTCGGTCCGCGCTGCGGAGCAGATCAGTTTCGTCGGCATGGGATTCGCGGCGGCCATCGCCGACGAGGCGGCGCTCAAGCTGCGCGAATCCTGCCAATCGTGGACGGAGGCGTATCCGGCGACCGAGTACCGCCACGGCCCGATCGCCATCTCCGCACCGGGCCGCGCGGTCTGGGCCTTCGGACCCCTGGAGCCGGACTTCGCCGCCGACGTCACCGCCACCGGCGCGCACTTGGAACACCGCGATATCGATCCGATGGCCGACTTGATCCGGGTGCACCGGCTCTGCCTGCTGCGTTCCGCCGACCTGGGACTGGACCCGGACCACCCGCGCGGCCTGAATCGCTCGGTGGTGCTGAAGTCGTGACCGGGGGCGCGCGATGACGCCGCGGGCGGATACCGCGGTGCTGCCGAGCGACGCCCTGGTGCTCGGCGTGGACGTCGGCGGTACCACTATCAAAGGAGAGGTCACCGACGGCGCGGGCACGGTGCTGGCCGTGGGCGCCGTCGCCACGCCCCACGGCACCGCCGCCTTCGACGCCATGGGCGAATTGGGCGATCGGTTGCTGGCCGACCTGCCGGAATCCGACCGCCGCCGGGTGCGCCGGGCGGCCGTGGTGCTGCCCGGCATCGTCGACACCGCCCGATCGGTCGCGGTGTTCAGCAGCAATGTCGGCTGGCGGGACGTGCACGTGGGCGACCGCTTCACCGAGCGCTGGGGTGTGCCGACATTGATCGAACACGATGTGGCCGTCGCAGGTTGGGCGGAATGGCGGTACGGCGCCGGGCGGGGTTACGACAACGTGTGCGTCGTCGTTCTCGGCACGGGCATCTCGGGGACCCTGTCGGTCGGCGGACGATTGGTGCGCAGCAGCTACGGGCAGGTCGGCGAGTACGGGCACGTGCCGGTGCGGCGCGTGGGCGGCTTGCCCTGCGCTTGCGGCAATACCGGTTGCGTCGAGACGGTCGCCTCGGGCGCGGCCATCGCGCGGGCCTACACCCGGCGCACCGGGCGCGAGACGAGCGGCGCGGCGGAGATCTTCGCGCTCATGTCCACCGACCCCGACGCGGCCGCCGTGGTGGCGGACGCGGTCGACGCGCTCGCCGACGGGCTGGTCGGCATCGTGCACGCGGCCTGCCCCGAACTGGTCGTCCTCGGCGGCGGGCTCGCCGGCGCGGGCGCGGCGCTCACCGAACCACTGCACCGAGCCCTGTCCGACCGGCTCCGCCTGGTCCCCGCGCCCCGAGTGGTGCTGGGCGAATTCGGCGCCCGCGCCGGACTGGCGGGCGCCGCCCTGTTCGCCCGTCGCGGTGCGTTGACATGACGGGTCGCGCGGACGAGCCAGTGCTACCCCACACCGGAGAAACCGTCGCGCCGCGCCGACTTCCAGCGCGGTCCGAGGCCATTCGGCTGTTCACTCGATGCCTTCTGACCAGCACAGCCGAAACGCACGCCGACCGGTCCCGCCCGGCGGACGTCACCCACCTCGCGGGCCAGGGGGCACTGACATGACCGCACACACCGAGCTGATCATCCGAGGGCGAATCGTCTCGGCGAGCGTGGAACTCGACGACGGGGTGGTGCTGGTATCCGGAGACCGCATCGCGGCCGTGCGGTCGTTCGCGCAATGGCGAGCGGCGCATCCCGATTTACCTGAGCCGCCATTTTCTGGCACCGTGCTGCCGGGGCTTGTGGACATTCACAATCACGGCGGGTTCGGCTATCGGTTCGATACCGTACACGCCGCGGACGCGCGGGCCGCCGCACAATCGCACCATGCGCACGGCTCCACCACAGTGGTGGCGAGCGTGGTCACCGGGCCCGCCGCGGAGATGGTGGCGCAGACCGCCACCCTGCGCGAACTCGCCGAAGAAGGCGTGCTCGGCGGAATCCACGTCGAAGGGCCGTTCCTGGCGCAGGCGCGCTGCGGTGCACAGGATCCGCGATTCCTGTGTGATCCCGATCTCGGGCTGACCGACCGGCTGCTGGCCGCCGGAGGCGCGCATCTGCGCACGATGACGCTCGCGCCGGAGCGTCCCGGCTACACGGCCGTCGCGCGGCGGCTGACCGACAGCGGTGTGGTGGTCGCACTCGGCCACAGCGACACCGACTATGCCTCTTTCCGAAATGCTCTGCGGCCGCACGGATCAGGAAGCATCGTGACGCACTTGGCCAACGGCATGCCGCCGCTGCACCACCGGGGCCCGGGCCCGGTCGCCGCGGCACTGGTGGCCGCGGCGGCGGGGGACGTCGTCGTGGAGCTGATCGGCGACGGCGTGCACGTGGATCCGGGCTTCGCCGCGCTGGTGTTCGCGACCGCGCCGGGGCGCGTCGCGCTGGTCACCGATGCCATGCAGGCCGCGGGCCTCGGCGACGGCGAGTACCGGCTCGGCCCGCAGCCGGTGACCGTGCAAGACGGGGTGGCGCGCATCGCCGGCGGATCGATCGCGGGCGGGGTCAGCACCTTGCTGGAGTGCGTCGCGCGTGCCGTCCGCGAATCCGGTGTCCCGCTGCGGGACGCGGTGCGCGCGGCCACGTCGGTCCCGGCGGCGGCGCTCGGGCTCACCGACATCGGTGACCTGCGGCCCGGCCGATTCGCCGACATATTGACAGTCAGTGACAATCTCCACTTGCGCGGGGTGCTCAGACGTGGACAGTGGTTGACGTGATCCTCACCGTGTCAATGAATCCCGCGTACGACATGACCTATCGCGTCGAACGCTTCGAACGCGGGCAGGCCCATCGGGTGCGGTCGGTGGAGCAGCGCATCGGCGGCAAGGGCATCAACGTGACCCGGGTGCTGAATCAGCTCGGCAAATACGCGAGGGCCACCGGATTCTCCGACCACGCCTTCGCGGCCGCCGCCGAGCTGGAGATGCCGGTCGACTTCGTGCACGCGCTGCCCTGGGTGCGCCGCACGGTCGTGATCAGCGAGTCCGAGGACGGCACCGCCACCGCGCTGTGGGAGCCGGGCGCCAGGGTCTCCAATCCGCACGCCGCGGAGCAATTGGCCGTCCGGGTGGCGGGCCTGCTGCCCGAGATCGCCGGGTTGGTCATCTCCGGGTCGCTGCCGGGCGGCATCGAACCCTCGCTGCCCGCCGAGATCGCCCGCACCGCCATCGCGGCCGACGTGCCGACCATCTGCGACGTCGACGGCGAGGCACTGCGCTTGGCGGCGCAGGTGCCGGGCATCGTCCTCACCCCGAACAACGCGGAGTTGCGCCGCCTCACCGGCACGCAGCCGCAGACCGACGATGAGATCCGCGCCGCCGTGCAGCCGCTGATCGACAACGGGGTGCGCGCCGTGATCGCGACCCGCGGTCCCGAGGGGATCGCCGCGGTGACCGCCGACGGCGCGTGGTCGGCGGCGCTGGCCGAACCGCTCGCCGGGAATCCCACCGGCGCGGGCGATGCCGCGGTGGCGGCCGTGATCGCGGCCCTCTCGTCGGAACCGCGCCCGGACTGGCCCGCCCTGCTCACCGACGCCGTAGCCACCTCCGCGGCCGCCGTAGTCATCCCGGTGGCCGGTGAGATCGACCGCTGCCTGCGCACCCGCCTCGCCCCCACCGTCCGAGTCCGCGAACTGGACTTACCCACACCGCAGAAGGCTTCCCCATGACCGCCGCGCCCAGTAGCGCGCCGATCGCCCGTGGACCACTGCGCGCGGTCAGGCGGGACGCACGCCGCGAGGTCGTGCCTCCGTGGCCCTCAGTCCGTCTTGCGTGGCTCACCCGGCGCAGCGTCGACACGGTACGCGGTGAGCTCACCACGGACGCACCAGCCCCCGTTCCGCAGGACTGCGTCGAAGCGGCCCCGGGGTCGCAAGTACGCCGTTCGCTCTACCGAAAGCACGCACTATGCCGCTGACCTCGATACCCGACCTGATCGCCGTGGCCCGGCCTGGCGGGCTGGGCGCGTTCAACGTGATCACCCTCGAGCACGCCGAGGCGATCGCGGCCGCCGCGGAATCGGCGAAGCGGCCGGTGGTGCTGCAAGTTTCGGAGAACACCGCGCGCTATCACGGCGGCATCGCCCCGCTCGGGGCCGCCTGCCTGCGCATCGCCGCCGACAGCGACGCCGCGGTCGCGGTCCATCTCGACCACGCCACCAGCGCCGAATTGATCCGCCAGGCGGTCGATCTGGGCATCCGATCGGTCATGTACGACGGCTCCGCCCTCGACTACGCCGACAACGTCACCGCGACCACCTCGATCACCGCGTGGTGCCACCAACGCGGTGTGCACATCGAAGCCGAACTCGGGGAGGTGGGCGGCAAGGACGGCGTCCACGCGCCCGGCGCGCGCACCGATCCGGACGAGGCGGTCGAATTCGTGAGCGCCACCGGTGTCGACGCACTCGCGGTCGCCGTCGGCTCCTCGCACGCCATGCACACGCGCACCGCCGAACTCGACAACGACCTGATCGCTCATCTGGCCGCGAAGGTCCCCGTACCCCTGGTCCTGCACGGGTCCTCCGGCGTCCCCGACCACGGCCTGCGCGCCGCCGTCGACCACGGCATGACGAAAATCAACATCGCCACCCGCCTGAACATCCGCATGACGGCCGCCATCCGCGAGCGCCTCACGCAAGACCCCGGCCTCGCCGACCCGCGCGAGTATCTCACCCCCGGCCGCGCCGCCATCCGGTCGGAAGTCGAACACTTCCTCCGCCTCCTCGCCGTTTGACCCGCACGAGAACGCGTCCGAATGATTGGCTGGGGAGATGATCATTCGACACGTCACGGTCGACTGTTCCGACCCCTTCGCCCTCGCGTCGTTCTGGAGCGCCTTCACCGGATGGCCGGTAGCGGACGGCAACGGACCCGACGCCGACTGGGTCGTCCTGGAGGCGCCGGAAGGAACACCGGGACTCCTCTTCATCCGAGTACCGGAGACGAAGGTCGTGAAAAACCGCGTCCACCTGGACTGGATGCCCACCACCCGCACCCGCGACGAAGAAGTCGACCGCGCCCGCACCCTCGGCGCAACCCTCTACGAAGACCACCGAACCCCCGACGGCCTCGGCTGGGCCACCCTCCGCGACCCCGAAGGCAACGAATTCTGCATCGAACACCACCACTGACCCGCCACGAGTGGCATACCAACGAAAGGTTCTCTCGCCGGCTACACCCGCACCAGCGAGTGGCGGCGTAAGACCATCAGCTCCGGTGCGGTAAACCGCCCGAGGCTTCACCAGTCCGGGACCCCGTTGGACGGGAAGCACGATCACGGTCAAGTGAGTACCCCGACGGTGATCCGGCCCGTTTCGAGCATCCGATCGAACTTGTGCGTCTGACCCCAACGCCGACCACGAGTCGGTTCGCTCTGAAGGACCGAACTTGCTCACGTTCTGGGCCGTTGAAATGCTGCTGCTCACCTGCGATCCCGGGCGGCTCGGGCACAAGCCGGGGTCGACCTGCCCGACGATGGTGCTAGAGTCGGCGACGTGACTGCCGGGTCGGCTATACGCCGTGAGCGAGATGGGTTCCCGGCAGCTCCTTGATCGTGTGGCGGGCTCGAGGCCCGCCCCCTCCATGGCATCACCAGATCGAAGTCCATGGAGAAAGGAGTTACACATGCCGCATCCACAGGTGGATGTGCGTTTCGACCACACGATCATCGCCGCTCGAGACAAACACGAGTCCGCACGGTTCTTCACCGAGATCTTCGGCTTGCCCGAGCCGCAGGATGCAGGGTTTTTCGTCGCGGTGTATCTGACCGACGGACGGGTGCTCGATTTCGCCGAACCGCCCATCGATTTCCCCGGCCAGCACTACGCATTCCTGGTCAGTGACGACACGTTCGACCAGATCATGGAGCGCATCCGTGCGCGGGGTATCACGTACTGGGCCGATCCGCAGATGCGCAGACCCGGCGAGATCAACACCAACCACGGCGGCCGGGGCGTGTATTTCGACGATCCGGCCGGCCACCACCTCGAAGCGCTCACCGCCCGCTACGACGGCTACCCCAGCCTCACATGACGGGCCCGGGCTGCGCCAGACCTGTCCCCGGCGCAGCCCGGACCCCGGACTCCTACCGCTCGCGACAGCCGCTCGCATAAATGATCAGATGCGAGAGTTCTGCGACAACCCTGGACCGACCACCGAACCCGCAGGACGCCGCTCCTGGACTCCCCGCCACCAGCTCCCACACCTTATGCACTGAGGTAACCAAAAGAGATAACGACCAATGGTACGGACGTACCGTTGTGATCGGCCGGCGGCGCGTGCGAGGGGTTTGCGCGCCGTCGGCCGGTCGGGGTGGCGGGCAGGGCAGTTGCCCACCGGTGAGGCTGTCGATGGTCGCTTCGCATCGACGGGGCCACTCTTCCGGGTGGAGCTGTGTGTCGGATGTAGCGAAGCTGAGAGTCGGCTGGGAGATGCGTCAGGCGAGGTCGGTGGTGCGGAGTGCCGTGGTGAACGCATCCCACTCGGTCGGCGCGAACGCCAGCGTGGGTGACGCACCCGGCGCTCCTGCAAACTTGCTGTCGCGGACCTGAACTCGACCGCCGTCGAAGCAGACCTCTACGCAGGTCTGGCTGTCATTGGAATACGAGGATTTGAACCAACCGGTACTGCTCACTCGATCGACTGTAATTCAGCGGCGGTCGCTCGAATGAGCGCCAACGATTCGTCACGGGGCAATGCGGTCGATCGTGCCCGCTCGAAGACGAAACCTAAGTCGCGCACTTTGGTTTCCTTTCGGCTCTCGTCGTCAACGATGATCTGGCCGAATACCGCCGACTCGTGCCACGCGAGCGTCGGCAACCGCGGGCTGGCGAAGTCCAGTAGATGGTAAGTCGAACTTGCTGCGACGCTGTCTGCGGCGGTGAACGGAATAACCCGCAGTTCGATACTCTCGGAATGCGACTCGAGGACGTCGGCCAGGTGGATCAGTTGACGCCGTAGCACACCTGGACCGCCGATCTGCTGCCGGAGCGCTGCTTCGCCGACAACCGCCCGTAGGGAAACAGGTGCCTCGCCCGCCAGCCGTCGCTGCCGATGCAGTCTCGCTTCGACACGCTGATCGACTTCGATCGCTCGCACCGTCGCCCCTGCCGAAAGCATCAGTGCCCGAATGTATTCCTCACCTTGCAGCAGGCCAGGCATCATGAGGCCCTCATAGGTCCGGATCGATTCGGCGCCCCACTCCATCCCGTAGTAGCGAAGGATGTCGTCCCCGAACAAGGCCGAGTAACGGCTCCACCAGCCGCGTCCTCGTGCGGTTTCCCGCAGCGTCAACAGTTCCCGCTGCTCATCGGCATCGATCTCGAGGATGTCCAGCAGCCGTTCCAGCTTGTCCTTCGGGAGCAAGTTGCGCTCGTTCTCGATATGCGACCAGTACGCGGCCGAGACATCCAACGCTCTGGTGATCGACGCAGCGCCGATACCCAACTCCAGCCGTCGCTGCCGAAGCCGAAGCGCGAGCTCCCAACGCGCAACCGCAGGTGACAGCGCCATGTCAGCACGATACAGGCGGTAATGCCGTGCAATCACTTCCGTAAAGTGATTTGTATAGTTTACGATTCGAGTGTTGCGCATCACAGCGGGGGCTCTGCACGACTCCTCGCTCGGCGGGGATGGAGGGGGTTTCGATGTCTGTGCACGTCGTCGACCGGACGTGGATCGTGAGTGATCAGACGCCGCATCAGGCGCGGCGGGTCAGTGACGACGCGTGGGTCGTGTCCTATCTGCGTGGCCGGATGGTGACCACAGAGCAGGCGGCGGCGGCTATCCGAGCGGCGGAGATGGTTTCGGCGACGGAGGAACTGGCCCGCCGCGTCGGACTCACGGCGCTGGAAGCCGTGGGGCTCGTCGTCCTCGAATCGCCCTGGGACATCGAGCCATTGCGCAAACGCTACCGATTACCGCGTCCGGGCGGGCGGCATCGTCGATGATTCGCGTCTCGCGTGACGCCCGGCGCGACCATTCGATCCAGGGGGTTATCGCAGTGGAACCACTGCCGACCAAAGAGCTTGTCCTGCAAGCCTGCCGCACCGCGCCGCGTCGCGCCCACCCGATCCTGGAATCCGCCCACCTACTCGCGGGCTTGCACGAGCGCAGGCTGCGTTGCGACCTGGGCGGCACGAACGACATCGACCAGCACCGCGCCCGCCTCGTGCTCGCCATCGACCGCTGGGTCGCCACCGAGGCGCCGCCGCCGCACGGCGGCGCGCACATGCATACCGAAACCGTGGGGATGGTGGTCGACCGGCTCGCCCAGTTCTTCGCCTGCGCGCACGAAATCCTGTCCGGGGCGCCGGAATGGGCGGTACACAACGCCTGGGAGCGTCTCGCCGAACTGGCCATCGGCTACGAGGATCTCGCCTACGAAGTCGCGGCGGGCGTGCGCCGCCTGCCCTACCTCAGCGGCCCGCGCGAACAGACCTGACTCAGGCCGAGTCCGGGTCCGGCCAGGCGTTGGCCTCGACCCGGGCGCGCACCCGGGCCACGTCGGCTTCGGACGGCATGTCGTTGGTGATCTTGGTGATCATCACCTGGATGTCGGTCTGGTCGATGTCCGCGCCGCCGGAGCCGGTCAGCTCGGCGGCGATCCGGGCCACTTCTTCGTCGGACAGACGGCGGCGCAGCAGGGCGAGCAACGGGATGTAGTCGGCCTCCGGCACGCCATCGGGATATCCGGCCCGCAGCCAGCCGATGATCGCGCTGAGGAAGGGGTGCATCGGCGGCGGCTCGGTCAGTCGGAATCGGCGGGCGGATCGGCCAGCGGCCATCCCCCCGCGGCGAGGTGGGAGGCGACGCGTGCGACGTCGCCGTCGTCCGGTTGTTCCTTGGCGAACCGGGCGATGGCCTCCTCGATCTCCGCGTGCGTGATCTGGCTGGACGGATTGGACGCGACCAGTTCCTCGGCGATCGCCACCACCTCGTAGTCGGTGAGGTGCCGGTGCAGCACGGCGAACAGGGCTACGTAATCCGACTGCGGAACGCCCTGTGGGTAGCCTGCCCGCAGCCAGCCCACGACTTTGCCGAGCAACTTCGGCCGGACCGGGACCGGTTTCACTGGATCCGTCACGCTGGCACTCCTCACGCCTGGCCGAACAAATGGATGCCGAGTCTGGCGGCTATGAACGCTTTCGCGGTGTACAGGATCCCGCCGACGATCGCCACGACGACCAGCACGAAGCATGCCAGCGCGACCGCGAGCGCGGGATAGTTGCGCCGCACCGTGCCCGTACCCGCGTCGGTCGTCACGGTCATCGACCAGAACCGCACGCCGACCGCGAAGATCATCGGCAGACCCGCGCCGAGCACCACCCCGGCCAGGGTGACTTTCCACAGCGCGTTCAAATTCGTGACGAGAGTGTGCACGCTGATCCTCCTACACCTGTGATCGGTTCGAGTCCGCCGGTGCGGGCCGGTCCGGCGCGACCGCGGGCGAATCAGCCCCGTCACCTGGCCACTCGTTGACGTTGCCGGTGTGCACCGGGTCGCGCCGCGACCGCAGGTACATCAGCGCCGACAGCCCGATCAGGATGCCGAAGACCACGAGCACACCGGCCAGCCCGCCGATGAGATGGGCGATGGCCCAGCAGATCGCCCCGGCCACGGCGGCCAGCGGCAGCGTGAGCAACCACGCGACCACCATCCGCCCCATCACGGCCCAGCGCACTTCGGCGCCCTTGCCCAGGCCCGTGCCCAGGATGGAGCCGGTCGCGGTCTGCGTGGTGGACAGCGGCAACCCGAAGTGCGCCGAGGTCAGGATGATCGCGGCCGAGGCGGATTCCGCCGCGAGTCCCTGCGGTGAGTCGATCTCGACCAGGCCCTTACCCAGCGTGCGGATGATCCGCCAGCCGCCGAGGTAGGTGCCCGCCGCGATGGCGAGAGCGCACGCGGCCATCACCCACAGCGGCAGGTCGTCGTCCTTGGTGAGCGTGCCGTGCGCTACGAGCGCGAGGAAGATCACGCCCATCGTCTTCTGAGCGTCGTTGGTGCCGTGCGCCAGCGAGACCAGCGAGGCGGAGCCGATCTGCCCCCAGCGAAAGCCTTCGGTGACCTTCTCCTCCTCGGCGGCGCGGGTGATCCGGTACACCAGCCAGGTGCCGATCGCCGAGACCAGCGCGGCGACGACGGGTGCGAGCACCGCGGGCAGGATGATCTTGGCGAGCACGCCGTCGGACCCGGACGCCCAGATCACCCCGCTCCAGCCGAGCGCGGCCAGCGTCGCGCCGATCAGACCGCCGAACAGCGCGTGCGACGAACTCGACGGCAGTCCGAACAGCCAGGTGAGCAGGTTCCACAGGATCCCGCCGACCAGGCCGGCGAACACGATGACGATCAGGTCCTGGCCGCCGACGGCATCCAGCCGCACGATGCCCTTCGCCACGGTGGCCGCCACCGCCACCGACAGGAACGCGCCGACGAGGTTCAGCGCCGCCGAAAGCGCGACCGCCACTCTCGGCCGCAGCGCGCCGGTGGCGATCGAGGTCGCCATCGCGTTGGCGGTGTCGTGGAAACCGTTCGTGAAATCGAAGGCGAGTGCTGTGACGATGACGATCAGCAGAACCAGTAATTCGACGGTCACGCCTCCAGTGTGCTGCACCCCCGAACGCGATGGCCATGCCGGTTACCGGAAGTTCGTCCGACTCGCATGAACTAGTCTGGTTCGCCCCGCTCAGCCGGTTCGCGTGCAGTTCGGGGCGACCGGGCGACCGGCGAACCGATCGTCGATCCACGAGTTCGCGCCGGGGATGCCGCTGAGGCCGACCACGAAGTGTTCGCCGAGATAGACCTGGAAGTCCACCGGCGTCCCGGCGCCGCACCAGTCCGCGTAGAGCTTCTCCGCCCCAGCCAGCGGCACCCACGGGTCGTGCGTGCCGTGATAGAGGAACACCGGGACCGTCGGCGCGCTCGCGCCCAGCCGATTGGCGGCCAGGATCTCCCTGACCATCGGCAGCTCGGTGGGCGCGGCGGCATGGGTGAGCGCCTGCACCGGGATCGGCGCCACGACACCGCCGAACTCCTCCGCGACCATGCACAGGTCCTTGCCGATCTGGGCCAGCCGCCAGCCGTCGTCGTTCATCAGATCGAGCAGCTCCGGGTATTCCCGCGCAAGGCCGAGCGTCGCGGCGAGAAAGACTCCGGACGCCGCGTTGCGGCCGTTCATGGTGGACAGCAGCAGGTCGAAGTCGGCGGGGACACCGCCGAACGCCGCGCCCACCAGATTCAGCTCCGGCGCGTACCGCGGGGCCAGCTGGGCGGCCCACCCGCTCGCGATGGCCCCGCCGGAGTAGCCGGTGACCACGGTCGGAGCATCCGGTCGCAACCCGAACTCCGGCGTGTGCACCACGGCCCGGATCGAGTCGAGCACGGCGTGCCCGGCCATCAGCCCCGCCGCGTACGCCTGCCGCGGGCCCTGATGGTCTGGCACGAGCACGGCGTAGCCCTTGGACAGCGGAATCTGGGCGGCCCACAACTCGGCCCACAATTCGTTCCTGAGCTCGTACGACGGTGCGCAGCGATGCCCGAGCGAGTCGATCGCGGCATTCAGCGACAGCACCGGGCGCGGCCCCGGCCCGGGCCACGGCGCTCGTGGCACGAGCAACGTCGCGACCACGGGCACTGGACGATCCTTGGAATCGGTGGAACGGATCAGCAGTTCGGTCGACTGCAACGGCAACAGAGTCAGGCCGGTGCCGCCCCGGCGGGACGCCAGAATCGTTCCCGGCGGCAGACCCTCGAACCCTGGCGGCGGCGTGTAGAACGCATCGCCCAGGGGCGTGGGCAGGATCCCGGAATACTCCCGCGACGGGGTGAGGAACTGTTCGATCGGATTCGCCTGCGCGGGCGTGCCGACCGCGCTCACCGCCACGGCGCCCAACAGCGCCACGACCAGCCGGACAGACCGCCTGCACCGCAGAATTCGCATCATCCCACCCACCCGCCGATTCCTTGTCCGGAAGTACGAACCGGCCGGACCACTGCATTGTGGCGGCCATCCGGAACCTTGCGCTGCCCATACTTACAGTGGCTCGACGTGCTCGGCACGCCGACACGCGCCCGCTGCGGGAGCGTGCGCGCTTCACATCACGGCAGCAGCGCGCGAACGGTATCGATGGTGTCCGCTTCGGCCGGTTCTTTGTCGGGGCGGTACCGCACCACACGCGCGAACCGCAACGCGACACCGCCGGGATAGCGCGGGCTGACCTGCACGCCGTCCAGGGCGATCTCCACCACGAGTTCCGGCCACAGATACACCGTGTGCTGATCGCGCGAGCGCTCGTGGCGCGGGAATTCGGTGGTCTGCCACTGCAACAGCGCGTCGGTGAGTCCTTTGAACGTCTTGCCCACCATGACCGGCTCGCCGGTTTCCGGGTCACGCGCGCCGAGGTGCAGGTTCGACAAGTAGCCCGTGCGGCGGCCGTAACCCCATTCCGCGCCGAGCACGATCAGGTCGAGGGTGTGCGTCGGCTTGATCTTCTGCCAGGCCCGGCCCCGCCTGCCCGCCGCGTACGGCGCGGTCAACGACTTGATCATGACGCCCTCGTGGCCCGCGGCCAGCGCGGCGTCGAAGTACTCCGCGGCCGCCTCGGCATCCGGGCGCAGCAGTGCGGGGATGGTGTGCTCGCCCGCCACCCGCGTCAGCGCGGCGCGCCGCTCGGACAGCGGAGCGTCGAGCAGGTCCCGGCCGTCCAGGTGCAGGCAGTCGAAGAAGTACGGATGCAGCAGCAACTCCCGGGTGGAGCTCACCTCGGCGAAGCGGCTCATGGTCTCCTGGAACGGACGCGGCCGCCCGGCGTCGGTGAGCGCCAGCGTCTCCCCGTCCAGCACGACGCTCGTGCAGTCCAAGCCCGCGACCAGCTCGACCAGCTCGGGGACGCCCCCGGTGATCTCGCGCAGCGTCCTGGTGAAGATCCGCACCCGGTCGCCGTCCCGGTGCACTTGGATGCGGGCGCCGTCCAGCTTGTGCTCGACGCTCACCTCCCCCGCGAACTCGGTCATCGCCTCGTCCAGGGTCGCGCCGGGGGAGGCGAGCATGGGCTGGATCGGACGGCCGACTTCCAGCCGGAATTCCGCCAGCGCGGCGGCGCCGCCGGTCAGCGCGGCGACGGCGGTGACCGGTAATCGGCCCGACAGCATGTACGCCCGGCGCACCAGATCGGGCGGCACCTCGGCGGCGACCGCCACGGCCTCGGCGACCACGGCGGTGAGCGCTCCTTGGCGTAGTTCCCCGGTGAGCAGGCGCAGCAGGAAGCCCTGTTCGTCGGCCGTCGCCGCGGACCACAACGCCGCGAGCAACTCCTTGCGCCGGGCGGCGGACCCCGCGCCGGAGGTGCCGGCCAGTTCGGTCAACGCGGCGTGCACCGCCGCGACGGTCAGCGTCGCGACCGGCGCGGGCGGGTGGTCGAGCGTGGTGAGCGTGCGCCAGCCCGTGCCGATCCGCCCCTGCGGTAGCTCGCCGGACGCCCAGGCGACGACGGGCGCGAGCTCGTCCGGGGCGGCCGTGGTGAGCAGCCCGGCCAGCGCCGCGATCTTCGTCTTGCGTGACCTGGTCGCGCGCACGGTCTCCGAGGCCACGACGACGTCCGAGAACAACACCCTGCCGACGGTAGCCGCCGGGTCCGACACTTGTCCGCGAGGAGTGTTAATCGGAAATTGGCACGGATGCGAAAGCAGCCATAAGCTGGACGCATGGCCAAGACTTTCGTCGGCGCTCGGCTGCGTCAGCTGCGGACCGAACGCGGGCTGAGCCAGGTCGCGCTGGCCCAGCAGCTGGAGATCTCGGCGAGCTATCTCAACCAGATCGAGCACGACGTGCGCCCGCTCACCGTGCCGGTGCTGCTGAAGATCAGCGACGTGTTCGGCGTCGACGCGACCTTCTTCTCCGCCCAGGACGACACCCGGCTCATCGCGGAGCTCCAAGAGGTCGTGATGGACGAGGAGCTGGGCATCGAGGCCGACGCCCAGGAGATCGCGGATATGGTCTCGGCGCACCCGAGCATGGCCCGCGCGCTGGTCAACATGCACAACCGCTACCGCAACACCTCCGCCCAGCTGGCCGCGGCCACCGAGGACCGGTTCGCCGACGGCGCGGGCAGCGGCGCGATCAGCAAGCCGCACGAGGAGGTGCGCGACTACTTCTACCAGCGCCAGAACTACATCCACGAGCTGGACACCGCCGCCGAGGACCTCACTACCCGCATCCGTTTCCACGGCGGCGACGTGAACAGCGAAATCGCCAGGATGCTGCGCGGCCACGACGTGCGGATCACCGAACGCATCGACCTCGGCGAGGGCGTGCTGCACCGCTACGACCCGCAGACCCGCAACCTGGAGATCGCGCCGCATCTGTCCGGCGGGCAGCGGACCTTCAAGCTGGCCGCCGAGCTGGCCTACTTCGAGTGCGGCGAGCTGCTGGAGAAGCTGGTCGAGGAGGGCAATTTCGCGTCCGAGGACGCCCGCAAACTGGCGATGCTCGGGCTGGCCAACTACTTCGCCGCGGCGACGGTGCTGCCGTACACGCATTTCCACGAGGTCGCCGAGGATTTCCGCTACGACATCGAACGATTGTCGGCGTTCTTCACGCAGAGTTACGAGACCATCTGTCACCGGCTCTCCACGCTGCAACGACCGTCGCTGCGCGGCGTGCCGTTCTCGTTCGTGCGGGTCGACCGGGCGGGCAACATGTCCAAGCGCCAGTCCGCCACCGGTTTCCACTTCTCCTCCAGCGGCGGCACGTGCCCGCTGTGGAATGTCTACGAGACCTTCGCCTATCCCGGCAAGATCATGACGCAGATCGCGCAGATGCCCGACGGCCGCAAATATCTCTGGGTGGCTCGCACCGTCGAACGTCGCGCCACGCGTTTCGGACAGCCGAGCAAGACCTTCGCCATCGGCCTCGGCTGCGAGCTGCGCCACGCGGGCCGCGTGATCTACGCCGACGGCATCGATCTCGACGAAGTGCAGCCGACGCCGATCGGTGCGGGCTGCCGGGTCTGCGAACGCGCCAACTGCCCGCAGCGCGCGTTCCCGCCGTTGGGCAAGGTGCTCGACATCAGCGAGCACCGCAGCTCGGTTTCGCCTTACGTGCTGAAGTAGCAGGTTGTCGCGTGACCGGACCGGATGATTCGCGGTACCCCATGCCCGCCTCGATAGTGCTGATCGCGACGCCGGAGGGTTGGCGCCACAGCGTCCTGGACACGCGAGACGGACTGCTCTGCGGCCATCTGACGAGTGTCCCCGCCGATGCCGCGCCCGACCAGGCGCGGGCAGCCGCGGTCGCGATGCTGCGAGAGATGGCCCGGGAATTCCACGGCGTGGCGATCGAGGTCGCCTGGTACGGCCGGGAAGCGTTGAGCGGCGAAGTGATTGCGGTAGGTAGCTGGTCCTGAACACACGTCCGGCCGGTCTCGCGACAGCGAGACCGGCCGGATGCCATGGTCAGGCGGCTTGCGCCCGGCGTTGCATACGGAGACCGACCACCGTCATCCCCAGCGCTGCGACGAGCAGCAGTGCCAGCGTCCAGGCCAGAGCCGCGAAACCGTGGGGTGCGGCGGCGGCCGCGACCAAGGGACCGATGGTCGCGCCCACATAGAAGCTGAACATCGCGACCGACATGGCGGCGGCGCGGGATTCGCCGCCCAGCTCGCCCGCGCTCTGCAACACCGCCGGTGCGATGATGCCCAGACCGCCGACCAGAACGGCGAGCAAGACGGCCAGGACGACCGGATGGGCGCCCTCGAAGGTCGCGATGACCATCGCCGCGGCGGCGATCAGCACGCCCAGCACGATCTGCCCGTGCTTGGACAGCCTGGCCAGCGGCACCGCGAGCAGCGGAAGCGCGACCATCACCGGCAGCGCGCCCGCGCGCAACGCGAGCAGTTCACCGGAACCCCGGACCACGCCGGTCAGTTCCAGGCCGGTGTACACCCCGACCATCACCGCCATGCTCATCGCGCCCGCGATCAGCATCGGCACCAGCGCCCGGATGCGCAGCACCGCGGGAATCGCGGCGTAGCTGTGCCGCAGCGGTTTGTCCCGGCCGGTGGGCGCGTCGGCCAGCAGCGCGGACCACAGCACGAGCGCGAGCACGGCGAAGCCGAGCGCGGAGGCGACGAATACCGTGCGCCACGGGAACGCGCCGACCATCCATTGGGACACGATCTGCGCGACCACCGTCGCCGCGAGGAACGACGTGGCCACCGACATGGTGGCCACGGCTCGGTGCGCGGGCGCGATGCGCGTCGCCACATAGGCCATGATCGCGGGCGGAATCGAGCCGACCACCAGGCCCTGCGCCACGCGCAGACCGACGGCCAGCGGCGCGCTGAACGCCAAACCGGTCAACAGTGTGACCACTGCGGCGACCAGCATCCCGGTGACCAGCACCCGCCGGTGACCGTAGCGATCCGAGAGTGGGCCGAACAGGACGAACCCACCGGCGTATCCGAAGGCGAAGGCGCTGATGATCCAGGTCATCGCCGCCGAGCCGACGCCCCAGTCGGCCCGCATGGCGGTGAAAAGCGGGATCGGAACGTACATCTGGCCGGTGGCCAGCAGGGCTGCCAGGACGAAGAAGGGCAGGGTGCGCCCGGTGTGGGCACGCGCCGAGGGGTCGCCGGTGCGCGTCCGGGCCGGAGCCGCGGAGTGGAAGGTGGACATTGCCATGGGACGAAGGTAGGCCCGGAAGACTCATGTTGTCAACCAAATAGTTGGTTTAATGGAATGGTAAAGTGTCCGTCATGACGGCCACGATGAAACGCAGTGACGCGACCAGGCAGGCCCTGTTGCGCGCCGCCCGCGACGAATTCGCGCAGTACGGGCTGGCCGGCGCGCGGGTCGACCGGATCGCGGAGGCGGCGGGCGTCAACAAAGAGCGGATCTACGGGCTGTTCGGCAGCAAGGACAAGCTGTTCGACGTCATCCTGATCGAGACGCTGCGCGAGTTCATCGAGGTGGTGCAGCCGCTGGCCGACACCGAACCCGGCGCGTATGTCGGCAAGCTGTACGACTACCACCGGGACAACCCCCAGCTGTTGCGACTGATGCTCTGGGAGGCGCTGCATCGCGGCGCCGACGCCCACGACATCGACGGCTGGCGCGCCGCCCACTACGTGCGCAAATTCGACCGGGCCCAAGAGCAGTTCGACGTGGACTCCGCCGACGCGGGCCGCCTGCTGCTGGCCCTGTGCGGCCTGGCCAACTGGTCACTCGCCGTTCCACAGACCACCAAGCTCCTGCTCGGCGAGGCCGCCGCGGAGGACAGGGACGCCACCAGAGCGTTCCTGATGGAGTTCGCCAGGGCGGCGATGCGCCGCGACGCGGGTGCCGGCGAACGGGAAGCACGCCTGCCCGAGGTCGAACTGGTCAATGACTTGACCGCTGGCGACGAACCGTCCGGCGTCGATCGCGCCGCACAGCGACTACGCGACGCCCAAGCCGCCGCCGACGCCGCCCGCGAAGAACTCGCCACCGCCCTACGCGCCGCCCACGCCGCGGGCGCGAGCGCCAACCACCTCGCCCGCCAGGTCTCCGGCACCCTATCCCGCCCCGTAGTCCTGAAACTCCTATCCCAGCCCTAGGTCAGAACGCGGCTTCGTCCAGGTTCATGATGTCGTTGTCGAGCGCGGCGATGATTCCGCGGACCGCGGCCAGGGTGGGCAGCGCGTTCTTGGCGAAGAAGCTCGCGACGGCGACCTTCCCGGTGTAGAAGGCGCGATCCTTCTCCGGGGTGTCGGCGGCCAGGGCGGCGGCCGCGATCTCCGCCTGTACCAGCAGCCGCCAGCCGATGAGCAGGTCGCCGACCGCGAGCAGGAAGCGCACCGAGCCCAAGCCGACTTTGTACAGTTCGGCGGGATTCTGCTGGGCGGCCATCAGGTAGCCGGTGAGCGAGGCGGCCATCGCCTGCACGTCCTCCGCGGCCGTGCGCAGCAGTGCGCGCTCGGTGTCGAATCGCCCGGTCTTCGCGTCCAGGAACGCCGCGATCCGCGCGTTGAGGTGGCCGAGCGCCACACCCTGGTCGCGAATGATCTTGCGGAAGAAGAAGTCCTGCGCCTGGATGGCGGTGGTGCCCTCGTAGAGCGAGTCGATCTTCGCGTCGCGGATGTACTGCTCGATCGGATAGTCCTGCAGATAGCCGGAACCGCCCAGCGTCTGCAGCGACTCGGTCAGGTACTGGTAGGCCCGCTCCGAGCCGACGCCCTTGACGATCGGCAGCAGCAGATCGTCCACCCGGTGGGCCAGTTCGGGGTCGGCGCCCGAAACGAGTTGCGCCACATCGGCGTTCTGATGCGCGGCGGTGTAGAGGTATACCGCGCGCAGCCCTTCCGCGTAGGCCTTCTGCATCGCCAGCGAACGACGCACGTCCGGATGACGAACGATGGTCACGCGCGGCGCGGCTTTGTCGGTCATCTGGGTCAGATCCGCGCCCTGCACCCGCTCCTTGGCGAAATCGAGCGCGTTGAGGTAGCCGGTCGACAAGGTGCCGGAGGATTTGACGCCGACCATCATGCGCGCGTTCTCGATCACCTGGAACATCTGCGCGATGCCGTTGTGCACCTCGCCGACCAGCCAGCCCTTGGCCGGGGTGCCGTGGCCGCCGAACGTCAGCTCGCAGGTGGGCGAGGACTTCAGGCCCATCTTGTGCTCGACCCCGGTGACGTACACGCCGTTGCGCTCACCGAGTTCCAAGGTCTCGTGGTCGAAGAGGAATTTCGGCACGTAGAACAGCGACAGGCCCTTGGTGCCCGGTCCGGCGCCCTCCGGCCGGGCGAGCACCAGATGGAAGACGTTCTCGGCGGTGTCGCCGACCTCCGCACCGGAGATGAACCGCTTGACGCCCTCGATATGCCAGGAGCCGTCCTCCTGGCGGATCGCCTTGGTACGACCCGCGCCCACGTCGGAACCGGCGTCGGGCTCGGTCAGCACCATGGTGCCCTGCCAGCCCTTCTCGAAGCCGAGCGTGGCCCAATGCCGCTGCTGCTCGGTGCCCACGTTGTACAGCACGGACGCCATGACCGGGCCCATGTTGAAGAACGACGCCGAGGGATTGGCGCAGGTGATCATCTCGGCGACTGCCCAGACCAGCGCCGCGGGCGCGGGGGTGCCGCCCATGCCCTCCGGCATGCCGAGCCTGCTCCAGTCCGCCTCGCGCACGGCGGCGACAGTCTTGCGCAGCGGCTCCGGGACGGTGATCGAGAAGGTGGCGGGGTCGTAGCCGACCGGATCGCGATCGGCCGCGGCGAAGGAGTCCGCCACCGGCCCCTCGGCCAGCCGCCGAACCTCCGACAGGATCTCCCGGACGGTGTCGGAATCGAGGTCGCCGTAGGCGCCGGTATCGAGGAGCTTGTCCAGTTCGAGCACTTCGAACAGGTTGAATTCGATATCCCGCAGGTTCGCCTTGTAGTGGCCCACCTTGTCCTCCTCGACTCGGTCCGCAGTTCGCCGCCGCGGCATTGGGACGGTTCAGACGTCTACGAGTCGAAGCGTGCCGCATCGCGGCGACGCTACGCAACCGTAGCCAGATCCACCCTGGCCAGCGCGTTTGCCAGGACCTCACAACTGTTCGCCGCACGTTTACGGAAAAGGTTCACACGAGCGAAACAGACGAAACGGACTTGTCATCGAGAGATATTCCGGCGCAACAACTCCTGTCTACCGTTCGCATCACGAATACAGCCGTTGTATACAGCCCCGTCTACAGCCGTGACCGGGGCGAAGACGGCGGTGTTCGACGCGGCGCCTGCCGACGCCGCCGCAACACCTGATGAGGAGAGGGTTCGCCCCATGCCAGATTTCCGTGCCACCCGTCGCTCCCCGCGCTTGGCGCGAGCGATGGCGGTGCCCACCGCGATCGCGCTCGCCGGCCTGTTGCTGACCGCCTGCGGTGCCAAGGACGACGCCTCGACCACCGGCTCGGGCGCCGCGTCCTGCGTCGACACGTCGAAGGACACGATCAAGGTCGGTTCGCTGCACTCGCTGTCCGGCACGATGGCGATCTCCGAGGTCACCGTCGCCAACTCCACCAAGCTGGCCGTCGACCAGATCAACGCCGCGGGCGGCGTGCTCGGCAAGAAGATCGATCTGGTGCTCGAGGACGGCGCCTCGGACCCGAAGACCTTCGCGGAAAAGGCCGAGAAGCTGATCAGCTCCGACTGCGTGGCGGCGGTATTCGGCGGCTGGACCTCGTCGAGCCGCAAGGCGATGAAGCCGAAGTTCGAGAGCCTGAACTCGCTGCTCTACTACCCGGTGCAGTACGAGGGCCTGGAGGACAGCAAGAACATCTTCTACACCGGCGCGACCACCAATCAGCAGATCGTCCCGGCGCTGGATTACCTCAAGCAGAAGGGCATCACCTCCCTCTACCTGGTCGGCAGCGACTACGTCTTCCCGCAGACCGCCAATCGCGAGATCAAGGCCTACGCCGCCGCCAACGGCATCGAGATCAAGGGCGAGGACTACACCCCGCTCGGCTCGACCGACTTCTCCACCATCGTGAACAAGGTCCGCACGGCCAAGGCCGGCGCGGTGTTCAACACCCTGAACGGCGACTCCAACGTCGCCTTCTTCCGCGAGTACAGCAACGCGGGCCTGAAGGCCGCCGACATGCCGGTGGTCTCGGTGTCGATCGCCGAGGAAGAGGTCGCGGGCATCGGCGCCCAGCACATCGCCGGGCAGCTCACCGCGTGGAACTACTACCAGACCGTCGATACCCCGGTGAACAAGAAGTTCGTCGCCGACTACAAGGCCGCCTTCGGCGCCGACAAGCCGACCTCGGACCCGATGGAAGCCGCCTACGCGTCGGTCTACCTGTGGAAGAACACCGTCGAGAAGGCCAAGTCGTTCAAGGTGGAGGACATCCAGGCCGCCGCCGACGGCGTCAGCTTCGAAGCGCCCGAGGGCCTGGTCACCATCGACGGCTCCAACCACCACATCACCAAGACCGCCCGCATCGGCGAGATCCGTCCCGACGGCCTGATCTACACCGTGTGGGACTCCGGCAAGGCCGTCACGCCGGACCCCTACCTGAAGTCCTACGACTGGGCCAAGGGCCTGAAGTAGTCCGCGGCTGTCCGCGGCCCAGCTACCGGTGCCCGCCGAGCGACCAAGTCGCCACGGCGGACACGCGGAGCGCAATGAGGGGGGCCGCGGGCAGCATCGGACAGGCAGACATCAACGCGGCAAATCCAACACAGGAGCCTTCCCCATGGATGTTGTGATCGGACAGCTCTTCACCGGGTTGAGTCTGGGATCGATACTCTTGCTCGCCGCGCTCGGCTTGTCCCTGACCTTCGGGCAGATGGGCGTGATCAACATGGCGCACGGCGAGTTCATCATGGCCGGTTGTTACACGACCTACGTTGTGCAGAAGGTGATCTCGTCGGCGGGCGTCTCGCTCGTCGTGTCGCTGCTGATCGGTTTCCTCGTCGGCGGCCTGCTCGGCGCCGCGTTGGAGATGGGCCTGATCCGCTGGATGTACGACCGCCCGCTGGACACCCTGCTGGTCACCTTCGGCGTCGGGCTGGTGCTGCAACAGCTGGCCCGCGACATCTTCGGCGCGCCGGCCAAGAACGTCGTCGCGCCGGAGTGGCTCAGCGGCGGCGTCACGATCCTGGGCGCGGTGGTGCCGAAGACGCGCATCTTCATCCTGGTGCTGGCGGTCGTCGCGGTGACCGCGCTGGCCGCGGTCCTCAAGGCGACGCCGCTGGGCCGCCGGATCCGCGCGGTGGTGCAGAATCGCGGCCTGGCCGAAACCTCCGGCGTGTCGAGCCGTTTCACCGATATCAGCACGTTCTTCATCGGCTCGGGTCTGGCGGGTGTGGCCGGTGTCGCGCTCACCTTGATCGGCTCGACCAGCCCGACCATCGGTCAGAGCTATCTGATCGACGCGTTCCTCGTGGTGGTGATCGGCGGGCTCGGCCAGATCAAAGGCACGGTGATCGCGGCCTTCGCGCTGGGCCTGCTGAATTCCTACATCGAGTACTCGACCACCGCGTCCATCGCGAAGGTCATCGTCTTCGTCGTCATCGTGATCTTCCTGCAGGTGCGCCCGCAGGGCCTGTTCACCGTCCGGACAAGGAGCCTCGCATGACCACGCTCGTCCAGCGGTGGCGCGCGCACTCCGCGCTGAGCGCGCTCGCCGGATTCGCCGTCGCCGCCGTGCTGTTGTTCGCGGTCGCGCCCGCCGTGCTCAGCGATTTCCGGCTCAATCTGCTCGCGAAGTTCCTGTGCTTCGCGATCGTCGCGGTGGGCATCGGATTGGCCTGGGGCCGAGGCGGCATGCTCACCCTGGGGCAAGGCGTGTTCTTCGGCATCGGCGCCTACATCATGGCCATGCATCTGCAGATGGCCGACGCCGCCCGGCTCGGCAACGACGTGCCGGAGTTCATGGAGATCGCGGGCATTCGCGAATTGCCGTCGTTCTGGCAACCGTTCGCCTCGGCTCCGGTGGCGCTGCTCGGCATCCTGGTCCTGCCCGCGCTGGTCGCCGCGGCGCTCGGCTACGGCGTCTTCAAGCGCCGCGTGAAGGGCGCCTACTTCGCGATCCTCAGTCAGGCGCTGGCCGCCGCGCTGGCCATCCTGCTGACCGGTCAGCAGGCCATCGGCGGATTCACCGGCTTGTCGGATTTCCGCGCCTTCTTCGGCTTCAAGCTGTCCGACCCGGTCAACCGGCGCATGCTGTTCTTCTTCGCCGCGGGAACGCTGCTGGTGGTGGTCGCGCTGGTGCGGCAGCTGATGCGCAGTCGGTACGGCGAGTTGCTCGTCGCGGTGCGCGACCAGGAGGAGCGGGTGCGCTTCCTGGGATACGACCCGGCGAACGTCAAGATCGTGGCCTACGTGGTCGCCGCGTTCTTCGCGGGCATCGCCGGTGCGCTGTTCACGCCGATCGTCGGCATCATCTCCCCCGCCGACATCGGCGTAGTCCCCTCCATCGCGTTCCTCATCGGCGTCGCGATCGGCGGCCGGACCACGCTGCTCGGTCCGGTGCTCGGCGCGATCGGCGTCGCGTGGGCGCAGACGGCGCTGTCGGAGGAGTTCCCCTCGGGATGGACGTATTTGCAAGGCGTGCTGTTCATCGTGGTGGTCGGTTTCGTCCCGGCGGGCCTCGCCGGACTGTGGCCGTTGCTGAAGGGACTGCTGGAGAACAGATTCCGGCGAACCGCGCCGACCGCGACGGTGGTCGTCGAAAAGCTGCCGGAACCCGCGACGGAGAAGGTGGAATCGCGATGACCGAGACGACGCACGAACCGAAGCTCGGCGGCAACGCCGGAATGTCCAGCGAGTACCTCGAGATCCGCGGCCTCTCGGTGAGTTTCGACGGATTCAAGGCCGTCACCGATGTCGATCTGACGGTGTTGCAGGGCGATCTGCGCTTCCTCATCGGCCCCAACGGCGCGGGCAAGACGACGCTCATCGATGCGATCACCGGGCTGGTCCCGGCGACCGGTTCGGCGCAGAAGACCGGCGTGGAATTGCTCGGCAAGAAGGTGCACCGGATCGCCCGGCTCGGCGTCGGGCGGACATTCCAGACGGCCAGCGTGTTCGAGCAGCTCAGCGTGCTGCAGAATCTCGACATCGCCGCGGGCGCGGGCCGCTCCGCGCTCACCATGCTGCGCCGCCGCAGATCCGTGCTCCCGGCGATCGAGGAGGCGCTGGAGACCACCGGACTGGCCGACCTGCGCGACAAGCCCGCCGGGGTACTCGCGCACGGGCAGAAGCAATGGCTCGAGATCGGCATGCTCCTGGTGCAGAACGCGTCGGTGCTTCTCTTGGACGAGCCGGTGGCCGGGATGAGCGCGGAGGAGCGCGAGGAGACCGGGAACTTGCTGCGCCGGATCGGCGGCGACCGGGTGGTCGTAGTGGTCGAGCACGACATGGATTTCATGCGCGCCTTCGCCACCTCGGTCACCGTCCTCGCCGGCGGGAAGGTGCTCAGCGAGGGAACCGTCGAACAGGTGCAGGCGGACCCGAAAGTGCAGGAGGTCTACCTCGGCACCGCCGCGGCCGTCGGAACCGAGCTGGAGGACGCGTCGAGCGCGCCGAGCCCGGACTCGGCCCGGAAAGGGGACAGCGATGCTTGAACTCACCGATATCCACTCCGGCTACGGCCGCACCGAGGTGATCCACGGCGTCTCGATCACGGTCCCGGACGACAGCGTGGTGGCCGTCATGGGACACAACGGCGCGGGGAAGACCACGCTGCTGCGCACCGCTGTCGGCCTGATCGGCGCGAAGTCCGGCCGGATCGAGTTCGACGGCGAGGCCGTCACCAAACTGTCGCCGTCGCGGCGGGTACGCCGCGGGATCGCGTACGTGCCGCAGGGGCAGCAGAGTTTCCCGCAACTGACCACCGCGGAGAACATGCAGGTGGTCGCGGACGGCCGCAAACGCGGCAAGGCGCTGATCGACGAATCGCTCGACCTGTTCCCCGCGCTGCGCGAGCTGCTGACGCGCAAGGCGGGCCTGCTGTCCGGCGGGCAGCGCCAGCAACTGGCCATCGCGCGGGCGCTGATCACCGAGCCGAAACTGCTCATCCTGGACGAGCCGACCGAGGGCATCCAGCCGTCGGTGGTCGCCGAGATCGAGCGCACCATCATCGATCTCACCCGCCGCGGCGGGCTGAGCGTGCTGCTGGTCGAACAGCACATCGGCTTCGCGTTGCAGGCGGCGCAGCGCTACTACGTGCTGCGGTCCGGCCGGGTGACCGCCACGGGCGCGGGTGGGGCCGGCGCCGAGAGCGACGTCCGCTCGGCGATGGCGATCTGAGCACCGCCGTGGCCCACCACAGGGGCCGGATCCCGTTGCGCGAGCAGGTGTACGACTCGTTGCGCCGGGATCTGGCCACCGGAGCCATCGTGCCGACCGAGCGGCTTCGGGAAGAGCGCCTCGCCGAGGCCTACGGGGTGTCGCGCACCCCGGTGCGGGAGGCGTTGGCCCGCTTACAAGCCGACGGCCTGGTCGAGCGTCTCGCCGACGGCCTGTATCCGTACCGGCCGAGGCTCGACGAACTCGATCACCTCTACGAGTTGCGCCTCGTCCTGGAAACCAGGGGCATGCGACGCGTGGGGCCGCCCGGCACGGCGCCTGCGCACGATCTGGATCTCGTGCGCGCGGAGCTCGACGCCTGGCGCGCACTGCGCGACGACCCACCGGAACCGGGACCCGCGCTGGTGGCCGCCGACGAACGGTTCCACACCACCTTGCTGGCGGCCGCGGGCAACGCCGCACTCGCCGACGCGCTCACCGCCGTGCACGTCCGGGTGCGCCCGGTGCGCACGCTGGACGTGCCGACGCCGGAACGGATCGCCACGATGACCGCCGAGCACATCGCGGTCGCCGAGCATCTGATGTCCGGCGCCGTGGATGCGGCGCTGGACACGCTCACCGCCCACGTCACCACCTCGCGCACGCACGTGCTGGCCCGTGCGGAGCACGCGCTGCGCCTGACCAAACTGGGCCGAGCCGTGCGGGATTGACCGCTCAGCAGCTCTGTTGGAAGGGGAAGCACTGGGTGGGACGGTACGCGGGCGGCGACGGCGTCGGGCTCGTCGTGCCGGTCGCGGGGATCGGCTGCGCGGAGTCGTGCGCGAGCGCGGTGGCGATCACGCCGAGCACGAACAGGACGCCGACCACGGCGATGACGACGACGGACCACCCGGCATACGCCTGGCTCTTCGTCGCGACGCCGGGCGTCGGCTCGACTCGCGGCTTCGGTGTGCGCGCGATGGTGGTGACCGGCTCCGGCGCGTGCTCCTCGAAACCCGCTTCCAGGAGTTCCGCGCGGGACGGGGCGAGTTCCGCCAGACCGAGCGCGCCGCACGCGCCGATCACCCGGTCGGCGGTCCAGTCCCGCGGTCCCGCGGAGAACCCCTCCAGGTAGATACGCAGTTCCGTCGCGTCGGTGACGTTCCCGACGACCACGTCCAACCCCGGGCGCAGATTCGTGCGCGCCGGGCGCACCACGGCTCCGCGGAACGGGACGAGCACCACCGCGCCGCTGATGTGCCCTGGATCCTGCAGCGCCCGCTCGAGCATGCGCTTGACCGCGTACATCCCGTGCTCCACGCGCTCGGCGGGGCTCCCGGACTCCGGGTCGTCCAATTCCACCGGCGCGTCGCTGATCTTCCACGGCCCATCGGCCGGTGTGCTCAGAATGCCGCTCTGCCTGCGCTGGAATCCATGCACTTCCAGCACGGTCAGGCCACGCGGGGTCCACACCACCGCGTCGACGCGCCGATTGTCCGCCTCGATATCGACCACGGCGAGGCCGGTCGTCGGATACGACCGCAGGCACGCGACGAATTCCCGCTCGGCGCCGGAAAGCTCCGCTCCGGGCCTGATCCTCACCAGCATCTAATCCCCTGCCGACCTGTTGTCCACACCTGACGCCACGGTGACCAGCACCGGTACTGATGATGACGGGGTACCCCGCCGAAAACCACTCCGAAAGCAAAAGAATGGTGGCGCGCTGCACGGGATACTGCCAAGTAGGCTCTCTCTCGGTCGGCACCGACGCCGGCCACAGACCACGCGGAGGTGGCAACCGGCATGGTTTCAGCGCTGCAACCACGCATCTCACCCGGACGGCTCCGGGAACTCGGCCCGCTCAACTGGCTTGTCTGGCAGGTACTTTCCCGCGCCGCTGGCACCGGCGACGCCCATTTGTTCAGCACGCTCGGCCGTACCGGGGGACTGTTCCGCGGCTGGCTGCACTATTCGGGCAAACTCATGCCGGGCGGGCGGCTGCCCCGCCACGAGTCGGAACTGGTCATCCTCCGGGTCGCGCATCTGCGCGGCTGCGACTACGAGATGGACCATCACATCCGGCTCGGCCGGCGCGCCGGGGTGACGAGCGAGATCCTGGAGCGGCTGCGCGAGGGCCCGGCGGCGGCAGGCTGGTCGGACAAGCATCGGGCGCTGCTGGCCGCCGTGGACCAACTTGTCGAGACGCGCGACCTCGACGACGACACCTGGGCCGAGCTGGCGAAGCACTACGACGAGCGCAGCCTGATCGAAATCGTGCTGCTCATCAACCAATACGACGGCCTGGCCACGACCATCACCGCCCTGCGCATCCAGCGCGACGGCGTCTAGCGGTCGGCGGACGGCCCCTCGATGCGGCGCGCCAAACCGTCCAGCACCAGCGTCAAGCCGAACTCGTAGGCGTGCTCGGCGCTGTAGGCGGCGTCGTGCGCCTGGCCCGCCGCGGCGCCGACGCGCGCGGCCAGCGGGTAGCGCTCCGCGTCGAAGACCCGCGCGAGAACCGGCGCGGCCCGTTCCCACCACTGCCCGTCGGACATGGCGCTGTCGGCCGCCGCACGCGCGCTGTCGATGGCGATGCGGGCGACGGAGGTGACGAAGCCGAGCACGAACGTCAGTGCGGCGTCCATGGCGACGTCATCGAGGCCGAGTCCCGCGAACGCGGCCAGCTCGTGGTCGTATTTGGCGGCGAGACCGGGTCCGAGCGGCGGCCGGGTGGTCGGCAGATACGCCACCCACGGATGCCGGGCCAGCATGGCGCGGTTCTCGGCCGCGATCCGGATGACCCGCTCGCGCCAGGACAGGCCGGTGAGGTTTCCGCGCTCCATCTGCGCGTACACCGTGTCCAGCATCAGATCGATCAGCTCGGCCTTGCCCGGCACATACGTGTAGGTGGCCATGGGGGTCAGGCCGAGCCGGTTGGCGACCGCGCGCATCGTGAGCGCTCCGATGCCGTCCGCGTCGGCGATCTCGATCGCGGCGGCCACGACCGCCTCGACGCTGCTGCGCTGTTTCGGGCCCCGGCCCGACTCGGCCGGCACTCGCCATAGCAACTCCAGCGTGCGCACCGGGTCGCCCGCACCGCTGCGTTCCTTCGGCTGTCCCATTGCCGCCTCCTCCATTGCCGCGCCGCACCGATGGTATCGATGTGACGCAGCTCATAGTGACTCCCGGCCGCTTTTCCTCTACAAAGTATAATGTACTTAGTACAGCTTACCGAGGAGGGCCTATGAACATCACCGCTTCCGCCATCTCGCTCAATGTCCCCGATCCGGCCGCCTCGGCGAAGTTCCTCATCGACCACCTCGGCTTCGAGGAGAAGATGTCGGCCGACGGATTCGTCTCGCTGGATCGCGCCGACGCCGGCCTGAACGTGATCTACCTGCGCACCGGACTGGCGAGTTTCAAACCGAAGAGCGCGGCGGGCAGCGCGGGCGAAGGCCTGCTCGTCGTCTTCGTCGTCGACGACATCGATGCCGAGTACGCCCGGTTGCAAGGCGAGGGAGTGCCGATCGTGACGCCCATCGAGACCGAGGAATGGGGCGAGCGGTACTTCCAGATGAGCGACCCGAACGGGATCGTCGTCCAGTTGGTGCAGTGGGTGTGAGCTGTGTTCGATCGGCCGCGACTGCGTCGCGGCGTGTTCGCATGCTCGATCTCGCTTCGCTCGAAAGACGTAGTCGAGCTGGGCTGAGCACGTATCCGGCCGAACTCGGGACGCACAGCACGCGCAGACAGCAGTCGGGCGGCGATCGGCGCCCTCGGTTGGCACTACCTGCGATGGGCCAGGCGTGGGCAACGAAGTCACCACACCTGGCCCATCGTCCTTTGGCAGGAGAAGCCACCGGAGGGGTTCAGGCGAGCGCCGCGCGGAAGACCTCGACCGCCGGGGTGGCCGGTCGCCCGAGGAGTTTCTCCAGGTCACCGGAGCGCACATCGAGGATGCCGGTGGCGATGCCCGCGTCGGCGTCGGCGAGCGCCTTCGCGTAGACGTCGGGCAGGCCGGCCTGGCTCAGCACGGCGGCATAGTCCGCTTCGGGCAAGTTCTCGTAGCGCACCGGCTTGCCCGACGCCTCCGAAATCGCCTGTGCCAGCTCGGCATAAGTGAGCCGCTCGCCGCCACCGAGTTCGTACACCCGGCCCGCGTGACCATCGGTGGTGAGCACACGGGCGGCCGCTTCGGCGTAGTCGGCGCGCGCCGCGCCCGCCACGCGCCCCTCACCGGCAGCTCCGTGCAACACCCCCGACTCCACCGCGTGCGCGAGGCCGCCCACGTAGTTCTCCCAGTACCAGCCGTTGCGCAGCAAGACGTGCGGCACGGACGATTCGGCGAGCACCGCCTCGGTGCCCCGGTGTTCCTGGGCGAGGATCAGCGGGTTGTCGGCCGCGTTCGGAATGCTGGTGTAGGCGAGCAGTCGCACGCCCGCACGTTCGGCCGCGCGAATCACATTGGCGTGCTGGGCCACGCGCGCGCCGAACTCGTTGCCTGAGATCAGCAGCACCCGGTCGACGCCGTCGAGGGCACGCTCCAGCGCGGCCGAGTCGTCGTAGGCGGCCTGCCGGACGTCGACGCCGCGTTCGGCCAGATCGGCCACTTTCCGGGGATCACGCACGATCGCGACGGGCGTCGACCCCGCGCGCAACAACTCCTCCACTACAAGTCGGCCCAGCTGGCCGCTGGCTCCGGTGACGGCGACGGTCATGACTGCCTCCCAAGGTACGATTTGCATAGTACTAACTATTCGTAAGCACTATGCATTCCGCCGCCACTGCGGTCAAGTTCGCTACCATGACGGTCATGACCACCCAGCGCACCGTCTCGGCCGAGGCCGACGACCCCACGCTGGAAGCCGACGTCTTCGCGCGCAACTGCACCTCACGGCCGGTCCTGCAGAATGTCGCCAGCCGCTGGGGCACCTTGGCCCTGGTCGCGCTGCGCGAAGGCCCGTATCGGTTCAGCGCCCTGCGCAGGCGGGTCGACGGCGTGAGCGAGCGCATGCTGTCGCAGACCCTGCAAGCACTGGAACGTGACGGTATGGTGCATCGCGAGGTGCAGGAGACGATCCCACCGCGCGTGGAATACACCCTCACGGAACTGGGCGCCGAGGTGGCCGCACACCTGGAGGCACTGATCCAGGTGCTGGAAACCAACATGCCCCGCGTGCGAGCGGCCCAGGCGGCCTACCACCGCGACTGACCGGCCGCGACGGGGAAGAGACCCGCCACGCGATGGGTTACACGGGCATGGAACTCGCCGCCGCAGTCGATTTCGCCCGCGATCACCGCAGGTCCGTACTCACTACGATCCGCCGCAACGGACGCCCGCAATTGTCCAACGTGCTGCATGTCGTCGGCGACGACGGCCGCATCCGCATCTCGATCACCGCCGACCGCGCGAAGTATCACAACCTCGTCCGCGACCCTTGGGCGGCGCTGCATGTGACCCGTGAGGACTTCTTCGCCTATGCCGTGCTCGAAGGCCCGGTGGAACTCACCCCCGTCGCCACCGCGCCCGACGATCCCACCGTCGACGCGCTCGTCGACTACTACCGCACCGCGAACGGCGAGCATCCGGACTGGGACGAGTACCGCGACGCGATGGTCGCCGATCGCCGCGCCCTGGTGCTGTTCACGCCGACGCACGCCTACGGGATGCTTCCGGCCGCCGGTTAGCCGAATGGATTCCGCGCCGCCCCTTCCGAGTCTTCCGAGGTCCGCGATCGGGCAGTGGTCGGCGACGGCGGAATCGGCGCCGGAGGCGCCCACGGCGAGTCGACCCGGCGCGGATCAGCGCGACATCAGATCGGAGACCGTGACGAATTGGTAACCGGCGGCGCGTAATTCGGCGACGATGCGGGGAATGGCGGCGATCGACGGCTCGGCGTTCCCGTGCATGACGTGCAGCAGGACGATCGAGCCAGGACGGACCTTGCCGAGGGTCTCGGCGACGATGTCGTCCGCCGTGGCGCCCGCCTTGCCCGAATCGGGCTCCACGTCCCACGTCACGGTGACCCGGTCGTGCTCGGCCAGGTAGTGCGGCAGCACCCACAACTTCTTGCCGTAAGGCGGGCGGAACGTGATGGGGCCGACGTAGCCGGTCCGCATGATCTCGGCGTCGGTGCGCTCCACCTCGTCACGAACCGTAGCGGGCGTGACGAAGACCATCCGGCGATGCGAATAGGTGTGGTTGCCGATCTCGTGGCCCGCCGCGGCGATCGCCCTGCCGTACTCCGGGTGCGCGGCGAGATCGCGCCCGTTCAGGTAGAAGGTGGCCGGAACCTGCGCCTCGGCGAGCACTCGCAGCACTTCGGGGGCCCGGTCGGACGGTCCGTCGTCCAAGGTCAGCGCGACCACCCTGGCGTCGGTGTCCACCCTGCTCACGACGTGACCGGCCAGCTGGAAGGTGCGCGCCTTCGTCAGGTAGAAGGTGCCCGTCCCCAGCAGCACCACCACGACGAGCACCGGCACACTTCCGATCAGCCACCTGCGAAACATGCACGCTGTATAGCAGACCGCCGACGCCCGCGCCGACCGCCGACTTCCCTACCGGTGCGGAAACTCTTGCCGGACAGACGAAAAGGGCGCGCGATCAGCGACCGCACGCCCTTTCTCCGCGACCGGATCAGAAGTTGATCATGTGGCCGGCCAGGCCGTGGAAGGCTTCCTGGAGGGCCTCGCTGAGCGTCGGGTGGGTGTGCACGTTGCGGGTCAGCTCGTTGACCGTCAGATCCCACTTCTGCGCGAGGGTGAGCTCGGGCAGCAGCTCGGAGACGTCCGGGCCGATGAGGTGCCCGCCGATCAGTTCGCCGTACCTGGCGTCGGCGATCAGCTTGACGAAACCGGTCGGGTCGCCGAGACCGTGCGCCTTGCCGTTGGCGGTGAACGGGAAGGTCGCGACCTTCACGTCGTAGCCCTCGTCGCGGGCCTGCTGCTCGGTCAGGCCGAAGCTGGCGACCTGCGGCTGGCAGAAGGTGGCGCGCGGCATCATCCGGTAGTCGCCGAGGGTGACGGTCTCCGCACCCGCGATGGTCTCGGCCGCCACCACGCCCTGCGCCTCGGCGACGTGCGCGAGCTGCAGCTTGCCGGTGACGTCGCCGATCGCGTAGATGTGCGGCACGTTGGTGCGCATGTAGTCATCGATCCCGATCGCGCCGCGGTCGGTGACCACCACGCCGGTGGTCTCCAGGCCGTAGCCGTCGACGCGCGGGGCGAAGCCGACGGCCTGCAGCACCTTGTCGACGGTGACGGTCTCGATCGAGCCGGACTTGTTGTCCTTGATCGCGACGGTGACCTTGGCGCCGTCGTCCTCGATGGACTGCACGGCCGCACCGGTGGTGATGGTGATGCCGAGCTTCTTGTACTGCTTGGTGATCTCCTTGGAGACGTCCGCGTCCTCGTTCGGCAGCGCGCGATCGAGGAACTCGACGATGCGCACGTCGACGCCGTAGTTCTTCAGGACGTAACCGAACTCCATGCCGATCGCGCCCGCGCCGACGATGAGGATCGAGCCCGGCAGGTCACGGGTGAGGATCTGCTCCTCGTAGGTGACCACGTTGGCGCTGAGCCGGGTGCCGGGCAGCAACTTGGTGACAGTGCCCGCCGCGATGATCGCGTTGTCGAACGTGATCGACTCGGTGCCGCCCTTGCCGAGCTCGACCGAGAGCGAGTTCGGGCCGGTGAAGGTGCCCTTGCCGTCGAACTCGTCGATCTTGTTCTTCTTCATCAGGAAGTGGACGCCCTTGACCCGGCCGTCGGCGACCTTGCGGCTGCGGTCGAAGGCGACCCCGAAGTCGAAGTTCACCTCACCGGAGATGCCGAAGGTCTTCGCCTCCTTGGTGAAGATGTGGGCGAGCTCGGCGTTGCGCAGCAGCGCCTTGGACGGGATGCAGCCCACGTTCAGGCACACACCACCCCAGTATTTCTGCTCGACGATCGCTGTTCGCAAGCCGAGTTGAGCGGCGCGGATCGCGGCGACGTATCCGCCGGGACCAGCACCGAGAACGACGACATCGTAGTGGGAAGTCACGCCCCGAGCCTAACTCCGCGATGCAACCCGCACGCACCCGTACCCCACAACTGTGCGGCGTGGTTCACACCGATCGCGGAACTTCCCCCGATCGGGAAGAACGCGCCGGTCGCGCGGCGTTAGCATGCCGCGTGAGCAGCCGTTTCGATCCGATCGCGGCACCCGTTGCCAACGACGCGGGAACACTGTCGGATCCACTCGACGGGACCGCTTCCACCCATCTGACCCGGCTGGTCCGCGACACCGCCGCGGACGCGGGAGTCCGGCCCGAGGTGCTGGCAGCCGTTCCCGGAACCGATGACGCCACACTGACCGGCGAATTGAACCGGATTCCGCTGCGCTCGGTGCTCCGGCTGTGGGATCTGCTGGCGCACAGCACGACCGGTCCCGGCGCGGGACTCGCCGTGGCCGCCGCCGCACCACTCGGCACCCTCACCACCTGGGACTACCTGGTCACCAACGGGCCGACGCTGGCCGATGCCCTGCGCGCGGCTGAGCCCTACCACCGCCTGGTCACCGCGGCCGCGGAGGAGTTGACGCTGAACGATGACGGCGCGTTGCGCGTCGCCTTCCGCACCACCGCGCCCGACCCGGCGACGGCCGCGACGATCACCGAGTACGTACTCGCCTACTACCTGCGCCGCGCCCGCGAAGCCACCGGCCGTCCGGTAGTTCCCGAACGCGTTGTCTTCAGTGGTCCCGCGCCGGCCGACCACCGGGTGGTCATCGAGGCGTTCGGCACCGACCGCATCGAGTTCGGCGGGCCGGTCGACGCGGTTGTCTTCGCCGAAGCCGACGCGCGCGCGCCGCTGGTGCGCGCCGATCCTCGGCTGGCGGAGTTGCTGCGCAGTCACGCCGACCTCGTGCTGGCCACCGCCCGGCCGATCGCGGGACCGCTGGAGTCCTTCCGGATCGCGCTCGCGGCGGCGATCGATGACCGCGACGCCTCGCTCGGGGCCGTCGCACGCAGGTTGGCGGTGAGCACCCGCAGTTTGCAACGACGACTGTCCGAGCAGGACACCACGTGGCGCGCAGAATACGACCGCGCCCGCTACGAGCGGGCACGCGTCCTGCTCGCCGAGGGCCGGTCGACCACCGCGGCAATCGCCGGTCGGCTGGGATTCGCCGACGACCGGGCGCTGCGCAAGGCCTACCGGCGGTGGAGCGGCTCACCCCCGTCGGGAGCCGGAAAGCGCTGACGCCCGGAGGACTTCGCGCAGCGCGGCGGCGCGTCGGGACCGGTTGATGGCGGCGCGGGACCTGGGAGCGGAGCCGAAGCGCTCGTAGCGTCGTGGATGCCGGAGAGCCGACGCATTTCGGACACCCGGCCGCAGCGCAACCCGGACGGAAGGCACCACCATGACCGACGCGACCATCCCGAGCACCGCACGCGAGATCCACCTCGCCGCACGCCCGACCGGCGTGCCGACGGTGGCGAACTTCGCGCTGGTCGAACGACCGCTCCCCGCACTCGCCGACGGGCAGATCCTCGTCCGCAACACCTGGATGTCGGTCGACCCGTACATGCGCGGGCGGATGGACGACCGTCCGTCGTACATCGCACCGTTCCAGGTAGGGGAAGCCCTGGAGGGCTCGGCGGTCGGTGCGGTGATCGCGTCGGCGTCCAGCATCCCGGTGGGCGCGACGGTCACCCATTTCGCTGGCTGGCGCGACTATTCGGTGGTCGACGCCGACACCGCGACGCCGGTCGACACCTCGCTCGCCGCACCTCAGCACTACCTCGGCGCGCTCGGCACCACCGGTTTGACCGCGTACGCGGCACTCGTCGACGTAGCGCGGGTCGAGCCGGGCGACACCGTGTTCATCTCCGCGGCGGCGGGCGCGGTCGGCAGCGTGGCGGGGCAGATCGCCAAACGGCTCGGCGCGGCCCGGGTCGTCGGTTCGGCGGGCGGCGCGGTCAAGACGGCGCTGCTACTCGACGAGTTCGGCTTCGACGCCGCCATCGACTATCGGGAAGGCGATCTCGCGGGGCAGCTGGCGGCGGCCGCACCGGGCGGCATCGATGTGTACCTCGACAGCGTCGGCGGCGAACACCTGCGGGTCGCGGTCGAGGCCATGCGTCCCACCGGCCGCATCGCACTGGTCGGAGCGATCAGCGGCTACAACGGCGCCACCGGCGAGCCGGGCCCGGACCTCTACCTCGCCGCCGTCAAGGAACTCGCCCTCCGCGGGATGCTGGTCACCAGCTATCTCCCCCGCTTCGGCGAATACATCGCCAAGGCCGCCGGCTGGCTTGCCGACGGCACCCTGCGCACCCGGCAAACCGTGTACGACGGACTCGATCAAGCTCCCACCGCCTTCCTCGGCGTCCTTTCCGGCGCCAATACCGGCAAAATGCTGGTCCGCCTCCCGTGAGCAGCCGGGCACCAACGCGAAGGGCTCAGGTTCGCCAGACCTGGCGGGCGACGCGGCGGAAGTTCTCGCCGAAGACCGCGGCTCGGTCGGCGGGGGTGAAGCCGCGGGCGGCCAGGGCCTCGTCGAGGCCGGGGACGTCGGAGGCACCGGTCAGGTCTTCTGGTGGGACCCACTGCAACGGACCGTATTTGGTGTACGCCTCGGAGAAAGCGCCCGGGTTGTTCGCCATCTCGGCGTTGAAGTCCTCGGCGTCGAAGGAGTAGTCGGAGCCGATGCCGATGTGCTCGACGCCGACGAGTTCCGCGCCGTACTCGATGTGCCGCGCCATCGCCGCGATCCGCTCGGCGCGCTCGCCTGCCGCGTTGCGTCCGAGGAAGATGCCGACGCCGTTGATCCCGATCACGCCGCCGGTCGCGGCGCAGGCGCGCGCTTGGTCGTCGGTGATATTGCGCGGGTGGTCCCAGAGCGCGGCGAAGTTGGAGTGGCTGTAGATCATCGGGACGACGCTGAGCTCGGCCAGTTCCAGCCCGGTGCGCCGGGAGCAGTGCGAGCCGTCGGCGAAGACACCGGCTTCGTTGAGCGCGTGGACGAGGTCGCGCCCGTATCCGGTGAGGCCGGTGTCCTCGGTGTCCAGGCATCCACAACCCGCGGCGTTGGCGTGGTTGTAGGCGGGCAGCAGCGACCGCACGCCGAGTTCGGCGAAACGCGCGACGTTGTCCAGATCGCCGCCGAGCGGGCCGGAGTCCTCCAAATCGAACGCGAGCGCGATGGCGCCGGGCGCTCCGACGTCGTCGATGCTGTCGACCAGATGAAACCGCCCGTCCGCCACAGCGGCACGGCGAAATCGCTCCAGCAGCGCCAGCGAGTCGGCGGTCGACTGCCGGGAGTATCCGACGTTCACCGACAAATACGATCCGGCCGGGTAACGGGCGAGGTCGCCGATGCGTGCGGCAGGCGTCAGCGGCAGACAGCAGTGCTGCTCCCAGAGGAAGGGTGGCAACCTCGAACCTCCTGGTCGGATCGGCCTCGCCAGCAGCGATCCTACTGTCCGCACCGAGCGAGCATCGGCACGCGGCGAACGGTCGGCGGCTCCCGGCTCCGCGTAGCTACCGAGTTGCGATAGCGGCCAACATATTTCGACGCCATCGCCGGTAACAGGGCGCCCACCTGGACCGATGCATGAAGTACATCAATCCTCCCGTGCCCCGAAGGCGGTGCGACCATGCGTCGCTTGCTTCTGCTGTTGTTTTCCTTCGTGACATTCGCCGGTCTCTGGATCGCGCCCGCCCCGGCGTCCGCCGCCCCGGCGTGCGCGTCCGGTTGGGGGTCGATCCCCAAGACGAGCCAAGCCCGGTCGCTCGCGCCGCTGACCGGAGTCCGCGCCGGCCGGCACGACTGCTTCGACCGCCTGGTGTTCGACGTCGCCGGACCGGTGACCGGCTATCACGTCGGTTACGTCGAGCGGGTCGTCATGGACGGCTCCGGAGCGCTTGTCCCGCTGCGCGGCGGAGCGTTCCTGAGCATCACCCTCAACGCTCCCGCCTACGACGACTCGTTCACCCCCACCTACAACCCGTCGAACCGGACGGAGCTCGCCGACGTGCGGGACCACCGGACCTTCCGCCAAGTGGCCTGGGCCGGCTCCTTCGAGGGCCAGACCACGATCGGCGTCGGCACGCGCGCCCGGTTGCCGTTCCAGGTGTCCACCCTCACCGGGCCGGGCGGCGGATCGCGCGTCGTAGTCGACGTAGCGCACTCCTGGTGAACCCGCGCCGCGCCGCTCGGCCACAATGTGGGGATGAGCGGCGTTGAGCGGACTGTGACCGACCCCTACCTCTGGCTGGAAGAAGTGACCGACGAGCGCGCCCTCGACTGGGCTCGCGCGCACAACGCGGTGGTGCACGCCCGGTTCGCCGACTCCGAGCGCTTCCGCGACCTGGAGCGTCGCATCCTCGACATGCTTGACACCGACACCAAGATCGCCTACCCGGCGCGCCGCGGCCCGTGGCTGTACAACTTCTGGCGCGACGCCGAGCATCCGCGCGGCCTGTGGCGGCGCACCACGCTCGCGGAGTACGCCGAAGACTCGCCGGACTGGGACGTGCTGATCGACCTGGACGCGGTAGCCGCCGCCGAGGACGAGAACTGGGTGTGGGGCGGGGCGGCGGTGCTGCGCCCGGAGCAGTCCCGCGCGCTGATCAGCCTGTCACGGGGTGGTGCGGACGCGAAGGTGGTCCGCGAGTTCGACCTCGAGCGCAGGGTGTTCCTCGAGCCGGCCGACGGCGGCTTCTTCCTGCCGGAGGCGAAGTCGGAGATCCGCTGGATCGACATCGACTCGGTGTACGTCGGCACCGACTTCGGCCCCGGTTCGCTGACCGATTCGGGATACCCGCGGATCGCGAAACGCTGGCGCCGCGGCACCGCCCTGGCCGACGCGATCACTGTTTTCGAGGGCGAGAGCGGCGATGTCGCGGTGTCGGCGGGCTACGACCGCACCCCGGGTTACGAACGGCACTACGTCGGCCGCGCCACCGACTTCTTCAACGAAGAGGTCTACCTGCTGGAAGCCGGCGGCACACTGCGGTACCTGGACCTGCCCAGCGACGCCGATGAATCCTGGTACAAGGACTGGCTGCTGGTACGGCTGAAGTCGCCGTGGGAAGTCGGCGGCGCGAGCTATCCGGCGGGCGCGCTGCTGACCGCCGACTTCGAGAAGTTCCTGGCCGGCGACCGCGATTTCGAGGTTCTCTTCACCCCGGACGCGCACACCTCGCTGCACGGCTACGGCTGGACCGAGAACCACCTGTTGCTGGTCACGCTCGAAGACGTGCAGACCAAGCTCTACGTGCTGACGCCGGGGACGGACGGCTGGCGCCGCGAGCCGCTGGCCGACACCCCGCCGATGGCCACCACCAGCGTGCTGAACCTCGACCCGCTGGACAACGGCGACGAGTTCATGCTCAACACCAGCGGATTCACCACTCCGGCCACGCTGCTGACCGGCGCGGTCGGCGAGCGCACCGAGCGGCTCAAGCAGGAGCCCGGGTTCTTCGACGCCGACGGCGTGGTGACCGAGCAGTTCTTCGCCACGTCCGACGACGGCACCAAGGTGCCGTACTTCGTGATCCGCCATCGTGACCGCGAGGGCTCCCCCGGGCCGACCATGATGTCCGGCTACGGCGGTTTCGAGGTGTCGCGCACCCCCGCCTACAGCGGCGCGTCGGGCATGGGGTGGCTGGAGCGCGGCGGGACCTGGGTGATGACGAACATCCGCGGCGGCGGCGAGTACGGGCCGCAGTGGCACACCTCGGCGCAGAAGGCCAACCGGCACAAGGTGTACGAGGACTTCTCCTCGATCGCGAAGGACCTCGTCGCGCGCGGCATCACCACCGCGGATCAGCTCGGCGCGGTCGGGGGCAGCAACGGCGGACTGCTCATGGGCGTGATGCTGACCCGCTATCCCGAATTGTTCGGCGCGATCGTCTGCCAGGTGCCGCTGCTGGACATGAAGCGCTACCACTTGCTGCTCGCGGGCGCCTCCTGGATGGCCGAGTACGGCGACCCCGACAAGCCCGAGGACTGGGAGTACATCGGCAAGTACTCGCCCTACCAGAACGCCCGCGCCGACCGCGCCTACCCGCCGATCCTGCTCACCACCTCCACCAGGGACGACCGGGTGCACCCCGGCCACGCCCGCAAAATGGCGGCGCTGCTGGAGGAACAGGGCCACGAGGTCTGGTACCACGAGAACATCGAGGGCGGCCACGGCGGCGCGGCCGACAACAAGCAGTCGGCTTTCCAGGCGGCGCTGATCTACGAGTTCTTCACCCAGATGCTGATCGAACGCCGCGCCTGATCAACGGTCGCGCAGCCACTTCTCGATCTGGTCGACGGTGCTGGTGTACTGGCGGATCCAGCCGTTGTGCCCCAGTGGCTCGGGCTGCCGCCAGCGCGTCACCTCGGCGTTGGGCAGCTTCTCCAGCAGGTGCTCGGCGGAGCTGGGCGGGGTGAGGTCGTCGCCGGTCATCGTGATGGACAGCACCGGAAGCTTCAGCCGCGCGATGCGCTCCTCGTAGTCGATGTCCGCGCCGACCGGGACGAACCGGCCGGTGCGGGCCAGCCGGGCCCAGTCGGAGATCAGCACCTTGGACTGGCGGCCGAAACCCATCGAGACCCGGTCGCCGGGCCAGAAGCCGGCCAGGTTGGCCGTCAGCGAGATGGCCGTGGTGCCGACCAGCATCCCCGGACCCGAAAGTCCGCGATAGCCACGGTAATACGGCGTGCCGGACGCGACCAGGACGAGCCCGCCGAGCCTGCCGCGGATGCGCGCGGCGTACATGACGCCGAGCTGACCGCCCATGCTGTGCCCGAGCAGATACGGCGTGCTGTCCGGGAACTGCTCGCGGACCACCTCGAAGATCGCCGGGAAGTCCACCGAGACCAGCTCGTGGTAGCCGTACGTGCTGGCGGAACTCGGCTTCGGCCTGCTGTCGCCGTTGCCGCGCAGCTCACCGATGGCCACGTCGAACCCGCGCGCCGCCAGGCCCGCGGCGAACAGTTCGTAGTAACCCGCGGGGACGCCGAGGCCGGGCACGATGACCAGCACCGGGCGCGGCGTATCCGGGGTGACCGGGTGCCGGTGCGCGCCCCCGGCGGGGATCAACCGCACCGGGACCGTGGTGCCGTCCGGCATCTGGATCGGAACTGTCTGCATCCCCGCACGTTACCGCGCTCGTCACCGCCGATCCCGCGGACCGGAACGCTAGGCGCGCACCGCGCCGATGATCACCCTGCTCAGCACCCGGATCACGTCGTCGAGCGGCGGGCGCGGCTCCGCGCCGCTCCAGGAGTCCACCACATAGTTGACGCCGCCGATGATGGCGAGCATCCGCATCTCGTAGTCGCCGGCGGGAATCTCGCCGTGCAACGCGGCGTCTTCGGCGGCGCCGGCCAGCAGCGAACCCCATTCCCGGCGCACCGCGAGCCGGAATTTCTCCACCTTCGGGCCCGCGCCGACCACTTCCACCAAGGCGACGCGCGCCTTGCGCGGATCGGATCCGATCGATTCGACGTAGGCGCGGACGGCCGCGTCGATGACGTCCAGCGACTTCGCCCCGGACTTGGCGTCCAGCGCCTTCTTCACCGCGTCCCGCGACTCCCGGTCGATCTGCTCGTACAGCTCTAGGAGTAGGGACTCGCGACCGGTGAACTCCTCGTAGAACTGTCGCGAGGAGAGTCCGGCGTCCTTGCAGATGGCGCCGACCGAACTGTTGGCGTAGCCGTCCCGCGCGAAGACCGTCAGGCCTGACTCCAGAAAACGCGCACGCCGCTGACGCTGCCGGTCCTCCACGGGTTGCCCGGCATACATTCGACCCGTATTCGCATCCTGTGACATTGGGGCAGACAATACAGAAGGGCCCGAACTCATCGTCATGGATCGGGCCCTTCGTTACAACCCTCGGCCGACAATGCGTTAGCCGAAAGTTGGCTGAGCAGTTGCTACCTCATTGATCGGTCGCCGAGCCGAAGCCCGGCGACCATAGTAGTTTGCGCACAAGCACGCTCATCAGCGAATCGAGCATCCGGCAACTCCGATCTGTCCGTGAGACATTCCTTGTCACTGGCTATTTGCCGGAACAGACGATACCCAGCAGTGCCGCGATTGCGGGCAATTTTAGAGGGAAACTGTAGAATTTTTTGTTTCATTCCGATTCGTCGGTTACGGCGGGTTCGCCCGACCCCCTTGCCGGGCCAGCAATTCCGGCAGCGCGGCCACGGAATCGATCACGTGATCGGGCGGGCGATCGGCCGACGCCAGCACTCCCGACCGGAATTTACCGGTGCGCACCAGCACGCCGGTCAACCCGGCGTCTTGCGCCGCGAGCACGTCCGAATACAGGTCGTCACCGATCATCAGAACCTCCGCCGGGTCGAGCCGCATCAACGCCGCGGCGGTCCGGAAGCCGGGCGCGGCGGGCTTGCCGACCACCTCGATGCGCGCGTTGCCCGCCGCCTCCAGTCCGGGCAGGTACGCGCCCGCGTCGACGCGCAGTCCGTCCGCCGTCGCCCAGGTCAGCCCGCTGTGCATCGCGACGACGGGCACGCCGTCCAGCATCAGTTCCACCACCCGGCTCAGCGCCGCATGGCTGAATTCCGGTCCAGCGCCGCCGATCACCACCACGTCCGGATGATCGTCGTCGAGTGTGAGGCCCGCGAGGTCGGCCTCGATGTCGCCGTGGTTGAGCACCCAGACGGCGGCTCCGGGATAGCGGCCGCGCACGAACTCGGCGGTGAGCCGTGCGGCGGTGACGATCTCGGCGGGCTCGACGTCGATACCCGTGTCGCACAGACGCTTCGCGATCTCGTCACAGGTGCGCGAAGTGGTGTTGGTCAGGAAGGCGCGGCGCAGCCCGCTCTCCCGGATCCGGCGCACCGCGGCGGCCGCGCCCTCGATCTCCTGCCAGGAGGTCACCAGGACGCCGTCGATGTCGTAGAGCACACCTCCGATCCGGTCCGGCATGGCTTCAGCGTACGACCGGTCCGCTCGCCCGGCACGCCGACCGCCCCTCGGGACATCGGCGCTGTGCAGGCTGCGCGACGAACATCTGCCCGTCCGATCACTGATGCCGGGGGCCGACGGCGAGGCGGCCCGCGGGTCGATGCCCACGGCGGCAGGGTTTCTCGTGCGCCGCACCGGCCGGGGACGCGCCCGGCGGGCGGGTCAGCGCTGAGCGCCGGTGATGACCGCGTCCAGCAGGCCGGGGAAGCGCTGCTCCAGGTCGTCGCGCCGTAATTCGACCAGCCGATTGCGGCCGGAGACGAAGGTCGTCGTGATGCCCGCGTCGCGCAGCACCTTCCAGTGGTGCGAGGCGGTCGCCGCGGTGATCTCCACGTCGAACTCCCGGACATTGCAGCTCAGCGGTTCGCGCTCCCCGGCAAGCGCGCGCACCAGCTCCAGCCGGACCGGGTCGGCGAGGGCGCTGAGCACTCGGACCAGATCGATGTCGGCGGTGCTCGGCTGCGGCAGCGGGCGCATCTCCATTCTCCGATCGTTTGACAACAATCGAATCATACCCGACCCTCATTCCATGATGCTTCGACAACCATCGAACAATCTCTATCGGTCGCTCCTTCCGCTCGCCGTGGGCACTTTCGTGCTCGGCACCGACGGCTTCGTACTCAGCGGCCTGCTACCGCTGATCGCCGCCGACCTGCACGTCTCGGTGGCCACCGCCGGGCAGCTGACCACGATGTTCGCCTGGACCTATGCCCTCGCCTCCCCGGTGATCGCCGCGGCGACCGGCTCCTGGGATCGCCGCTGGGTACTCGGGGGCGGCGCCGCGCTCTTCGTCATCGGCATGATCGGGCAGGCCGCCGGGGAAAGCTTCGCCATCATGGCCGCGGCGCGCGTCGTGGCGGCGATCGGGGCGGCGGCGTTTCAGGCCAACGCGTTCGCCGTCGCGGGCGTCGTAGCCGATGACGCCCACCGGGGACGGGCGCTGTCGATCGTGACCGCGGGCATCACGCTGTCCAGCGTCGCGGGCGTGCCGATCGGCATCTTCGCCGAGCGCTGGGTCGGCTGGCGCGGCGTGCTGTGGGGGATCGCGCTGGGCGGGGCGGTAGCAGCGGTACTCGTGCTGCTCCTGCCGCGGGTGACGCTGCCGAGCACGAGCCTGCGCGACCGGATCGGCGTGCTGACCCGGCCGCCGGTGCTGCGCGTGCTGATCGTGACGACAACGCAGATCACCGCCGTCTACACCACCGTGGTCTACCTGCCGGTCGTGGTCTCGGCCTCGGTGCCGCAGACCATGCTCGCCTGGTTGCTGCTGGCCATGGGCATCGGCCAGGTGATCGGCAACGCGCAGGCCGGTCGGGCGGTCGACCGCTACGGCCCGCGGCGCACGCTGATCGTCGGGCTCGCGGGCGCGCTGGCCGGCCTGGCGCTGCTCGGCGTGGCCGTCCCTGCCGCATGGGCGGTGTTCGTCGTACTCGCCGTCACCGGGCTGTTCGGTTCGGCGATCCTGGTCCCGCAGCAGCACCGCCTCTTCGGCATCGCCCACGACGCGCCCACCGTCGCCCTCGGCCTGAACGGATCGGCCATCTACCTCGGCGCGGGCCTCGGGTCGATCATCGGTGCGACCGTGCTGGAATCCCACGGCGCCGAGTGGCTGCCGTGGACCTCAACACTCATCGCCTGCCTGGCGCTCGCGCTCGCCCTCGCGAAGATCAAGTCTCCGACCGCGATTCCGGTTCCCGCCTGACCCGACCCGAGAGGGGCGCGGCCCCCGGTCGCGCCGCTCTTCACTAGGCGGCGGGACCGGGGCGGATCGAGTCCAGCCGGTCCGCGCATCGAGTCAGCAAGTCCTGCAACGTAGCCCGTTCGGCGTCGGTGAACTCCTCGGCGAGGGCCCGTTCGACCCGGACCGCGCGGACGTCCGCGTCGCGCATCACCGCCGCGCCCTTGTCGGTCAGCGTGGTCTCCAGGACGTTCTTGTGCCACGGGTGCGGCGTGCGCTCGATGAGCCCCCGATCCTGCAGATTGCCCAGCACGGTGTTCATCGACGGCGGGGTGACGCCGCAGAGCCGGGCCAGGGCGGCGGCCGAGATGCCGGGATTCTCCGCGAGGAACAGCAGTGCGGCGTACTGCGGCACAGTGACTCCCGCCGGTTTCAACGCGGCGTTCTTGGCCGTGTTGAGGGCCTGCTCGGCACGTTTGAGATACGAGCCGATCCGTTGGGCGGCGGGCAACGACGTCATAACCGCATGGTATCCGTGCGTCACATCATATGAACCTTGACGGATATTAGAGTTCTAACTTAGATTCATAGACGTTTTCAAATGTGAATGCATTAGATAGAACGGACTCGTATCTCGATGCCCCACGCACTTCCCCACCGCCTGCTGTCGAGCCTGGCCGCGGCGAGCGCCTGCGTCACGCTCGCCGCGTGCGGCGCCGGTGACACGCCCAGCGCCGCCGTCCACACCGTGTACGAACTCCCCGGCGACCGCGTATACCCGGAAGGCATCGCGGTCGACGCGCGCACCGGCGACGTCTACGTCGGCTCGTACACCACCGGCGCCGTCTACCGAGCGACCCCGGACGCCCGGCGCGCCGAAGTCTTCCTGCCCGAAGGCGCAGGCAATCACAAGACCGCCAACGGCTTGAAAGTCGACGCCGCGGGGCGGCTGTGGGTGACCGACTCGACCACCGGTGTCGCGGTATACGACGTCGCGACCCGCGCTCTGCTCGCCGACTTCACCGTGCCCGGAAGCGATCCCCGCTTCGTGAACGATCTCGCCTTCACCCCGGACGGCACGGCGTATCTGACCGACAGCACGCGGGCGGTCGTCTATCGCGTCACCCAGGACCAACTGGCCGCGGCCAGAGCGCAGGGCGGGCGCGCAGAACTGAGCCCGCAGTTCGACCTACGCTCCGTGCTGCCGCCGATCGAGCCGGGCGGCTTCAGCCTCAACGGCATAGTCGCCGACCCGGCCGGCCGCTATCTGCTCACCGTCGACATGCCGCGCGGCGACCTGTACCGGATCGCGCTGTCGCCCGAAGCGAACCCGATCGGCAAGGTCACCCTGCGTGGCGGCGATCTCCGCCAGGGCGACGGACTCGACCTGCGCGACGGCACCCTGTGGGCCGCGCACAACACCACGAACACGATCAGCCGCTGGACCGTCTCCGGCGACGGGGCCACCGCGACGCTGGACCGCCAGCGCAGCGACGAGGCACTCGCCATCCCGACGACCCTGGCCCGCGCCGGCGACCGGACCCTGATCGTCTCCTCGCAGTTCGACAAGGGTGGTCCGATGGGCCCCGGCAGCCCGAAGACGCCGTTCGCCGTCGTCACCCTCGACGGGATCTGACGCCGGAAACGCCGGAAGCCGGCCCACCTCGCGGTGGGCCGGCTTCCGGCTGGTATAAAATTTGAACCCGCCCAGGTAGCCCAACGCCAGACCCCCG
>NZ_JBEYCG010000012.1:0-226331 GCF_040632645.1 Nocardia sp. NPDC019219 | reverse complement strand
CATGCGGACAGACAACACGGCAGACTAAACAACCACCAAGTGGCCGATCTTCAACGAGCGCCACCGGCCTACATTTCGAAGAGCGTCGACACGCGACAGACCGTCCGACACGTTCATCATCCGGCAGGCGCGCGCCCTCGGACAGCTTCACCTGAATCGGACGCTCTTTCCCGCACGAAGCGACAAAATTGACCGTCGCCGTGCAGAAGTGGCGTCGATGGTCGACAACTGGATTGCGATCGCCATAACCCCGCGGCCTGGCACCAGCACCCCGCGCGAATCGCTCGGCGCCCTGCTCGACGAGATGGCCGCAGCCGAAGTCGAAGCCGACCGGCTGCGGCTGACCACGGAACCGGTCGACGCCGACACCGTGCACCGAGCGTGGACCGTGCTCGGCGAGCTTGCCAACCGTTGGACCGACCTCGTCGAGCAGATCACCAAATCTCGGCCATGGCGCACCAGCGTGGATCTGCGGCACGAACACTGACATGTTCCCAATTGCCACGGCGATCTACGCGATGCTCACGGCCAGTTTCATAGGTATCGGCGCCTGGCTACTGGTGCGCTCATCCTCACGACGCACCAGCAAGCTCACCGTCGCCGCCATCAAGGACCGGCTCTCCCACGACGCACCACACCGACAGCTGTCGCTGTCGCAAGCCCGCGAACAACTGCCCTACCACCGCAGATGCGACCACCACCACTGCGCCCGACGTTGGGCAATCGACCAAGCCCTCAACGCCGCAACACGTCATCAACTGCGTGCCATTTCATCCGACATCACAAAACCACTGCCTCGAATCACCGATTGAAAGGCGCTAACCATGCGCGAAAACGACCAGACATCGAGCCCACCGCCCGCGGGCCGGCGACTGCCGCTTCTCACCAACGCACAGCAGGAACAGCTACGACCAGACCTGCGCGAAGTCATCGAGTACCGGAAATCCGGACTGAGCGTCAACCACATCATCGGCTGCCCGCTCGACTGCGGATACTGCATTCGGCACGTCTTCGACAACTTCGAGATGAAGACACCACGCGCACTCATGACCGACGCCGACGCCGCGGCCACGCTGCTCGCACACCCATACTTCCGGCCCCACATCACCCCGATTCAGCTGTTCAACCGGGCCACCGACCCCATGCTCCCGCCGGTCAAGCCGCACACGTTCGAGATGCTCAGACTGCTGGACCAGCAAGCGCTGACCAACCACGTCCTGGTCATCACCCGCTGGCGCATCGAACCCGCCGACTGCGAGGTCCTCAACTCGATCAGCAACCTTCGACTCACCGTCCTTGTCACACACTCCGGCATCGACGACGAACGCATCGAGCCCGTCGACTCGAACATCGCCGCCACATCCCTGCGCACCGCCTATCAGCACGCCGACAATTACCGGGTCGTGTTGTACTGGCGACCCATCGTCCCGGCGCTCAACGACACCGACGACCACCTCCAACACGCGTTCGAACTGAGCCACTACGCGCATGCGACCGTCTTCACCGGCCTGTTCTTCAAAGACGAAATCCGGGACTACTACCAGTCGCACGGACTGCCCGAACCGTACCTCGAAGGCGCACGCCGCAAAGTGTTCCCCGCAGACCTCGAACACCGCATCCTCAACGCGGCAACCGAATACGGCACCGGATCGCCGCTGTTCCGCAAGACTAGCTGCGCCGTTGCCTACGCCCATTGCGCCGCCGACTACAACGGCCACTACGGTATCCGCGAGCTGTGCGACATATGCCCCACCGCCCAGATCCAGCGCTGCGCCGATGACTGGCACCGCCCCGACAGCCAGCAAGCAGCCACATTCGCCGAGCAACTCGGCGGCAGTCTGGTGGAGGTCAACGACCGCGCCATCGTGGTCAGCGGCCTGTCCGAGCAGCCGCGCTACCTCATGCAACACAACCTGCGCTACCAGGTCCACGACGTCACCAAACCGCACCACCCCCACCGCCACGGCCGCGCCGACCTCGGGTGGCCCAAGAGCAAGGAGAAGCAGTGATCGCCATCCCGAACGCGCTGCGTGGCATTAACATCGCCGTTGTCGACGTCGAGGGCAACGGGCAGACACCCCCCGAAATCATCGAGATCGCCATCCTCCCCGTCTCCGGCGACACCGCCAGCCATACCGACATCCGGTCATGGCTGATCCGCCCAAAACACCCGATCACCCCAATCGTCACCCGCAAAATCCACGGCATCACCAACAACGACGTCGACAATTGCCCCCGATGGGCAGACGTCGCACCGGAGATCGATGCCGCACTGGCACAACGCACCCTCGTAGCCCACAACGCCGGCGTCGAACAACGTGTCCTCGCCGCACACCTGCCGTACTGGACCCCACCCATGGTGCTGGACACCCTCCGACTCGCGAAGAAAGTCTGGCCCGGCCTGCCCGGCTACAGCCTCGACAAACTCATCGACCACGCCCACCTCGACGTCTCCGCACTCGCCGAACACGGATACCACCGCGCAGGCTACGACACGTGGGCCGCATGGCTGCTGCTGTGCAAACTCATCGACGACACCCACTTGGACTGGATCGGTCTTGTCAACGCGGCAGCACCCAAGGAGTTCGTGCCGACACCCGAGCCTGAAGGAGGACTCTGGTGAGCCAACCACGACCCGAAGTGGTGCGACCAGTCACCGTCGCGATCACCGGAACACATTCCACCGGGAAAACGACCTTCCTGACTCGACTCGCCGACAGGCTCAGAAGCGACCGAGTCAGCGTCGCCGTGGTCAGCGACCTCGGCGCCCAAGCCCAGCAACTCGGTCTGCCAATCTTGTATAGCCACACCTGGGCATCGACGCTGTGGATCGTCACCCGCGGTATCAGCAACGAGATTCAATCATGGGCGACTGCCGATGTTGTGCTTATCGACCGCGCCGTACCCGATGCTCTCGGCTACTACGAGGCAGCCCTCGACTACCGCGACCACCGCGCCGATCCTCACCGCATCCACCATCTCGAAGATCTCATCGCCAACCACAGCCAGAACTACGATCTCGTCCTGCGCACAGTGCTGGACAACCGATTACCGCTGGGCCTGGCGAAACCGCGCGACACCGACATGGAATTCCGCGCTCTCGCCGACCAGCATGTCGAGAAGGTGCTTACCCGACTCGACATCGAGCACGACCTCTTGCCTGCCGAAGGGCACGACCGTGCCCTCGTAAAGGCTTTGACGTTCATCAGACAACGACTGGACGAATACGAGGCTTCCGTTTAGAGGCGACAGCGGCGCCCGGCTATTCGACACCGAGCGCCGCCTCGGTCGACTTGCCGGGGCGCGCCTTCGGTAGGGGCGAGTCTTCGACCGCGTCGCGGCTGATCGAGAAGATGATCACGTCACCGCGGGCGAGCCGGACATGACCCACGGCCCCGCCGCGAGCGATAGCCTCCGTCGCCGCGTACGTTGGTTTGGAACCTCGGTGGTTCAAGCAGATTCGCGATGCCGGACTGGTGGAACTGGAGCCTAGAGCCGTCATGACAGTTCCCAACCGACGGACATGATTCCGCGAGGCACGAGTTCATCGCTTGCCGGGGCTAAAGGCGTTCCACCTGTTCCTCCAGCCAAATGGCCAGGCTCCCAACCTCGAACAGAGTGTCGGACATCGTTTCACCATCGAACTTCGTATGGGGTCGACAAGTGCCACCGGTCTGTGCTGGCGGCCACGGGGAGCCGGTGAGGGCATGGGCGTAGTCGTTGCGACGATCACGAAGTATCTTCACTGCAGACTCGACGTCGGCCCGAATCTCTGGTGGCGGCCCAATTCGGTCGAGTAGCCGTGTCATCTTCTGATTGAGGCCGCCAGAGCTCTTCGCAAGCGGTGCCACGCCAGACAGTATGTCGTCGACGAGCGATTCGAGCGCCGCGACTGCCGTCATCGTCGCCGCACCACAGGCGATCGCGCGTGCCTCGTCCAGTGCATAGAGATTCTCGTCGACGTTGTCAACAGCCGCTCCCTCATCCCAAAAGACGCTGTCGTGACGCGCACCGACGATGCTCTTACGTCCCTGCGTCAACACCTCCTGGGTGCGCTGGGCCGTTGCCTCAGTTGACCGGGCCAGGAAGACTGCAGCACTCAAGCGCGATTGAAAGACCAGAAACTCGACTCGTGAGAAAACGTGGAAATCTACGTAAAGGTCGGCTAGCGCTTCGGGCCACTCTGTCCCACTCGCCCAGTAGTCAGCGACCATCTCATCATGGGAAAGGGGAACGAGCTCTTCCGAGCCGTCTGGGTCCTCCCTGTAGTACACCTATGGAGCTTATCGCTGACCGCCAGCCACCACGTAGGTAGTCGGACTCCGCTTGGACATCAACACTGGGGTAAGCGGCGACCTCGTCGCCGCATCGGTCGTGATCGCCGCGAACCTGGCATGGATTCGCAATCCTACAGCCGCGACCGTGGAAGGCCCGGCCATCGACACGGCCGCGATGTCCTCAACCTCATACAACTAGTGCCTCGTCCAAGTAGGTTGCCTCGGTAACCGGGTGTCGGGTTGATCGGGGGCATGTGGTCGGTGATGCTGTCGGTGGAGGTGGTGCCGGTGGCCCGGAAGCCGGAAGTGTTTGTGCGGGCGGTGACCCCGGAGGAGGGGCGCCGGTTGCAGAAGATCACCAAGACGAGCAGGCAGCCGATCAGGACGCGACGAGCGATCGTGGTGATGGCCTCGGCGCAGCGGCAGCCGGTGCCCGCGATCGCTCGGTTGATGCAGGTCAGCGAGGCGTATGTGCGGCAGGTGATCCACGAGTTCAACGAGCGGGGGTTCGAAGCGCTGGACCCAAAATGGAGCGCGGGCAGGCCGAGGAAGGTGGATCGGGCGACGCGTGAACGCATCGCCTGCATCGCCCGGTGCTGTCCGCGTGACCTGGGCTGGCCGTTCTCGGTGTGGAGTCTGTCGAAGCTGCGAGAAGTGTTGCTCACCAATAGGATCGCTGCGATCAGCCGCGAAACTCTGCGCAAGATCCTTAACGCCGAGGGGGTGTCGTGGCAGGCGGTCAAAACCTGGAAAGCGGGCACCGACCCCGAGTTCACCGCGAAGATGAACCGCGTCCTGGACCTCTACGACCATCCACCCACCGATGGACGGGTGGTCTGCGTGGACGAGTTCGGGCCGCTGAACTTGCAACCCCGCGCTGGTCGCGGCTGGTTCCCGCGACGAACCCCGAAACGGCTGCCAGCGACCTACCGGCGCACCCATGGCGTGCGGCATCTACTCGGCGCTCTGGACCTGGCGACCGGCAAGATCCACTACCGGATCCGGGATCGTAAACGGTGGCAGGAGTTCCTGTCATTGCTGAAGTCGCTGCGGGCGCGCTGGCGCGGACAGAAGCTCTACGTCATCGTCGACAACTTCTCCCCGCACAAACGAGCCGAGGTCCGTACCTGGGCTGGGGCCAACGACGTGGAACTGGTCTTCCTACCGACCTATTCATCGTGGTTGAACTGGATCGAGTCCGAATTCGCGGCTCTACGGTACTTCGCCTTGAACGGCACCGATCACCGCAGCCACGACGAGCAGGACGCCGCGATCGGCGCCTACATCCGCTGGTACAACCAGCACGCCCGACCCAAACGCGACTTCGCCGTCAACTCCAAGATCCGGCACCCTGATTACCTACCGAAGGTTGCTTGACGGGGCACTAGTTGAGCTAGTTGTCTCAACCATCCTTCGCCAGGTCAGGGACCCGTCGGCCTCTCACTACACCTTGTGCGTGAGCTGTCCAGTTCAGATCGACTGCCGATGTCCAGCGGCGTTGTGCTGGGGAAGGTCACCGGCAGTTGCTGCAGTGCGCGGTGGAATGGACCCGGTCGCCACGTCAACTGTTGTACGGACACGGCCAGTCGCACGTCGGCGAGAACGTCGAGGAGTTGGTTGATGGCGTGCTCGGCGACGACGTAGGCCACGTCCTTGGCTGGACAGAGGTGTGGTCCGGCGCCGAACGCCAGATGGGAGCGGTTGCCGGTGAGGTCACCGCCGGCGACCTCGGGGTCGCGATGGCAGGCGCTGATGCTGATGAGGACGAGGTGGTCGGCGGGTATCCAGGTTCGGTCGACCATGGTCGGCTGACGGGGGTAGGTGGCGCAGAAGTTCGCCATCGGCGGGTCGGTGAACAGCACTTCGTCTAGTGCGTCTCGGGTCATCAGGGCGCCGCTGAGCAGGCCGCCGCCGAACCGGTCGTCGGTGAGCATCAGGAGCAGGGTGTTGATGATGAGGTTGCGTATCGGTTCGATCCCCGCGCCCGCAAGGAGCTACTCGACACCTACGAGCCGCAGCATCCGGCAAAACCATCTCGATCAGCCACAGGAGGATCAAGAACGACCGCCTGGCGGCGGTCGGATGGGTCTGGGGCACCACCATGGTCGTGTTGCCCGGGCCCGGCCAACAGCACTACCGGCGTCGCCGCGAGCACGGCGACCGCCACGCACCCGCAATCCGGCACCTGTTCAACAAGATGCTCGGACAGCTCTACTACTGCCTGCAAACCCACCAGCCCTACGACGCGGTGAAGGCCTTCGGCGATCCAGTTCCTGACCCCCAAAATACTGCCGCTGCTTGACAGTTAGCAGAATCGGAGGTATCCCGGTAGCTCATCCGCCAAATACAGCGGCCAAGCGACCAGACACCCCGCATGCCACGCCGGTGGTCCCACAACTGGCAAAACCACTAGTCAGGCGGTCCCATCCGTGGCAAAAGGGGTGGTCCCATGCTCATGGCAAAACGGCTCCGAAGTGGTCCCTTCCTCCTGGCAGCCGACACCTGTGTTCAGGCGCTGCCAGCGTTTCACCCGCTTTGTCCACCTCGCGCCCACCGAGCTGATCGGCCTGCACCTTCACATCGACATCGTGCCTGACAAAACGAGCTGCGCCTCTGGGCATGTCCGCAACACCCTCAGCTCCCCTCCTTGTCATGCGTTTCAGATCTTCCACAATTCTGCCCAGGACCTTGGTCAGGCCGTGGCTCAATCAGGCCTCACTACTCCGATAGGTGAACGCTGAGACACCGGACAGCGGCGCTGCGCCGACCCGAGTGATGCTGCCGCCAAGCCGGCAACCGGGGAGAAGGACCCGCGACACGAGCATCACGCCGAATGGCAGCAAACAACTCCACCCGACACTCCATCCCGGACCCCTTCCACCAGCTCGGAAACGACCATGTCGAAATCGAGCCTGAGGTGGGGCCGGATCAAACCATCACAACCCGCCCGGCGCGTCGCAAGCGGGGCCGACTCAGACCGTCACACCGGGGGCCAAATCAGGCTGTCACAGCCAGGCGGTGCGAGATCCGGAATGGTCTGGTCTGCGACAGCTGTGCCAGCATGGCCGACGATCTACACGGCCCGCACCGTTGCGCCACTGAACCGACGGGGCCGGCGCCGAGTCGGATCCATGCCATTGGGGCGAGGTCCTTGCCGCAAAGCCTCCTGCGGGTCAACCCCCTGCGGTGAAACCATGCGGAGGGGATGTTTACTTGCGAATCACGACGATTTCGGTTCCCTGTTTCAACACGGTCGTCGCGGTGAGGCCGAACATGGCCCGGAATGTGTCACTGAAATGGCTGGCGGAAGCGAACCCAGCGTCGGCCGCCGCGTCCGTGAGGCAGGCATCCTCGGCCAAGGCAGCAGCCAGATGCAGCAGCCGCGCCCACAGGCGGAAACGTCGAAAACTGGTTCCCGCGTTGGTCGAAAACAAATGTAGGAACCGTGAAGTAGAGAGCCCGGCCGCAGCCGCGAGCGTCGCCGCGTCCAGATCTCGTGCTGGTTCGGCGAGAATCGACTCCATCGCCGTGCGAATCCTCGGATCGGGAAAGCCGCTGCGGCTGTCCCCTACGACGATCCGTCGCAGTTGGTCGGCCTCGATTGTGTCCGCGTGGTGAATGTAGTCGAGTAACGCAGGCTCGTCACGGTGAGTGGTGGTGATCGTACCCAAATCTTCGTTCATGCGAACCCGTACGTCGACAGCGTCGCGGGAGCGCGGGTCGAGGTAGTAGAACAGCATGCGACCGACGCCTGCCTCGACCTTGTGCACCGTACGCGCAGGTATCAGGGCGCTACGCCGCTGCCAGGAGCCTTCTGCGGTCGACACCGTGAACGGTGCGTCGACTCCGAGAGCCAGACAGTGAACCGGTGTTGCATGCCTGTCCAGGTGAAACGGCGGCCCTAGGTAAGCCGCCTGCGCAGGCCACAGGTACACGATGCGACGTTCGGCGCCGATGGTCACAACTGTCATTCTCGCACTCGCTCACACGACACCGAGTATGACCGCGGCACCGACAGCCTCGACCAGACAGTAGAACCAAATCGGATAGAACGCCGTTGGCGTGTGTCGGCCAGCCGTGAGATCACACGACCGGCGGCCATGCCCGCCAATGCAACACCCACCGTCAATGCCGCCCCGTTACGCGGTCTGTCGTCGCCGAATGCCGACCCGCACAGCACGCCTGCGACCGCCAGACCGAAGCCGCCATACACCGCGCGGATCTCGGAACGCGCTTGCGGTAGCGTCTCTGTCAGAGCGAACGGCCCAGCCAACGCTGCGAGCGCGTAGAGACCCATCCCTGCGAAGAAGACAGCCGCCAGCGCGAGCACTAGCTCTCTCATCGGCTGTACTCCTGACCCCATCCGGCCTTCGAAAACGCTGGACCCGCGGCATCCGAGCGATGACGTACAACAACCTCCGCGACCGGAACGCTGTTACACGCTCTCATCAGGACGAGCGGGCTTCGCCGACTCTGACGGATCCTCATATTCCTCCTGAGATCGATCTCTCTGTCGAGAGTTGACGATCCCTTCGCCCGCCGCTTCCGAAAACATGCTGCGCGTTTGCCGGTTATGGCTCTCCTGCTCACCGTCGTGGAGGACAACGCCAAACCGCGGCCGCGAGCAACTCCGCATCCGTCCATGCCCGCCGCCGCAATGACGCCCTATGACCCGCTAGTTCCTACAGCAGGTTCTCGGAAGCGCGGGGTGTCGGCCAGGGCGAGGATCGCAGGACACCGACCCGAGGAGAATCATGCGACGCAATGCCGGACGAGCCCTGTTGGTTTTCGCGGGCCTACTCCAAACCGCGCCTGCTCTTGGTGCGGTGGCACCGCGGGGAATGTACACCGCCTACGGGCTCGCTCCTGCGGGCCGCGATCTCGATGTCGTCTTGCGGCATCGGGCCGTCCTATTCGCCGTGCTCGGAGTCCTCCTGCTGCTGGCGGTGTTTCGTTCCGGGCGACGCCCGGTGGCCGTAGGCGCCAATGCGGTCAGTTTCGGATGCTTTCTCATTCTCGTGCTCGCCGGAGGACCCGTTGGCCCGGGATTGGCGCGCGTGGCGGCATTCGACGTAGCAGGTTTGGCAGCGCTGGGTGCTGGAGCAGTTCTTCTCCGGAAACAGCGCCCGACGGCGCAAGCCAGCGCGCCCGCGGCAAGGTGAAGGATGCGACTCCGAATCGGATATACCAGCACATAGCGTGTCCCGTCAAGTCGGTCAGGCCCTCCGCTCTCGGGACAACATCGCTGGCGGCGACGTGTGCCAAAGCCACCACCGACCCTGAACTCGTCGTCATCAACGCGGATCTCCGCTCGAATTCTCACCAGGGAGTGTGCCCACGTGCAGACAGAACATTCCGCCGCCGCAGACGCGGTCATCGATTCCGCCCTCGCAGCCCTCGCCGAGGGGGAGAAGAAATGGTCACGTCAGTCGTTGACCGGCAGAAGAGCCCTGCTCGACCGGGTGCGCGCGCTCACCGGACAGCACGCGCAGGACTGGGTCGACGCGGCGGTGGGTATCAAAGCACTGGATCCCTCCTCCCCGCTCGTCGGTGAGGAATGGATGTCCGGCCCCTACGTCTTCGCAGCGAGTCTGGCGGCGGTTTCATGCACTCTCGAGTCGCTCGAACAGGGGACCAGCCCACTCGCGAAGGCGAAGTTTCGGATTCGCCAGGGGCAGGGTGACCGTGCAGGCGCTGCCCTCGAACCTGTACGACGAACTTCTACTCAGAGGATTCCGCGCCGAGGTGTGGTTGCAGCCCCGCATCACCGAGGCTTCTGCGAAGGCGTCTGCGGGACTTGCCCAGCTCGGCCCCACACGCACCGGAGGGATAGCAGCGGTGCTCGGGGCGGGCATATCAGCTCGATCGCGCCTCTCGACACGATCTACGAGCTGATCGCGCACAACCGGGTGGTGGCGCTCAAATTGAACCCGGTCACCGACCCGCTGCTCCCGGTGTTCGAGAGGATCTTCGCGCCTCTGATCGAACTCGGCTGACTGGATGCTTGATGTGGCAAGTTCACCCCCTCGGCCGACGGTGATCGTCGGTTCGTCGACTGATTGGATCATATCGCGTTGACCGGTTGCGACCTTTGTCTGTATCGGTCGGTGACGCCGGGGCTGCCCGGGCCTGGTGTGAGTTTCGAGCAGCAGATGCTGGCGGGAATCGAGCGGCGCGAAGACAGCGACGGCTCGGACCATCGGATGCTGCGGCGCACGCTGCGCGCTACGGCCGCGGTCAGCCTCTCGGAGGTCGAATGGACACGCCGGATGCGGGCGACCGGATCCGTCCTGCAACCCCGGGTCAGTGTCGTCGACGGTTATGTCGCCGGCTACATCGTCCAATGGCGTGATCCCCGCAGCGCACGCCTCGGTCCTGCGATCACCGACCTCGAGGTCGGGGCAGGCCTTAGCCTGCCCGACCTGCGCGACGGGTGGGAACCCCACGCGCACGCGGTGGCCGACGCACAAACCGAATGGAAACATCCGCGTTCGGTGGCGCCGTCGGCCAGAGAAACGGTGGTGTCGGGCGACACCGAGTTCTGGACACACGCCCTCGCTGATGTTCGTAGTTTTACCGAAACGCTGGCACGTGTTCCGAGTACCGATCGCGCGGCATGGCGGTGGGCGGCAAGCCGGGTCTCCGGAGTGCTGGCGATCTGGTCATGGCGGGTCGAACCGGACGCGAGAGGACCATTTGCCGACGCCGCGCACGAAGTCGGGATGTCGGCACTCGCGGCCGGCAGCCGCATACGACCGCCCAGCTTCGGATCACACGTGCCGGATCTGGGACAAGCAGCGTTCGTCCTCGCGCAGCTGTGCAGGGAAGTGCACGATCCATCCACCGAATCGAATTTGGTCGGCGCACTGATCACCAGTATCGCCGCGATAATAAAAGCGCATCGCGAACGCGGGGAAATGGCGCGAGCGTCGAGCATCTACGCCACCGCCGTGGGTCCTCTGAAGTGGATAGAACACGACATCCGCACCACAGTTCCGACCTCGGTGATCGGCTGCCAACTCCGGCTCGGGCACGTCTCACCGTCCCCTCCGGGTTAGCGCCGCGCCAACCATCACGGGATTCGCCGATCAGGCCCAGGCACCAGGGTCCGGACCGGGCCGCGACGACATGGCGAACCCGCAGTTTACCGACATCGACACCCTGCCATGTTGTCGCGGAGTGAGCAGTCGAGCTGGCCTGCCGAACTGCTGCAAAATGGTGGCGCGTCGCGACTGCTGAAGAAATTCGCAACGATGACGGCCTTTCGGAGAAGCAGAAGAAGGCACTGATTGACGCTGTCGGAGGTAACGACAAGAACGCGTTTCTCAGGGCCACAGGCGTCTTCGAATTGCTAGTAGAGGAGGACAGGACCGCGATTATCCCTGTCACGGACGCCACCGACGTCCGGGGGAACGTCACCTTTCCCGTCCTCGGCATCGACATGCGGAAGGTGCACGAGGGCTTCGGGCTCGAAATAGTCGAGGTCCTCAACAGCGTCGTCTTCGACTTCGGCTCCATGCATCGATGGAGGGACGCGGTTGCCGACTACGTGGAAGCGTCATTCGACTCGATGCATCAGGGGATGCTCGCGCAATCCGGGGACCAGGACGCCGAAGTGATGGCCGGGCTGTCGATCAACTGGGCCGCTCGTGTCAGCGAATCACTGACCGAGCTGGCCAGCTATCTGGTCTTCCTCGAACAGATGCTCAACGACTTCATCGGCGCAGACCTGCGGAAAGTCGAGCTCGCAGGCGTGCCGCTCGAAGGGCTGCGGTGGTCGGAGCAGACCACCCAATGGCCCGACCGCTGGCGCGAATAGATCAAGGAGGACTCCGTACACATTGAAAACGATGTGTACGAGATCCACTACGGCACCCACACTCGAGGCCGAAACACGTTGGTGTGAGCCAAGGCCGGGTTCGCCCGGGAAGCGTCCGCCACCCTGAGCGGCGGACGCTTCCAAGGTCGAGGATCGTCGGCTTGAGCTTGGCGTGAAAGCTTGGGATCAGCGCGGGAGCCAGCCTAGTTTCTTGAGGTCTTCGCGCAGCCATCGCAGCGCGAAGTTCGTGGCGGGCCGCGGGTCGAGGATGCCGAAGCGACCGCCCTGCAAGGAGAAGGAGGGTTTGAACGGTTCCAGGGCCGGCTGGGCCTTGAAGTAGTCGACGTAGCCGCGATAGAGAGTGTCGCGGTCGTCGCGGATTTCGCTTACACGGTTGTCGTTATTGAGGGTGAGCGAGACGCTGTCGCTGCCGCGGCGGCGGCCATCTCTGGTGATCGTGCCAGTGGGTTTGAGCATCCAGCTGAGTCCGGGCTCGGGAGGGCCTGGGTAGTCGAAGGGGCCCTTCTTGCGGTCGGGGTGGTAGCCGATGTTGCCGTAGAACTGCACGGGCATGAGCGCACGATGACCGAGAGTGTCTCCGAACCGTGGGGCGAGGGTCTCGCACAGCTGCCGGTAGCAGCGCAACGCTGCTTCGATGACCTGTTGAACGCGTATCCCCGGAGCACTCGGTGACGCGCTACCCGCCGGTGGGCTACCACGCGGATCACTGATTGCGTGCACCGGACGCCTCGGCCCCCTACTCGGGTTGCTCGCCGCGGCCACCGCCGCCGGAGAATGGACCGCCGTCCTCGGATCCCCACGGCTCGGATTGCTCGCGGTCGCGGAAATGGGCGGAAATCTTGCCCGCCTGGCCCACATCGCCGACCCCGGTGACGACCCCCTCGACGTCGCCGCCGTCCTGCTCGACGGCCTGCCCGTCGTCGTGCTCGACCGTCCCATCACCCCGGCAGCCAGCCGCACGCGAGCTGTGCTCGCTCGGATCCGAAGTCACGAGGCCATCCTGGTGACAACGCAGACAGGCTGGGCCCGACCCGACCTGGAAATCCATACCGAACTGGTCGAGTACGAGGGTATCGGCCGCGGACGCGGCCGGCTGCGATCCATGACCTACACGATTCATGTCTCCGGCCGCGCGGCGTGTCGCCCCCGCAGCACAGCGCTGCGGCTGGGCCCCGCCGGAACGCAACGGTCATGCTGGACACGTCCACCAGCGGACTCACACACTTCCGTTACTGTGATCAGCCGGATCGGATGACCGATGAGTCGATCCGGATCATCTCGCCACGCCACCACCAGGCTGCTCACGCCTCCACGCAGGGGCCTCGTCGTTCTCTGAACTACGTGGCCTGACGATTCGATTACTTCGGCACCACGTGGGCACCTACCGATCCGATCAGCTGCGCATCGACGTCAGCATCGTCGATGGTCAACTCGAGGAGCGGATGACCTAGGACCGGCGTTTGATCGAAAAGAGGGACCCGAATCCGAGACCGGTCACCCGAAACGATGGGCGGACAGCCCGCAACATGTCGAGATCCGCACAGCTGACGGCAACGAAGTAGTGAATTCCGACTGGAGCGCGGGGAAAGGAGCGATTGGCCATGACGGTCGAGAATGGCCTGGAGGACAACCCATTATCCAACCGGTGGAGGTCGACGATCGACGTCCTCGCCGCCAGCCTCGCCACTCACCTCGGTGAGCAGGTGACCGTAGTCAACGCGAGCGAGGCCGAGGACGGGTTCTCCTGTCTCGTCCGAGGTCCTGAGCCGTCCGGTCCGTCCCTCCAGGTGTCGTGGGAGGGAGTACTCGGTATGCAGTACATCGATGGACAGCCGGACATCAGCGTGTCGGTGTTCCTGTACAGCCGAGGCCGCCGCCTGCGGCTCGACGACCAGCCTGGCAGCTACCTGGAGATCGTTTACGCGGGCCCTCTCGACGGCACGGGGACCTGGCGCGACCTGGGCTGGCTACAGGACGACTTCGGCGAGTTCGAGACACACGATCATTACGGCGACTGACCGCCCACCGCGATCGGAGCGATCGTTCAAGTCGCGGCAAAGATCCGGATGACCAAGGATCGCTTTGAGACGGCCGAGCAACCGGTAACTCTATACCATCCAGCCTGTCCATCGCGTTGCCGAGACCGAAAAATGCGGCGTATCGGATTCGGGTTCGGCGAGGACCTTGCCGACGCGACATAGCCCAGAACAGGCCTGCGCCGAGCTCGACGAGACCGCCTGAAGGACACGCCCGCCGTGTGGACGATCGCGACCCGGGTCCTGGGCGAAGGATCCACCCGCGCCACCAAGACCGAGTCCTGGCCGAACGGCAGGCCACCGAACCGCACACCGACGCAGGCAGCGACCGGACCCCGGTCACGGCCCAGGCGGTTCCCCGGTGCCGGCGGCTGCTGAAGCCACGAACCCGCTGAACGGCTCCCGACCTCGATCGTCGCGGGGAGCGGAAAGACTCCAGAGCCTTAGTCAGTCGCTTCGGGCGAGTTGCGCCGCCCGCGGTGGTGACGCTGACACCCACCGGACCGGCCGCCGCGCCCGCGGGCACGGTCACCGTCAACGTGCCGTCGTTGACCACCGTCGGGGTCGCGGAGTTGGCGCCGAACGCCACCGCGGTGGCCGTGGACAGGCCGGTCCCGGTGATGGTCACCGTGTCACCGCCCGCGGTGACACCGAAAACCGGAGACAAAGCGGCCTTGAACGGCGCCCCCACGTAGAAGAATGACAGCGGGTTGCTCGTCCCGCCCGGGGTGGTCACGGTCACCGGGACCGTGCCTGCCCGGACGGAGAGATCACGGTGACCGACGTGGCCGTGTTGGCGGTGATACCCGCCATGCGCGAAGCTTTTGCCGCGGTGGCGGGCGCGGAGGTGAAAAGCTGTGCCTGCTGGTGATGATCGGCGTGCGCGCGGACGGCCGCAAGGAACTCGTCGCGGTCACCGACGGCTACCGCGAGTCCACCGAATCCTGGGCCGATCTGCTGCGGGACTGCCGCCGCCGCGGCATGACCGCCCCGGTTCTGGCCGTCGGCGACGGCGCACTCGGATTCTGGAAAGCGTTGCGTGAGGTGTTCCCCGCCACCCGCGAGCAGCGTTGCTGGTTCCATAAACCAGCGAATGTGCTTGCCGCGCTACCGAAAACGGCACACCCGGGCGCGACCGCGGCCTTGAAGGACATCTACATGGCCGAAGACATCGACAAGGCCCAACTCGCGGTGAAAGCGTTCGACTTCGACTACGGCCAAAGTATCCCAAAGCCGTCGCGAAGATCGTCGACGATCTCGACGTGCTGCTCGAGTTCTTCAAATACCCGGCCGAGCACTGGATCCACCTGCGCACCACCAACCCGATCGAATCGACCTTCGCCACGGTCCGCCTTCGCACCAAGGTCACCAAAGGCCCTGGTGCGCGCACGGCGGGAATTGCCGTGGCCTACAAGCTGTCGAGGCTGCACAAGCCCGCTGGCGCAAGGTCAACGCCCCCGAACTCGTCGCCCTCGTCCGCGCCGGCGCTCTGTTCCATAAAGGCAAGCTGCTCGAACGTCCCGTCGACATCACCCCGCCGTCAGCCGAACCAAACAACACCGTCACCGACGTTGCCTGAGCCCGCCCGACATAATCGCTTCGAAACGGCCCACAGCCAATAGGAGAACCACATGGACCTGGTAGCCAGAGCAGCGGGCTGCGAGGACGACGAATACGACGATTACCTGGGCGCAGGGTTCGCCGAAGGCGCCGACGGCTCGGGGATCGCCGTGATGTTCCAACGCACCCGCTCGGACCCCGACCCGTGGCAGGGCGACCCGAACGAAACCGAACTGTTCGACAACACCTACTGCATCACCGTCGGGTCGGGCCAGACCGTCTACGGCGGGTTGAAAAAGGTCGAGTTCACCGACGACTCCACCGCAGTCATCGAGATCGATCCCGAGGACGCCCAGATCCTCGGTCTGGGCGCACACCTCCTTGTTCGATTCGAGGTACCCGACACCGATCTAGCGAAATTCAAGGCAATGCTGCCACGCATAGTCACCTGGGGAATACCTGCCCAAGTTCCCACACTCGCAGGAATCTGACCTCAGGCTCGGGCGAACTCACCGATCCACAGGTCTTGACATTATCTCGTGATCTATGTAGACGGGTCGGGATCACCGACTGGGTGCGCCCGCAGGCTCAGGGTGGGAGTGGGAGTGTCGTCGAGGATGACCACTCGATCTGTGCCCGGGCGAAGGTCGGCAGGGACGCCGGCGTCATTCACGGGCATGTCTGTCAGCGGCATGGCGAGTTGACCTTTGAGGTCGGTCTGGTCACTCGGATGGGGACCGCTTCGGGTGCGGGGCGCGTCTTCGCCGTGTGGATGGCCGGCAGATCAGCTCTGCTCAGTTGCCGCAGGTGAGTGCCGGGGTATTCTGCCCGGATTCTGGCCGACAGTGCCTTCGACTCGTCCATCGGGTAGATCGGATTCAAGGGGCTGTGGATTGCGAAATAGCGTTCGACATCCATCTTGTGCTCGCCCTCGCTGAAGACGACCTTCATGACATGGGCACCCTCGTCGGTCCGGTAGAGGGTGAAATCCCATGAGCTCATGGCGATCTGGTGTAGGTCCATCATCGTCCCCCGGGATGGTTCACCTCGTGACGTGGTGAGCGTCAGGATTCATTCAGCTGTGAATATACCGACGCAGCTGCGGCGGCTTGATCCACCGGGGAGGACACCGTCTCGGCGCGCCCCGCAGCCGCTTGGCCTCCGCCAGCGCCGACGGCACTATCCCGGCTAAGAAATCCCGCCACCGGCCGGCCAGCCGGTGAACCCCGCTCCGGCCACAAGGACACGTATTGAGTGTGGCGTTCAGCCCGGATAGCACGCACTTGGCGTCAGCCCGGCCGACGAGTGCGTGCGACCGCTGATCTCCGGTCAGCGCAGAAGATCGAGTTCCGGTCCGGTCCGACGGGTCCTCAATCGCCGGTGACGGCCCCGATGCGCAGTAATTCCCGTGCCCGCGCGTCACCGTTCAACTCCCGGGTGATCCGATGCCTGATCTTCCATTCTCCGTCGACTCGGACGAGGGTGATGTGGTGGCTTCCGGAGAGCAGGATGCGGTAGGAATCCTGGTCGCGGAGCACGAGGATCGATTCGCACACGGCCACCGCTCGGTCGCCGTCGAGTTCGATCTGCGCCGGACCGATGAAGTGCGCGCTGCCGCCCTCGATGAGCCGGCGGTGCGCGGGCGACTGCACCATCGATCGGACAGCCTCCCGTGAGCGCATGTGCAGTCCGGGAACGTCATATTCACCGTCCTCTGCCCACAGCGCCGCGGTCGCATCCGCGTCCCCGCTGTCGACGAGGGGGCCGTAGGAGGCGAGCAGACGGCCGATCGCCAACTGGTCTTCGACATGGCTCAGGCGGCGTTCGAGCGCGGCGAGACGATCACTGTCGTTCATGGGCATCCTTCGTAATCGGTGAGAGCAGCGGCCGCGCACGCGTCACTGCGACGGGGGCGGAAGCAGCTTCTTCGCAGCCTCCCGAGCTTCCAGCAGCAGCTCGGCGCGGTTGTGGCCGCTGTTCTTGACGACGGCTGCCTCGAACTCCTTCACTACTACGACGGGACCGTTGGTGATGTTCGCGAGGCCCTGTGTGGCGACGTCGGCGGGTTCGGAAATCAGCAGTCCGGGAGTGTCCATCTTCAAACCGGCCCGGGCCATCGCCGGGGTGCGGGTGAGTCCCAGCACCAGTTCGAGGACATCGACGTCGTAGTCGCGCATCTCGAGCCACAGCCCTTCGGCGAAGGTGCGGCAGAATGATTTGACGGCGGAGTAGATGCTGATCTGTGCCGAGCCCAAGAAGCCGCTGAGCGACCCCACCAGAATGATTCCGCCGCGGCGTCGCTCGCGCATGGGAGCGCCGAAATGCTGCAGCAGTTTCAGCTGTGCGGTGATGTTCAGATCGATGACGGCCTGGAAGCGCTCGAGGTCACCGGTGACGAACTCGTGACCGTACGTGTTGGCGCCCGCGTTGTAGATGAACAAACCGACGGTGAGGTCATCGGTCAGCTGCCGGATGCGCTCGAGCGCGTCCGCGGCGAGCAGATCCACCGACAGGATCCGCACCTCAACCCCATACCCGCGACACTTCTCGGCGGTCTCCAGCAGAGGTGCCTCCTTGCGGGCGAGCAGCACCAGGTTCATGCCTCGCTCCGCGAGTTGTTCGGCGAATGCGGCGCCGACGCCCTCGGATCCTCCGGCGATAACGGCCCAGGGACCATATTTTTCGATATCCATGTGTGTTTGCTCCTCGTTGTCGATCCGAATGATCTTGTAGGTGATAGCGGTCGTCGCAAGCTGCGTCACCCCGTGCTGTGGGTCACCAGTCCTGAAAGGGAATGATCGAACGCAGCGGCCCGTGGAACAGCGTCTCGCCCACCACCGGGCATCCGCTGCCGTTCGCTGCCAGCTCCCGCTCGGCATCGGCGACAGCACGGCCGGCTTCAGCCGGATCCGCGTCCAGGTAGAGAAGCCGGATGCGCAGCGAGCCGGGCCCGAATTCACGGCGATCGTCGTGAAGGCCGGGGAGGGTCGGATGTTTTTGCAGGGCCAACAGGGAGAAGGTCCACGCACCGGCCACCCCTGGGCATTCCAGCAAGTCCGGAATACCGACGCGGTCCTCCCAGCCGAACAACTCGTGGACATCGGCGGTATGCGAGTCGCCGAAATGGGTGACCGACATGTGCAGTCCGCGGTTCGGCCGGAAGACAAGCGCGTCCGGCGAGACTCGAATTCGCGGCGCCGCGTAACCTTTGACAGGCGTGAAGAATCCGAGCAGGCGACGCCGGACACCGGGAAGCAGCGGACCTCGCCCCCACTGAAAAGAGTCCTCGCCCAGCTTGGTCCACGCCGCGACGCTTTTCTCGTATGGCGGACGGAACCAGTACATAGCTGCGTAGTCGAAGTCACCCAACTCGCCCGACGGAGGTTCGCTCAGAGCGGCGTACTCGGCAGGACGAGCCCACCGGTCTCCCCACGCAACTCCAGGGAGCAACAGATTCTCCGGCCGATGGTCGAGCTGATGCCACTCGTTGTATGCCCGGTACATGGTGGAATCAGTGAGTTCGACAAAGGAGAAGAACGCTCGCTCCGAGAACATTCGGCCTTCCGATCGGTCGGTGGACGATGACAGCGGTCACAATGCCAAGGTTGTAGGGGGTCCTCGCCGACTGCTCCCGCTGAATGGTCACCCAAAACGGTGAGAGGGCAGCCAGCTCGGTGTTCCGGAGATCGGGACGCCGCCGCTCCGGTGGAAGCGCCAGGGTGCAGACTCGCCAGATCCGGAGCGGACTACGAACTCCGGTCCCGCGTCACGCCGACGCCCACCGACGTGCTGCTGCGCTGCGATCGTTCGAATGGCAGTGGGGCGCCGACCGAGGAGGACTCATGGAACACCGCCTGGCGGAACTCGAAGCTCGACTGCGCGTCCTCGAAGACGAACACGAGATCCGGCGGTTGATCGCTTCCTACGGCCCGCTCGTCGACGACGGTGCGGCGGACGAGGTGGCCGCGCTGTGGACAGAAGACGGTGTGTACGACGTCGACAGCGGATATCTGGCCGGGCACGACCAGATATCCGCGATGGTCAGGTCGGAAATGCACCAGGGTTTCATCGCCGGGGGATGCGCCCATTTTCTCGGCCCCGCCCACATCACTGTGACCGAGGAGCGCGCCACCGCGGTGTGCCACTCCCTGATGGTGATCCACGACAGCGGCGTGTTCCGCGTCCACCGGGCCACTGCCCACCACTGGTTACTGATCCGCACCGTCGACGGGTGGCGAGTGCAGCGACGGACGAGCCGGATACTCGATGGCAGGGAATTCGCCCACCGTCTGCTGTCGGAGGGCATCCGCGGTAAGGAGACGGTGGACCGGTCGGGTGCCGCCGAGAGATAGTGCGACACTTTCCCTGGACCGTCGCACCACGTCGTTACGTCGGCTGCCCCGCCAACCCCGAGCGAACTCCTGCGCTGACGAAGTCGGCCTCCGTACCCCGGTGGCAGACATGGTTCCCGGGTCGATCATCGCGGCTCGTCGGGAGGGGCTCCCGGCTCCCGACGGCGCTTCGATGACATCGTGCGGCCCTGTTCGCAGGTGTCAGTTCTTGCCATGCGCCTCGGGCGCGTGTCCCGGGCCGCGGATGATCCGGCCGATCCCCCCCGGCAGCCCGCCCGCGGTCTGAATACGGGAGAACTGGGTCAGATAATCCCGCTGTTCGGCAGGCATCGGGCAGCTGCGCCGGGACTCGAGGTCGAAATGCAGATCCAGTTGCTCCCCCACGGCAACCCGGCGCCCGTTCCCGACGCTGAACACCTCGTGCAATACGTGGAAGCGTTTGTCATCGACCCCCAATAGCCACGAACGGACCTCGAGTTCGTCGTCGCCGCGCACCTCGTGCTCGAACCCGAGTGTCGACTGGACGATGACCTTCCCCAGCCCAGTCCGGTCGGTGTAGTCCGCGCCCATGCCGATGAACTCGCTGAACTTCTCCTGCCCCTGGTAGACGACGATGCCGTAGTACATGGCGTTCATGTGATCGTTGAAATCGATCCAGGACTCTTCGACCCGGCACCGGTAGGACGTGACGGGCCCCTGCGACAGCTGATCGAGCGGTATCGCAAATGCCGAGATCATGAGAGCCTCTCCCATATCGTTCCAGGCGGCTGCGAGACAGCCGAAACCCCGCGGTACAGCGCCGGAATGTACACGCCCCGGACGCGTGTGGTTTCCTGATGCCCAGTGAGTGGGACCAGCACCACGGGTCACCGAGCAGTCGGTGGTGCGCTGACGCCACCGACGGTCAACCGGCCACCCACCACGAGCGCCAGCGCCAGGACCGCGGCAGTCAGCGTGGTGCCCGCCGAGATCCAGAACATGGCGGTGAACGCTGTGAGCGACGGGTAGGTGTGGCCGTCGATGGTGACATTCCAGGTAGTTGCGGTGGCTGCCATGGTCGCGCTGGCGGTCGAGGTTCCCACCGATTGCAGTAGCGCGCCGATGGTGGTCGCCGACGCCGATTCGGTGATCGGTGCCATCGTCATGATCGATGTGGGAATCGCGGCGATAGTGAAGGACAAGCCGGCGCCGACCACGACGGCGCCGGCGAGCAAGTGCCATGGTTCGCTGCTGAACGGCACCCGGACAGCGAACGCCAGGGCTAGTTCGGCCGCGGCCACCAGCAGGACCGACGATGCGCCGAAGCGTGCGATGGCGCGCCCGGCCAGCGGTGCGACGATGATGCCGACAAGCGCTATCGGCATCAGCGACCACCCGGCCTGCAGCGCGCTCATCCCCGCTCCGAAGCCGGTCGCGACGGGCAGCTGGAGCATCTGGGTGGTGAGCAGGATGTTGCTGAACAGGGCGAACCCGATCAACAGCGCACACGCGTTGACGAGCAGTACTGGCGGCCGCGCGGTGACGCGCAGGTTCACCAGCGGTTTCGTGCTTCGCAACTGCAGCGACACCCACAGCCCGAACAGGAGTACGCCGGTACCGGCGAACAGCAGGGTCCTGGCTGTGGTCCATCCCCATTGGCTGCCCTTGGACAGCGGCAGCAGCAACGCGGTGAGGGCGGCGGCGAGTAGCAGCGCACCGAGGTAGTCGAAGCCACCACGGGCGCGGTGCGCCGGTGCTGGCGTGGGGACCACTGTCACGACCGCGATCGCCAGCAACGCGCCACTGAGCACCATCACCCAGAAGATGCAATGCCAGTCCAGGAAGGTGACGATCAACCCGGACAGGGGCAGACCTGCGGCTGCGCCGATTGCCAGCGAAGCGCTCATGGTCGCCACCGCACCGGGAATGCGGTGCGTCGGCAGCACGTCGCGCATAGTCGCCACCGCCACCGGGATCAGCGCCAAGCCACAACCCTGCGCAGCACGCGCGATGACGAGGACGACCAGTGAGTCACTGAGGGCGCCAACGAGCGACGCGGCCACCACGACTGCCAAGGTCACCAGAATCAGGCGCTTCTTGCCGTACATGTCGGCGAGGCGTCCGATCAGCGGAGTGACCACGGCACCGCTCACCAGAGTGGCGGTCACCAGCCAGGACGCGGTTCCTGCCGTGGTGTGCAGCAGGGCGGGCAGCGCGGGCAGCAACGGCAGAATCATGGTTTGCTGCAACGACATCAAGATCCCGCAAGCGGCGAGGACGGCGACGATTCTGGCACCCGATCCGCTTGCCCCCTGCTGCGGGCCGATGCCCACAACCGACGCCTCGGCCGCTACCACCGCGTCCCGCCGACGGAAAAGGTCCGATGATCGGTCATGGTCACAGGATCAGGCCCGCACCGGCGGTGTGGACTACGGAATGCCATTGAGTGGACAAGCGTGGACCTCGCGATGAATCGCATCGACCGATGACAGTCTCGAAGAGTTCAGGCCAGGACCGACACAAGCGACAGCATCACCGACACCGCAATTCCGGCCGTTGAGCCTCCCGCGTGCCGTCGCTGTCTCACGTTCAGCGGGATCACCGACGGGACCTGCCAAGGCGTAGTGCCAATCTTGCCCCAGGTGACACGGATTGGTTCTCTTCACCAGCGGTCGAGGAATGGCCCCCAGCGTTTCGGGGCTGCTGCCGAGCAACGAGCTTCGAATCCTTGTACGTGCCTGAGCACATATACGTCCCGGTCAAACGGGAGACGGCTCATCCGGGTACCGGCGGCGCCTGCCTGCCGGACGATCGCTGTCTACGTTCACCGAAAGCTCAGCCTGGTCCATCCACCCTGGGGGCAGGGCACGACGACGCCCGGCTACGCCGGTCGATCTGCTGGCACGTAGGAGTCTCGCTGCCCGGCGGACGCATGTCCGATCCGGCGGTCAGCAGCGAACCGGTTGGTTCAGCACCGCCCAGAGAACGGTCGAGAGATTCGGTAGCCACCGTCTCGTAGGGCTCGGGGCGATCACCCAGTAGGATGATCCATCCCGACTCTGTACCGGCGGAAGCAGGATTGGAGTCGAGGTCGGCAACAATGCGGCCCCCCGCCGAGCGAATTCCGCAGGCGCGATGAAGCTGTCGGACTCGGCCAGAAGGACATAGCGAGGCAAGGGACGATGATGCCCGACGATGGGCCCGCAACTGTCGACGATCGCAAGTCTTTCCCGAACTCGTTCACCGAGAGGCTTGGGAACGCTGACGCCGCAGATGCCCTCGGTCGTCAGCAGCGCCTCCCGTCCGTCGATTTCGACGATCGGCCAACCGTAGCTGCGCAGGACCGCGTTGCCGCCGTCACCGATGTGCTGGGAGGTCATGAATCCGGTCCTTTCCGGAAGTCGTTCACGTCGCACGCCCACGGCCGCCGAGGCAGCACCCGCCGTTTGCCGGGTCGAGCTAGCGACCCATGATCGCCGTTCACCGGCCCAATGTTCGAGGACTGGGCGGAGCGGTCGAGCTCGTAGCGTAGGCGGCGGGGCCTCGCGCCGGGCGACCTATCCCGCTGAATGACAACGAAATCGCCGCAGCGTCGCCAGAGGCCGTCGCGCGGACGGCCCTGCCGGCTATCCGGCATACGCCGCCGTACCCTTCTCGTCGGTCACGGTGTCGTCGTTCGTCGCCAGCTGCGGCCTGCCGATGAACAGGCAGATGGCTGCCACGATCAGCGAGCATCCGATGAACCAACCCACCGCGAGGTCGAACGACGGCAACGCAGGTGCGGTCGCTTCCGGAACGGTCCACAGGGAGAGCATGACCGATACGATGGCGACGCCCACGGCTGAGAACGCCTGCCGGGCGGTGCTCAGAACGCCCGTCGTCACGCTGGTGACGCCGTCGGGGACGGATTCGATCACAATTTTCGGATAGCCGGTGTAAGCGAACGCCGTGGCGAGGGCCCCGACGGCGAAAACCCCCATCATGAGCGGCAGCGACTTATGGCCCACCAAGATCATGAGGTTGGCGACGGCGAACAGGGCCGCCCCGATGAGGAAGGCCGTTCGTCCGCCCCACCGGCCTGCCACCGACCCCGCGATCGGGGAAGCGACGAAACCGATCAGAGCTCCGATACCGGCCACCAGGCCCGTGACCGTCGCCGAGATCCCCAGGCCGACCGGTAACGAGGTCGGCGACTGCAGAATCATCGGGGTGATGATCTGTATCGCCCCGACGGGACCGAGGGCGAGTACCGACACCGCGATCAGGTTGAGGGACATTCGCCTGCTCGCCAGGACACGCAAGTCGACCAGGGGTTCGCGCCGGCCCAGCTCCCAGATGGTCCACACCGCCAGGATCCCGAATCCAGCGACGATCAGCCCGACCACCTCGAGACTTGTCCACCCCCACCGCGGACCTTGCGTGATGCCGTACAAGAGCGCGGTCAGTCCGGGCGTCATCAGGGCCGCGCCCACATAGTCGAAACGAGGCGGATCCGCCGACCTCGGCGAACCGGGAAGCGCGAGTGCGGCCACAGCGGAAGCCACGACAGCGAGCACCGCGGCGAAGACGAAGATCATGTGCCAGTCGGCGACATCGAGCAGCACACCGGCGATCAGGGAGCCACCCGAACCGGCCAGCAGAGCGGCACCGCCGATGAATCCGACTGCGATCGAGAGCTTCTGAGCGGGCAACGCCTCGCGAGCCAGGCCGTAGCACAGCGGCAGGATCGCGCCCGCGGCGCCCTGCACGCCCCGACCGGCGATGATCGCAGCCATCGAGTCACCGAGTACGCTGATGAGCGAGCCGAGCGTCGATACAAGCATGACGATGATGAGGATCTTCTTGCGGCCGTATATATCCCCGAGACGGCCTCCCACCAGGGCCGTCGTCGCCGCCACGAGCATGTAGGCCGTGACCGCCCACCCGGTGGTGGAAGCGGGGGCCGCGAAGATCTCACCGAGCCGCGGCAGCGCGATGAAGATCATGCCGGCTTCGAAGGCGCTGACGGATTCGGCGAGGACCAGTGCCGTGACGATCGCCGCCGTCGATTTGAAGGCTGTTTCGCCACCGGAAAGCCCGGAGGCTAACCGGGATGAGGGATCGGACACGACTGTCCTCCTGAGACGAGAGGGGTCCCGGAGCTTCGCCAGAGTTCCCGAGCCGCACATCCGGTTCTTGCTCGGTCGGGATTCGGCAGTCGAACCAGCGGACCCGCGGCACCGCGGAAATGACTGCACCAGCGCTCGCACCGGCATCAACGACGGACCGTGCGGGCCCTTCGTGATCTCGATCGCCAGCAGCTGGCACAACGGAAGATAAAGAGTGTCCTGAAGTGCCGGGTATCGCCTTCCCGTTCAGCGGGAGCAAGCGGACCACTCGAACAGCGCCTGCTATCGAAGCACCTGCCCGGGGTATGGAATGCCCAATCCCCTTGACGGCACGGCAGGGGTGGGAAGGTGGGTCGCACCTTCTCCTCCGCGAAATCTGCTCACCCGAACTCCACCGCCAATGGAAGTCGATGGTCAGCCCAGTGGGACGGTGGGACCAACTTCAGTCTCGAGTCACGCAAGATCGTCGGAGGCATATTCGAAGGACCGCGACGCCACCCGGACCACCACGCCGTAGACAGGCGGCGACCGCGGGGACACGCCGGTCGACAGGAGCGATGACGGATCGATGCGAATCGGAATCAACACCCCCGTGGTGACACGTTTCCCCGGATCCCACAGTCCGTGGGAGGCGAGCGCGGGAATCGAGGAAATCGCCCAGATAGCTGCCGCGGCGGATCGTCTCGAGTTCCATCACTTGACCTGCAGCGAACACGTCGCTGTGCCCGCTCCGCTGGCGGAGGCGCGCGGCGGAACCTACTGGGACCCGTTGTCGACGCTGGGGTATCTGGCAGCACGGACCGACCGAATCCGTCTGGCCACACAAGTTCTGGTTCTCGGCTATCACCATCCGCTGGAGATCGCCAAGCGTTATGGGACTCTCGATGCCATCAGTGCCGGTCGATTGATTCTCGGCCTGGGTGTCGGATCCCTTCGTGAGGAATTCGAACTGCTCGATGTGCCGTTCGACGACCGCGGTCTCCGCGCCGACGATGCGCTGCTGGCCCTACGCTCCGCTCTCTCCGGGCGGCAACCGTCCTACAGCGGACGGTATTACAGGTTCGCTGAGATGATCGTCGATCCGCACGCGGTCCAGCCCAAGGTTCCTCTGTGGATCGGTGGGCGCTCGGCACGATCGCTGCGCCGAGCCTGCGAGCTGGGCGACGGCTGGGTTCCTTTCGGCCTCGCGTTCGATGAACTGCGCGCCCTGTTGAGTCGACGACAACTGCCGGAAGGCTTCGAGGTGGTGCTGGCCACCGGGCATCTGGATCCGCTTCAGGACCCCGTCATGGCAAGGCAGCAACTCGAGCGGGCAGCGCGGGCTGGAGCCACCATCGTCAGCGTCGGACTGAACGCGACGTCAGCCGATCACTACTGTGAGCAACTGGCTGCGCTCGCCGATATCCGCATCCGCCATTTCCCCAGCCCCGAAAAGGGATGAAGTCGGTGACCATCTCGCAGCACTGACAGCGTGTGTGCGGCTATTGCACGGCGAACGAGAGATCAGCCCGGCTGAACGCTTTGTACGGGCCGCTGGTCGATGATGGCGAAGTGGTTGGCCGAGGACGGCGTGTATTTCTTTGACAGCAGACTGCTGTCCGGATGTGTCGAGGTGGCGCACATGGTCCGGTCCGCCTCACACCGGACTTCATCGCGGGCGCCTCCCTCATTTCCTCAGCCCCGCCTATCGCCGTCGACGGAGATAACCGCTACAACGGCATGTCACTCGTTGATGGTGATACCCGATTACACACGGGTCGGGTTTACGCTCGCGCGGCGTGCGTTGCGGACATGCGGGTTCGTCGCCCGGATCACGCTGCGTTCCGCAGCGCGCTGTTCTGACGGGTCGGTCGATAGTCGAACCGGTTCGAGATCGCCGACTTCGCTTCAAGGCTCAAACCGGGGTGAACAGTCGTTCACAGGGTTGACGCGGCAGCAGTCGGAGGTCTTCGGCGGTCGTGTGGATCAACTCCATCGCGCACCAGTCTTTCCGCCTCCTGTCATCGAACAGGCTGCGAGCCGCCGACGTCGTCGCCACGAAGTCGAAGACCTCCCCGGCCAGCCATATCCGCACGTGCACATCACCTTCGCTCGGATGGCACTTCCCCGCTGTCATGGCACGTCACCTCCTGTGAAGCCATAGCTGTGATGGTTCTGCGCGATAATCGGGTCCGCCAGATCGGCGCTGCCGTGGAGACCGTGACATCCGGCTCCGCAGCTGATCAGCCCGGACCACAACTCGAGCGCGATGCTAGCCAGGCTGGCTTCGACCGAACCGTCCCCTTCCGCTCAGCGAGACAGACGGGTCGCTCGCACACCCCGGGCTCCAGCGTCAGCAGCCCGGTCACCGACACCCACCCGAGGTTGCTCGTCGTCGCCGAACTTTCAGGGAGACAGAGAATTCACCGAAGCGACCGCGGCAATCGAAGTACGCGGCGTCCAAGTCGTCGTCTTGCCGTACACCAGTTTCCTCTCGCCGTCCACCGGTTTCCCAGCCGAGACGCTGCGAGCCGCAACGCTCCGGCTTGCTGCGGGGACGCGCCTACCGTCGGCGATGCCGCCAGTCGCCGCGACGCGGGATTGCCGTATCGACAGGCCGGATTATCCCGAGCGCCTGCCGCCGAGTCGTCCTCCTCATCCGCAAGACGACTCGGCGGCAGCCGAACGGGCGCTCGCCGGACCAGCCCACGCCGCGATTCCGTAAGCGCCGTCGCGTACAGTCACGCTGCCCCCACCTGCGAGGCGGTGACGGCACTGTCACCGCCGCCCCGGCTATGAGGCACGGTCCCGACCCCCGCGATCGACACGGCAATCGCGGGCGGAATAGACCGTCGCACAAGGTCGCACCGTGTCGCCGCTCCATCCCATTCAGCGGTACGAACCGCTTACTTCACCGAGCGATCGACAGGGCCGTTCAACTCACCGGGATGAGAACGGGGCAAGCGAACACCGTGTGTGAGACTGGCGAGCGGCTGCCGGGCGGATCGGTGACGCACCGCCGCCGGACGTGCGGAAGGGACGGACATGACCCCAGTGACCATCACCGTGGCACAACTGGCGACCGCGGGCGAGTTCGACCTCGGCGTCACCGATTGGGTCACCATCGATCAGACCCGCGTGGACCTGTTCGCCGACGCCACTGATGACCACCAGTGGATCCATGTGGACCAGGATCGGGCCGCGTCCGGCCCGTTCGGGACGACGATCGCCCACGGCTATCTCACCCTGTCACTCGTGCCCCGCCTGCTCAGCAAGCTGCTGACCATCGAGGACAAACAGCGCGGCACCAACTACGGTATCGACCGGCTCCGGTTCACCGGCCCGGTACCTATTGGCGCCGAGATCCGCTTGTCCGCCCGGGTGACCGGCACGGCACTCCGTGACGACGGCGGAGCACAGTACCGGGTCGCGATACGCGTCGACGTGCGCGGCCGCGAGAAGCCTGCGTTGATCGGCGAAACGATCTATCTCGCTTACGCGGTACAGCAGCACCGGTGACGATCTGCCCGCCGAGCATGGATCGGTCTCGACGCAGGCACGGCTTCGAACCGCATGGTCGGCGACACCCCAGTGCCCTGTGGGCCACCGCGGCGACTGGCTCAGCACTCTCGGAATGCGCCACCGGACGATAGTTCCCCGAGGGAAGATCGAGCCGCGACGGCGACCGGACCGAGGTGAGCAGTCCGATAGCTCGACCGATCGACCACAGCCTGACGGGGCCGCGGGGATGGCGCTCCGACCGCGGCTCGCCAGACGTTGGCGGCCGCACTGCGGACGTCGGCAACAGCGGATTCGACGCGCATGCTCCCGGTCGGGCCACACAGCGACAACGCGAATCGACCGCCCTCGCTCTCGAGTCCGATCGGGGCCGCGACCACGGTGACCCCGAGCGCGCACCCCTGCGCGTCGACCGCCACGCCCCCGCGGTCGTGCACCCGCTCGATCTCTCGGCCGAGCTGCACGGCGGAGCGCACGCTGTACACGGTGACCGGCTCGCCGAAGTCCAGTCGCGGCCAATCCTCTCGCGGCATCGCCGCCAGCAGGGCGCGCCCAGCGGCGGTGCGCACCACAGGCTGGCGGGCGCCGACGCTCCATTCCGCGAAGTTGCCGGGCCACAGCCCGACCCGCTCCAGGTGCAGTATCTCCGTGCCGGTCAGCATGCTGAGATGAGCGGTCATCCCGGTGCGGCGATGCAGTTCGGTCATCACCGGCAGGGCGGCGCGGTGCACGCTGCGCTGCCGGGTGAACTGGGCACCGAGTTCGAACATGCGGAAGCCGAGGGCGTATTTGAACTCGTTGCGTTCGACCCACCCCAGTTCGACGAGGCGTTGCAGGATGCGGTGGGCCGATGATCTGGGCAGGTGCGAGCGACGCGCTATCTCGGCAAGAGTCAGAGGCTGCTGGCCCACAAAGGATTCGAGCAGCGATGCCACCCGATCAATCATCGCTGTGGGTGCCTCGTCGATCTGCGCCATTGTCATAGAAACCTCCCGCCGACCAAGTCATATCCTGCCTAGTTGTCAGAATCTGACATGTGTGAGTGTAAGCACACTGTTCCTTTTCTGTAAAGCAGCTCACAAGCGGAACGCAGCGCGATCACAGCGGTGATTCCGGGGCTCGCCGCGACGTCCAGTCAGTGGAAGACGCCGACCCGATACTGATGCGAAGCCGCCAGACTGGCCGCGTCGATCCACTGCCCGCCACGGGGATCCCGCCTTCGGATAGCCGAAGCACCGGACCCGGCGACTCGGCCGCCGACCGAGAGGTGACAGACCGATCGACCGTCCGCTTCCCTTCCGCACCACTAGGAGAACCACCGTGACCAGGGTCATCTACGCGCGCAGCGTCCACGACGACGCCGAGATCAACGCCTGCCTGGAGGTGCTGCGCGGCGGCCCCTACGCGCTCAAGATCGGAAAGAACGTCGCCGAGATGGAACGGCGGACCGCCGAGCTCTACGGCAAGAAGCTCGGGCTGATGTGCAACTCGGGCTCCTCGGCGCTCTACCTGGCCCTCGAACTGCTCGACTTGCCGAAGGGGTCGGAGGTCATCACCTCACCGCTGACGTTTTCCACGGACGTCTCTCCCATCGTTCGCGGCGGGTGGATACCTGTTTTCGTCGATGTGGAGCCCGACACCTACAACGCAGACCCTGCCGCCATCGAAGAACTGATCACCGATAAGACCAAGGCCATCCTGCTGCCGAACCTGGCGGGCAATGCCCCGGACTGGGACGCCATCCGCGCTGTCGCCGACAAGCACGGGCTGAAGGTGATCGAGGACTCCTGCGACTGCATCGGAACGACCCTGCGGGGCACGAAAACCGGCAGCCGGTCCGACATCACGGTGACCAGTTTCGCCATGTCGCACATCATCACCTGCGCGGGCAACGGCGGCATGGTTTGCCTCGATGACGAGAAGCTGCGCGACAAAGGGCTGATGCTGCGCCGCTGGGGTCGCCGCTCGGAACCACATCTGTTCGGCTCCGGCGGAACCGGCCGGGTGTTCCGCGAGGACCTCGACGGCGTCGCCTACGACAACGACTTCATCTTCGACGTGCTGCCGTGGAACTTCGAGCCCTCGGAGCTGGGCGCGGCCTTCGGCCTGGTGCAACTGTCCAAGCTCGACAAGAACTACCAGCGCCGCGCGGAGATCTTCGACGCGTTCAACGGCGCGTTCGGCAGCTACCCCACTCTGTTCCGACTGCCGCGTCAGAACCCGGACTTCCATACCGCGTGGCTGTGCTACCCGGTCACCATCCGCGAGGACGCCGGTTTCGCCCGCGCCGATCTGCAGTCGCACCTCGAGGATGCGGGCATCGATACACGAACCGTATGGAGCGGCAACGTCACTCGACACCCGATGATGCGTGGAGTCGAGTATCGCGTCCCGGCCGGCGGTCTGCCCAACGCCGACGAAGTGTTCGAGCGCGGCATGTCGCTGGGCATGAGCCACGGCATGAGCACCGAGGAACTCGACCACGTGGTGGCCACCATCCACGACTTCGCCGGCCGCTACGCACCGGCCATCGCCGACTGGTGAACCGACAGCAGGAGACGACGCCGTGACCACCGCTCGAGCACCGCACAACCTCCCCTACCTCGACACCCACACACCCCAATTCCTCGACGACCCCAACCGTTTCGTCGGGGGTGACGCCGCCCGCTGGCGGGTCGCCGAGGGCCGCACCGGGGCGGAATTCTTCGCCTACGACACCGTCCGCGCGCTCTACCGCGACAACCGGATCGGCCCGCGAAACCCGCGGTTCTTCTTGGACAAGGGCCTGACCGGCGGCCCGATCATCGACTACCTCGTCGACGGCAACCTCAACCTGACCTGGACGGCGAACCACGATCGGCTGCGCCCGATCCTGCTGAAAGGTTTCCGTCCCACGCGCATCGCTCAGGCCAGGCAGTCCATGAGCGAGCTGGCCGAACGGCTGGTGGACCGGCTCGCCGGGCGCGACCACATCAACTTCGTCACCGACTACAGCCACCACCTGGCCATCGGCGTGGTAGCCGGGTTCATCGGGATTCCGTTCGACGAGGTGGACGCGTTCGCCGACGCCACCGTCAAATTGCGGTTGCTCGGCCAGGAACCGATCTGGCCCGGCGTGCCGGTGCTCGAAGAGGCGCTGCAGGCCGTGCACGACTACAGCGCCCACCTCGTCGAACAACGGCGACGCAACCCCCGTGAGGATTTCATCAGCGATCTCATCGAAGCAAAGGACGCGCAAGAGGCCGACATCTCCGACGTCGAGATCGTCTGGCATGTCGCGGGCGTCCTGCTCGCGGGTCACGACACGACGCGCTACCAGCTAGCCTCGGCGGTGCGGGCGATCGCGCAGGCCGGTCAGTGGGAAGCACTCGGGGCGAATCCCCGGCTGATCCCGGCGGCGATCAACGAATCGATGCGGTTGCATCCAGCCACCCCGCGCCAGGTCAAGGTGGTCGAACAGCCACTGACTCTGGAGGGCATCGACTTCGAACCCGGACAGACGGTCACGCTGAACATCAGCGGCGCCGGTCGCGACCCGGTGGCTTTCCCTGATCCCGACCGGTTCGATCCGACGCGGCCCGCCCCGCTGTTCGACATCGGCTTCGGCTACGGCGGCCACTATTGCCTCGGCCACGCCGTCGCCAAGGCGGAGATGGAAGAAGGTCTCAAGGTCCTGACCAAGCGATGGCGCAACGTCAGCATCGACGGCGAGGTCGAACTGGCCGCCGGAGGAGTCATCGCCGGCCCCGAAGTGGTTCCGGTCCGTTACGAGCTCGTGCAATGAGCCTGCCTGTCGTCCGCCCGTTCAAGACAGCTGTCTATGCGCCGCCGGTCGAGCCCGACCTCCCCAAGTGGCAGCGGCGGCTGCACAGGATGGACAACAGCGGCTTGACCGCCATCACCGCGTCGGATCACTTCCTGACGGGCCGCCAAGATCCGATTCCGGCGCTGGCGGCCATCGCCTCGGCCACCCGACGCATTCGAATCATGGCCCTGGTATTGGCCAACGACTACCGGCACCCGGTGATCACCCACAAGTCCGCGGCGACGCTCGACCTGATCTCAGGGGGCCGGTTCGACCTCGGCCTCGGTGCGGGCTACCTGGCGGAGGAATACCACGCCGCGGGAATACCTTTCGATCCGGCGCCGCAGCGGGTGGATCGGCTGGAGGAGGCCGTCGAGGTGATCACCGCCCTGTTCGGCGGCGAACCCGTAGAACACCGCGGTCTGCATTACACCGTGAACGGACTGGTGGGCACACCACAGACGATCCAGCGGCCCCATCCCCCGCTGGTGATCGGCGGCGGTGGCCGGCGCATGCTCACCCTGGCCGGACGATGTGCCGACATCGTCGGTGTGCACTCGAATCTCAAGCGCGGCACCGCTTACGACGCGGCGGTGATAGAGGACATGCTGCCCCGAGCCATGGCGCGCAAGATCGCGTGGGCGAGGGCCGGGGCCGAGCGCGCCGGACGCGATCCCGGGACCCTGGACTACCTGTCGATCACCTGGACCTGTCAGGTGGTGGACCGTCCTGCCGACACCGACGCGGCGCTGCGACGGGTATGCGAACGCTACAACGTCGATCCGGCGATCGGACGCCGTTCGACCGGGCTGCTGGTCGGCACAGTCGATCAGTGTCTGGAGCAGCTGAACACCAGGCGCGATGAATTGGGTTTGAACTACGTCGATTTCGGCGCCACCGACTTCGACACGATCACACCGCTCATCGAGGCGCTGCATCCGGTGGCCGCGGCCTGAGCCAACCGCCGGATGCGGCGATGGGGCGACGGAATCCCGCTGAACAGAAAACGGCATATCCGGCACCGCGTCCCGCGGTCACGATGAGCCATCGTCCTCTCCGAGGGAACGGAGGCTCCTATGAGTTCGGCAGCCACGCCGGAATCCGATCCGCGACCCGACCCCACACTGCTGCGCAGGATCGCCGTTTCGAGCTTGCTCGGCACCGCGATCGAGTATTACGACTTCCTGCTCTAGCACCATGACCGCCCTGGTATTCAACAAAATCTTCTTCCCGTCCTCGAATCCGGCGCTGGGAACCATCGCGGCGTTCGGCACGCTCGCCGCAGGGTACGTGGCCAGACCGATCGGCGGCGTCCTCTTCGGCCACTTCGGTGACCGGATCGGCCGCAAATCCATGCTCGTCTTGACAATGGGGCTGATGGGAGCGTCGAGTTTCCTGATCGGCGCGCTGCCGACCTACCACACCGCCGGCATCGTGGCGCCCCTGTTGCTGGTGCTGCTGCGTGTTGTGCAAGGGGCGGCCCTCGGCGGCGAATGGGGCGGCGCGACGCTGATGGTCACCGAGCACGCCGAACCGCATCGGCGCGGCTTCTGGAACGGGATCATGCAGATGGGGTCACCGATCGGGTCGCTGCTGTCCACCGGTGTCGTCGCCACGGTGGCGCTGCTGCCTGCGGAGGACTTGCTCTCGTGGGGCTGGCGCATACCCTTCCTTGCCAGCATCGCACTGCTCGCGGCGGGACTGTATCTGCGAATAGGCGTCACCGAGAGCCCGGTGTTTCGCGCACAGACCGGCAGCCAGACGCCCGCACCCTCGATCCCCTTCGTGGCCGCGCTCCGCCAGCCGGTGACCCTCCTGCTGGCGTGCGGGATCGGGATCGGCCCCTTCGCACTCACCGCCCTGCTCAGCACCTACATGCTCAGCTACGCCACCTCCATCGGCTACGCCCGCTCCAGCGCCGTGACCGGCCTGCTGTTCGTCTCGAGCACCGCGCTCGTCGCGATTCCCCTGTTCTCGGCGTTGTCCGACCGCGTCGGGCGCAGGCCGGTCGTCCTCGGCGGCGGCATCGGCATCGTGCTGCTCGCTTGGCCGGTATACGCACTGGTGGATTCCGGGTCGGTGCCGCTGCTGTTCACCGCCATGGTGCTGGGGCAGCTTCTCCAGTCCGCCATGTTCGCGCCGTTGGGCGCCCTGCTCTCGGAGATGTTCGGCACTTCGATCCGCTACACCGGCGCGACGATGGGCTATCAATTCGCGGCGTTGCTCGGTGGTGGCTTCACTCCCCTCGTCGCCAGTGCCCTGCTCGCTTCCCGAACGACCAGCACGCCCCTGGTCTTGCTGGCCATGGGCTGCGGCGTCGTGACCATTCTGTGTATCTGGCGAGTTCGTGAGACCAAAGGCGAGGACCTTCGCCATACTGTCACCGCCTCCGCCGGGCTCCCCGCCTCCCCAGTGGCGGCCGACGGTTCCGGTCAATGAAATAGCAAGCCTTGCAGCATTTCTGCGCTTGATACAACGGAGAGGGCACAGCGCCGGTTGCCATTCTGTCACCGGCCGTTGATTCCCTCGATCCGATCGGCGCGGCCTACCCTTCTCGACCGGAAGCGAGCCCGCAACCCGCCGATGCGGCACTGAGTGACAGAACGTCATATTCTGACGCTATTACTCGGAGACGCGTCGGTTTCGTCGGCGAACACGGCGCCGAAGGTCGGCGCGGCGGAAAGGAGGCCCGGTGGAAAAGTCAGCTCGTCCCACCCTCACCGAACGCCGGGCGGAGGAATTGCGTCTGGCCATCGCCCTCACTGCGCGAGACCTGTTCATCTCCGAGGGCAGCACCTCACCTACGGTGGAGACCATCTGCGCGATCGTCGGTATTTCGCCGCGGACCTTCCACCGCCATTTCCCGGTGAAGGAGGACGTGCTCTCACCGTTGTTCCGACAGAGCGAACAGCTCATCATCGAACTCTTACGTACGGCTCCCGACGACGCCGATCCCGTGCAGGTGCTCACCCACGCTTTCACGACCGAGGTCCATCAGCGGCAGGTGCTCGAGTTCGACCGCAAGTTCATGGACCTGATGATCAACACGCCGCCCTACCGGTTGCGCTGGCTGGAGTGGGGAGAAGGGTTGTGCGGAGAGATCACCGATTTCCTCGCGCGCCATTTCGACCTCGGCAACGATCCCTTCCTACGAGCGTTGCCCGCCCAACTGGTGATGCAGACCATGCGCCAGGCCTACATCCACTGGGTGGACACCAGCCACTCCGGCGATTTCGAGGAGGTGGAACGGCTTCTCTCGCGCGGTATGCGGATACTGTTGACCGGAATCGACGCCGTCACTCCCTCGCGCTGACCCGCCCTCTCGGCCGACTGTCCGCCGTCAGCGACGGATGCGCATCGCGCCACAGGTCGGCGCGTCCCAGCCGAGTGCGGCCGACTGCGCGAGGAAACCGTCGAGGGCGGTGGCGATGTCGCGCGGCAACGGCGTCGCACGTCGCTGCTCGAAGTCGACATGGACGAGCAGGATCTCGAGGGTGTTGGACAAGCGGTCCCGCTCCCGGTCGAGGAGGAAGGTCATCATGTGCACGGCCTTGTCACTGCGATCCAGCACCCGCACGTGTACCGAGAAGGAGTCGCCCTCGCGCAGTTCACTGTAGTAGGCCAAGTGGTGTTCGGCCGTGAACAGCCCGAGGCGCCGATCCTGCCGATAGCTCTCGTCTACACCCGCTTCACGCACCAGAACGTCAGCCGCCTGGGAGTTTCTGTTCAGATAATGCAGCACGTTCATGTGGCCGTTGCCGTCGGTCTCCGCCTCGGTGACCGTGGCGGTCAGCGCAGCCGGGATTGCGCGGATCTGCGGGGCGGTGGGTAGTTCGATCACCATGGGCCAGATCCTGCGGTACTCGATCGGCAAGGTACGGCAGTGTGTCCGCTCACCGAGACATCCTCGCAAAGAACTGGCGGTCCGGGTCCGGGGGCGTTGTCCCACCGTGTGGTCAGCACGCACGCGAATCGCCGCAGCGCCGCCTCACGCCAACTGCCCGCCGTCGACCACGAAGTCCTGACCGGTGCAGTAGCTGCTCGCGTCCGACGCCAGGAAGGCGACCAGCGCCGACACCTCGTCGGGGCGGCCGACCCGAGCGATGGGCAGGTTTGCCACCGCGCCGCCTCCCGCTCGCGTCGCGTCCGACACCATCGCCGTGTCGATAGCGCCTGGGCAGATGGCGTTGACCCGAATCCCCAACGCGCCCAATTCCTTCGCAGCCGACCGCGTGGCACCACGCAGTCCCCACTTGGCCGCCGCGTAGGCCAGACCGCCCTCGTAGCCGGTCATCCCAGCCGTCGAGGCGATGTTGATGATCGACCCGCCACGCTGGCGCATCAGGGGAAGGACAGCCTGCATGCCGAGGACCGCGCCGATCAGATCGACATCGAGGACGAACCGCAGTTCGGCCTCGGTGAGTTCGCGCAACGGTGCCCGTGGCGCCACGCCCGCGTTGTTGACCAAGACATCGAGCCGTCCGAACTCCTCCCACGTTTCTGCTACGACCGTGCGCCAGGCGTCGGCGCGCCGGACGTCGAGTTCGACGGCCAGCGTCGAGCCCGGCAGCCCCGCGGCGACCGCGCCGACCTCGGCGCGGTCGAGGTCGCCGAGGACCAGCCGCGCCCCCAGCGCGGAGAGTCGGCGCGCGTGTTCCGCGCCTTGCCCACGTGCCGCTCCGGTGACGAGCACGACCTTGTCGCTCAGGTCCAGCGATATCGGTGCGATCTCGTTCATTCTGTCCTTCCTTCGCCGACGGTCCACGGCGATTCTGGGCCGCAGTGCGCCGACTCCGGCGCCGGTCGTCCGCCCAGTGGACGACCGGCCGCGCCGCGCCCGTCCCAGTGAGTGAAATCACTTGCCGAGAGGCCACACCGCGACTGCTAGAACGAGTTCGCAGCGCAAGCAGCCGTGCATTGCGGCCCAACAAGCTCGCTTGCGTTCTCTCATCCCAGGAGGGTGGACATGAATCCGGTTCAGCAGGAATCGCAGGAAGTCCGCAGTATCGAAGCAGCAGCGGCTCCGACGCGTTTCGCGCGCGGCTGGCACTGCCTCGGACTGATCCGCGATTTCGCCGACGGCAAACCGCACGCCATCGAGGCTTTCGGCACCAAACTCGTGGTGTTCCGCGGCGAGAACGGCACGCTCAACGTTCTCGACGCCTACTGCAGGCACATGGGCGGCGACCTCAGCCAGGGCACCGTCAAAGGCGACGCCGTCGCCTGCCCCTTCCACGACTGGCGCTGGGGTGGTGACGGTCGCTGCAAGGAGATCCCCTACGGCCGCCGGGTGCCGCCGCTGGCCCGGACGCGCACCTGGCATGCGCTCGAGCAAGACGGAATGCTGTTCGTGTGGAACGACCCGGAGGGCAAGAAGCCCGACCCGGACGTCGCCATTCCCCGGATCGACGGCGCGACCAGCGACGAGTGGACCGACTGGCACTGGTACCGCACCGTCGTGAACACCAACTGCCGCGAGATCATCGACAACGTCGTGGACATGGCGCACTTCTTCTACATCCACGGTTCGCTGCCGACCTACTTCAAAAACGTGTTCGAAGGCCATATCGCCACGCAGTACTTCAAGAGCGGGGCGCGCGAGGACCTGCCCGGCCCCGAAGGCGCTCCCAAACTGCTGGGAACTTCGTCGGTCGCGTCGTACTACGGGCCGTCCTTCATGATCGACGACCTGACATACCACTATGAGCAGGGCGATCATCACACGGTGCTGCTCAACTGCCACTACCCGATCGATGCGAACTCGTTCGTGCTGCAGTACGGCATCATCGTCAAGAAGTCGCAGAACCTGCCCGAGGAGCAGGCGATGGCGACGGCGATCGCCCTGGGCGACTGGGTGAAGGTCGGGTTCGAGCAGGACGTGGTGATCTGGAAGAACAAGGCCCGCATCGACAATCCACTGCTGTGCGAGGAGGACGGCCCGGTCTACCAGCTGCGCCGCTGGTATGAGCAGTTCTACGTCGACGTCGCCGATGTGACCCCGGAAATGGTGGACCGCTTCGAGTTCGAACTGGACACCACCCGCCCGGTAGAGGCATGGCAGGCCGAGATCCGCGCCAATCTCGCCGCGCGCGCCGATCTGGCCGCCCAGACCGGCTCCGCCGAGGCTTCTGCCTGATGACGCCGCGCATCGACGAACGGCTGAACGAGGTGCCGATGGCGCCGGTGCGGTGCGAGCACTGCGGCGCAGACGTGCTCGTCCGCAAGGCCAGCTGGCAGCAGACCAGCGTGCAGTGGAACGCCGACGCGGCCGCCCGCTGCCCCGAGCTCCGGGACGCGGTGGGCAATGGCCCGTCGCTACCGGGCTGCGGTCGGCTGCGCGATGCCATCGCAGCGGCGGCGACCTGCGGAGAACTCCGGATTCCCGCGGAGGCGGAAACACGGGCCGCCAATAGCTGATCCGGTAGCCGACAGGTCGCCTGCACCGCACACACCGGAGCCGGAACCCGCGTGGCGCGGGTTCCGGCTCCGTGCTGTTCTTGGCGACCGCAGCAGCGTCGGGAACGGCCTCGGGTGGCCCGGAAAGAACTCCCAAATGAGTTCGGCCGCTTGAATGTTGCGGCCGTGACTCACTCGTGAGCAGGACAGCGCCAGCCGAAGCCACCGCGGCGAGCGGCCAGCCGCGAGGCCGTCGCCCGATCGAGCAACTCGATGATCTGGCCCAGCGGATCGCGGTGATAGCAGGCCCCCGGTGCGGTGCTGCCATCACCGCCGATCATCCATACCGGCGCACCCCGGCGAGCCAGCTCCGCCGAGGCTGTCGCGACGTCCTCGACGACGAACCCCAAGTGGTGAATCCCGGTGGTGGGCTGCCAGATCGGCGAGCCCGGGATCGTGCGCAGCAATTCCACGTGGGGAGGCCCGGCCGACAGCCCCATCCGCTGCACGGTCTGCTGCGCGACCCCCTCGATCCGGCAGGTGAACACCGACTCGTCGAACACCGTGACATCCACCCCGTAGAGCCGGTGCAGCGCCGCCGCACCGGCCTCGACGTCGTCGACCACGATTCCGACGTGATGCAGTTCGGCCAGGTCGTAGAACATCACGAACCTCAGTACATTCCCTCGTTGATCGGCACCCCGAACTCGCCACGGCCGAACATCGCCAGCGCCCGCTCGACATCGTTGATGACATGCACGCTGCCGGCGTGCACGTCGCGCCAGTGCCGCTCGATCGGGTTACCGCGCGCGATGGAATGCCCGCCGGAGTTCTCGAACAGCATCTCGACGGCGTGTACGGCTCGCTCGGTGCCCAGCACCTGATCACGACGGGCCCGCAGTCGCAACCGCTCGGGAATTACCTCGCCCGCGTCGGCGTAACGCATCTGCTCGGCGACGTTGTGGTCCAAGGTCAGGATCGCCGCGTCGATCTCACCGGCAGCGCGCGCGACGCGCACGTGCGCGAACGCGTCTTCGGCGACCTTCTGACCGCCGTAGGACAACCGCACGCGTTCCTTCATCCGCTCGACATGCGCGGTGTAGGCGCCCTGGGCCGCACCGACGATCGCGTGCGTGATCGTGTAGGAGAACACCATGCCGAACGGCAGCTTGTACATCGGAGCGGTGTTGACAGCATGCCCGGGCCCGCGCAGTTGGTCCTGCTCCAACGAACTGTAGGCACGGTGGGCCGGGACGAAGGCGTCCTCGATGACGATGTCGTTGCTGCCGGTGCCGGACAACCCGACCACGTTCCAGACGTCGTCGACGGTGTAGTCGCTGCGCGGGACGAGCGCGGTCAGATACTCCGGCGCCTGACCATCGCGCGAGCACAACGTGCCCAGCAGCACCCACTGGCAGTGGTCGCTGCCGGAGGAGAAGCTCCACCGACCCGACAGCCGGTAACCGCCCTCTACCTCGGTGAGCTTGCCGGTGGGGGCATAGGACGAGGACACCAGGGCATCAGGGGCGTCCTTCCAGACCTCATCCTGGGCGCGCTCGTCGAACAGCGAGATCTGCCACGGATGCACACCCACCACGGCGGTCACCCAGCCGGTGGACGGGCAGGCGCCGGCGAGGGCGCGTACCACCTCGTAGAGTTCCCTGGGATCGGACTCATAGCCGCCGTATCGCTTCGGCTGCAGCAGCCGGAAGGCGCCGGCTTCCTTCAGTTCGGCGATGGTCTCGGCCGGGACCCGGCGCTGCCGGTCGGCCTCGACGGCGCGGTCGGCGATAGCCGGAAGCAGGGGGCGCACCCGGTCCAGTACTTCGTTGCTCACGTTGTTGTTCTCCTGATCTGTCGGGCGCTCCGGACCGGAGCGAGAGCCCGTCGTCACTGCGCGGGCCGGTCGACATCGCCGCATACTTCCGGGCACCGCCGACGACCGTAGAGCGCGGCGCCCTGTTGCGGACTACGGAATTTCAGCCAGCGGAACGGCGCGGGACGGATCCGGTTGCCGGGAGGTTCACGTCTTCGGCCGCGCCGATTTCGCGATGTGGCAGGCCGCGCGATGGGCGAACACCATCGAGGCTCCGACCGGGTTGCCGCCTCCGGGGTAGGTGGTACCGCTGACCGCGGCCATGGAGTTCCCCGCCGCGTAGAGCGCGGGGATAGGAAGACCCTCGGAGTCGAGCACCCGGCCGTCGATGTCGGTGCGCAGACCGCCCTTGGTACCGAGATCGGAGAGACCGAAGGCCGCTGCCCGGAACGGCCCTGCTTCGATGGGCACCAACGGGTTCGAGCATCCCGGCACCGAGCGATCGTAGGGCTCGCGGCCTCGTCCGAAGTCCGGATCGTCACCGGCCGCCGCGAGTTCGTTGAAACGGGTGACCGTCTCCACCAAAGCGTCGGGCGGCACCCCGATGCGGTTCGCGAGTTCCGGTAGGGTGTCGGCGGCGTGCCAGAGTCCCGCCCGCTCGTAAGCTTCGGGGTCGGCAAGCGGAATCCCGGTGAACAGCACGGGCGGCTGCGGCACCTCCCCACTGTGGATCATCCAGTAGGGCAGCGTCATTCGGCCGTCGGCCGTGCGGGCCAGCACGTCGCGCGCCACCCGGTCGTAGGGGGCCGATTCGTTGGTGAACCGCTTGCCCGCACCGTCGACAAAGATGCCGCCGGTGAACCAGAGCGAGAAGGTGGAGGAGCCGTCGGGATGAGTTAGTCCCGGCGCCCACCAGGCTTGGTCCATCAAATCGGTATCTGCGCCGATCGCCATCGCGGCCTCGATCGCGGCACCGTGGTTCGCGGGGGCGACATCGAGTCGCGACTGCTACCCGGCACGCCGAAATGGCGCCGCATGCGATCGCTGCGCTCGAAACCCCCGGCGGTGATCAGCACGCCGCGTTCGGCGCGGATGCGGCGGCGTCCTTGCCGCGTGGCGACGACGGCCCCCGCCACCGCACCGTCGAGACGGATCAGCTCGCGGCAGGCGGTATCCCGGCGCAAATCCGCCTTCGGGAGCTTGCTCAGCGCCAGCAACATACGTCCGATGAGCGCCTGCCCGCCGATCAGCTCCGCGGGTGGGGGCTCGTTGCCGCGGTCGGTGCCGAGCGGCGGACGCAGCGTCCCGGCGTGCGGGCCCAGAGCGTCGGCGGGCAGCGGCGCAGGAACGATGTGACGCCCGCCAGCCCGTGCGTGCGGAGCCGCACCGAAGTAGTCCGGCCACGGCAGCACCTGGAATTCGAAGGCGGGATCGTTTTCCAGATATTCGATCAGCGGAGCGCCGCCGGTCACGAACGCCTCCTGCAGTTCGGCCGGGGTACGATCGCCCACCACAGCGCGGAAGTAAGCCAGTGCCTCTTCGATCGTGTCGTCGTCCCCGGCGCGGCGCAGGACGGGATTGCACGGAAACCACATGCCGCCACCGGAATAGGCGGTCGTCCCGCCGAAGCGGTCCGTGGCTTCGATCACCGTGACGCGCAAACCTTCGCGGGCGGCGGTGTAGGCGCCGGTCAGCGCGCCGCCGCCCGAGCCGATCACCAGGACGTCGCATCGTTCGTCCCACTGCACCGCGGAATCGACCCAGCTCATCGGTCACGCCTCCCGTCGTCCCAAGTGACAGCGGCGTCACCAGGTGCGCCGATGCTAGGCAGCCGCACTACTGCCCGGACCGGCCCGTTCCGCTCATCGAGACACCAGGTGAGGGCCCGCAGAATGCTGTGGCGTAGCCGGCTGCGCGGAAGCTGTCCACTCAGCGGGACGCGTCGGCCGATGGACCCGTGCGGCGCACCACTCTCAACGGTCGGGCCGTCCGGTCCGGTCGGCACCGCCGCTCACCGAAACAGGAGAAACCGCATGTCCCAGCTTCAGCGCTACACCGGCCGCCGTGTCCTCGTCACCGGCGGTGGTTCCGGCATCGGCCAGGCCAGTGTGCTGCGCATTCTCGCCGAGGGAGGTCGAGTGGTGGCCGCGGACATCAGTGCGGCCGGTCTGCGGGATACCGTCGCCAAGGCCGGGGACGCCGGCGAACGCCTGCACACCGTGGTCGTGGACATCAGTGAGGAGGAGTCCGTGCGCGCAGGCGTCACCGATGCGATCCGGTGGCTCGGCGGGCTGGACACGCTGGTCAACGCGGCAGGGGTATTGCGCTCGGCGCACTTCGAGCAGACCACTCTGGCCGAGTTCGAGCAAGTGTTGCGGATCAACCTGGTCGGCACTTTCCTGGTGACCCGGGAGTCGATTCCCGCGCTGCGCGCGGGCACCGGCCCGGCGGTGGTCAACTTCAGCTCCACCTCGGCGGTATTCGCGCATCCCTACATGTCCGCCTACGCCGCGTCGAAGGCCGGTATCCAGGCGATGACGCATGCGTTGGCGCTGGAGTTCAGTGCCGAGGGCATCCGGTTCAACAGTGTGCAGCCGGGGTCGATCTCCTCCGGAATGACCGACGGCACCGGCGAGGCCAAACAGAGCATCGGGCCCGGCCTGCCCGCCGACGCCGACTTCAAGCTGTTCACCAAGATCACGCCGACGCTGCCGCTTCCCGGCGGCGCCGTCTTCGCCGGACCCGACTCCGTCGCCGCGGTCGTGGCGATGCTCGGCTCCCCCGATGCCTACTTCATCACCGGAACCGAGGTGCGCATCGACGGCGGCACGCACGTGTGACCCTGGTAGCTGTTTCAACACCATTCGCTGGCTTCCGGGTCGGCTTCGCAGGCGCTGTTCAGCGAGACGCTGCGCGTGCGGAGCCGACACGAAGGCGACATTCCCATCACGCGAGTGACGTGGTCGATCATCCGTCCTCGCCCCTCAAAGGTTCACCCCCGGGCTGAGGTTACGCGGCTGAGTCATTCCTCGCGGCTGCGAAGACAGCCGGACTATGGCTCAGCACTGCGGCGTGGAACTGGAACTCGGCAGTTGCGGCACCAAGAAACGCCGGATCCTCTCAACGGGACCAGCAACGCATCTCGATACGGCTCCACGTCGCCCAGCCGAAACCTGCTGGTGCCGAGGAAGATATCGCGCGCATGATCACCGGTGACACCCACCGACCATCAGGGCCGCCCGCTGGCGCCTCCGCAACGGGTCTCCCGCCGAGCGCCGTCGTTCGGTGTGCCGAGCGACGGCGCGGGTCGTCAACCCATCTGTTCCGCCGCGTGCCGCGCAGCGATATAGCCATAGACGAGGCCTTGGCCGATGGTGGCGCCTGCGCCGGGATAGGTTGCGCCGAAAGCGTTCGCGGCGGTGTTGCCGATGGCGTACAGGCCCTCGATGACACTGCCGTCCTCGCGCAGCACCCGCGCATTCCGGTCGGCCACTACGCCACCGCAGGTACCGAGGTCGCTGAGGACCATCTTCACCGCGTAGAACGGCGCGGTGTCCAGTGGCGCCAGATTCGGGTTCGGGGAAACCGTCGGGTCGCCGTAGTAGCGGTCGTAGGCGCTCTCGCCGCGCGCGAAATCCGGATCGGTGCCGCTCTCGGCGTACCGGTTGATCTCGCGGAAGGTCTCGGTGAGGGCGGCCTCGGGCACACCGATCGCTCGGGCCAGTGCGGCGGGATCGTCGGCCCGGTAGGCGATTCCGGCCTCGTACCAGGACTCCGGCAACGGCTGCTTCGGGAATGCGCGGCCGGCCATGATGTAGCTGTTGCGGTACCGCTGGTCGAACACCAGCCACATCTGCTCGACCGGGTCGCCGCGCCGCTCCCGCTCCAGCAGCGCCTGACCGAAGGACATGTAGTCGGTCGCCTCGTTGATGAATCGGCGGCCTGTCTGATCGATGACGAACGAGCCCGGCAAGGAGCGTTCGGCGAGCATGACCTGCGGAGCGGCGCCGGGCAATGCCGCGAAGGCGGGGAACCACCACGCCTGGTCCATCAGCGCGATGGCGGCGCCGAGCTCCTGCGCGGCGACGATGGCATCACCGGTGTTACCTTCGGAGCCGAGGCTGGCGTCTTCCTCGAGCTTCGGCGACTGGAACTTGTGCCGGGCCACCATGTCATGGTCGAACCCACCGGCGGCGAGAACCACGCCGCTCCGCGCGGTCACGGTGATCTCCCTACCGCCTTGACTCAGCACCGCACCAGTCACTCGATCGCCGTCCTGGATCAGGCGTACCAGGCTCGTCTCGGTCCACACCGGGATACCCGCTCGCAGTACGCCCGCGAAAAGGCCGGCCGCGAGCGCCTGCCCTCCAGCCACGTACTCACGACCGATCAGCATGCCGCCGATACCCAGCGACGCCCGACGCAGGATGCGGGAAAACGCCTCGAGCGGTTTGCGCGCGACCAGGTTCATCCATTTGTAGTCCGCGCCGGTCACCGGCATCGGGAACGACGCCTTCATCACGCCTGCCCGTAGCCGCGGCCGCTCCGCGCCCAGCACCGAGGCGTCGAACGGGCGGCACTCGCAGGTGCGGCCCTCAGCCCGGCCGCCGGGCTCCTCCGGGTGGTAATCGGAGTAGCCCCGCGCCCAGAAGAAACGCATCGGCGTCGTGCGCTCCAGCATCGCGACCGTCGACGGTCCGGACTCGAGAAACGCCTCGCCACGCTCGGCAGGGGCGGAATCCCCCACTACCGCTTGGATGTACGTCCGCGCCTCGGCCAGCGCGGCAGGCCCGTTGTCGGGCAGGATCGAGCTTCCGGGGATCCAGAAGGCACCGCCGGAGCGCGCGGTGGAGCCACCGACGTAGGCGGTCTTCTCCACGATGAGAGCGGACAGTCCGGATTCGTGCGCGGCGAGCGCGGCAGCCATGCCGGTACCAGACCCCACGACGAGAAGATCGACAGTCGTATCGCGGGCGATGGTGAGCGGGGGCATCGGCTTCTTCGCCATGATCGAGAACTCCACTCTCAGAGATCGGCTGGAACGCCTCACGGTAAGTTCCATGCCCGCAGAGACCGGCTCGACTTTCCATTCAGCGGGAGATCCCGCTCAATGGACACTGCCGCTGCCCTGCGGATCAGCAGCTAGCTAGCGTCCGGGCATGAGCAACACCTGGAGCAGAGAAGAACTGGAAAAGGCTTACCAAACGTGGCATTCGACCGTTGCCCGCGCGGCCGCGGGCGAAGGCAGCTGGCGTGATTTCGTCGACCTGTTCACCGCCGACGCCGAGTACCACGAGCAGATGGTCGGCGTGCTGAAGGGCCGCGATGCCATCTGGGCGTGGGTCGAGCCGACGCTGGCGACGTTCCCCGGCGCGGCGATGACATCGTTCCCCGACTACTGGCACCTGATCGATGAGGTCAACGGGGTGATTGTGGTGAAGCTGAACAACCTGATGCGTGATCCGGGCGACGGCTCGCGGATGGGCGCGGACAACATCAGCATCCTGACCTACGCCGGTGAGGGGAAATTCTCCAAGGAGGAGGACATCTACAACCCGGCCGAGTTCGTCGATCTGGTCCCGAAGTGGATCCAGCGCGCCATGGAACTGGGCACCTTGAGCGAGGACGAACTCGACTGGTGCAAGCAGCAGGCCGCCGCGGCTGCCACCTCCTGACCTGTTCCTGCCACAACCACAGCGAGCCACCGCGTTACGCGGTGGCTCGCCCGTCGTTCCAGCGTCAGTGCGCGCTCACCGCCGCATCGGCGCCGAGGTAAGCGCGTTCGACCCGGCCGGGGTCATCGCGGAGCTCCGCCGCGCTGCCCTGGTCGGCGATCTGTCCGTGCACCAGGACGACAGCCTTGTCGGCGACGCCGAGCGCCAAGTGCACGTGCTGTTCCACCAGCAGGACGCTGGTGCCCTCGGTGTCGGCGAGTTGCTTCAGCACATCCAGGATTTCGCTGACGATGACCGGGGCCAAGCCCATGCTCAGCTCATCGATGAGCAGCACCGCGGGCCGTTGCAGGATGGCTCGGGCGATGGCCAGCATCTGCTGCTCGCCGCCGGAGAGGCGCCCGGCGGCCACCGGCAGCCGCTTCTCCAGGGCGGGGAAGTACTCCAGCACTTGGCGCAGCCCGGTGCGTCGCCGCGACCGCTCGGTGATCGCCAGCAGAAGGTTCTGCCGGGCACTCAGCTGGCGGAACAAGGCGCGATCGTCGGGCACCAGCACCATTCCCGCCCGTACCGCGTCGCGCGGGCGGCCGCTGTGCACATTCCGGCCCCTGACCCTGACCTCGCCGCCGGTATACGGGAGCAGCCCGGCCAGCGTCTCCAGCAGAGTTGTCTTACCGGCACCGTTCGGGCCGAGCAGGCAGGTGATCTCGCCCTGCTCGAGAGTCAGATGGACATCGCGCACACACGGGCGTTCCTTCAGGTAGCCCGCGGTCACACCGCGGCATTCCAGCGTGGTCACAGCGGGGCCTCCTGCGTGGTGAGCGGACGGGCGTGCAACGCCGGGACCGCTTCGTGGTCGAGGTCGACGGTGTCGGCCGGCACGCCGAGGTAGGCCCGCAGCACCTCGGGATGGGAGCGGATCTCCTCGGGCGTCCCGGTGGCGATGACGGCGCCCAGGTCCAGCACGATGACTCGGTCACACACCGTGAGCACCAGCTCCATGTCGTGATCGACCAGCAGGATTCCGGGGCCGTCGGCGGCGACGGCGCGCAATTTCTCGCCCAGCCACCGGCTCTCGGCGTTGTCCAGGCCGGCCGCGGGCTCGTCCAGCAGCGCGACCGCGGGTTCGGCGGCGAGAACCCGTGCCATCGACACCAGCTGACGCTGCCCCTGCGACAACAGCCCGGCCTCCCGTCCGGCGAGCTCGCCGATGCCGAGCACTGCCAGCGTGCGGGAGACCCGCTGCTCGACCGATTGTTCGGATCGCGACCGCGCCGCACCTACCCGGACGTTCTCGGCGACCGTCAGATCGTCGTACAACTCGACGTCCTGGAAAGTGCGGCCCAGTCCGGCCCGGCTGCGCGCGTGTGGTGGGCGCCCGGCCAGTGGTACGCCTGCCAGGGACACCGTCCCGGTCGCAGCGGCGAAACCGGTGACCGCGTCGATGACCGTCGTCTTGCCCGCACCGTTGGGGCCGATGAGCCCGACGATCTCACCCGGGCGCACGTCGAAAGTGACGGCGGTGGCCGCCTGCACCGCGCCGTAGGTGACGCCGACGTCGCGCACCGACAGGATCGGCTCGTCCCGATCGGGGACCGCCCGTGCCGTGGCAGGCAGGTCCGGGCCGAGTCCGCCGGTCACGGTGCGGCGGCGCAGCGCGGGCCACGGAATCGAAGGAAGCTTGCTCGCGATGCCGTCCGGATTGCTCATGACGGTCACGACGAGCAGGACGCCGCTGATCACCGCGTAGTAGTCGCCGATGTGCAGGAACCGATCGATCAGCAGGTAAAGGATCCCACCGGGGGCCATGACGCCGGCCAGGATGCCGCCGGTTATCGAGGTGATCCCCGCGACGTAGACGACCGCGAACAGGGAGATCCCCAGGAACACCGTGAACGGCTCAGGAGTGGCCAGGGTCTGCTGGTATCCGAGCAACGCGCCGCCGAGCCCGGCGACGAAGGCCCCGAGGGCAAAGGTGATCAGCTTGGTGCGGGAGACGTCGATGCCCGCCGCTGCCGCGGAGCGTTCGTTGGCGCGCACCGCGAGCATGTCGGTGCCGAGACTGCTGCGGCGCAGCCACGCCACCCCGAGTCCGACGACGGTCAGCACGACCAGACACAGCAGCCCGAAGGCCGGACGCGGGTAGGCCTCGCCCGCGCCGATGCCCAGATCGATCCCGAACAGTCGCGGGGTGTCGATAGGCGCGCCCTGCACGCCGCCGTTGAGCGAGGGGTTGCGGAACCAGAACGCCTCCACGAACACCGCGAGCGCGAGGGTTACCACGATCAGCGGCAGGCCACGCACCCGCAGTGCCGGGAGGCCGACCACGACGCCTACTGCGGTGGCCAGCAACGCGGCCACGACAGGCGCGAACGGGAACGGGATGCCGACATGCTGGTTGAGCACACTCAGCGCGTAGGCCGACACACCGGCGAGGGTGAGCTGGGCGAGCGACACTTGGCCGGCGTAGCCGGTGACAACCACCTGGGAGAGCCCGAGCACCGCGAAGATGATGCTGCTCACGATCGCGGCGCGCCAACTACCCGAGGTCGCCAGCAGCGCGACAACCGCGACGGCCACCGCCACCAGCACCGGGAGCAGGACGTTGTCCGGCCGCGGCGCCCGGCCCAGGGTTCGCCGGATCACCGAGCCACGGTCCGGCAGCGGCCTGCCTTTCACCACCAGGAAGCCCAGGATCAGCAGCAGCGAGATCGCCTCGGCGGTGCCCGCTCTCGGCCACCAGTCGTAGAGCCCCTGCAAGTTGGTGGCCTCGGCCTGCAGCGCGCCGATGGCGATGCCGGCCGCCACGGTCGCCCAGATCGAGCTGAAGTTGCCGACCAGGGTGGCCGCCAGCGCGGGCACGATGAACAGCGAGTACGCCACCGGGTTCAGCGCCACCAACGGCGCGATGAGGATGCCGCCCATGCCTGCGACCACCGACGACAGCGCCCAGTTGGCGAACGCGATCCGGTCGGGCGACAGCCCGGTCAGGTACGCGCCTTTCTCCGACTCCGCCGCGGCCTCGGCCGCCGCGCCGAACCGGGTGTAGCGGAAGACCACGGTGGCCACCAGGGCAAGGCCGGCGATGGCCCCGGCCAGAAGGACCCGGTCGGTGGGCACCGTCCGGTCACCCAGCGAGAAGGTGTCGAGCGCGAAGATCGGCTTCACCGCGACCAGGTGCGTGCCCACCCGCTGGGCGATCAGCGCCTGGATCACGACCATCAGCCCGATCGAGGCGACGGCCTTGGCGATCACCGAGGCGCTGCGCATGGGCCGGAACACCAACGCGTAACACAGCACCCCGAGGACCGCAGCCGCGACCAGGGAGATCGCCATGGCGGGAACGACACCGAGCGGCCCGCCGAGATCGATCGTCTCGGGCAGTCCCGGTATCGGGACCATCAGCTCGCCCTTGCGCAACAGGGCATAGGTGTAGGCGGCATACAGCGCGACCGCGCCGGTCGCGAAGTTCACCACCCCGGAACTCTTGAACGTCATCACGAGCGCGAGCCCGAGCGCGGCGTACACCGCCCCGTTGCCGAGGCCGAGCACAAGATACGAAAGATGGTCAGTCATGGCTGATCTCCCTGGCCGTACACCGGTGCCGGGCGGGCTAGCCGGTCACCTCGAGGTTCACCGGAACGCCCTGATCGTTGAGTTCGCCGATCAGCATCTGGCGCGAACAGATGGACGGCATCATGGGCACGGCGGTGCCGTCACAGGCAAATGTGACGCCGCCGCCGGCGGGCATCTCCACGCTCTTCGCCGACCGCAGCGCCTCCTTGATGCTCGCCGCGTTCACCTCGCCCTGAATGCCGCCGATGGCCTGGGCCACCGCCATGACGACCTGGTAGCCGGTCGACGCCGCGCCGGTCACCGTTTCCTTGGGCGCGTAGGTCTGCAGCACCGAGCGGTAGAGCACCGAATCCGGCCGATCCGACAGATAGTCCGTCGCGGTGATACCGATGCTGCCCGCCACCGCGTTCATTCCGATGATTTCGGTGACCATCGGGTCCAGGCAGACCGGGATGTAGACCTTCTGCACGCTCGCGTCGGTGGTCTGGATCGCCTTGTACACCGAAGCGCATGTGCCCGCGTCGGCGACAACGCTGACTCCGTCCGGCTTCCCGGACAACCCCGAGGTGACCAGCGGCGTCGGATCCGGGACGCCGAGCGGGATCGGCACCACCTTCAGTCCCACCTGGACGGCCTGGAAGATCGGACCGCCCATCGCCTCGATCAGGGCGGCGGTGCCGCCACCGTCGCTCACGAACAAGGTGAAGGTCTTCATCCCCTTGCTCTTGGCCGCGGTGGCCATCGCCGTCACGGTGCCGGGCAGGCCGGCGGACAGCGCCGCGGAATCGGGCGAGGTCAGCTCCTGCGGGGAGACACCGTTGAGGGTGATGTAGGGAATTCCCGCACCGGCGACGATCGGCAGGATTGTGACGCCCTGTGAGGTGCCAGGAGACAGCACGGCGGCCACCTTCTGTTCGACGAACTGGTTCGCGCATTTCGTCGCCGAAGTCGGCTCTTCCTGCTGCTTGCACACCACGAGGTCGATCGGGTGGCCCGCGATGCCGCCCGCGTTCTTGTTCAGGTAAGCCACGGCGGCCTCGGCGCCCGCACGCATCTGCGGCAGCGACACCACGGCGCCGCCCTCGGTCGATACGAAGCCGATACGCACCGGCGTGCCCGTCGCCGGCTTGTCCGGGAGTGCCGTGGTCGACGCACCGGCCACCGCGCTGTTGTTCGACTCGTCATCGCCGGCGCAGCCCGTCGCCGCGAGCGCGGTGAACAGGACTGCCGCGCCGATGCCGGCGATGGCGCGCCGGTGACGACTCAGACCACCAAGTCTCATGATCTGGTTCTCCTTCTCCGAAGGCGAGGCCGCACCGGGTCGTCCCGACGAAAAGGTCCTCGCGTGAGCCACATCACTGCCGATGTGGGCGGAGAATTATGTGCGCACTCCGCCGCCGTCCCCGAAGGGCACTTCCCGGTGACCGGGACAATCGGTGGCGGAAGCGCCGGAAAAGAGGATCCGGGTCAGCGAGTTCCGGAACCGCCGAAGCGCCGCAGGTAACCGGGGAGCCTGCGCAGCGGGACGGCGCGCGGCCAGTCGTCGGCCCGGAAGTACGCGTCGCTACCCCCGTCGACGAACACCACGCTTCCGCAGAGGAAGCGCGCGGAGCCGGACAGCATGAACACAGCCCACTCGGCGAGATCGCCCGCGTCGCCGAATCCGCCGATCGGTACCGGGAACCGGCGGATCGCCTCGGCTTCGGCGGGCGTGGCGAGTTGCTGCTCCAGTAGCGGGGTCAGCACGGCGCCCGGAGCCAGCACATTGAGCCGGATTCCCGCACCCGCCCACCCGGCTGTCACAGCGTGGCGCCGCACCCAGCGAGTCACCGCGATCTTGGAGGCCGCGTAGGCGAGGGCGGGCGCGTTCTTGCCGAAGATGCGGATCGCTCGTAATGCTGTGTCGACGTCGCCGGCCAACAGCGAGCGGATCGCCCGGCTGGGCACCGCGGGCGTCGTGGTGGTCGCGTTGCTGCCGAAAACGACCACCTTGGCCTCGGTCGCCGCGGCCAGCGCCGACCGCCAGCCCTCGAGCAACTCCACCACCCCGCGATAGTTCACCTCGTAGATGAGCCGCGGCCGTTCTGCGCCGGGAACTGGGCCGACTCCCGCCGCGAGAACGGCGCCGTCCAACCGCCCGTCCACCACGGCGAGTACACCATCGACGGCCGCGCGCCGCCCCTGCACGGTGGACAGGTCGGCGACGATCTCGGCGTCCCGGAGATCGACTCCGACCACGGTGTGCCCACTGCCGCGCAACTTGTCCACCACGGCTCGTCCCATCCCGGAGGCCGACCCGGTAACGACATAAACACCCACCAGAGCACCTGCTTTCCGCTGTTCCAGCATCGACGATCGACTGCGGCGCAATATTGACACACTTCGCCAAAAATGGTGGGCTGTCGCAGTGACCGATCAGATCTCCGTTTCTCGTGGACGCGGCCGACCCTCGGTACTGGACAGCTCGGCCGTCGCCGAAAGCGCGCTGCGCCTGTGGTCCGAACGCGGCTACGCTTCGACGAGCTGGAGCGATCTCGCGCGCGCCACGGGAATCAGCACACGGACCTTGTTGCGTCACTTCTCGTCGCGGTCGGAAATCGCCTGGCTCGGCGTGGAACCGGCGACGGCGCGGCTACAAGACGCCCTCGACAACGCCCCCCGCGCCGGTGAGCTCTCGCTCGTCATCCGCTCCGCCATCGTCGAGTCGGTCTCGCATGAACCTCGGGTCCGGCGCGTCGCGCCCGACTGGCTGCGCCTGATCTCCTCCGAGCCCGAACTCGCCGCCACCGCACCGCTGGCCTACCGCCCCTGGATCGAGACGCTGGCGCGCTATATCGCGAGTCGGCTCCCTGATGCCCCCGCAGCCATCTGCCGAGCGCTGGCCACCGCGTATCAGGCGGCGGCTTTCGCCGCCTTGATCGAGTGGGCCGACGCCGGCGCCCACGGCGACTGCGCCGACGCGGTCGAGGAGATGCTGCGGTGGATGGACATCCACGCGCCCGTGACGATCCCGCACGACCGACTTGCGCCCCAGAAATCCCAACCCACACAGGGAGTTTCCCCATGACCGCCTCCTCCGCCACCCCATCCGCCCGGCCGGATCCTCTCGCACCCGCCTCGCTCGGTCCGGTGCGGTTGCGCAACCGGATCATCAAGTCCGCGACTTTCGAGGGAGTAACGACCGACGCTTTGGTCACCGACGCGCTGATCGACTTCCACGTCGCGGTCGGCGAGGGCGGGGTCGGCATGACGACGGTCGCCTACCTTGCCGTGTCACCCGAAGGGCGCACCGAAAGAGACCAGATCTATTGGCGGCCCGAGGCACTGCCAGGTCTGCGCAAGCTCACCGACGCCGTACACGCCACCGGTGCCGCGATCTCGGCACAGATCGGACACGCAGGGCCGGTTGCCAACTCGCGTTCCACCGGCCTGCCGTCCCTCGCCCCGTCGACTCGGCCCAACCCGTTGTCGATGAGCCTCGACCGGGCCGCCACCGAGGACGACATCCACCGGATCATCGACGCCCACGCCCAGGCCACCCGGCACGCGATCGAAACGGGATTCGACGCGGTGGAGGTCCACCTCGGGCACAACTACCTGGCCAGCTCGTTCCTCAGCCCGAACATCAACCGCCGCAAGGACGAATGGGGCGGCTCGCTCGCCAATAGAGCGCGGTTCGCCCGACACATCCTGCGGGCGGTCGGCGAGGCCGCCGACGGGCGAATCGCGGTACTGGCGAAGATGAACATGGCCGACGGCGTCCCCGGCGGCCTGTGGCTCGACGAATCCCTTGCCGTCGCGCAGATGATCGAGCGCGACGGTTATGTCGACGCGCTGGAACTCACCGGCGGCTCCTCACTGCTGAATCCGATGTACCTGTTCCGGGGTGACGTGCCGGTGCGTGAGATGGCCGAGACCCAGCGCGGCCTGGTCAAGCTGGGCATGAAGCTATTCGGGAAGATGGTATTCCGGAACTATCCCTACGAACCGCTCTACTTCCACGACTACGCACGCCAGTTCCGCGACGAACTCGATATGCCACTCGTGCTACTCGGCGGCATCACCGATCTCGCGGGAATGAACGCCGCGATGGACGACGGGTTCGAGTTCGTGGCCATGGCCCGCGCCCTGCTCCGCGAGCCGGATCTGATCAACCGTATCCAGTCGGAGTCGTCGAAGAAATCGCTGTGCATCCACTGCAACCTGTGTGCGGCCAGCATCTTCACCGGCACGCGGTGCCCACTGGCAACCGATCGACGGGGAGCCGGTACCAGGGCGCCACTTGACCTTCCTTCGTGATCCGCTTCACATATCAAGGGCGGTGTGGCAGGATTTCCTAATAGAAATAGCCACGTCAGAGCACTGGTGATAGTGACAAAGGAGTCAGCGCATGACGATCGCGCAGGACATGCGGCCCAGTGAGGCGACTACCCCCAGCGCCCTTCTCGACCGGCTGTCGCTCGTCCTCGACGCGTTCGACGGACGCGACAGCCTCGGCCTGACGGAGGTCGTCTCCCGTACCGGCCTGCCGCGCTCCTCCGCCCACCGGATGCTGGACCGGTTGGTCCAGCTGCGGTGGCTTCGGCGGGAGGGTCGCAACTACAGCCTCGGTATACGTCTCGTCGAGCTCGGGTCGCTCGCCGTCCATCAAGACCGGGTGCACGCGGCCTCCGGCGAGCACCTGCAGCACCTCTATCGAGCCACCGGCATGGTCGTGCATCTGGCGGTGCTCGATGGGGACGACGTCGTGTACCTGGACAAGATCGGCGGACGCCTTGCCGCCCACGTGCCGACCCGTGTCGGAGGCAGGTTGCCTGCCTCGAAGTCGGCGCTCGGCAAGGTCCTGCTCGCCTACGCCGGCCGAGACGAGCCCGGCAGCGCGCTCACCCGGGAACTCGGATACGCCGTCGAACGCAACGGCGCGCTGCACGGATTCGGCTGTATCGCCGCACCGATCGGGCCGGTCGGTGAGGCGACGACCGCCGTGTCGATCTGCGGACCGCTCAGCCGGATGAGCTTCGACAGCCGGATGACCGCCCCGGTCCAGCTTGCCGCACATGCCATCTGGCGCAGTATGACCGCCGGCGGCAGAGTCACCCCCACGCTGCAGCGCCGCAACATCCTGCGGTCACTGCCGACCGCCCCCAGCGTGCTCGCCGAAGGCTGAGCACCAGGAGCTCAGCCACCGCGAACCGGAATTCAGCTTTTCGCGGAATCCTCCCCTACCGTGCGCCAGACCCCAGGATGACGGGGAACCGGAAGATCGTTCTCGTCGCGGACGGCCAGCTCACGATAACGCGCGGCCGCCTCGTCGATATCGGCCAGCAACTGTTCGGCCAGCGCGATCTCTGCCTCGAAATGACGCTGCGCCCACCGCAGACTCATCTCGGTGAACGCCCACCCCGGCTCCGGCTCCGACCGGTCGGCGTGCACGGCGGCCCGGTTCGCCTGCTCGCGCAAGTTGTCGATGTGCGTCCGCACGATCCGCTTCAGGTGCTCGGGGTCGTGCAGGTGACCCATCCACAGGCGCAGCATCACACCGTGTTTGAGCACCGGCATGTCCACCCCGGCGTTCCGAGACCAGTTCCGCAGCGCGCGCAACCCCGTATCGGTGATGCCGTACAACCGCCGCCCGCGCACCCCTTCGTCGGTCACCAGGCGGGACCGCACCAACTCGAGCTCCTCGAGCTTCTTCAGCTCGGCGTAGACCTGACTGACCGACGGGCTCCAATAGAAGAAGCCGATGCTCCAGTCCGCCCACTTCTTCAGATCGTTGCCGGTCAGTTCCTCACCGAAGGACAACATGCCCAGAACGGCCCAGCTGGTCGCGGGCAGGTTGGGGTAGGAATCGACGTCGGCTGGCACGATTGTGCAGCTTACAAGCCGTTGAACAGTATTCGGAGCCAGCGGCTCCCGGCCACCGGGATGACGAGCCGCCGGGTTCCGGGGCAGCGCCTACGTTCGGTTCCATGGACGACCCAGCCCTTTACATCATCGACCGAGTCGTGCTCCGACCCGGCAGCGCACGGGCGTTCATCGACGCCTATCTCGACGAGTACGCCCCCGCGGCACGAGAACGCGGATTGACGCTGGAGCGAATCCTGGTGAGCCCGCCGGCCTGGATCGAGGACGAGACGAACACGGTCACCGCGACTTGGACCGTGTCGGGCACGGCGGCCTGGTGGGCGGCCGCGGTCCGGGCGCGCCACGATCCCGCCCCGGCGCAGTGGTGGGAATCGATGGCGCCGATGATCGTCGAGCGCACCCGGTCGATGGCGAGCCGTTCCGAGGACGTGGAAGGACTTTGCGATGTATAAGGTGACCCGCTTGCTGCACCTGACCGATCCCGGCGACGACATGGTCACAGAGGTGACGATCAAACGCATCACCGCCGCGGCCGAATCGGCCGGCGCACGGCAGTCGCTGGTCATTCGCACCCTGCCGGGAGCGCGCAATGGCGGAGATGTCCTCGCCCACTTCCAGTTCCCATCGGAAACCCGGTGGAGACGCAGCCGCGCCGCGATCGACGAGGCGATGTCCGTGCCCACGATCGGGCACATCGACGGAGTGGAGTATGTGGGCGGGTCGCCTGCGGACGGGCGCGCGGGACGGCGGTGGACATCACGCCCGCCGCGGGTATACCGGACGCTGCTGCTACGCGTGGACGCCGCGGCAGACCCGGCGGAGATCCGCCGGTTCGAGCACGCCACGCTGCAGATGCCCCGCCACATCCCCGCCATACTGGCCTGGCAGCTGAGCCCGGTGCGGCGCGCCACCGGGATGTCGCAGTGGACGCACGTGTGGGAGCAGGAGTACGCCGATGTCGACGCCCTGCTCGGGCCCTATATGAATCACCCGATCCACTGGGGGCATGTGGACCGATGGTTCGATCCGGAGTGCCCCGAGCAGATCATCAAGGACCGGGTCTGCCACAGCTTCTGCGCGATCCCGGCGCCGGTCATCGACGCGGCGCCGGTGATGCCGCCGGCCGCGGGCGAAGGCTAACGACCGAGGAAGGCCAGGACGGTGGCCTCCCATGCCTGCTTCTGCTCGATCATCACCCAGTGCCCGCAGTTGGGGAAGATGTGCACCTCGCCGTTGCGCAGGGTGCGCATCGGCAGCAGGGCCATGTCGACCGGGCTCACCCGATCGTCCCGGCCCCAGGTCACCAGCACCGGGACCGTGATCCGGCCCAGCTTCGCCCACCCCGGGACGGTGTCGGCGTTGCGGCCCGCCTCGGCCATCCGGGCCAAGGCGGCCTTGCCGTACATGCGCCGCGAATTCTCCAGGGTCGCCGGATCTGTCGCCTGCTGCCAGCGCTCCTCGATCAGTTCCTCCGTCACCAGAGCCGAGTCGTACACCATCGAGTGCAGCCAAGCTGTCAGCGCTTCACGAGTGGGGTTCTCGACGAACTCGCTCAGCCGCACGATCCCCTCCCCCGGCTGGGCGCTGAAGACGGGCGTTCCGATCCCGCCGATGGTGACCAGCCGATCGACCCGGTCGGGGTTCGCGAGGGCGAAATCCGTAGCGACGAACCCGCCCATGGAGTTTCCGACGACGCGCACGCGGTCCAAGTCCAGCCCGTCCAGGAAGGCGCCGACCGCCTGTTGCGCGGACATCATGGGGTGTGGGGCGCCGAAATCGTCGCTGACCCCGAAACCGGGAAACTCCAGCACCAGTGTGCGGTAGTGCTGCGCGAAAACCGGGACATTGGCTCCGAAGTTGCGCCATCCCGTCACCCCGGGACCGGAGCCGTGCAACAGCAGCAGGGGCGGACCGTCACCGATCTCGCGGTAACGCAGGACGCCGTGCTCGGTGGGCAGTTCACGCAACTCGGGAACTACTCGGGATTCGACTGAGGTACTCATGGCCTGAGCCTGCCACCGCCGAGACAGACTGTCCGGCAGCGTTCCCGGTGAGCGGCACACCCTTTCGAGCTGGTCGCGCCCCTGCTCAGTGCAGGCGTGGAATAGCGTCGCCGGTGGGGAGCTGTATACGGGACTCGGGCAGTTCCTGCGCCCGTACCGCCCGATCGATGCTGCGGTGCAGCGCGTCGCACCCGCGCTCCTGGTGACCGACTCCCCGATGCTGGGCCGCGATCACAGGGCAACGGCCCGCGTCACCGGTCCACTGGACCGAAGTGTGTGCGGGACTGAATTTCTCGATCAGGACACGCTGGCCGCAGCGCTCGCAATCCAGCGGGCGCATCGTCATCGCGGTCTACCAGCGCTCGGGCCGACACTGCCGTAGCGGCCGCGGAAGAAGATCAGCGGAGCCGAGTCGGAGGCGTACAGGTGCCGCACCCGGGATACCACGATCGTGTGGTCGCCCGCGGCATGCTCGGCCTCCAGCTCGGCTTCGATCCAAGCCAGGCAATCCGCGAGAATCGGCGCCCCCGCCGGCGACGGCTGCCATTCGATGCCCTGGAACTTGTCGGCGCCGCGGGTGGCCAGCTGCCGGCACACCGGCTCCTGAGCCTCGGACAGGATGTTGACCGCATAGCGGCCCGCCGCCCGCACCCGGGGCCACGAAGTGCTGGTCGCGGCTACACAGAAGGCGATGAGCGGCGGATCCAGCGACACCGAGGTGAACGAGTTCGCGGCCAGGCCCGTCGGCGCCCCGTTGTGCGGATCGATGCCCGTGATCGCGACAACGCCGGTGGCGAAGTGCCCCAGGACAGTGCGCATCAGAGCCGGATCCAGCTCCGGAAGATCCGTTCCACCCGTGTCCCGGGGCGCCTCGCGGTCGATGCCGATGGATGTCATCCCCTGCTCCTCATGGGTTGATGGACACACGCCGTGACGGTATCGGCCGGCACTACATCGGGGCCGGACCTCTCCCGTTGGCCGGAACACCCGATGCCGTGCACGCGGCAGCCGGAGACGACTTTTCCACCAGCGGGTTTCACGGCCGACCGGCGCATCGGAAATCGAACTTCGGCATCATGACGCGGTCCGATGCGGAAGGAAGATCAGATCCTCGGGGTGCGGCTCGCGCAGCATCGTCCAGTAGTCGACCAGGCGCCACGGGCACGGCACGACCGCCCGGCCCGCGCTGTTGCGGTAGTAGCCGTTGACCTGCGCACCCGGATGCACCCACACGGTTTCATCGAGCGCTTCGTCGACGCGGCGGTTGTACTCGTCCAGCGCTTCCTGTTCGACGTCCATGGCGGCATGGTCGTTCTCCAACAGGTACTGCAGGCACTCGATGATGTAGTGCACCTGTTCCTCGCCGGTGATGTTGTGCCCGGCGCCGTGGTTCGGCGCGGCGTTGGGCCCGGCGGTGACGAACAGATTCGGGAAGCCCGACGCCTGCACACCCAGGTAGGCGCGCGGGTCCTCGCCGCCCTTCCACACCTCGGCCAGGGTCCGGCCGTCCCTGCCGGTGATGTCGATCGTGGTGGTGAACTGGAGTTTGAACCCGGTGGCAAGAATGATCACGTCGGCGGGGATGAACGAGCCTTCCGTGGTGACTACGCCTTCGGGCGTCACACGCTGGAACGAGGCGCGGTGCAGGGTCACATGCTCGCGGTTGAGTGCCGCGAAGAAGCCGGGGTCCTTCACGATTCGCTTGGCATACGGGCGGAAGTCCGGGGTCAGCTTCTCGACCAGGTCGGGACGGTCCGGGAAGCTCTTGTCCAAGTACTCCAGTGCGGTGCGCAGCACCATGTCGTTGGCGGGTGACGCGGACAGGTGGGTGGCCGCCCACTCTTTGTCGATCCGCGGCAGCGGGTAGAGGTTGTCCGAGGCGAACCAGTAGGTGCGCAGCCGGAACCACTTGTCGTAGAAGGGCAGGTTGGCCATCGCCCACTTCTCGCCCGCGGGCACGTCGCCTCCGACGGTCTTCTCGGGCACCAGCCAGTGCGGGCTGCGAACGACGACATCGAGGGTGTCGACCTCGTCGACGATGCTCGCCACGACTTGCACCGCCGTGCAGCCGGTGCCCAGGACCACGACCCGCTTGCCGTGCAGGTCGATGCCGGTGTCCCATTCGGCGGTGTGCGCGATCGTGCCCGCGAAGGTGTCCAAACCCTCCACGTGGGGAATATTGGGCGCGTTGAGCATGCCGAGCGCGGTGATCACGGCGCGAGCGCGGTGACAGGTGACCATGCCGTCGCGGTCCTCGGTCACCACTTCCCAGCGGTTGTCCTCTGCCAGCCAGGTCGCCGACCGCACCCGCTTGCCGAATCGGATGTGCTCGCGCAGCCGGTACTTCTCGACCACATCGAGCAGGTAGTTCTGGTACTCGGGGCCGGTCGGATAGTAGCGGGTCCAGTTCGGGTTGAGCTCGAACGAGTAGGAGTAGTAGTGGCTGGGAGTGTCCACCGCCGCGCCGGGATAGGTGTTGCGATGCCAGGTACCGCCGATATCTTCGCGTTCTTCGAAGATGGTGAAGGGGAAACCGGCCTCTCCGAGCTTGATTCCCGCGTTGATGCCGACGATGCCCGCACCGATCACGATCACTTCGAAGTCGGCAGGCGGTGTCACCGTCACCGGGACGTGGCGTCGATCCTTGGTGAATCCGGCCTGCTCCAGCAGGATCGGCACGAACTCCGCATCCACCCGCTGAGCGGTGCAGACGGTCGCCATTCGGCGGAACAACTCGTCGTCCGGCACCCCGAGCGCGGCGACGGAATCCGGGGTGAGCACCTCGCGGGCGCGGGCGCGGATGTCGGCGGCGACGTCGTCGGGATAGGTGCCGGGCGGTACCGTCGGCCGTGTGCCGGTGCGGTAGTGGTTACCCGGCTCCTCGAGCGACAGGCGCGCGCCGAACTCGTCGAGCAGTCCGAGATCACCGGTCACGTGCACCATCGACATCAGAAGCGGCGCCGGCTCGCATTCCGCGATCGCCTGTTGCAACGCGGCTTCTCGGCCTGCGGCGGAGACGCCGGCGACGATGGTCTCGGTCATGAGCTACCTTCCGGGAGTGGCACGCCCATCCGGGCGAGCATGTCTCGTGGGTTGGAGGGCGGGCTGAGCGACAGCAGTTGCTCACCGCGCCGGGTCGCCGAGGCGGTGCACATGGCATCGTCGGAGAAGACCCAGAAGTCGCCGCGGGCGATCTGTTCGACCATGTGCTCGGCGGCCTCGAGCGGGTCGAGCCCCTTCTCCACGTTGTCCCGCTGCATCGCGGCGAACACCGCGTTGGCGGTCGGGTCGGTGGTGGGCGCGTCGCGCTGGGCCGCGAGGAAGATCTCGCTGCGGATCGAATGCGGCACCACCGCGCTGACTTGGATGGGAGCGCCGACGACCGCTAGGTCCTGCCACAGGCACTCCGTCATCGCCTGCACCGCGAACTTGCTGACGATGTAGGGCGACTGCACGGCGACGGTGTTCAGACCGCCGACCGAGGACAGGTTGGCGATGCATGCTGGGGTACCCGCCTCGATCATGCGCGGCACGAAGGACTTTAAGCAGTAGAAGACCCCGTCCACGTTGATCTGCATGAGCCTGCGCCACCGGGCGGGATCTATTTCCCACAGCAGTCCCGCCGACTCGACCCCCGCGTTATTGATCAGTAGTTCGACGCTGCCGTGCCGGGCGAAGATCGTCGCGGCCATGTCCTCGACCGCGCCCGCGTCGGCGACATCGACCCCGAAGCCCTGGGCGTTGCCGCCGTGCTCGACGATCTCCGCGGCCACACCGGCGGCGCGGTCCTCGTCGATGTCGGCGACGACGACGGTCATGCCGAGGACGCCGAGGTGGCGGGCCAGGCCGCGGCCGATTCCTGCCGCCGCACCGGTGACCACGGCCGTGCCGTGGGAGAACCGTTCTCGTGCGGTCGTGGCCATCACACTCCCTCCGGGAGGATGTGGGGGTTGGCCCATGCCGGTGGTTCTCGCCGTGGCAGTTCGGTGCGCCCGTCGAGCGACATCACCGGGGTGTTCGTCGCCCATGGGAAGTGCAAGCTGAAGGCCACCAGGCCGGTACGGCCGACGGCGGGCATCGTGCACATCTCCAGCACCGTTTGGGCGAGGTATTCGACCGGCTCGGTGTCGTAGTCCTCCGGAAGGAGCGTCGCCGCTCCCGGAGTCATGATGGCGGTCGAGGGTCCCACGGCGTTGACCGCTATGCCCTCGTCGACCAACTCCGCGGCCAGCCCCTGGGTGAAGCGGTGCAGCGCGGCCTTGACCGAGGCGTACACGACGTCGCCGGAGGTTTTGTTGTACTCGCGGAACGGCCGGATGGGGCTCAGACCGGTCGATGATCCGATATTGACGATCCAGCCGCTGCCCTGCTTGCGCAGGTGCGGGATCGCGGCGCGGCAGAGCGCGAACGGCACCTCGAGGTAGTGCTGGACGGTCCGGTGGAACGTCGCGTCGCTCATCTTCTCGATCACGCTGTAGTCCGCGAAACCCGCGTTGTTGACCAGGATGTCGATGCCGCCGAGTTCCTCGACGACCTTGTCGACAAGGCCGGCACGTTGTTCGACGTCCTCCAGGTCGGCCGGGATGGCGATCGCCCGACCGCCTGCCGCTTCGATCAGCTGCACGGTTTCCCCGAGGGAGCCGGACAGCACGTGAGTGGCGCCGTCACGGATCGACGGTCGCGGGGAGTTCGACCGGGCCGTGACGACGACGGTCGCGCCTTCTGCGGCCAAACGCTGCGCGATGGCCCGGCCTATCCCCCGGCTGCTGCCGGTTACCAGGGCGATCTTCGTCGTAAGTCGCTGTGTCATGACACCTCCAGCACGTCGCGCATCAGCTGCCAGAGCACCTCTCGCGCCGGACCGGTCAGCGAGAGGCTCGGGAAGGTCAGGAATCCGTGGAATAATCCGTCGAAACGATGAGCGGTGACCGGGACACCCGCCTCCGCGAGCCGCCGGGCGTAGTCTTCCCCCGCCGAGCACGGCGGATCCAGCTCGGCGGTCGCCACCACCGCCGCGGGCAGCCCAGCCAGCGATTCGGCCCGGCTCGGCACCAGGTACGGGCTGTCGGTGCCGTGCGGCGCGTACTGCTGCCAGTACCAGCGCATGGCCTTGGTGGTGTTGTAGTAGCCCTCGCCGTAGAGCCGGTAGGACTCGGTGGTGAAGTCGTCGTCGATCACCGGATACAGCAAGATCTGGGCGGCGATCGGCGGCCCGCCGCGGTCACGCGCGGCCAGGCTGACGGTGGCAGCCAGATTGCCGCCCGCGCTGTCACCGGCCACGGCGAGCCGACCCGGGTCGCCGCCGAACTCGGCGGCATGCGCGGCCGCCCAGGTCAGCGCCGCGTACATGTCCTCCATCGCCGCGGGGCCGGGATGCTCGGGCGCGCGCCGGTAGTCCACCGAGACGACCACGACGCCGACCGCGTCGGCCATCGATCGGCAGAATTCGTCATGGCTGTCCAGATCGCAGAAGACGAATCCGCCGCCGTGCGCGAAAACCACCACCGGCAGCGGCGCTTTCGCGTCGCGCTCGGGCACGTACACGCGCACCGCCAGATCACCGCCAGGGCCTTCGATCACCCGGTCCTCGGCGATGCGCATGCGGGGCAGGCGCGTCAGCGGCGCCCGCCGGGACACGATGAGCTCGCGCAGTTCGGCGGCCTCGTGCTGCGTCACATCCGGGAACGACTCCAGTGCCGCGAGCATGGCCTCGACATCAGGGTGCAGGTCCGGCCGTCGCCGCGAGCCCGCCGCTGGGACCCTGGCGCCGCCGAGGTCGAATCCTTTGTATCCGGCGGCGGCCACCTCCGAGCAGATGCTGTTGTAGTTGCCGAACCCGCCGATGTAAGGCATGAAGACCCGCGGCTTGCCCGGGATGTTCGCGCCCATGTACCAAGAGTTGGCGGAGGGGAACAACGTGGCCGCCGCCTTCGCGTTGCACTCGGCCACCCACTCCTCGACCGACTCCTCGGTCGCCTCGATGGTGGTGTGCCCGTGTTCGTCGAGATGGTCCAGGCAGCCCGCGATCCAGTCCACGTGCTGCTCGGCCATCAGCACCATGTTGGCCAGCACGCTGGGGCTGCCCGGACCGGCCAGGATGAACATGTTCGGGTACCCGGCGACCGCCAGCCCGAGGTAGGTCCGCGGGCCCGCCGACCAGTCCTCGCGCAATTCTCGTCCGCCGCGGCCGCGGATATCGATGCGCGACAACGATCCCGTCATGGCGTCGAAACCGGTGGCGAAGATCAGCACGTCGAGGTCGTAGGACTGCGCCGTGGTCCGCACCCCCGTCTCGGTGATCTCCTCTATCGGCGTGCGCCGCAGATTCACCAGGGTGACGTTGTCGCGGTTGTAGGTCTCGAAGTAGCCGCTGTCGGTGACGATCCGCTTGGTACCGATCGGATGGTCGTTCGGGATCAGCTGATCGGCGAGCTCCTGATCGCGCACCATCTCGCGGATCTTGGCCTCGACATACTCGCGCGCGGTGTCGTTGGCGGCCAGGTTCGTCGTCTGGTCCGGAAATGCCTTGGCGAACAGGTAGCCGCCGCGCTGCCACCACTCGTCGTAGATCCGGGTCCGCTCGGCGGCATCGATCTCCAGTGCGCCCTTGGGGTACGGGCTGTTCGGGGTGCCGCCGCCGCTGATTCTCGACAGCCTGCGCCGCTCGGCGTAGTTCGCCTTGACCTCGGCCACGAACTCCGGATCCAGCGGGCGGTTGCCCGCCGGGATCGAGTAGTTCGGCGTGCGCTGGAAGACATACAGGTGCTCGGCGTGCTCGGCGATCACCGGGATGGCCTGGATGGCGGAGGAGCCGGTGCCGATGACGCCGATCCGCTTGCCGGTGAGATCCACGGACTCGTGCGGCCATTCGCCGGTGTGGTAGACCTCCCCGCCGAAGGTGTCGCGGCCCGGGATGTCGGGCATGTTGGTCGCGGACAGCACACCGGTGGCCAGGATGCAGAAGCGCGCGGTCACGGTGCGGCCGGTGTCGGTGGAGATCGTCCACCGCTGGGCCTGCTCGTCGTAGACAGCGGCGGTCACCCGGGTCAGGAAGTCGTAAGCAGAGCGCAGATCGTGCCGGTCGGCGACGTGATCGAGGTAGCGCAGGATCTCCTCCTGCGTCGCGAACCGCTCCGACCAGGTCCACTCCTGCTGCAACTGCTCGTCGAAGGAGTAGGAGTAGTCGATGCTCTCGACATCACAACGCGCACCGGGGTACCGGTTGTGGTACCAGGTGCCGCCCACGCCTTCGGCGGACTCGAAGCCGTGCACGCGCATACCGCGGCCGCGCAGCTTGTACACCGCGTACAGGCCGGATATCCCCGCCCCGACGACGACGGCGTCGAAATCGCTGTCCTGAGTTGTCACTTGATTCACTTCCCTCGATGAGGTGATCGTCGGCTGGAGCCACACCGTAAGTCGCGCAATGCCTTCCGGAACGGCGCGCTCCCATCCAGCGGTCTTCGGGTTCCCCGAGCCGGCGGCACTGCCCGCGGCGACGCCGGGGCGGGCGGCGCACTCCCGCCCCGGCACTGGTCATCCGATGCTGGTCGCGCTCACGCGCCGACCGACTCCCCCGTGTCCGCGGCCGCCGCGGCCTTCTGCGCTTCCTTCATCTCCCGCATCCACATCCACTCGTGACCCCAGTAGCTGTCCGCGGTGATCTCTTCGGCGGTGTAGTAGCTCTCGTCGACGAGCTTGCCGCCGTAGCCGTACTCGATGTCCCAGCCGCCGGGCACCCGGACGTAGAAGGAGATCATCTTGTCGTTGGTGTGCCTGCCCAGCGTGGAGGAGACCGGGAAGTCCCGGGCCAGCACCTGGTCGTAGGCGCGGCCGACCGCGTCGAGTTCGTCGACCTCGACCATCACGTGGATCAGGCCCGGATCGCGGCCTTCCAGGCTCGGCATGATCGCCAAGCTGTGGTGGCGCTGATTGACACCCATGAACCGGATCCGCAATGGCGGGGCCTCCGGCGGCGAGGGCATCCGGAACGCGCCACGAGACAGGAAGCCCAGCGTCTCGTTGTAGAAGGCGAAGGACTCGTCGAAGTTGGTCGTCGGCATCACCACATGGCCCATGCCTTGCTGTCCTGTGACGAAACGCTGACCATACTTGGTGAGCACCGGGCTGTGCTCGAGCACCGGGCCGTGGAAGAACTCGAGCGGGGTGCCGCCGGGATCCTTCATGCTGAACCCGGCCTCGACCTTGCGCCGGTCGGCCAACTCCTGTGACATCGGGGTGGTCTCGAATCCGGCGGACCGCAGATGCTCGGCCAGCCGGCGCAGCGCGAGGCCGTCGCGAACCTCCCAGCCGACGGCGGTAACCCGGTCGACGTCACCGCGTTCGACGGTGATGCGGGCCGGCCGCTCGTCCATCCGGAAGTGCAGGGCATCCTCTTCCGGACCGAAGCCCGGCGCGAATCCCAATACCTCGAAACCGAGTTCGCGCCAGCGCTCCATATCGGTGGCGAGAACCCGGACGTAGCCGAGCCCCTTGATTTCGGTCATCGTTGCTCGTGTTCCTTTCCGAACCGGTCAGATCATCACGCGCAGCGGTCCCGGCGGGACCTCCACGCCCAGCGACGCCAGGGCAGCGGCGTGGTAGGTGGTGCTCGTGACGTGAATGGCGTGGTGCAGGCCCGCGTGGGCGTCGCGCCAGAACCGTTGCAGCGGGTTGTCCATACGCAGCGCGTTGCCACCGGCCCGGTCGAAGATCTCGTCGGCGGCGCGGACCGCGCGCCACGCCGCACGCGCCTGGTCCCGGCGCACCCGGGCGCGGGTCTCGAAGTCGATCTCCTCGCCCCGGTCGACACTGTCGTAGATGCGGTCGACGTTGGCGAGCAACTGCTGACGGGCGGCGTCGATCTCCGAGGCGGACTCACCCAGCGCGTGCAGCACGTACGGATCGTCCTTGACGACCGTGCCGGTGGCGCCGACGCGGTTGCGCTGGTAGGCGATTCCGGCGGCGAGCACGCCCTCGCAGATGCCGATGGTCGCCGAGGTGATGCCCAGCGGGAACATGGTCGACCAGGGCATCTTGTACAGCGTCTCGGTGACGCCGTACTCCTTGGCCGCGGTGCCGTCCATGACCTTCGCCGAGTCCATCACCCGGTAACTCGGGATGAAGGCGTTTTTCACGACGATGTCCTTGCTGCCGGTGCCGCGCAGCCCGACCACATCCCAGGAATCCGCCACGATCTCGTAATCCGAACGGGGCAGGATGACATGCAGGCCCTGCGGCGGCATCAGCGGCTTGCCGTCCGGGCCGCCGACCATGGCGCCGAGGAAGATCCAGTCACAGTGGTCGGTGCCCGAGGAGAACTGCCAGCGCCCGTTCATCACGTAGCCGCCGTCGGCGGGCACCGCGACCCCGCCCGGCATGTAGGGCGAGGCCTGCCAGGTGTCGCCGTCCGCGCCGAGCACCTCGTCCTGCACCTTCGGGTCGGCGAAGGCAAGCTGCCAGGGGTGCACCCCGACGATGCCGCCGACCCAGCCCGCCGAGCCGTAGATGCTCGCGGTCTTCATGACGGTCTCGGCGAACTCGCGCGGATGTGCCTCGTAACCGTTGTACTTCTTGCGCTGCAGCAGCCGGATGAGGCCGGCTTCCTTGAGCTGGGCGGCCATGCCGTCGGTCAGCCTGCCCAGCGAATCGGATTCCTCCGCGGCGGCGCGGATCTCGTCGGCGATGGCGACGATGTTGTCGAGGACGGTGTAGGACATCGGAACTCCTGGTCCGTGAAGTCTGAATGGGAGGATTGGATTGTCAGGAACCGGTGGAAGCGGCCTCGCGGTTCGCCGCCAGGTTGGGGGCGATAGCGCTGCGGCCCGCGGCCAGGTTGGCGTCCACCTCGGCCTGCCAGTTCTGCAGGGCGCGTTCGGTGTCGATTTCGAACTCGAACCGGTTGACCATCTGGGGCTTGACGTCTTCGACGTCGACGTAGAACTGCTCGTACCAGCGGCGCAGCTGATAGACCGGGCCATCCTCTTCGCACAGCAGCGGATTGTCGATGCGCGCCTTGTTCTTCCAGATCTCGACATCCTGCTCGAAACCGATGGCAATACCCCGGCCGACAGCGGCGGCCATCGCGTTGGCGGCCTCGTCGTCCATCCCGGCAGGCTTCTCCACCAGCACGCCGTACTGGAGCCGAAACGACGTCGGGGTGATCGGGTAGTGGCAGTTGATCAGGTAGATGTTCGGCTCGTCGCGGTCGGCGTACTGGGCGCTCCACAACTTGTCCACCATGTAGGAAGGACCGTAATAGGTGGCGTCGGAACGGCTCTCGGTGCTCAGGTCGGTGGTGTTCGTGCTGACCCCCACCGCGTCGGCACGCGGCCGTGAGCGCATGAGTTGGGTGGCGGTGTGCCCTTCGAAAACGTTGCGGAAATAGGTCGGCATGCCGTAGTGCACGTAGAAGAAGTGCGCCATGTCCACGACGTTGTCGACGATCTCCCGGCAGTGCGAGTCCTCCACCAGGATCGAGTTCCACACCCAATCGGTCCAGCCCGGGTCACCGTAGGTGGGGATCTCCGGGATCGTCAGCTCGGCCGGGGGCTTGCGGCCTTGCGGGTCGTTCCAGACGAACAGCTGCCCGCTGATCTCCATCGTCGGCCATGCTTTGGTGCGGGCCAGCGGCGGCACCCGCCGGGCGTACGGGATTGCCGCACACTTGCCGTCACCGCGCCAGCGCCAGTCGTGGAAAGGGCATGCGATCGTGTCGCCTTTCACGGTGCCGTGCGCCAGGTTGCCGCCCATATGGGGGCAGAAGGCGTTGAGCACGTTGATCTTTCCGTCCTCCCCGGCGAATACGACGAGCTCGGTGCCGAAAGCGGAGATCTGGTGGGGCTTTCGGTCGGCGAAGTCGCGAACCAGGCCCAGGCAATGCCAGCCACGGGCGTACCGCTCGGGTGGCAAGCCGGTGTCGATGACACGGACCCGGTCTCCGGTTGCAGGGGTGGCAGTCACGATTCCTCCTGGTCAAATGGGCTGCGACCGCAGAACTCGGCGCACTACCACCAGCTTGGCAAGCGCGATTCCCGGTGTGACGTGGATCTCCTGCTGAGTGGGACGGCGATTCCATCGGGTGCCGCCAGTCCTCAGTACTCGATCGCGATCTCGTCGCTCACCGGTTCCGCCTGGCAGGCCAGAATGTAACCCTCGGCGAGGTCGTCTTCGGTCAGGATGTCGTTGCGGGCCAGATTCACCCGGCCCTCGGTGAGTGAGCAGACACAGGCGCTGCACGCGCCCTCCCGGCACGAGTACGGTGCTTCCACGCCGGCGTCGAGCAGAGCGTCGAGCAACTTGCGTCCCGCCGTCCATGGCACCTCATGCTCGGCACCGTCGATGCGCACCCGAACCTGGGCGACCACCTCACCCCCCGCGTCCGGACCGGTGTCGGCAGTTCGGGCGGTGAACGGGTCGCTCTGCAGTGAGAGGAACCGCTCCGAGTGCACCCGGGAAGCCGGGAAGCCTTCGGCCGCGCACACCTCGGTGGTGAGATCCATCAGCGGCGTCGGCCCGCAGATGTAGACCGAGCGGTCGAGGAAGGGACGCAGGAGCAGCGACAGGGTGCGCCGAGTCGGATACCCCTGTACGGACTCCAGCACGTGGATCACCGAGAACCGGTCGGCGAACCGCTGCTCCAGCTCTCGCAGTTCGCGGCCGAAGATGACCGAGTCCTGGTCCCGGTTGGCGTAGATCAGCACCACGTCGCCGCTGCCGGCGAACAGGATCGACTTGGCGATCGCGATCACCGGGGTGATGCCGCTGCCACCGGCGACCAGCACCACCGGTTGGTCCAGCGAGGCAGGGGTGAAGGTGCCCGCGGGCGGCAGCACCTCCAACTCGTCGCCGGCCGAGACGGTGTCGCACAGCCAGTTGGAGCCGTGGCCACCCTCGACCCGCTTGACGGTGAACTTCATGGCCGCGTCGCTGTCTGGTGAACTCGACAGCGAGTAGCACCGTGCCGAGCCGGTGCCGACGTCGGGCACCCGGACGGTGAGGAATTGCCCGGCCTGGTAGCCGGTGTCCGTTCCGTCGAGCGGCTCCACGACGAAGGACCGCGCGTCGGCCGTCTCCTCGACGACCTCGAGCACCCGGACCCGACGGCCGCGCGATTCCGGCGTGATCGTCACCGAGTCCGCGAGGGCCTCCAGACCGGCACTCGTATCCGTGGACATCCGCCCTCCTGGTCGTGTCGATCATGCATGCTCCAGGTCCGGCCGGATCGGAGCACCCGGAACGCTAGGCGCGGGATCGCGGGTCCGGTCCGGAACGTCTCGCTGATCGGGAAGTTTGTGCGATTGTGACGGCGCTCTCGTGTGATCCTCGGTGCACACACGCGGTGCGGGCCGTTTGAACCGCACATGTACGTGGTAGTACCGTGACTCCCGTCACAGTGATGTGACGAGGTGCTGGGAGGTCGAGTGAGAACATCAAGTCCCGCGGGCGTGCCGGTCTCGGTCGTCGAGCGGATCGCGCTGGTATTGGAGACGTTCAACGGCGCGGGCCCGTTGACCCTCGCCCAGGTGACTTCCCGAACCGGTCTGCCCCGCTCGTCCGCGCATCGCCTGCTCGAGCAGCTCGCCACCGCCGGGTGGCTCGCTCGCTCCCCGGAGCAGACCTATGAACTCGGCGTCAAGGCTTACGAGCTGGGCCAGGCCGCGCTGAATCAGAACCGGCTGCTGCAGGGAGCGCGGCCGGTCATGCAGGCATTCGCGCACCGGACCGGCCTCACGATCCAGCTCGCCGTGGTCGACCACGGCGATACGGTCTACCTCGCCAAGTTCAACGGTCGCGCCTCCGGCCCGACTCCCACTGCCGTGGGGCAGCGAGTGCCCGCGCACCTGACCGCCGTCGGCAAGGTTCAGCTGGCGATCACCGAGACGACCCGCAATCCGCACGTCGCGCATGGGCTCGTGCGCACCGACGCCGGTGAGCTGGTCCGGCGAACGACGCAGAGCATCGCCTCCGACGCCCAGCTCGAGGACGAGTTCGCCGTCATCAGGGACCGGGGGGCTGCCTTCGATCGCGGGGAGGCGTTCTCCGGCCTCGGTTGCGTCGGCGTCTCCATCGGCCCACCGGACCACCTTTACGGCAACCTCGCCGGTCTCTCCATCTGCGCGCCGGTCACCGCGCTCGACTACCGCAAACTGGTCGGACCCGTCCGCGTAGCCGCCCGCGAGATCTGGGATCGCTGCACAGCCGCGGAGCTTGCCGCCCACCCGTAGGGACCGATAGCGGGTCCGGGCAAATGGCGCGTACACAGCTGGCACGGATCAGACGAGCAATTGCCATATGGAAAGCGGGCACAGCGCCACGATCGGCACCACCGAGGCCGCCGCTTGCGGCACCGCGCTCATAGCGCCACACCCTTTCGCCCCGCTGTGCTCGGATCAGCAGCGGACACCACGTAGATAGTGCTCGACGCCCCACTTCTCACCGAGCCTCGCGACCATGGAACCGCCGATCTGCCGCAGTGCCCAGAGATGCCTGGTTTTCAGTCTCCTCGGGTCTCCGACCACGGCAGTACATGGCCGAATTTGGCACGTAGCAGAGCCCCGATCTCGGCGATCGCGAGCATCGCTCGGGCCGAGTTCTCCGCCCGCATCAGGAAGCCGTGCAGCACACCGGGATACCGCGTGAGCGTGGTCTGCACGCGGGCATCGCGCAGCCGCGCGGCGTAGCGCTCGCCCCAGTCCCGGATCGGGTCGCCCTCGGCGGTCACCACGATCGCCTGCGGCAGACCGGAGAGGTCCGTTGCGTAAGCGGGAATCCGGTAGCAGTCCGGTGGCGTGGGGGCGCCGGTCTCGGCGAGCTCGTGCAGGTACGTGATGTCCTCGCGGAGCAGCATCGGCGCGTTGGGCATCGCCACCACCGACGCCGCCCCCATGTCGCGATCCAACCCTGGATACAGCAGTACCTGGGCGAACAGTGCCGGGCCGCCACGGTCGCGGGCCAGCAGGGTCACTCCGGCGGCGAGACCGCCCCCGGCGCTGTCCCCGGCCACCGCGAGGCGGTCGGCGTCGACACGCAGGTCACGAGCGTGCTCAGCCACCCACACGGCAGCCGCGTAGGCCTCCTCCACCTGCACCGGGGCCGGCCACTCGGGTGCCAGCCGGTAGTCCACCGCGACGACCGTCGCACCGCTGGACATCGCGAGGTTCCGTGCCAGTGGTTCGAACGATCGGTTCGAGCCCATGGCGAGTCCGCCGCCGTGCAGATACACCATCGCCGGCGCGGCGGAGTCGACCGTCGGCCGATAGACCCGCAGGTCGAGCGGACCGTAGGGCCCCGAGATGGTGACGTCCTCGATCTGGGCCATCGCGGGCATCGACTCCGGCGCCGGCATGGCCTCGACGCCCGCGCGGACCGCCTCGATGCCGCGGGAACGCATCGACGGTATCAACCCGAGCGCCGCGATGCGTGCCGCGACGTCGGGATCCAACGGGGGAACGGGCACGAGACCTCCTCATCTCGGTTCACGTAAGCGGCTCCATGTGACGTGGTCGATCCGCTCGGCCTACTACCGGACCATTCGGGGTGCGGGAAGATGTGAGGTCCTGCGTTCCGCCGTACCGCGCACGAACCGGATCGGCGACCCGCAGGCCGTCTTTCGGAAACCGGGTTGAGTGTCCGCCGATCTCGATCGTGGTACCGGTGACGACGGCGATCGGGCGCATCAACTCACGTACAGCGCTGCGGTTCTCGCGGGCGGTGACGGGCGGGCCGTGGCGCGGCGTTCGCGCTGCGGCCCGCCTGCGGTCAGGAAGCGGTGGCGTCGGCGCCGCTGAACTTGCCGGCCATGTCGGATACGGCGCGGTAGGCCATGACCATGCCGGAGCCCAGCGGCACGCCCGGGCCCGGATACACCGGCCCGGCCACCGAGGCCGCGGAGTTGCCCGCGGCGTAGAGACCGGGGATCACGGTCCCGTCGGGACGCTCAACGGCGCCGACGTGGTCGATCACCGCGCCGCCCTTGGTGCCCAGATCGCCGAGGACCAGGCGCACCGCGTGGAGACGGGATCCGTTCAGCGGCTGCAGGCATTGTTCCGGCGACGCGGCACCTACGAAGAAGCGGCCGAACGGATCCTCGCCGCGGCCGAAGTCTTGGTCGCGCCCGCGTTCGGCGAAGTCGTTGAAGCGGCGCACGGTCGCGGTCAGCCGATCAGTATCGACGCCGATCGCGGAGGCCAGTTCCGCGATGTCGCCGGCGGTGTGCCACAGGCCTGCGGCCGACAATTCCTCCCGGTTCGGCGTGGGAGCGCAGATGGCGGGCAATTCGTCACCGGTCCGGTTGTCGAAGATGTACCAGAATACGTCGCCGTGGCCCTGCCGCATCCGTTCGCGCATGGCGCGGCCCATCCGGTCGTAGGGCAGCATCTCGTTGGCGAAACGCTGTCCGGTGCCGTCGACGACGATGCCGGCCCGCAGGCCGAGGGTGAAGGCGGCGTGCCCGTTCGGGAACAGGGTGGCCGGGCACCACCACGACTGGTCCAGCAGATCTGTTGCTGCACCGACGGATTCGACCAGCGAAAGAGCGTCGCCGGAGCCGGTGTCGGGGTGCGAGGAGGTCCAGTCGGCGCTGGGCATGTCTTGCCACTTCGCGCGCAGCTGCGCCGACCGCTCGAAACCGCCCGCGGCCAGCAGCACCCCGGCACGTGCCCGGATGCGGGATTCGGTGCTGTCCGGGCCGGTGACGACGACGCCGGTGACCCGGCCTTCCTCGTCCTGCACCAGTCCGGTGACGCGGGTGCGCAGCTTCAGCTCGGCGTGGCCGGAACTGTCGAGGGCGAGCAGCATCCTGGCGATCCAGGCCTGGCCGCCGTCGAGCACAGACTGGTCCATCTGGATGCCGAACTGGTCGACAGGCACCATCGGCCGGATGTCGCCGAGCCGGTCACCGACCTCCTCCGCCGAGATCGGGTGCGCGAAGATGCTGCGGCCGTTGGCGCTGCGCCCCGGCGCGTCGAAGTAATCCGGGAAAGGGCGGTGCTCGAGCGGGATGCCGATCGTGTTCTCCAGGAAGTCGGCGACGACCGGGCCGGTCTGCAGGTAGGCGCGCTGCACCTCGGGCCGGGTGCGGTCACCGACCAGGGCCGAGAAGTAGGCCAGGCCCTTCTCGACGGAGTCCTCGACGCCTTGCCGGGCCAGCACGTGGTTGCCCGGAATCCACACGCTGCCACCGGAATACGCCGACGTGCCGCCAAAACGATCGGTCTTCTCGAATACGCAGGTGGACAGACCGCGATGGGTCGCGGCCAGCGCTCCGGCCAGGGCGGCGGCACCCGAGCCCACCACTACAACGTCATAGGTACTGCCCCAGGTCATCGTCGACTGCACTCCATCTCTGCGTTCGGTGTGAACGGCGTCACGCTAGCCCGCGCGCGGCGCCGTCCCACCGGGCCATCCCGCTCAGCGGTCGGGCTATTCCGGCGCAGGGCTGGCGATCTCGATCAGGTGGCCGTCGGGATCACGGACCTTGCCGATGGTGCGTCCGCCGAAGCTGGCGGACGTCGTGGCGGGCATCTCCTCGGTGCCCCCGTGCGCACAGGCCGCGGCCAGCAGGCCGACCACATCCGCGGTGTTGAGCACCAGTTTCACGAACATCGTGCCGTGCTCGACCGGCGCGGGATCACCATGCGGTGCGATGAGTTCGACACCCGCCCTCCCCGCGCGCAGAATCACCGCGTCGAACGTGCCGGTGGAGAACCCGCTCTCGCGGGCGAAACCGCAGCCGGCGGTGTAGAACTCGGTGGACCTGGCGAGGTCGGTGACCCGGATCGCGGTGAGCGAGAGGGTGACCGGCGCTGTGGGCGTGCCATTCATCGGGTCTGCGATCCGCCGTTGAAATCGAGGGTCTGCCCGGTCATCCCGCCGGCCTCGTTCGACGCCAGATACGCGCAGAACGCTCCGACCTCGAAGGGGTCGCCCAGCCGGCCGATCGGGATCCCCGCGATCAGCCGCTCGAGCTGCTCAGGCGACATCTTCTCCGCCAGATTCGCCTGCAGGCCGAGGGCGACGATGTTCGCGGTCACGCCGAACTGGCCGGTCTCGGCGGCGAGGTGACGGATGAAGCCCTCGATGCCGCTCTTGCCGGTCGCGTACATCGAGTAATTGATGTTCTGCCCGGTGCGTGCCGACCCCGACGAGATCTGCACGACGCGACCCCAGCCGTTGTCGCACATACCGTCGATGACCGCCTTGATGCAGTTCAGTGCGCCGTAGATGTTGAGGTTGATCGACGGCGGCCACTGTTCGGGGTCCAGTTGCCGGAAGGGCTTGATGACACGGTCCTCGGCGATGCCCGCGTTGTTCACCAGAATGTCGACGTGGTGGCCGAATTCAGCTTCGGCAGAGCGCACCGCGTCCACCGTCGCCTGGTAGTCCGTGACGTCGAAGGGCCGGGCGATGGCCTTGCGCCCTTCGGCTGTGATGGCCTTGGCCACTCGCTCCGCGCGATCAGCGAAAAGGTCGTTCACCACGACTGTCGCCCCTTGGCGCGCGAGCACCATCGCGATCCCCTCGCCCACGCTCTGGCCCGCGCCTGTGACCAGGGCAATCCGTCCGTCCAACTCGAACACGAGTTCACCTTTCGATCGATTCCGCCACCGAATCGCAGGGTGGCGTCCTGCCTCCGCCCACTCTCCGAGGCCTAGGGCCAGATTGTCAATCATTATTGGATTTTATTTTGGATCCAATCTGCTACGGTGCCCGTATGACGCCAGACAATCCGGCCGAAACGCCGCCCGAGCCGCCGGTTCTGACCGACTTCACCGACGGTGTCGCGCAACTCACCTTGAACAACCCTCGCCGCAAGAACGCCATCACCCTGGAGATGGCCGCGCTCATCGGCGACTTCTGCGCCCGGGTGGAGACCGATCCCGGCATAGGCGCGGTCGTGGTGCGCGCTGCAGGCTCATACTTCTGCAGCGGCGCCGACACCAGGGACCTGGCGACCTCCTCGGCCGACCCCGCCTCGCCGGAAGCGGTGAGCCGCACATCCGCGGTCTACGGGGCCTTCGTGCGAGTGGGCATGCTGCCGGTCCCGACCATCTCGCGGGTAGTCGGCGGCGCCGTCGGCGCCGGGCTCAACCTCGCGCTGGCCACCGATCTCATGGTGGTCACCCCGCAGGCGCGGCTGGAGAGCGGATTCCTCGCCCGCGGCATCCACCCGGGCGGCGGGCACCTGGCCCTGCTCGGCCGAGCCGTCGGCTGGTCGAGCACCATAGCGCTGGCCGCCTGCGGCCTCTCGCTGTCCGGCACCGAGGCCGTCGCCCGCGGGCTGGCCCACCTGGCCGTCGACGAGTCCGAATTGGACGCGCGCATCGCCGAGCTGACCGCACCGGCCGCCACCGATGCGGAGCTCACCCGCCGGATCATGAACAGCGCCCGGCTCGAGCTCGGCCCTCCTGCGGTCAGCTGGTCGTCGGCCCTGGAAATCGAGCGGGGCGTGCAGATGTGGTCGATGTCGCGCAAGGGCGAGGGCTCTTGGTCGTCACGGGGACCGGGCCGATGACCGCCGTCGTCACCGATTCGGTCATCGACGACGCCGCCCTGCGGCGGCTCCGTGACGAGGTCCGCGCCTTCTTACGCACGGAACTCGACACCGGTGCCTTCTCCCCCGCGCCGGACAACTGGATGAGCGGCTTCGACCCGGCCTTCAGTGCCCGGCTGGGCGCGCGCGGCTGGCTCGGCATGACACTGCCGCGCCGGTACGGCGGGCACGAGCGGCCGCTGCTGGAACGCTTCGTGGTCACCGAGGAACTGCTCGCCCACGGCGCGCCGGTCGCCGCGCACTGGGTGGCCGACCGACAGATGGCGCCCGGCATCCTCGCCAACGGCACCGAGGAGCAGAAGCAGCGCTACCTGCCCGGCATCGCCGCGGGCGAACTGTTCTTCGCCATCGGAATGAGCGAGCCCGACGCCGGCTCCGACCTCGCCGCCGTGCGGACCAAGGCGATCGAACACCCCGACGGCTCGTGGACGATCAGCGGCACCAAGGTCTGGACCACCGGCGCGCACGTGGCGCATGCGATGGTCTTGCTCGCCCGCACCGACGGCGGCCCGGGCGACCGCCACGCCGGCCTCTCCCAGTTCCTGGTCGACCTGGACCATCCGGACATCGAGGTGCGCCCGCTGCGCAGCATCGATGGCGGCGCGCATTTCAACGAGGTCGTCTTCCACGACGCGCACGTCACCGCGGCCGCCCTGCTGGGCAGGCGCGGCGAGGGCTGGGCACAGGTGATGAGCGAACTGGCCTTCGAGCGCTCCGGCCCGGAGCGCTACCTGTCGACCATGCCGCTGCTGCGCGCCTGGGCGGCCGAACTGCGGCGCACCGGCGCCACCGAGCAGCAGCGGGTCACCCTCGGTGCGCTCACCGCCCGCGCTTGGGGGCTGCGCCGGATGTCTCTGGCGGTCACCACCGAGCTCACCGCCGGGCGCAAGCCCGACGTGCTCGCGGCGATGGTCAAGGATCTCGGCTCCACCTTCGAGGGCGACGTGGTCGAGGCGATCCGCGCGTGCACGGACGTCACACCGCGCCGCGAGGGCGGTGACCCGTTCGCCCGGCTGCTCGCGACCGGGATTCTGCACATCCCGGCGTTCACCCTACGTGGCGGCACGAACGAGATCTTGCGCGGAATCGTCGCGCGCGGAATGGGTTTGCGATGACGCACTGGAACACCGAATTGATCGAGGCGGTCGCCGTGATGGCCGAGCGCGTCGGGATCGACACCACCACCCCCGCCGCGGGAACCGACGGCGCGCTGTGGGCCGCCCTCACCGAGGCGGGCTTCACCGAGATCGGCATCCGGGAAGAGCACGGCGGCAGCGGCGGCAGCACGGCCGACGCGCTGTCGGTGGTGCACGCCGTCACCGCGCGGGGCGCGCTCACGATGCTGCTCGAGCACACGATGCTGGCCGGCCGCCTAATCGCCGAGTGCACCGGCAGCCCGGCGAGCGGTCCCGCAACCCTCGCTGTCGCAGGAGACCACTGCACCGCGCGCGACACCACCGGGGGCACGGTGCTCGACGGCACCGTCACCGGCGTGGTCCACGGGTCCGACGCCGCCATACTGGTGGTGCTACTACCCGCGCCCGGTGCGGGCGAGCGGCCGTCGGTCGCGATCATCGCGGCCGACGCGCCCGGTGTCACCGTGGAGCGCGGCAGTGACCTGCTCGGCGCCTCGGTCGATGACTACCACTTCGAGGCGACCCCGGTCCAGCTGCACGAATCAACTTTTTCCATAGAAGAATTGAACGAGCGTGGCGCGCTGTCCTACGCGGTGGCGCTGACCGCTGCGGCGGGTGCGGTTCGCGATCGAACACTGCGCTATGCCGCCGAACGGGTCCAGTTCGGCCGCCCGCTCGCCAAGTTCCAGGCCATCCAGCAACGGCTTGCCGGGCTCGCCGCGCTCACCGCGTTGATGGAGGCGGCGACCGAGGCCGCCATGACCCACGACGCCGCGAGCGAGGATTCCGCGGCACGGCGCAGCGCGATCGCGGCTGCCAAAGTGGTGACCTCCGCGTCGGCCCGGGAAGTTGCCGCCGCCGGGCACCAGATCCACGGGGCCATCGGCTTCACCTCCGAGCACATGCTCGGGCGCTCCACCACCGCGTTGTGGAGCTGGCGGGACCGCTACGGTTCGGAGCGGTATTGGGCCGAGGTGCTGGCCGGGCAGATTCTCGATGGAGGCGCCGATCCGTGGGAGCTGATCACCGGTACCGATTCGACCGGAGCCGTTGCCGCAGAGAGGACTTCACGATGAGTGTCACCACCACCGACGAGACGGGCGTCGCCGGCCGCGCCGCTTGGCGCGCAGCGGACACCGCGACCGCAAACGGCGTGCTGAGCGGGCTACGCGTGCTGGATCTGAGCCGCGTGCTGGCCGGCCCGTACACCGCGCAGATGCTGGCCGACCAGGGCGCCGAGGTGATCAAGGTGGAGGGGCCCGGCGGCGACGAGACCCGCGGCTGGGGGCCGCCGTTCGTCGATGAGGGCGCCAGCAGCGCGTACTACGCCAGCCTCAACCACAGCAAGGACAACATCGGTCTCGACCTGCGCACCGACGAAGGGCGCGATATCCTCGCACACCTGCTCGCCGGCGCTGACGTTGTGATCGAGAACTTCAAGGCGGGCACCATGGCGCGTTGGGGGTTCGATTTCGAGACGGTGCTGGCACAGCGGCATCCGCGCCTGATCTACTGCCGCATCACCGGTTTCGGCGTGGACGGGCCGATGGGCGGGCTGCCCGGTTACGACGCGGTGTTGCAGTCCTTCGGCGGACTGATGAGCATCAACGGCTACCCGGACGGCAATCCGCTGCGGGTGGGGGTGCCGATCGTCGACATCGTCACCGCCAACTTCGCGGTCAACGGCATCCTGCTGGCGCTGCTCGAACGCGAGCGCAGCGGCCGGGGCCAACTGGTCGATCTGGCGCTGCTGGATTCGGTCATCTCCCTCCTGCATCCGCACGCGGCCAACTGGGTCGCCAGCGGCAACGTGCCGCAGCGGACCGGGGACTTCCATCCGACGGTGGTGCCGTACCAGGTATTCCGTGCCGCCGACGGCGACTTCTTCGTCAGCGCGGCCAACAATCGTCAGTTTCGTTCACTCGCCGAGACTCTCGGGGTGCCCGAACTCGCAGATGACCCGCGCTTCACCACCAACGGGCAGCGCTACGCCCACCGTGAGGAACTCGTCGCGATCCTGGCCGAACGGATCGCACCGTGGTCGCGGAAGGAACTGGCCCTGCGACTCGAGCAGGTCGGCGTGGCCGCCGCGCCGGTCAACACCGTGGACGAGGCGCTGCAGGCCCCGCAGACGCGCCATCGCGGCCTGTTCCTCGAGACGAAGGACTATCGAGGTGTCGGTGTACCGGTCAAGCTGAGCCGATCACCGCACCGCACCCCGCGCCCCGCTGTGCCGCGCGGCGCCGACACCGCGGGCGTGCTGAGCGCCATGGGCTACAGCGCCGAGCGGATCGCCGCGCTGCGGGCAGCTGGTATCTTCGGAGACCCGTGAGCGAGCGAGCCGAGAGCACGGCAACGGATGGAGTGCGGGACGTCGGACGGGCAACCGGCCGGGTCGTCGAGGAAATCGAGCGCCTGATCGTGTCCGGGGAATTGTTGCCCGGCCAGCCGATCCGCCAAGTCCTGATGGCCGAGCGGCTCGGCGTCAGCCGGTTGCCGATCCGGGAGGCGCTGCGCCATCTCACCGCCGAGGGTTTGGTCGAGCACGAGCCCAACGTGGGCTACACAGTGGCGCGTCTACAACAGTCGGACTTCGACCAGATCTACCTCATGCGTGCCGCGCTCGAGCCCGAGGTGCTGCGGTCGCTGCCGCCGTTTCCAGAAGCCGCCCTCGCCGAGGTCAGCCGGGCCGCCGAACTGGTGGTCTCCGCCGCCGAGCAAGGCGACGTGCTCGCCATGCGGCTGCACAACCACGCCTTCCACTTCGCGATCTTCGAGCGATCGCCACTGAACCTGGTGGTCGCCGAGATCCGGCGGCTGTGGACGCTGGCCATGCCGTACCACGCCGCCTACCTCTACGATCCGGCCGCCCGCGCCCGCGTGGTGGCCGAACACGACCAGATGATCGAAGCGCTCGCCCGCCACGACAACGAGCGGCTCGTCGAGTTGATGAACGAGCACCGCCGAGGTGGGGAGACGAGCACCGGGATCATGTTGCGCGCCACGCGCACAGCTACGGCTCACCCGGCCGATCCCACCGTTCCCGAGGAGTAGAGCAGTGACTGTTCCGACCGAGCATCCGCCGTACCGCTTCGCCTGGGATCCCGATGTCGCCATGCTCGTCGAACGGATCGAGCGCAACGCCGCGGCCCCGGCGCGCACCGTCGGTGTCGAGGCGGTCCGACGTTCGCTCGAGTCCATCGTGCGCCCGCCCGGCCCGGAGATGGCGGCGGTACACGACACGGTGGTCGATGGTCCACACGGCACCATTCCGCTGCGCGTCTATCGCCCGTACGCGGCCCCGAAGACGGGGGCGCCCGCACTCGTCTGGTTCCACGGCGGCGGCATGATCATGGGCACGCTGCGCTCCTTCGACCGGCTCGCCCGCGATGTCGCCCACGTCACCGGTGCGGTGGTGTTCAACGTCGAGTACCGGCTCGCACCCGAGCATCGCTACCCCGTCGCCAACGACGAGGCCTACGCGGCACTGGGCTGGGTGAGCGCGAACGCCGCGGCTTGGGGCGTCGACGCCGCCCGCATCGGCGTCGGCGGCGACAGTGCGGGCGGCGGCCTGGCAGCGGCGACCGCGCTGCGCAGCCGGGACCTGGCCGGGCCCGCCATCGCCCAGCAGGTGCTGTTCTATCCCGGCGTCGAACGACGCACAGAGCGTCCGTCGATGCGCGAGTTCGGCGATTCCCCCTTTCTCACCGCTGCGGACATCGACTGGATGAAGGGCTTGTATCTGGGCGAGGACCCAGCCGCCGACGACGCCTATGGCGTACCCGCGCTGGCGAATTCGCTCGCGGATCTGCCGCAGGCCATCATCGCCGTCGGCTACGGCGATCCGATCCGCGACGCCGTCGAGGCCTACGGCGACCGGCTGCGCGACGCCGGCGTACCCACCGCACAGCTGCGCTACCCGGGCGTGGGCCATGGCTTCGCTATGCAGACCGCCTCGGTCGCCCGCGCTCGGGCGGCGATGGCCGAGGTCGGTGCCCTGGTGGCGGCGCGTTTTCGGCAGGCGTAACCGGCGCGACAACATGACACCGGCCCCGGAGCGGATGCTCCGGGGCCGGTGTCATGTTGTGCCCGATGCTCAGCCGCGCACCGGCGCCAGGAGCTTCTTGAGCGGAACGGTGTTGTCGGACAGAACCTCTGGACCGGGACGATGGCCCTTGCCGAGCGCTGACCGCAATGCCACGAAGTCTGCCGGAGAATTCAAGCATTCGGCGGCGATCAGCACGTCATCGGTGAAGTACAGCGCGACCCGGCGACGCGGGCGATCCGGGTCCACCCGCACCAGCATCGAAGTGTGGCCACCGATGAGACCCGTGATCTGCAACTTGTGATCGCCTTGATCGGACCAGAACCACGGGGCGGCCCGATCCGGGACCGCCCTGCCCAGCAATACCGCCGCTGCGGTGTTGGCCTGCTCGACCGCGTTGTCCACCGACTCGAGCCGGTAGCGGCTGCCGGTGCTGGACACGTGAGTGGTGCAGTCACCCACCGCCAGCGTCCACCCGTCGGAGGCCAGGCACCGCTCGTCGACGACGATTCCGCCATCGCATTCCAGCCCGAACTGTTCGGCCAGCTCGGTGCGCGCTTCGGCCCCGATCCCCACCAGCACGGTCACGGCCGGTATCTCACGGCCGTCATCGAGCCGCACCGCGCGAATCCCGTTGTCCCCGTGCAGGATCTCCACCGGAGCCGCGCCCAGCACGACCTCGGTGCCCATCGCGCGATGGGCGGCGAGCAGGACACCGGCCGTGTCCGGGCCCACCGCGCGAGCGAGCAGCCGCTCACCCGCCTCGATCACGGTTACCTGCGCCCCCAGTGCCCGCGCGGTGGCGGCGACCTCCAAGCCGACGAACCCGCCGCCGACGACGACCATGGGCCCGGCCTGCACCCGGGTGGCGAGCGACCGGGCGTGGTCCAGGTCTCGCAACACCAACACGTCGGGATGGTCCGCGCCCGGCAGCGTCAACCGCCGCGCCCGCGCCCCCGTCGCCAGCACCAGCCGGTCGAACCGCCGGATGAGGCGCTCGCGGTACCGGGAGAACTCCACCTGCACTCCCGCCGGGGTCCGCTCGAGTTTCTCCACCCGCGCCCCGGTGATCAGTTCGATCTTCTGGTCCGCGTAGTGGGCGGCGCCGCGCAACAGCACCGAGTCACTGCTCGCCTCGCCCTTCAGCCATGCCTTGGACAGCGGTGGCCGCTGGTACGGAAGGTGTGGTTCGTGCGAGATCAGTGTGATCTCTCCGGTGTAGCCCTCGGCGCGGAGGCGATCGGCGAGCTGCACACCAGCGTGCGAGGCCCCGACGACCACGACGCTGTGCGGCGCCGACGCCTCCGCACCAGGAATGTCCTGCGCTGCGGTCATCGTTCAGACCTGTTCCTCGGGGATGGTCACGTGCAGGTCGATCCCCTCCGACAATTCGAGCTGGCAGGACAGGCGTGAGTTGTCCTGCCGGTCCGATGCCGTGCAGTCCAGCATGTCGTCCTCGTCCTCGGTGGGCTCCGGAAAGAACCCGAGCTCCTTTTGATCGAGGTAGACGTGGCACGTGGCACACGACAGCGTGCCACCGCACTGGCCCACGATGCCGTTCACGCCGTTCCGTACAGCGGTCGACATGACCGAGTCGCCGGCGACGCCGTCGACGACCTTCACCACGCCGTCGGGCTGGGTGTAGAACACTTTCGGCATCGCTGCTCCTACCAGCTGACCGGCAGATCGACGACCGGCTGGGTCAGATTGTCCATGTCGACGACGGCCTCCCCCTCGAGCTTCAGCCCCGGCAGGCGCTTGAACAGCTCGGCAAGGCCGACCTGCATCTCCATACGGGCCAGCGGCGCCCCGAGGCAATGGTGCAGGCCATAGCTGAGGGTCAGGTGGGGATTATTGCTGCGGCGGATATCGAAGACCTCGTCACGTTCGAGGGCCACCCCGTCGTGATTGGCGCCGGCTGGATCGACAAGCACCGCTTCGCCCCGGGCGATCAGCTGACCGTCCAGTTCGATGTCCTCGGTGGCGACGAACGGAACGAGGGCACCGGAACCGATGACAGTTTCGCCGAGCGCCATTCGTCCGTGCCGGAGGATCTCCTCGACCGCGGTCGGCGCAATGCCGTCCGGGTCCTGCAGAAAGAGCTCGAGCTGATCGCGGTTGCGCAGCAGCGACAACACACCGGCGCAAATGAAGTTCGCCGTGTTGTCGAAGCCGCCGATGATGAGCACCAGCGCGATCGGCAGGATCTCGGCGTCGGTGAGGCTGTCGTCCTTGTCGCGGGCGTTGGCCAGATCGCTGAGCAGATCCTCGCGCGGGTTCTTCCGTCGTTCCTCGATCAGCCCCATCATGTACACGACCAGCTCGGTCATGTTCGCGACGACCTCTTCTTCGGGCATGTTCGCCACGGCGAGGGTCGACGAGCTCCACTTCTGGAACTTGGGCCTGTCCTCCGGCGGCACACCGAGCAGGTTGGCCAACATCTGGATCGGCAGCGCCACCGCGTAATCGTGCACCAGGTTGGTCGGCGCGCCCTTCGCGACCATCTCGTCGATCAGATGATTGGCGAACTCCACCGCCGAATCGCGCATGGCCTTCACCCGCTTCGGCGAGATCGAGCGCTGCACCAGCTTGCGCAGCTTGGTGTGATGCGGCGGATCCTCGAACTGCAGAGTGGTCCGCAAGAAGTCCGGGAACTCCACGAAGTACGGGGTCACGCGCTCACCGGTGCGGAACGGCTCACGCACGAACCGGGGGTCGCTCAGCATCTGCCGCGCTGCGGCGTTGCGATGGATGATCCAGGCGTCTCCGCCGAACGGCAACGTCATCTTCGTCATCGGACGATCCGCGGCGATGGCGTGGTACCGGTCGGACGCTTCCTCCGGAGTGACCGCACCGAAGGGGTATTCGGTGGCCGCTGTCTCGGTTGTACTCATGTGATGGCTCTCCAAGGTGACGTCGGGACTCAGGAGACCGGCAGCTGGGGCGGGGCGACGACCTGCGGCACGGCCTGCGGCGTGATCGCCATGATCTGCTCGAACTGCTCGGCCACGGTCTCGACGGTGAGCGAGGGATCGTGGATGCCGACGGTGTTGACCAGGGCCAGCCGGTTCACGATGCCGCCGGCCACGTTGAACACCTCGCCGGTGACCTGACAGTCGGGATGGACCAGGTAGGCCACGACCGGGGCGATGTGCTCGGGCAGCATCGCCGTGCGCATGTAGTCCATGATCTCCGGTGTCAGCGTGTCGGCGGCGGCCTCGAGCATCCGGGTGCTCGCGCCGGGAGCGATGGCGTTGACCTTGATGCCCGCCTCCAAGCCCTCGAGCGCGAGGTTGCGGGTCAGGCCGAACAGCGCGCCCTTGGAGCCGCCGTAGTGCGACATCCCCGGGTTGCCGAGCATGGCCTGCGAGATGGTGTTGACCACGCGCGGAGCCTCGGCCTCGAGCAGGTGCGGCCAGGCCGCACGGCACAGCCGCATCGCGCCGAAGTAGTGCACGTTCAGGTGGCGCTGGTACTCCTCGTCCGGCACCTCGCGAAACGGCGCGGCGCGGACGATACCGGCGTTGTTGACGACGGCGTTGAGCGCGCCGAACGACGACACGGCGGCGTCGACCAGGGCGCGTGCGCCTTCCTCGGTGGACACATCGGCGGTGCAGGCGACGGCCTTGCCGCCTGCGGCGGTGATCTCGTCGACCACGGCCGCGGCCGGATCGTCACCCTCTACACCGGAACCGTCGGCGCGGGCGCCCAGGTCGCCCACCACCACGGCAGCGCCGCGCGAGGCGAGCAGCAGCGCGTTCGCCCGGCCGATGCCGCGGCCCGCGCCGGTCACGATCACGACGCGATCGCTGAAATCCAGAGTTGCCATTGTCTTTTCCTCATGTTCCTGGCTGTGTCGGTCGGATCAGGGGCGGGTGTCGCCGCCGCGGTGCGCCACATCGGCGACCCAGATGCTGCCCAGGGCCTCCCGTGCCGACTTCTCGAAGTCGAAGACCTCGAAGCCGACCGTCATGTAGAGCGTGTTCCGGTCCGGGCCGCCGAGCAGGCACGCCGAGGCGATGCCGTTGTCCAGCGGCATGGGGACCGCGTCGGTGAGGCCCTGCTCGGTGAAGCGCGCGACGTAGCCGCCGCCCGGCAACGCCGCCCACACGCCGCCTTCGGCGTCGAGACCGATGCCGTCGGGCATGAACGGGCAGGTGGCGAATTCCCGTGGGTTGGAGAGGGTGCCGTCCGCGGCGCGGTCGATCACGGTGATCTTCAAGGCCATGACCTCTGCGGTGTAGACCTTGGTGCCGTCGGCGCTGATCGCGATTCCGTTGGCGCACAGCAGCGGACCCACCTTCTCCGGGGTGCCGACAGTGCCGTCCGGCTCCACCACGACGAGCGGCGACGGCTTCGGCTCTTCGCCTTTGAAGAGGTCGAAGCCGAGCTGGGTGATGTAGGCGCGGCCGTCGGCGTCGACCACCATGTCGTTGGCGGCGGCCGAACAGTACTGCGAGATATCGGCGTACACCGACAGGTCGCCGGGGTCGCCGCCACCGTGCACCAGCACCAGCTTCTCGTGCATGGACACCACGATCAGGCGGCCGTCGGGCAGCCAGCCGAACCCACCGAGCACGATCGGGACGTCGGTGTCCGCGGCGCGGCCGGTCGCGTCGACAACGACGGTGGCGTTGCCGTCGGCGTCGAGCGTCTTGAGGGTTCCGGTGTACATGTCCGAAAACCAGAAGGTGCCCTCGTGCCACCGCGGGCACTCCGGCCACGAGTATCCGCTCGAAACCCTGCGGGCCTCGAAGGTCGTGGCGCCGGCGGCGTTGACGGCGGCAGCGACGGTGTCGACGGGATTGGTCATTATCTGGGCCTTCCGGGGAAACGGTGACCGATGTCGCCGGCTCCGCTGACGGCGAAAACCGGTACGCGCGGGCTGGAACTCACGCGTGAACTGGGTCACAAGGACTTGGCATGTCAGGACGATAGGGCCCGCATCACTCCACGAGCGCCGCGCTCCCATTCAGCGGGAGCACCGTCGAGCCGGGTGGTTCTCCTCCCGACGAGCGGAACGGGCGGTGTGCACGCGCTGCCCGGCCTGCTGTCATGAACGAGCTGCGACGAGGGGGACGGCACCGCACGGAAAGGACCTGCCACCATGCCCGATCATTCCGACCATCAAGCCATCATCGATGTGCTGAACCGCTACAGCTACGCACTCGACACCCGTGACTGGCCGCTGCTGGACGAGGTCTTCCACCCCGACGCGTCCGGCGACTACGGCGGCTTCCAGGTCGAAGGTCGTTCGAAACTCATCCGGATCATCTCCGGCTATCTCGACCCGTGCGGCCCCTCGCAACACCTGCTGGGCAACCACCGCATCACCGTGGAAGGCGACAAGGCGCAGTCCAGTTGCTACATCCGCGTAGTGCACATCGGCGCGGGTGAGCGCGCGAATCTGCAACCGTACGAGTCCATCGGCACCTATTACGACCGGCTGCGGAGGACCCCCGAGGGCTGGCGAATCACCCACCGCCGCTTCGACGTCCGAATCGAACTCGGCGATATCACCGTACTCGGAGCGCCGCAGAACGCATGAGCACACGACCGGTGAGAGGATACGCCCACAACTATCTCGTGCCAGTTGTGCGAGCCTTCGCGCTCGCTACCGCTCATCCGAGCCAGGACCCCACCCCATTCACGCGCCCAAGCACAGTGGACGATGCGAGGTCAGTCGACCGGGATGGTCAGAGCACGCTTTTCATCTGTTTGGCGACAACGTCCGCCGCGCGCCGAGGTGCGAGCCGCACAAGCCGATCCAGCAGGCTGGCATCCCGGCCGACGAGTACGCGGAAGCTGCCCTTCTCCAGGCCCGCGACGATCGACTCCGCGGTTCGCTCAGGTGTCGTGACCGGAACCTTGCGACCACCGGTGTCGATCATCTCGACTCCGGAGTTACCGGTCAGGGCGGTGCTGATATTGCCGGGAAAAACTGTGGTGACAGCGACATTCGTGTCCAAGAGTTCCTGGTACAGACCTTCGCTGAACTGTTTGACAGCTCCCTTGGTAGCGCTGTAGAAGGTCTGACCGGCAAAGGGAACCAGCGCCGACAGGCTCGAGATGTTGACCAGCCCGGCTTGCGGCCGTTGCCGCAGTTCGGGCAAGAATGCCAGGCACATGTTGACCGTGCCCCAGAAATTGACCTGCATGACCCGTTCGATCCGGCTGCGGTCGAGGTCTGTGACCGGAGCGAACGGGTGAATGATGCCCGCGACATTGATCAGCGCATCGATCTGCCCATGTGCGGCGATGACCGCGGCGGGCAACGCGTCCACCACGGACACATCGGTGACATCGGCGGCATGCAGCGACACCCGATTGCCCCGCGGTCCGGCCAGCGAGCGAGTTTCCGCAGCCAACCCTCCTGCACGTCGATCAGTGCGACGCGTGCTCCGCGTTCGAGTAGTCGCAGCGCTGTGTGCCGCCCGATTCCGTTGCCGGCGCCGGTGACAGCGACGACCTTTCCCTCGAGTCGCATGTGCCTCTCTTTCCATGTCGTTACGTGCTGGTCCCGCTGCGTGTCTCGGAGTGCCCTGTGCCTCAGGATCCAGCGGCCGCGCGGCCGGCCCGGCGGCCGTAGAAGCTGCCGTCGCCGAGCGAAGCGCCGCTGACGTAACCCCCTGCGGCGATACCGGAAGTGCACCGCCCCGCAGCGAAAAGACCAGGAATGGGCTCCCCGGACACATGCAGAACCCGCGAGTCGAGATCGGTCCTCAAACCGCCGAGGGTGAAGCCGCCCGTGCGATTGCGCAGGTCGTAGGCGGCCAGGGGGGTCCCGATCGGCTTGACCCACTGGGACTTCTTGCCCAACAGCGGATCGGCGCCGTCCTTGGCATGACGGTTGTAGACCTCCACGGTCGCCTGCAAGACCCCAGCGGGGAAGCCCATCTCGGACTCCAGCTCTTCCACGGACTCCGCTACCCACGTGGGCGGTTCACTGCGCATCGCCGCGGTCGTGGAAACCGTGTCCTGCGACTCCTCCAGCGCGGACTCATCGATGATCAGGAATGCCTGGTTGCTCTGGCGGATCAGCGTCGCCTGCCCGATGTGACTGGGATAGGAGTCCTCGGGGATGTATCGCTGACCGCGCCCGTTGACCAGGATTCCGCGCGCCATCATCTGCGGATCGGCGAAGATGGCAACTTCGATGGCATCCATATGGGCCAGCTGAGCACCGAGCGCTTGGGCGACCCGGATGCCGATGCCGTCGTGCTCCTCGATGGCAGCCGCGGGCCGGTTGATCAGCAGCGGTGTGTACGCCTCGACCATCTGCTGGTTGTAGGCGAAGCTACCGGTCGCCAGCACCACACCCCGGCGGGCGCGAATATGGACGAGCCTGCCGTAGCGCTTGGCGACGACGCCGACGACACAACCGCCGTCACCGACGATCAGGCGCTGCAGACGAAGGTCGTACTCGGCGCGCACACCCAGTGACTCGGCCATATCGGCGAGCGGCTTCATGAGCATGTAGCCGCCCCCCTTCTCACCGGTGTGCTTGTCCGCCATCTGAGGAAGGTGGCCGCGCGGCGCCGGGGTGGCGATGGTGTTGTACGGCGCGGCGTTCTCGCCGCCGGAGAACATCAGCCCCTGGTCGGCAGGCGGCTCCCAGCCCGGTTCGCCCCAGAACTCCTCTTTGAACGGGACACCCTGCGCGACCAGCCAATCGAAGTGCTCCACACTGCCCTGGCAGTAATCGTGGATCTTCGCCTCGTCGACGCCGGGCCCGAGGGCGGCCGTCATGAATTTCTCCATGTTCTCGGGCGTGTCCTCGAAGCCGAGCGCCTTCTGCAGCGACGTGCCTCCGCCGAGATAGATGAACCCACCCGACAGCGCCGCCGCTCCGCCCCACCCGCCGGTGCGCTCGAGCACCAGGACGTCAGCACCCGCACGGGCTGCCTCGATCGCCGCACTGACCCCGGCGACTCCGTAACCGACGACGACCACATCGGCTTCGTAATCCCACTCGGCGACCGCTGCCATCTGTTCCGGGTGGACACTTCCGACGTCCGACATATATCACTCCTATTCCGTATTACCGGCGATCAATACCGCCGATCGATCGAGGGCTGCGGTGATGCACGAGAGCGGGACGAGCCGATTCGCGTCGCAGCGGTCGGCAAAGCGGCTTCATCCGGAGCCGACACACCGCACAGGAACGAGCAGGTAGGGCCGTCCAGCCATCCTCGTCAACTCGATCGCGCCCAGTATCGTCAGTGCCGGATCGGCGACGTTCGGAGATTCCCACTCAGTGAGAGGATTCCGCGCCGTTCGCCTGGCACGACGCGAATGGCCCTCAACCCGTGGCGTCGCCACGATTCACGGCCGGGCTGGTTCGGTTCGAACGGCCCCGACGATGATCTCGACCAACTCGGGTCGGCAGATCAGCAGATCGGGCAGGTACGGGTCCGCCTGGTTGTAACGCAGCGTAGTGCCGTCCAGACGGGAGACGTGCAGGCCCGCAGCGGCGGCGACCGCGACAGGGGCGCAGGAATCCCACTCGTACTGGCCTCCGGAGTGCAGGTAGGCATCGGCGACGCCTTGCACCACGGCCATCGCCTTCGCCCCGGCCGACCCCATCGGCACGGGCATCGCCGACAGCGAGGTGACGACACGTCGCACCAACTCGGACGGGCGGCTACGTGAGATGGCGATACGCAGGGGACCCGCGGACCGCGATGGTGGCGCCGGAGGTTCACCGGTGTGCAGAACGAGCCCGGTTCCCGGCAGAGCGACAGCCCCGGCCACCGGAACATGGTCGACGGCGAGCGCGACGTGCACTGCCCAATCGGTGCGCGGCGGTTCCCCGTATTCACGGGTGCCGTCGAGCGGGTCGATGATCCAGACGCGTCGTCTGTCCAGCCGGGAGTGATCGTCGGGGCTCTCCTCGGACAGGACCGCATCGTCGGGGCGTAGGCGATGGAGGAGTTCGAGCAACAGTTCGTTGCCGTGCCGGTCACCCGCGGCGCCGCCCTGCTCCCGAATGGCCAACAACCGCCGACCGACTTGCGCGGCCGCCTCGGCGGCAACAGCGTGGTCGTCCATCACCGTCTACCGCGCACTGTCCGGATCGAGTTTTCCTGCTGTTCGCAACAGATCGATGACCTGCTCGGCCAAAGCTTCCGGGGTGTGTGCTCCGCCGGAGTCCAGCCGCAGCTCCGGGGATTCCGGTACCTCATAGGGGGAATCGATGCCGGTGAAGTTGGTCAGCTCGCCGCGGCGCGCCTTGGCGTACAGCCCCTTGTGGTCACGGGACTCGACGACCTCGAGTGGAGCGTCGACGTGTACTTCGAAGAAGTCCTCTGCGCCGATGCGTTCGCGTGCGAGATCGCGCTCGGCGCGGAACGGGGCGATGAACGAGGTCAGGACGATGAGTCCGGCGTCGGCGAACAACCTGGCGACCTCGACCACCCGGCGGATGTTCTCGACCCGGTCGGCGTCGGTGAATCCCAAATCCGCGTTGAGACCGTGCCGGACGTTGTCTCCGTCGAGCAGGTAGGTGTGGAATCCCTGCTCGTGCAGGCGCTTCTCGACGAGATTCGCGATGGTCGACTTACCCGCGCCGGACAATCCGGTGAACCACACGACCGCGGGTTGCTGTCCTTTGGCCTGCGCTCGCACCTGCTTATCGATGTCGACGTGCTGCCAATGAATATTGCCGGCCCGGCGCAACGCGAACTTCAGCATCCCCGCTGCCACGGTATCGCGGGTGAGCCGGTCGATGAGAATGAATCCACCCATGTCCCGGTTCGCGGCGTACGGGTCGAAGGGGATTCGCCGATCCAGATGCAGATCGCAGACCCCGATCTCGTTGAGTCTCAGGGCGCGAGCGGCGGTGTGCTCGAGGGTATTGACGTTGATCGTGTATTTCGGCCGGGCCACCTGGGCAACGGCGCCGCTGGTGGCCAGCTTCATCTCGTAGGTGCGGCCGGGAAGCATCGGGCGCTCGCTCATCCACACCAGATGCGCTTCGAACTGATCGGCGACCTCGGGGGGCGCGCTCGCGTCTGCCAGGACGTCCCCGCGGCTGACATCGATCTCGTCGGCGAGTACGACTGTGACGGACTGGCCGGCCACGGCGAGGTCGAGGTCACCCTCCGCGGTGACCACCCGGGCGATCGTGGTGTCGCGTCCGGAAGGCAGGACCCGAATGCGGTCGCCGGGACGGACGGCGCCGCCGACGATCTGGCCGCTGTAGCCGCGGAAGTCGAGGTCGGGCCGGTTGACCCACTGCACCGGCAGCCTGAACGGCCCGCTGCTGACGCCATCGTCGACCGGAAGCGATTCGAGGTGGCCCACGAGCGTGGGCCCGGTATACCGGGGTGTATCGGCGCTGGTCTCGGTGATGTTGTCTCCCCGCAGCGCCGAGATCGGAATGCAGGTGATTTCGGTGAGGCCGATGCCGGCGGCGAACTGGCGATAGTCGGCCTCGATCTCGTCGAACCGTTGTTGCGAGTAGCCGACCAAATCGAGTTTGTTCACCGCGAGCACGATGTGGCGGATGCCGAGCAGCGAAACCAGGAAGCTGTGTCGACGGGTCTGCGTCAGGAGCCCCTTGCGGGCATCGACGAGGATCACCGCGGCGTCGGCGGTCGAGGCGCCGGTGACCATGTTGCGGGTGTACTGCTCGTGTCCGGGAGTGTCGGCGACGATGAACTTCCGCTTCTGGGTGGAGAAGAAGCGGTAGGCCACATCGATGGTGATGCCCTGTTCGCGCTCGGCGGCCAATCCGTCCACCAGTAGCGCGAAATCCAGTTCGCCGTTCTGGGTTCCGACTGTTCGGGAGTCTTGCTCCAACTGGGCGAGGTGATCGGAGAAGACGAGTTTGCTGTCGTAGAGCAGTCGGCCGATCAGCGTCGATTTGCCGTCATCGACGCTGCCACAGGTGAGAAACCGCAACAGCGACTTGCGCTCGTGGCGGCGCAGATACTCTTCGATGTCGGTCGAGACGAGGTCGTCGGTGGTGTGCGCCATCAGAAGTAACCCTCTTGCTTCTTCTTCTCCATCGACGCCGAACCGTCGTGGTCGATCATCCGGCCTTGCCGCTCTGAGCTGGTGGTCAGCAACATTTCCTGCACAATGGCGGGAAGAGTGGTCGCGGTGCTGGGAATCGCGCCGCTGAGTGGGTAGCAACCCAGGGTCCGGAAGCGCACCATGCGTTGCTGCGGTTGTTCCCCTGGCTGCAGCCGCATCCGATCGTCGTCGACCATGATCAGCGTCCCGTCACGCTCCACCACCGGCCGGGGCGCCGCGAAATACAAAGGGACGAGCGGAATTTGCTCACGGTGGATGTACTGCCAGATGTCGAGTTCGGTCCAGTCCGACAGCGGGAAGACGCGCACGCTCTCGCCTGGGCGTTTGCTCGCGTTGTAGAGCCGCCACAGCTCGGGGCGCTGCCGTTTCGGGTCCCAACGGTGCATTTCGGAGCGAATGGAGAACACCCGTTCCTTGGCCCGGGACTTCTCCTCGTCGCGACGCGCTCCGCCGAAGGCGAGATCGAAGCCGTACTCGTCCAGGGCCTGTTTGAGCCCTTCGGTCTTCCACATCTGGGTGTGCAGAGCCGACCCGTGGTCGAAGGGGTTGATGCCCTGGGCGACACAGTCGGGATTGCGGTGCACGATCAGATCGAGATCGGGTTCGGCGGCAACCGCGTCGCGGAAGGCGTACATAGCCTGGAATTTCCAGGTGGTATCGACGTGCAGGAGCGGGAAGGGCAATCGCGAAGGCCGGAACGCCTTGCGCGCCAGATGCAGCAGGACCGAACTGTCCTTGCCTATCGAGTACAGCATCACAGGACGCTCGCTCTCGGCGACTGCCTCACGGATGATCTGGATGCTGTCGGCTTCCAGCCGCTGCAGGTGGGTGAGACCCGTTGCGGGCTCGTCGTGGACCAGGGTCGTCATGGTGACTCCAGTGATTTCGATTGAATGCGACGCTCCGAGGTCGCAGGCCGGATCGTCAGACGCAGTCGGACGCGCCGTCGACGACGAAGACCGCACCGCTGGTGTACGAGCTCTGCGCTGTGCACAGGAACGCGATAGTGGGGGCGATCTCGTCGACAGCGCCGAAACGCCCGACAGGTATGTGCGCGAGTTCCGCGGCGGCGGTCTCGGGGCGCATCGGCGCCGTCATCGGGGTCCGAATCGTTCCCGGCGCGACAGCGTTGACCCGTATCCCCTCACCCGCCCAGGCAACGGCGAGGTTGCGGGTGAGGCTGATAACGCCCGCCTTGGCCGCCCCATACCCCGGCACGATCGGCACGGCGCGCAGCGCGGCCATCGAAGCCAGATTGATCACGCAGCCGCCACCCGCCGTGGTGGACGCGGCCAGCTTCTCCCGAAGCGTCAGTGTCACCCGGTACGGGCCGACCAAGTTCAGTGCCACCGAGCGTTCGAAACCTTCGGGCGACCTCTCGTCGAGGCCGCCGGGGAAGTTGGCCCCGGCGTTGTTGATCAGAACATCGAGGGTCGAGATACCGGCGACCAGCTCGTCGATCGACTCCTCGTCGGTGAGAACCAATCGCCGGTAGTCCAAACCCGTCAGGTCGGCGTCGTACTGCGCCGCATCCGACCGGGTTCCGGTCACGATGACATCCGCGCCCGCGTCGCGGAACAGCAGCGCGGTCGCGTGTCCGATACCACTGGTCCCACCGGTGACCAGAACCTTGGTTCCGGTGAAGTCGAAACGGATTTCGTTGGTCACGAGTGGATTCCGATCTGCTTGGTGAGCCAGGCCGATTCCCAGAAGTTCGTGCTGTCCTCCAGCAGCTTTCGGTGCGCCCGGACCAGCAGATCCTTAGCCGCTTGGTGCTCGGGTTGCACCTGAACGATCGCTTCGACGAGGTGGAGTGCGTGGATCGGCCGACCGGCTTCCAGGTGGGCGGCCGCCCGATCGATCAGGGCGTCGGCCCCTGCCAGCTCCACGAGGTCGGCGGCGACTTCGGCGGGTGCGACATCGTAGAGTTCGGTTGTCGAACGGTGGTGGAACCACCCCGAGTAGTTCTCCCAGATCGCGCGCACGTTCCAGGGCACCTTGCCGTAGCCCTCCCCTACCGCCAAGGCAGGTGGAAGGGTGATCTCGCGCATCAGGGTGTAGACGTCTTTGCCCGCGTTCATTCCCGCGACGACCGCGTCGTGCAGGTATTCGACAGCGTCACGCAGTCGGGTGAGTTCCGCCCGGATCCGCTCCGCGCCGACGAGGGGCTCGAAGTGTCCCGTCAGAAGGACTTCGGCGTCGAGGTCGCGGACACGGTCGATGGAATCGATCACTGCGAGTGCGTCGCGGTAACGGTCGCCCCGCATGGTGACCAGGTTCGGAATGTGCCCGAACAGTGCGCCGAAGGTATTGCCAGACAAGCAGATCCGCTCGTCCGGCAGCCACAGGACCAGGGAATCGGTGGTCTCGCCCCCGGGTGTGGCCAGAAGCTCGAGCGTACGGCCGCCCACGGTCAGCGTCAGATTGTCGTTCACCTCGATGTCGACGTTCGGGGTGCTCTGATCGGGCACATGGCCGAAACGGTTCTGGGTCGCGATTCTGCCGGCCATGACCTTTTCGGTGAAGGCGAACGAGCTCCTGCTCGCCCGGTAGGCGGCGAGGCGCTGGTTGTCGTCGCGCCAGCGCCGCCAATCGGCCTGGGCCACGACAAGGGTGTCGGGATCTCGCAGTTGATCGAGGCCACCGACGTGGTCGTAGTGGCCCTGTGTCAGCACTACGTAACGAATCGGCGAGTCGTCCACCGCATCGAAATTGGCACGGTGCACAGGGGATTCGAAGCCCATGCCGGTGTTGACCACCACGCGGCCGCTGTCGGTGGTCAGTAGGTAGGCATTACTCAGTCCCGGTGAGCACCAGATCCCTGGCGCCACTTCGGTTGCCTGTTCCGCGGTGGCGGCGGCCATCTGGTCGGCGCCCGGGCGGCTGAGGTGAATCGGCGGCAATGTTTCGAGTTCGCTACTCACGCCATTGTCCTTTCAGAAATATTCGGATCACTGCTGCTATGAACTCGCGCCTTCGACGCGCACATCGAAAGCGTCGAAGTAGTAGTCGAAGCGCGTACGCAATTCCTCGGCGGTGACGCCGAAGTGCCCGGGCAGGTCGTATCGGATGCGCCCGTGCTTGCCGCGAGGGTTGTTGTCGAGGTAGCCCTGGAAACGTTCGCGGACCTCGCTGGTCAGTTCCACTCCGGCACGGTCGTACAGCTGCTCGAGCAGCGGGATCTCGTTGCCGTTCAGATGGTGGAAGCCGATATCGATGCGCCGGTCGGCGGGCACGAGATCGCGGTCGCGCACGCTGGCGCCGAGCAGCCGATGCACCCGGTCGGTCCAATACTCGAGCAACCACGCCGGTTCGATGCTGCGACGGCGCAGCCGATCCGGGTAAGCCATCATGGTGATCGTGGACTGGATCACCGCGACCGGATCCCGGTGGGTGAAGGCGACGGTGGCGTCGGGGAAGGTCTGCATCAGCGGACCGAGCTGCTCACTGTGCTGCGGTGACTTCAGCACCCATGTGCGCGGGCCTCGCAGGAACGTCAACGCCTGCAGAACGTTTCGCATGTACGCGTAGTGTCTGTGCTGGTCCAGCCCGAGATAGAAATCCCGCCAAGCCGGCACCCGGGCGTACCACTCCAGAACGTAGCTCGCGCAATCGAGGTCGAGCAGCTCCACCTCCTCCTCGATCGCTTCGGGGTAGCGATCGTGCATCGCCGCGAGCACCGGCGAACTGGCTTGCAGCGCGTCGTGCTGGTCCTTGGCCTGGCGGTAGCGCACGTCGAGGCCGTCGAGGCCGGGCCCCTGACCGGGCACCGGCAACGGCTCCTGACTCTCCCAGTACGGCAGCGACCGACGCCGGGGGTCGGCGGCGATCAGGTTGACCAGATGAGTGGTGCCCGAGCGCGGCATTCCGACCACGATGATCGGCTTCTCGATCGGGATCGACTCGATCTCCGGATAGCGCCTCAGCAGATCCACCAGCGACAGTCGGTTGCGCAGCAATCGCACCACGCGCGAACGCAGGGTGCGGCGGCCGAGCTGCGTCAACCCTTCGTCCTGCTCCACTGCGTCCACATACGCGGAGAGGCGCTGCCCGAAGCCATCACCGTCGTCCAGATCGGTGGCGCCGGCCTGTGCCGCCGCCTCCTCGACGATTCGGTCGATCTCCAGGCTCACCGGGTTGGCTTCGGCGTAGGCAAGGACTTTCCGCTGGACCTCGCTGAGGCGAGGGGTAGTCAAGTCGTCCAGGACTATCGGTCGGGCGGCATCGGCCATCGAGGGGCCCCTTCACATCTTGCGTACGTCGGATATTCGACTTAGCATTCGAAAGTACGACGCCAATATGGCAGGTACCGACCCGGGCCGTCAAGGGATCCGAGTTCGGCGTCGAACCCGACCAGGAGGTTGCAGTGAGTTCCACCATCAAGCAGGTCCGCGTCCACGGGCCGGGCGCGGTCAGCCTGGACCGTGTCGAGCTGCCGGAGTGTGGACCGCGGGACGCGGTCGTCGAACTGCGCGCCTGCGGAATCTGCGGTAGCGACCTCGGCTACATCCGCCTCGGCGGCGTCGCCGGTCCCGGGCCCGCCCCGATGCCCCTCGGCCATGAGATGTCCGGTGTGATCACCATCGTCGGTTCGGAGGTGACCGACCTGCGGCCGGGGCAGCGCGTCGTCGTGCACCCCGGCCGAGATGACATCGGCCGCATCGGGAACGGCTCACCCGAAGGTGGATTGGCCGACGCCGTGCTCGTACGGGATGCCGCCGCCGGCGATCGGCTGTTCCCCGTCCCCGACGACATGCCCTTCGAGATAGCTGCACTGGCCGAGCCTGTAGCGGTGGGCATGCACGCTGTCGACCAGGCCGATCTGGCGCCCGACGACGCGGTGGCGGTATTCGGCTGCGGCCCCATCGGTCTGGCCGCCATCGCCACGCTCGCCGACCGCGGTATCGAGCGCATCGTCGGCATCGAACCGTCGGCCACGCGTCGCCGCCTCGCCGAGGCCCTCGGGGCGAGCGCGACCATCGACCCGACCACCGACGACGTGTGGAAGCGGCTGCGCCTGCTGCATGGCACCACTCCGACGATGTCCGGCGACACGGCTGCCACTACCGGGTTCATCGAAGCGTCCGGGGCCGGGAAAGTGCTGAGCGACATCATCGCCAATGCCGGGCGGGGCTCGCGTATCTCGGTGGTCGCGGTCCACTATGCCCCGGTAGAGGTCAACTTCCTCCACGTGCTGACCAGCGAGCTCACCATCCGCGGCTCCATCGAGTACCCGCCCCGCTTCCGCGACGCCATCGACCTGCTCGAGCGACGGGACCTCACCCCGCTCATCAGCCACCGCTTCCCGCTCGAAAGCATCGACGACGCGTTGAACACCCTGAAACAGAACCGTGAGTGCGGCAAGATTCTGATCGAGATCAACCAGTGACGGCCGCACTCGACGCTCACTCTGACGCGTCGAATATCCGACGTATAGTTCGCGCCATGACCACCGACGCACCGCAGCGGACCGAACGGCAATCCCCGTCGCCACCGACCGATCGCGTCGTCGCGATCATGGAACTGCTGGGCAGCACACCGCAGCGGTCCTACTCGCTGGCCGAGATCGAGCGCACTCTCGGTATCAGCCGCGCCACTGCGCACGCGATCCTGTCCGCGCTCGTCGGTCACGACTGGATCGTGCGCGACCACGACAGCGGTCACTACAGCTGGGGGCCGGCGATCGCCGCCCTCGCACGCCCGGCCGGCGCCACCTCCCGCCGCATACGCGCCCGGCTCGGGGAACTCGCCGCCACAATCGGCTGCGAGGTGCTGCTGTTCCAGCCCCAGGGCGACGCGCTCGTCGTCATCGACACAGCCGGGTCGACAGCCGCATCCCCCCCGATAACCGCCGGATTCACGGTGCCGCTGGTCGCACCGTTCGGCCGGGAGTACATCGCCTTCAGCACACCCGAAGCGCAACAGGCCTGGCTCGATAGAGTGGGTCCGACCGAACCGGCCTTCGTCACTCGCATGACCAGGGTTCTCGCGCGGGTCCGAGACCGCGGATACGCCATCGAACGGCGTAGCCATGCCTTCGGCCGCGTCTATGCCGCCCTGCACGCACTGAGCGGCGAGATCGACGCCATCACCGCGCGCCTGGCCGGCGCCGTCGCCGATCTGACCGTTGTCGACTTTCTCGACGACGAGCTCATCGACGGCAACGACCACACCGTCGCGACCATCTCGGCACCCGTCCTCGCCGGCACCGGCGTCATCCCCCTGACCATCACCGCAGTCGTGGTGCAACCACTGACCGCCGAGGCGGTGACAGCCCTGGGCTCCGAGATCCTCGCAGCCACCGTCGATATCAAGGACCTGGTGAACACCTACGGCGACGCCTGACCGGCGGGCCCGGCCTTCTTCAGTCACGCATTCGGCACTACCGGGGCTGGCGTGCTGTCGGCGGTCATGAGGTCGTGCCGGTCCGGTTGGTGACGAGCACACACGCAACGGGCGGGTCGCGGTCGAGGGCGTGACTCGGAGCTGAGTGAAGCCGGCGTGGGAGAGCATGTCCTGGAGCTCTTGGGCTGCTCGGACCGTGGTGTCCCGGGTAGCGCCGGGGCAGCGAGGCTGGCTGACAACGGTGCAGTCCACCAGGCGGTGTGGAGACTACACGGCGGCACCACCTGCCGCCCCGGCGCGTTATGCGTACCTTCACCGCCCAAGCTGCGAACAGTCGTTCGCACCAAATTCGCCGGGCCACTCCCACCGAGCGGAACGCATCCCCCACACGTGGGAGCCGGTCTGCTGCCATGAGCAGGTCGAGGTGGCGAGAGCGCCGCCGGGAAAGGACTCCATGTCATCGGTCGAGCAGATCACCGCGGTGGTGCGCGAGTACGTGTCCCGCCTGTCCACCGGCACCTCGGCGGACATCGCCGCCCTTTACGCCGACGACGCCACTGTGGAAGACCCCGTAGGCGGGGAAGTCCGGCGTGGACGCGATGCCATCGCCGCCTTCTACGGGCCGCTCGACAGCGTCGACAACAGCGCGGAGCTGCTGGTAATCCGGGCTTCGGACACGTGGGCGGCATTCCACATGCGAGTCACCACGACGACGCCGGACCAGGTGATCACCGTAGAGCCCATCGATGTCATGACCTTCGACACCGACGGGCGAATCACCAGTATGCGCGCCTTCTGGAGCCCCGGCGATTTCGTCATCTCAGCCCGCTGAGGGCGGCGTCACCGCCCCGCGGCGAGCCTCGCCGCCACGCGCTCCCACACAGTCGCGTCGGTGCGCGGGCCGCCTGGGGTGGTGGCACCGTAGCGCGCGATCTCGGCCGCGATATCCAACGGAGCGGTCATAGCGGCGCCCGGCCGCAGCGCCTCCTCGACGTGTTCGTCCGGAACCAGCCAGCACACCTCGAACTCGATACCGTCGGGATCGTGACCGTACAGCGCCTTGGTCGAGCCGTGGTCGGAGGCACCGGTCTCGGCACCCGCACACACGAGACGTTCCCAGACAGCCGCGAGCTCGGACAACGTCGCGACCTCCCAGGCGACGTGATACAGCCCAACGGTGCCGGCTGCCGGGACAGCACGATCCCTGGACTGGAACAGCCCCAGATCGTGGTCATTGACCGACCCCGCGCATATTCCTGTGACCTCCTCGACGACTGCTTCGCTCGTCCGTCCACTCGGCCCCGCAGCACGTTGTCCATCTGTCCGACAACCATTCTGGTCGACCAGCGAGGGCCAGGCAGACGAGCCGGTCGAGCGGGTGCACGTCCTGCCCGACGAGCACCCCGGGACGCTGTACTTCGCTCTCCCCGCGATGACGAGTTCGGCCGTTCGTTCAGGGCTGGTCGCCCTGACCATTCGACAGCAGAAGCACGGAGAGTATGTCCCGACGTCGAATATCATTGCACGATTGCACTATTGAGAGAGTCCGAGACTATCGAGCCAACTCGAATAGCGGGCTTCGCTGCGTGAGGGGTGGCACCAGATCGTGGCCATCGGATTTCGGTAGAAGCAGGTCGAGCAACTGCCACTGCTTGTCCGTCAGAACTTGATGCCGATTACCTGCCAGCGTCGCCACGGCGACCATCGGGCACGATCAGCATCATTGGTTCCAGGGCAGTAGCAGTCGGGTGAGGACTTGACGCAGTTCGGCCGGCGGTAAGGGGGCGGCGCCGATCATGACTTGGCGTTGGATCAGTCCGTCGACGACGACGGTAACGGCCTCGGCGGTCGGAGCAGGTTCGGGCACCTCGAGCGTTTCGAGCAGCCGTTGAGTGAACTGCACGAAGGCTCGACGTTGCTGATCGAACAGGTCCCGCAGTTGTGGGTGGAACTGGGCTTCGCCCAGTAGGAGGTGTCTTGCCAGAGTCCGCCGACGTGCCGGTCCGGTGGTCATGGCTTCGATCAAGGAGGCCATGAGTTCGGCCAGTTGCGGGATCGAGGTCGGGTCGAGGGCCGACACATCGGTGAAGTGGGTGACAACGAGTTCGTAGTCGCGGGAGAACAGCTCTTCCACAGCCAGGGCGATGAGCTTGCCGCGGGTGGGCGCGTGATAGTTGACCGCGCCGGGGCTCATCCCGGCCGCGGCGTCGACTGCCCGGTGGGTGAGGCCGCGCACGCCGTGGTCGGCGAGCACCTCGATCGCCGCCGAGGCGATGCTGCGGCGCCGCCGGGCCACGTCCGGACGGGTGGGCTCGCTCATGACGGCATCGTAGAGCGCAGCTGCAGCACCGCCATCGCTGCTGGTTGTCGAAAACGGGGGAAGCCAGAGGCACGACCAGCGACCGGCGCGATCGAGACGCGGCCTTGAAGTGGCCAGTTGTGATCCGGTGCCGCGGAAATCGGGCGTACGCGACGTGTCGGTGAACGGGCCAGTCGACGCACCGGAAGGCATCGACGCCTGGTCGCGGAGAGACCGGATCGAGGCCGTCGTCAGGCTGGCGGGCGAGGTCATGTGGGGTGCTGGCCAGTGCGCGAGCTCAGGGCTCTGTGTTGTGTCACAGAGCTTGGTCGACAGCCAGCGGTGCCGACGCACCTCTTCTAATTTCAACATGTGTTGAGAAGCTGGTGGGTGTCGCGGCGCGCGATGCTGTCGATGATCACGACTGTGGGGGCGATATTGATGATCGAAGAATCGACCGGCGCCGGGCATGCCGCCCCTGGGGGAGAGACGCGTTACCGGGGGTATTGCCCCGAGGACCGGCTCCTGCCCTATGCGCGGTTCTTCACCGAGCGCACGCTGCCCGCACCCGCAGAGGTCGCCGTGGCCTATGCGGGGCGGGCTACTGATCCGCAGCTGATTCCGGAGTTCGACTGTCTGCCCGGCGATCTGAGCCCGAGCGGATACTCCCCGGTGGAGACCGGATACGGGCATACGCGCTCGGGCGTGATGTGGGTTGCCGTGCGGACGGTGATGCCGAGGGTCAGTGCGGCGATGTGGGACTGGTGGTTCGGCTGGCATATCGCCGAGCCGGCTCGCTACAAACTCTGGCATCCCGATGCCCATCTGTATGTCGGTGCCACACAGTCGCGGACCGCCGCGGGGCTCGGTGACCGTGACAAGTACATCGGCAACACGGTCTATGTCGATGAGTACATCGGCGCCAAGCTGCAGCAATTGGCCATCAGCTTTCATGACCCGGCGTTGCTGGGCCTGGAAGTGCCCGATGGTCACACGATCATTTCCGGCCGGGTGGGCAGCAGCGTGGCTCCGTTGGATGTGGGGTGGCTGGCGCATCAGGTCCGCCCCGTGCCCGGCGGGTGCGAGATGCGCAGTCGGTTCTATCTGAATCTGTACGGTCCGCGCGTTCCCGATGCGGGGCAGGCCGCGCGGGCGGTAGCGCGCGGAGCCGCTGTCGATCCCGCCGATCTGATACTCGGGCTGGATATGGCCCGCGAGCTTCTGCTGCACTGCGGACAGGAAATGAACCATCTGGCCACGTTCCTTCCCGAACTCCATCGCGAATTCGCAAGCTAGGTCTCCGCCGCCCGTGCGGCCGCCATGTCCTGCCCGGTCGCGGCGCCGGGGAATGCGCCAGGTATCGCAGCGCGGTGTCCATCGATGTCCATCGACCCGAGCTGAGACGGGTGGAATCCGGGCCGCAGATACCGCGGGAGTTCGGTGAAGAACACCGTCCAGCTCGGGATCACCCCGCGCCGGGTGGCGCGCCAGAACTGCCACAGCCAGAACCGGCCCTTATCCGGGGAGGGGTCGCTGCGATGCTCGACCTCCTCGGCGCCATGCCAGCGCACCAGATCCAGCATCGCCGGATGCATACCCCTGGCCTCGAGAACTTCGGCATCGAGCAGCCATTCCCCCAGCACCGCGGTGTAGTGCTCCATACCGGCGAACAAGCCCAGCCGCTCTTTGAGCCATTGCTGTTTCGCGCGTCCGCCCAACCAGTGATCACCCAGCACGCGATCGACCAGCCAGGCGATCTTGGCGACGTAGGAGTCCACGCCCAGACCGATGGACTGCAGGTGGCGCCGCGCGGCTTCGTGACTATTGGCGTGCATCGTCTCCTGGCCGATGAATCCCACCACCTCCTCCCGCAGCCGTTCGTCCTCGATGCAGGGCAGCGCCTCCGACAGCGCCGCGGCCATCGCCCGCTCCCCCTCGGGCAGCACCAGGTGCATGACGTTGACGATGTGGGTCGCCAGCACCTCACCGGGGATGTAGTGCATCGGCACCGAATCGAAGTCGAAACGCACATCGCGTGCGTTTATCGCGTGCGCCTCGTCGCGGTAGAGACGCTTCGTCGCGTCGTCGGTGGGGGCCATGTCGCCAAACCGCATCGTGATGATGCGGGTGTCGAACCTTGCGGTGAATTACAGAGCCGACGCTCGACGGGTGGCACGCAAGTCTTCGGTAGCCGTCTCGGCCACCACGCCGATTCTCACGAGCGGTCTGCCGCTATGCGGACCGCCGACCCACGCACGGACTGCTCACCGAGTCACCGTGGACGGCCGCCCCGACGGCTTGCGACCTCAACCGGCCTCAACTTCGACAGGGCTATTCTCCGATCGTCATCGCGGCGGACGGACGCACCCGATCGGCCATGGCCCTCGATAACCCTTCGAGGTGACCAGCTACGGCCCGAGGAACAGCCGTTCACACGGCAGCCGCGGCGGTGGGTGCGCGGCGCTCGGATTTTGGAGCAATTCAATCGTGCACCATCGCGATTTCCTCCAATCGTGAAGGAGATTTCCCACTGCCGCCGCCGAGGCGGTGTAGTCGAAAGCGATGCCCGCCAACCACATCCGCAGATGCACATCACCCGATGTCGGCAGGCCACAATCGTGGGACTTTCGATCTCCGCCCGAGAGGGGATGCCTCGACACCGGCTTCGCGCACCGGCAGGTTGGTTGCCGACCCGGCGAATCGGCACGCGCCCCGCGCTGGATCGACCTTCTGGGACCAGGCACCGATGGGGAGGCGGCCAGGTCCAGGGGGGTGATGGTTCGCGTCGCTGTCGCAGCCATGAGGTCTCACAGTCGGGGGTGCGGGTCGTGCCATGGAGCGGAATCCTGCCCAATGCTATACGGCAACAAATATGGTTGCAATGTTGCAGCGAGAGACCGCCTAATGTGTCGTCGACGACATCGGATCCGCATTCCGATGGCGTGAACGCACGTCGGACTCGCTGCACCGCTCACCGCAGGGCGTGAGGTCGGCAGCCCGCCTGGGTCGGGCAGCTCCACGCCCTGCTGTTTTACCTGGGCCAGCAGCGGCGGGGCCAGCTTCTTCTGATCCACCGCTCCGGGTTGAACAGCAACGAAACCCCATGGCGGTACGTCACAGCAGTACGTCGGTGGCGGATGCCGCCGTGTTGGAGCGGATGTGAAATGGGCTCATCGGTCAGCGGGTGGTACGTCGAGCACGGATCCGGGACGGCCCGGCTCGGTCCGGTCCGGGGTGTCGATGAACGCCGAACTCCACTGGCCGTCCTCACCGGAGGTGTGGTTGGCCTGTTCGCGCGCCCAGACGAAGTGGTGGCGCGCCGAAGTCAGCAGCAGCGGCCCGGTGAGCAGACCGGCCGCGACGAATTTCAGATCGGCGCGCCGTGTCTCGGTCAAGACCGCTCCCACGCCGCCGATTCCCCACAGCCACAGCACCGTGTTATAGGGAGGCAGCAGATTGTGGTCCATGCCCTCGGCCTCATCCAGCCAAGGGAAGATGCCTAGTCGGCGCGACCACGGCCAGTCCACGAAGTGGACAACTACCGATGCGATCGATACACCGGCGTTGAACGCCAGTACCGCTTCGTCGGCTCGACCGCGCGGACGAGCGCTGCGCAGCAGCAAGGCCGGTGCCACCGCCCACAGGACGTTGGTGGCCCGCCTGCCCAGCCACGGTTCCAAGAACACCCCGACCCCCGCCCAGCGTTCGAACCAGTTGTGCCCGGTCCCGCCCAGGGTCGCCAGCACACCGAATGGCCGAAGCGCGGATCGCTGCGCACGCGGTCGACGGCTACGTTGCCGTGTCATGGTCCATCCTCCTAAAATTGATGACCATCAATTAACTGAGACAACCTAGATTAGCCAGAAAAATTGATGATCGTCAATATTTTGTTCTAGACTGGCCGCATGACCACTGCCAAGCGCCGCGGGCGCCCCTCGTCGGCGGAGGACTCACCCGCCGCGACGAACGACATCCTGGCTCGGGCGCTGGCGATGTTCGCCGAGCAGGGCTTTGAGGGCACCTCCGTCGCCGCGCTCAACCGGGAGCTGGGCGTAAGTCACAATCTGATACATCAGCGCTTCGGTTCCAAGGAGGGGCTGTGGCGCGCGGCGGTGGACCGGGCCTTCAGCGCGGTCGCCGAGGAACTCGATCTGGAGTTGGAGTTGGCCGCGGTCGGCGTTCTCGACGCCGCTCGCCTGGCGATCGTGCGATTCCTCGAGGTGCACGCACGCCACCCCGAAATCCTGCGCCTGGTCTCGGTGGAGGGCGCGGCGGCCAGTGCTCGATTGGACTACCTGTTCGAGGTGCACGTGCAACCGCTCTACACGCGACTGACCGCGCCACTGAAGGTGCTCGTCGGTGCCGGGGTGATGACCAGCGCCGATGTGCGCAGTCTGCATTTCCTTGTCGCGCACGGGGGGACCTCGCCGTTCAGCCAGGTGCCGTTCGCACGGATGCTCGACCCCCTCGACCCCCTGGGTCCGGATGCGGTGCGGCAGCACGCGGAGTTCGTGGCGGACATGATCGTGGCGGGACTGCGCGCCCGGGGTGCCTGGAACAACGATGGGACTATCGCGTGAAGCTCACCCTCAGTTTCGACAACGGGCCGACCGAGGCGACGGCCGAGGTGCTCGACGTTCTCTCGGAGCGCGGCATCAAGTCGAGTTTCTTTGTCATCGGTGATCGGCTCGCGGGTGAGAACGAACGTGCGCTGGCGGAACGCGCTGTCCGCGAGGGGCATTGGATCGGCAACCACACTATGAGCCACTCGGTGCAGTTCGGCGACAGCGACGATCCGGATCTGCCCGACCGCGAGATCGGTGCGGCCCAGCAGCTATTGGGTTCTTTGGCGCATCCGGGCAAACTGTTCCGCCCCTACGCCGGTGGTGGTGTGCTGAGCCGCCGGGTGTTCAGCACCGCGGCTATCGATTACCTGTGCCGAAACCGCTACACCTGCGTGCTGTGGTCGGCGATCCCGCACGACTGGGATGAGCCCGACCGGTGGGTGCGGCGCTGCCTCGACCAGATCAGCGACCAGCAGTGGAGCTTGGTCGTCATCCACGATCTGCCGACCGGCGCCATGAAGCACCTACCCGAACTGCTCGATCGTCTCGACACCCTGGGTGTCGAGGTCGTCCAGGAATTCCCGCACACCTGCATGCCGATCCGGGACGGCGTGCTGACCGGCGACCTCACCCCTTTTACCACGAACTGACCACTCACCGAGAATTTCGATCGGAAGAAGCCCCCTGACATATCAGAATTCCCCGTGGGCCGAGTTGTCGGGACACTCACGTTGCTGCGGTTCCCGTCCGCATCGACGTTGCGGGACCGGATCACGGCGGTCACCAACCGGGTGGAGGCGCTCCACAGATTCGCCGCGGGGCTGATGTCCGGGGGCAAAGCTGATCGGCCACACCGATCCGGATCATCAGGAAAGGCGGTGACGCCCAACGAGCTGGTCGCCGACTGCGCGATCTACTCCACGGCCCTGGACATCGCCGATGCCACGAACGCACTGGCCGCCGAGAGGCATCCGGTGGACCCGCAGGGCCTGGCCACCATCACCCCGTACGTCGCGGGCATGATCCGCCGCTTCGGAGACCGGGTTCTCAACCTGATCCCATCGGACAGCAGGGCGGCGACCTGTCTCGATCCGAACCCCGCGCTTCGTTCCCGACCGGCGCGAGTTGCCGCCGTATTTGCGTCCCGTGTTGCCGGTCTGTCGAGGTCTTCGCGTCGCTATGGGACTGTGCAGGGGTTGCGCAGCTCGCCGAGGCCCTCGATCGTCGAGCGCAGCATGTTGCCCGGGGCGAGGAACCGTGCCGGGGTGCGGGAATAGCCGACACCGGCCGGGGTGCCGGTGAAGATCAGATCGCCGGGGAACAACTCGCAGATGCCTGACAGGTGGGAGACCAGCGTGGCGACGTCGAAAATCATCTGCTTGGTGCGGCCCGATTGCACGGTCTCGCCGTCGAGGACGGCTTCGATGGCCAGATCGTTGGGGTCGTCGAGTTCGTCGAGAGTGGTCAGCCATGGGCCGATCGGCGCGAACCGCTCGTAACTTTTGGCGAGGCTGAATTGCGGTGGGATGCCGGCCATTTGTGATCGACGCTCGGAGATGTCCTGACCGATGCAGAATCCGGCGACGTGGTCGAGGGCCTGTTCGGTAGCGATGTGACGTCCGCCGACACCGATCGTGGCGACGAGTTCCACCTCCCAGTCGCAGGCGTCGGTAGGCAATGGGATCGCGTCACCGGGTCCGGTGATCGCGGAGGCGAATTTGGTGAACACCAGTGGGTTCTCGGGCAGGGCGAGCCCGGTTTCGTCACTGTGGTCGGCGTAGTTCAGCCCGACGGCGAAGATCTGGCGCGGCGCACGCACCGGCGGCCCGAGCCGTGTCAGATCGGCGAGCAACTGCGCGCCCGTCACACGGGTATCGACATGGGGCCGATTGCCGCTGAACCAAGCGCGGATCTGCCGTATGTGCGCGACGGCCTGATCGGGATCACTGGGCAGGACGCCGTCGGAGGCGTTGGCGAGGTCGATGATGCCGGTATCGGTGACGAGCGTGGCACGACCGTCGAGATTGGCGAGCTTCATGAGAGGGGCGGATGTCCTTTTCGGTCGGGTGGGCCGTGCACCGCGGCGACGGTGCGGTGCACGGTCGGCCATGGGGTCTCTGGGATCAGTCGAGGCGGACCGGCGGATCGGTCTGGCTGGCCATCTGCCACACCAGCTCGTCAGGCATGGCGATGATCTGCCGGTAGACCTCGTCGGGATAGGCCATATGGGGTTTGGTCTCGTCGTAGGCCGGTTGGGCCACCGGCTCGGCCGGCCGGGTGAATGGTGCGGGGTGCTTGTAGGTTTCGAGTTCCTCGGCGCTGATGCCGTTGATCTCGACCACTTCCGGGTCGATCCAGGTGCGGTCGTCGATAGCGTCGCCGGTGGTGAGTTCGACCAGCAGACCTTCTGGGCCCGCGAGGTAGACCGACCGGCAGAATCCGTGGTCGATCGGGCCGAGCACGACGATCCCTCGACTGCGGATGCGGTCGCGCAAACTCAGCAGTTCGTCGAGATCGCGGACATGCAGTGCGACATGCTGCATGGCACCGGGCGCGACCGGTCCGGTCGGTTCGGCGGCGTGGGTGACCCCGAGCTCGCGAGTGTCGGGGTTGTCGGGGTGGTACACGAACGCGATGTAGGACGTGGGGTTGAGTTCGACGAACCCGTGCCAGGCGCCTTCGGCTCCGTGCATGCGGTACAGCGCCTTGAGCGGCAGGCCGATGACATCGGTGAAGAACGCGATCTGAGATTTGATGTCGCGGGTGGCGATGGCCAGGTGGTTCACACCGATGGGTTGGGCGGCGGTCATGATGGTCAGTCCTTTTCGGTGGCGGAGTCGAGCAGCTGCTTGTGGCACCAGGTCCGCACGACTTCGGCGTAGTCGGCGGTGTGGAACAACATCAGCTGGTGCACCCCTTCGGGGTGAATGTGCAATTCGACGGGGCCGGTGGTGGCGTCGACGACGGCCTGGGCCGCGGCGGGAGGGAAGATCGGATCTTTCTCCCCGACGGCGAACAGGATCGGTTTGGTGTTGGCCGACAACGGCACGGCGGGGTCGTAGCGCAGGATCGACGCCCACGAGGCCAGGTCGTAGGTCCAAGTGTTGAGCGGATCCTGATGCTTCTGCTTGCCCGCGCCGCGGAACCCGTAGTCGGTGTCGAAATCGATGTACTGGTCGATATCGAAACGCAGCGCCGGACCGAACAGGGCGACGATCTGATCGAAAGCTTGTGTGCGGAAGGCGTTGTCGGTCGGGATCAGCGGTGAGGACGGGATGGCGAATCCCATCAAAATCGCGCCCGCGAAATCCTGCGACGCGGCGTAGGCGCCGTAGGCGGCGGACGCGCCGAGCGAGGAGCCCTTGATGAACACCGGCAGCCCGGTGGCGGCACGAATGTGATCGGTCAGCTGCAGTGCCGCTTCGATCCACTCCTCGATGGTGAACTGGCCGGCGCGCCGGTCCACGCACGAGCGGCCGTGGCCGGGAGCGTCCATGCACCAGACCTCGGCGCCCAACCGGGCATAGTGTGCGGCGAAATTGTCGTAGATGCCGCCGTGGCCGCCGATTCCGTGCTGAACCAGCAGCACGTGGTCCGCGGCCGGATCAGCGAATCGATAGGCGAATGTGTTGCCGACTATCTGTTCTTCTCTGCGCATCGGCCACCTCCATGTGTCCCGCGTCATAAAAGTTGATGACAATCAATAAACCATACAAGTTGATGGTCGTCAACATATTGACTTAAACTGGGCAGATGGCGACGCAGACGCGAAGAGGACGACCCCCGGCAGAGCTGTCACCAGCCTCGTTGACCGATATCCTGGCCGCGGCGTTGAGAGTGTTCGCCGAATACGGATTCGACGGCACCTCGGTGGCGGCGCTCAATCGTGAGTTGGGAGTGAGCCACAACCTCGTCCATCAGCGGTTCGGCTCCAAGGAGAGGCTGTGGTACGCCACGGTCGACTGGGCATTCGGCGAAATCGCCGACCACATGAGCGTGGATGCGGAGTTGGCCGAGCGCGACCTGCTCGAAGCGGTACGCGTGACGATCGTGCAATTCCTCCAACTGCACGCCACCCACCCACAGATCCTGCGGCTGGTCACGGTCGAAGGCGCCACCGAGGGGCCTCGGCTGACGTATCTGTTCGACGCGCACGTCGGACCGCTGTATCACCGGATCACCGCGCCACTGAAGGTGCTCGTCGACCGCGGCGTGCTGGCCGAGGAAGACATCCGCACCGTGCATTTCCTGGTTGCGCACGGCGCTACCGCGCCGTTCAGTCTGGTCCCTCTGGCGGAGAGGCTGAACCCACTCGATCCGCTCGACCCCGCGGCGGTTCGCCGGCACGCTGAATTCGTCGCCGGCATGGTCGTGGCCGGGCTCCGCGCCCGCGGCGCCTGACCGGCGAGGGCAGACCCAGCTCGGCCACCGACACCGTGCTCGATACACTCGCCGACCACGGCATCCGCACGACCTTCTTCGTCGTCGGTGCCGAGCTCGCACGATCGGGCGCGCGGCGAGCAACCGAACGCGCTGCGGCCGAGGGACATTGGATCGGCAATCACACCATCACTCACTCGATCCAGTTCGGCGACGACGCGGGCCCCCCCGATCTGCCGATCCGGGAGATCGAGGGCGCGCAGGAGGTCATCGGGAGGCTTGCCCACCTCGACAAGCTGTTTCGGCCCTTCGGCGGCGGAGGTGTCCTCGATCGGAGGCTTTTCTCGCCGAACGCGGTGGACTACCTGTGCCGACACGGCTACACGTGCGTGCTGTGGAACTGCATTCCCGACGACTGGGACCGCCCCGACGACTGGGTCGAGCGATGCCTGGCCGACATCATGTCGCGGCCATGGAGTTTCGTCGTCCTGCACGACCTGCCCACCGGCGCCATGCGGCACCTGCCCTGTTTTCTGCAACGGCTCGATGCCCTCGATGTCGAGGTCGTGCAGGAATTCCCCGAATCCTGCGTCCCTATCCGGCGCGGCCGCCTGCAGGGCTCGCTCGATCACCTGATCACAGCGCCCGACAACTGAGCATTCGGACAGGATTCACGACCGGCCAACCTGGGCCGGCGCACTCATCGATGACTTCGTCCACCCGATCCGGGTGTGGTCGCGCGCTGCTCGCTCACGCTGCCATGCCCCGCGATGGGCACCCGATGCGTGGCGCCCATCAGATGTTGACGGCCATCAATAAAGCGCACTATATTGATGCCCATCAATATTTCGAGCTGGTGTTGGGACACGTCAACGAAGACGCGTCGTCGATCTCGGCACGAACGCCTACGACACCTCTGAGAGGAAAGGAGCGATCGATGACGATCGCATCAATTGTCCTGGCCGCATTGCTGGCGCTCGAGATGATCGCCGTGGGAGCACCGAAGGTGCTCGCAGTCCAGGCCATGCGCGAACGCGCAGCCCACGCCGGGATCCCCGTGTCCGGCTACCGAGTCATCGGAGCCTTGGAAATCGTCGGTGCAGCAGGGCTTTTGATCGGTGTCGGCTGGCATCCGATCGGCCGGCTCGCTGGGGTCGCAATCGTGCTACTGATGGTCGGGGCGCTCATCACCCACGTCCGGACCAAGGACAAGCTCGCCGACATGATCCCGGCCATCGTCACCGCCCTGTTGGCGGTGACCTACCTCGTCGTCGCATCAGTCGCCCGCTGAGCGCCGGTCACCGAAGGCGCTCGGGCGTCCTCGCCGACCTCTGAGATGCCACACCAGGCAGGATGCCCTGCGTTCCGGCGCGCCCCACCGCAGCCGTCGTGGCGGGAGGCGGTGCTGCTGTTCGGCGACTCATCTCTTCGTCACAATTTCGGGAACGCGCCGGCCCGGACGATGACCCGACTTACTAGCAGCGCAAAGCGCCTGCGGGAAGATCCGTGGCCGAGGTGAGTGGCAACTCGAGAGCGATGAGCAGGTCTCGATACCGCTGCGCGAGTTGCGTCGGCGTGCTGCGGCTGTAGGCGACGATCTCCCGGTAGACCCCGGGACCGATTCTTCTGGCGTGCTGTATCCAGCCGCCGGGTACGGCGTTGTTGGGCACCAGCGCGACTCCCAAGCCCTCCATGGCGAACAGCAGAGCGGCCGCCACCTGTCCGGTGCGCGCGACGGCGCGTGGAGCGAATCCAAGGGCGGTGGCCGTCCGGCCCACTATCTCGCTCATGCCTTGCTCGGGCTCGTAGAGAATCCAGTCGGCTGCGACCAGTTCGTCGAGTTCCACCGTGGAACCCGTGTCCCGTCCCGCCGGGCCGACCAGCACCATCTCCTCATAACCGAGTGAAACGACAGGGCCCTCCCACAGTTCGGGCCGCGGTCCGACCGCGATGTCGCCCTGTCCGCTGCGGACCGCCTCCTCGAGAGCGCGGCGGTGCGAGAAGTCGTGCACCCGAAGGACGGCCGTAGGGAAAAGAGAGTGCCACCGGACAGCGCTCGGGGGCAGGATGCCGGAGGCGATCGACCGGACGGTCAGCACGTGCACGTCGCCGCTTCGCCCCTCCACCACTTGGTGCACCGCATCCGCGGCTTCGCCGACAGCCCGCAATACCCGCTCGGCGTGCGGCAGGAAGGCCCGTCCCGCGGGCGTGAGGGCCAGGCCATGGCGGCCGCGTTCGAGCAGTTGCGCGCCAAGTTCCTTCTCCAATAGACGCATCTGCTGCGACAGCGACGGCTGCGAGACATACAGCCGTGCCGCGGCGGCGCTGAACGATCCGCTTTCCCAGACGGCGAGAAAGTACTCCAGCTGGCGCAGTCGCATCGGAGGAGGTTACCGCCGTCGCCGTTGGCGGCAGACGTAGAACGAGCGCGTCATGCGACCGGCTTCGCCCGACTGTCCCGGCGAGCGAGGCGGGCGAGCAGATGGTCGACTTCCGACCGCGCTCGGCTCGAGAGCACGCTGCGGGGCGCGCGCTGGTTGTCGGACGTGAGCAGGCCGCGCCGTTGCATGACGTATTTGCGCACCGCCAGGCCCACACCCGGCTGCTGTTCGTATCGCAGCAGCGGCAGATGCGCATCGAAGATGTCATGGCTTTCCTCGGAACGACCCGCTGCGTTATGACCGACCACATCGACCAGCATCTCGGGGAAGCAGTATCCGGTCATGGCGCCGTCAGCGCCCCGCGCGGTCTCGAAATCGAGGAAGAGTCCCCCGTTGCCGCACAGGATCGACAGTCGTGGCATGTCGCCCTCGGCTTCGAGGTGCCGTAGTGCGCTGATCTTCTCCAGTCCGGGCCAGTCTTCGTGCTTGAGCATGACGCAGTTCGGTACGGCGCGGGAGATACGCGCGATGACCGGGGCGCTCATGACAACCGAGAACGACAAGGGATAGTCCTGCACGACGAGGGGAACCGCGTCGCCGAGCGCGGCAGCGACGCCCTCGTAATAGCCGACGATCTGGTCATCGGTGCGCAAGGTGTTGGGCGGTGCGACCATGACGCCTGCCGCTCCCGCCGACATGACCTCACCGGTCAGTGCGCGCATCGCGGCGTAGCCGGGAGCGGAGACCCCTACGACGACCGGGAGTCGAGTCCTCCGCAGCACGTGCCGCACGATTCGGGTCGCCTCGTGATGAGCCAGTTTGGGCGCCTCGCCCATCTGGCCGAGCAAGGTGATCCCGGTGACGCCGACCGATTCGTAGAAATCGACCAACCGGTGCAGCGAGTGGAAGTCCACCGCTCCTTCCTCGTCGAAGGGGGTGGGCGCGATGGCGAAGACGCCCTTCGCCTCACGGGTGAGCACGGCCATGGTGGAATCCTTTGTCGCTTGGTATCAGAGGCCGGGAATGAGACCGCCGTCGACGCGCACCACCGTGCCGGTGATGTACGACGCCGGAACGCTCGCCAGGAACGCCACCGTCGCCGCGTATTCGCCCGGGTCGCCGTAGCGGCCGACGGGGATGGTGGCGATGCTGTCCGCCACGACCTGTTCGACGGTTCGGCCCTCGGCTTCGGCTTTGATCCGGTCGAGACGCTCGACGCGACGGGTGCCGATCCGGCCCGGCACGACGATGTTGCATGTGACACCGTCCGCACCGACTTCCCGCGCCAGCGTCTTCGACCAGCCGAGCAGTGCGGCACGAAGACTGTTCGACAGGCCGAGGCCGGGAATCGGTGCGACGACCCCCGAGCTGGTGCTGGTGATGACGCGGCCCCATCCGCGCGCCCGCATACCCGGGACGATTTCGTCGCTGATGGCGATCACGGAAAGCACCATGGAGCGGAAATGATCGAGCCATATCGCGGATGGCCGGCCCAGGATCGGCGCGGGCGGCGGCCCGCCGGTGTTGTTGACCAGGATGTCGACCGGGCCGAGGGTTCGCTCGATCAGGGCGACGTTGCCTTCGATGGCATCGAGGTCGGCGATGTCCCATGCCACCGGTATGGCCCGGCCGCCGGCCGCGACGATCGCGTCGCTGCGGGATTCGGCGGCTTCGCGATGGATATCGGCCACGGCCACCTCGGCGCCCTCGGCCGCCAATTTTTCCGCGATGGCGCCACCGAGGCCACCACCCGCGCCCAGAACCAGCGCGGTTCGACCGGCAATCTCGAGATCCAAAGTCCACTCCTCGACTGAACGCCGATAACTCCGGCAATTTCCAGATGCTTCGCACCGTAACCCCACGCCGACGAGCGCGCCCAATACGAATATTCGCCGTGACCTATAGGCAGGACTTATACGTGCAGGACAGCGAACGATTGGCGAGAGTTCTCCGCCATCGGCCACCCGCCGACCGTTGGACAGAAAAGAATTCGCTCACATAGCCTCCTGTGGACCATAAAAAGCCCTTGAAAGGCAATGTGATGTCCTTTCCGGAAACAATGCTCGCGGCAGTAATCGGTGAGCCGGGAATAATCAGGACCAAAACCATGCCGGTGCCCCGCCCCGGCCCGGACGACGTGCTTGTGCGGGTCCACCGGGCGTCGCTGTGCGGCACCGACCTCAAGGTCCGCAGCCGTCGCTTCTTCCACGGGGCCGGGCCGGCGCCGGACACCTTCATCCCCGGCCACGAGTACGCGGGCGTCGTGGTCGCGGTCGGCAGCGCCGTCGACGAGTTCACTGTCGGCGATCGCGTCGTCACCGAGGCGCATCGGGGCTGCATGCGATGCGTCAACTGCCTGTCCGGCTCCTACACGGACTGTTTGAACTACGGCAACCAGGCCAAAGGCCATCGGGTACAAGGGATGACGGTCAACGGCGGCTTCGCCGAGTATGTCGTCAACCACGTCTCCACGCTGTACCGGCTTCCCGATGACATCGACTTCGACTCGGCCGTCGTGCTGACCACCGTCGGCACCGTGATGCACGCTTTCGACGTGCTGGACTCGCTGCTGGTGGGCGCCGGGGTCGCGGTAATCGGTCCCGGCCCCATCGGATTGATGGCCGTCCAGGTCGCCCGCGAACTCGGAGCCGACCCGGTGATGCTCGTCGGCACCCGCAACAGCCGACTGGAGATCGGGAAGCAATTCGACGCGGACTATCTGATCAACTCCCGCGAGGAGGACGCCGTCGTGGCGGTTCGGGAGATCACCGGCGGACTCGGCCCCGACATCGTCGTGGAGTGCTCCGGGGCTGCGGGGGCCGTCGACGACGCGATCCACATGGTCAAGCGCGGCGGCAGAATCGTTTTGGCGGGATTCTTCGGACAACCGGTGACGGCTGACCTCAATCATGCTGTCATGAACGGCATCTCGATCAATACCGTCCGCGGCGAGGGCGCACGTTCGGTGGCGAGGGCACTGTCGCTGGCATCGCGGGGACGACTGCACACCAGCGCCCTGGTGACCCATCATTTCCCGCTCGAAGACATCGCCGAAGCGTTCGACACCTACGCCGAACGGCGAGACAACGCGATCAAGGTCATGCTCGATGTCACCGGATGAGGACATGCTTGCCCCGGTCCGCGAGCTGGTCGGCGCCGACATGGCTGCCTGCGCGGCAGCATGGCTGGAATCGCTCGCCTCGGATCAACTGCCGCAGGCGCAGTTCGACTCGCCTTTGGCTCCTGACGCGGAGGCCGAGCGGCTTCGTTGGTTCTACACCCCGACCGACCACGGTGGACTCGCGCTGCGCGACCAGACCGCACGTCAGCAGGGCTTGGCGATGCGACTGGTCGCCTCGGGACTGTCCGAGGCCGGATACGCGACTGTCGCCACCGTGATGGGTCTGGAGAACGTCCTCGATCAGGTCGAAGGATGGCAAGTCCGCTGGGGTCGGCAACGCGGCCGAGACCCCGGCCTGTACTGGCTGAGATTGTTCGGCAGACCAGGTGACCGGGTTTGGGCATGGCGCTTCGGCGGCCACCACATCTCCCTGAACAACCTGATCATCGACGGGCGCATCGTCTCGACGACACCGTGCTTCATCGGAGCCGATCCAGCCGGCGCCGCGTTGCTCGGCGGCACGCTGCGGCCGCTGGGCGGGCCGGAAGAAACGGCGCGGCGCCTGGCCCGGTCGTTGGACTCCGACCGTTACCACACGGCATTACTGCACACCAGCGCCATATCCGACATCGTCTCCGGCAACCGGCCGACCATCGCTCACGGCGACGCGATGATGCACATGCAGGATCTCTGGCGCGGCAGGTTCACCGATCCGGCGCTGCGAAAGCTGGTCGACGACATCGACATGCGCGCCGAAAGCGGTAGCGGATACACCGCAGCCGACCATGCGGCCATGGCGATTTCCTTTCCCCCGAAAGGTCTGGCCGCACGCGACCTCGCCCCAGAGCACCGGCACCTACTACGGCAGCTGATCAGCCTGTACACCGGTCGCGCGCCGAGCGCACTCGCCGAAGTCCACGCCGCGCACTATGCAGTCGACGACGTGCTCGACGAGGTCCACTTCGGATGGGCAGGCAGCCTCGAGGCCGGGCAACCGCACTACTACCGGCTCCAGGGACCCGACCTGCTCATCGAATACGACAACACCCAGCGCCAGGCCAATCACGCCCACTCGGTCTGGCGCAATCCGCGCGCCGATTTCGGGCTCGACAGTCTGGCCGAACACCGCCGCCGCTCCGCGCATTGAGAAGAGCAGCGGGGAATGCGGGGCAGGAACGGCGGCGGAGACCGGATCGATGGGCTCCGCCTGATTCGTTCAGCGTGACGCCGGCTCGCTGCGTCGCGTCAACGGTGGCCCAGCGAGTTGAGCGACTGCTGGGCGAGGGTGTCCATCCATGCCGCTGTCAAGGCGGCCGGTTCGCGCTGCGACGTTCGCAGCATCGCCAGGACGACGCCGCCGAGCAGATCGAGAGCGGCGCTCAGGTCGTGGATGTGGAAGCGCTCCGCCGACATGCCCGCACGGATGCCTGCGACCAGACGTGATCTGATGTTCGGGTCTTCGAGGATCCGGTATCTCATCGAGAGGACGATCGCGGCGATATCAGGATGGTCGCTGCCGACCTTGCCGAGCGCATGTAAGTGCGCGAGGACAATGCCGGCAGGGTCGTCGATACCCGCGGCAGAGCTGTCGAGGATCCGCGCCACCTCCTCGATCACCTCGGCGATGACTGCATCGAAAAGTTCTTCTTTGCTACTGAAGTGGTTGTAGAAGGATCCGGTCGCGACACCGGCCTCCCGTGCCAGACCGGCGATGCCGATCCTCCCGGCCAGATCGCTGGCCAATGCCCACCGCCCGGAGCGAATCAGTGCCGCACGTGTACGAAGAGCGCTGCGCGCCCGCGCGTCCAACCGACCGGCGATCTGCTGCGGCGATGGCGCGGTGTTACCCCCGTCGAGGGGCCGGCCCCGAAGGATTGAGTCCGGGCCGATCTGCTCACCGACAGCAACGCGTCCACTCATAATGGTTACAGTGTCGCCGTTATAGTTGCGGCCGTCAATGGGCGGCCGCCGCAACGCTGCCGCCCGGCTCGGCGAGCGCGCGAGATTCGATCGCCGCTCCACCGACGAGGCCGCAGGCACGGCCGGGACGGGGCGACCCGCTGCTGCGATATGCGTCGACAGACCTTCAGCGACTTGGCAACGCCCTCTAATTCGGATACGGTGTAGCCGAATCGGTTGGACCGTCGAGCGAGGGAACGCTCCCGCCGCGAGTGTCCCAGCACAGGAGAAGGCACCCGGCGGGATTCCGCAAGATCGCTCCCCCGCAACCGGGCAATCTTCATCCCCAAAGGGGGGTGACGTATCAGGCAAGACAGTGAGGCGTGTTCGTGCTGAAGTTCCATTCGGCGATCAAGTTCGGGCCGGTCAAAGCTCTCGCGATCAGCGCAACGGCGATTACGATGGGCAGCTGCTCGCTACTGCCGAACACGGCCGACGACGCGTGGCGGGACACCACGCACATCACCGCTGATTTCGACAATATCGCTGGCATCTACGAAGGAAACCCTGTCACCGTCCTCGGACTCGAGGTCGGCAAGGTCGAGAAAATCACACCGAAAGGCACGCTCATCGAGGTGCACTTGTCGGTCGAACCTCAGGTGAGGATCCCGAAAGACGCGGTGGCGGTGATTATCTCGCCATCCATCGTCACCGATCGCCACATCGAGCTCACCCCCGTCTACACCCAGGGCGAGACTCTCTCCGACGGCGCGCACCTGCCGAAGTCGCAGACCAAGACCCCGGTCGAGTTGGACACCATGATCAAGACCATCGATCAGTTCGCGGCGGCACTGAAGCCGCAGCAAGGAGCCGAGGGCCTCGGCCCGATGTCGGGTCGGGTGCTCTACCCCATGCTCGACGGCAACGGCACAAAGATCCGGGATACCCTCGAAGCGCTGTCGGCCGCACTGAAAGTCGGCGTCGACAACAAGGACGCGGTCTCGAACATCGTCCTCAGGCTCAACGAGCTCACCACGATACTCGCCGAGAACGATCAGATGATCCGCGATTTCAGCGACCGGATGACCCAGATGTCCGGTCTGCTCGCCGGGCAATCCCCCGGTTTGCAGGCGACACTCGACCAGCTGACCGCCTTCCTGGCCAACACCTCCGGCGCGCTCGGGCAGTACCAGGACCAACTCGCGGGCACCTTGACCGGACTTACGAACGTAACCCGCCAGCTTCGCGACAACGCCTCCGGTCTTACCGAAGTCGCCGACCTCGCACCCATGGTGCTGCAGAACTTCGACAATCTGATCGACCGCGAGAACCGTCGTGCGCGAGTTCACTTCATTATTCCCACCGCGCTCAACGGTGAAATCATCAGCTTGTTCTGCGAGCGTATACAGATGAAGGCCGACGGCTGCCGTACCGGGAACATGCAGGACTTCGGCCCCGACTACGGTCTGACCGCCGCGCTGCTCGGACTGACGAAGTAGCGTCGCGATCGTCGTCCCGGCCGACGCCTGTGCGGTTCGGAACGGACCAGCAGGTCAACCGCGCAGCGCATCGGCCATGGCCCGCGACTTGGGACCGGTTCGCGTATTCCATAAGCCACGACAGTCGATCCGGCATCGCCGAGATTCCAGCGGGGCGGTTTCATGACTGTTCTCGGAGGGCGGCTACCGGGCAGGAGTCGACGGCGGCTCGGGCAACCGGGACGTACTCCTCGGGGACGTCGGCGCCTTCGAATCGGTAGTTCAGTTGGGCATCGTCGTCGAGGGCGAACACGGCGGGGGCCTGTTCGGTACACAGGCCATGGCCTTCGCAGCGGGGGTAGTCGACGGAGATCTTCATCGCGAGCGCCTTTCAGGCGGGAATCAATCGGAGGGGGAGATGTTCGAAGCGGTGGATGATGTTGTTCATCGCCCATTCGTCTGGACCGGCGATCTCGATGCGTTCGACGCGGTCGACCAGCGCTCGGAGCACGGCTTGGGTTTCCAGCCGAGCCAGGCCCTGCCCGGCGCACCCGTGGGTGCCGTGTCCGAAACCGAGTTGACGGGAGGCGTCGCGGCGTATGTCGAACGTGTCCGCGTCTTTCCACTCGCGTGGGTCTCGGTTGGCCGAGGCATAGATGACCACCACCCGCGCGCCTCCGGGGATCGTGGTGCCGGACACTGTGGTATCGCGAATCGCCATGCGCGAGAAGGCTCGCAGTGGTGACTCGTACCGCACCACCTCGTTCACAGCGTTCGGAATCTTGCCCGGGTCCGCCCGCAGCATCTGCCACTGGTAGGGGTGGGTGGCGAAGAGATACAAGGCGCTGGCGATGGCGCCGATCGTGGTGTCCAGCGATGGAGCGAGGTAATCGATCAGCAGGGCCGGGCATTCGGCGCGCGGGATATTACCTTTGTCGGCAGCTTGGAGGACCTCCTCCCCCGCACTGCCGGGGAGAAAGTTTCGGTCGCGGGCGAGCCGGCGGGTGAAGCGCATCATTTCCGCGCTCGCCGGGGCGGTCCGGATCGATCGGCCGTTGATCGGGCCCAACGAGTCGAAGGTCGCTCCAGCCCAGCGCAGCAGGTGCTCGCGGCCGTGTTGTGGCCAGCCGATCAGGTCCGGTACGACCGACATCGGGAGGGCCGTGGCGAGTTCGACACCGTCGATCACCCCGTGCGAGACCGCGGCCTCGACCGCTGCCACTGCCTGCTGGTCGATTGTTGCTCGCATCGCGCGCAGCGCCCTGGGTGTGAGTCGGTGCGCCAGTAGGGCACGCCGACGGCGGTGGTCCTCGCCGTCACTGTTGAGGGTGGTGCCGCGGGAGAGCCGGTTGGCCACCGGATTCAACGCGACGCCCGCGCCGGAGATGAAGGTCTCGTCATCCAGCAGCACGGCTTTACATTCCGCGTAACGCGGCAAGGCGTAGGCACGCTGCTTGGCGAGCCACACCACCGGACCGAGCTCTCGCAGCCGCGCATAGTGCGGATACGGGTCGTGTATCGCCGCCCGGGAGTAGAGGTCGGGCTCATAAGCCGGGGCCGCACTGCGATTACGCATCGAAACTCCTCCAACACAGGACAGTCAGCAGCCGGTGACGACCGAGCCCGGCTCCGCGCGACGTCGGAGCCCGCTGGCCGCTGTGCTCGGCGCCGGAATGCGGCGAGTCACCTGGGGTGCCGATATACAGGCTAGGGTCGACATTGATCCTGTGTCAATGACTTAGAATCAATTTGTGGTTGCGCTAGGCGACCCGCCACTATCGGATTGGTTACCGTCGATGGAAGGGAAACCGATGACCTCGGCAGCACCGAAAGGACGCACGACGCGCGCGGCGCAAGCCGCCGAGACCAGGCAGCGCCTCATCGACGCCGCGGTCGAGATGTTCTCCGCGCAGAGCTACGAGGAGGTGGCCGTAGCCGATATCGCCAAGACGGCCGGTGTCGCCCACGGCTTGCTCTTCCACTACTTCGGCAACAAACGCGGCATCTACTTGGAGGCCATGCGCGACGCCTCCGACCGGATCGTGCGAGTAGAGCGGTCGGAGCCCGACCTTCCGGCCGCCGAGCAGATCCGCGCCGGTCTGGCCGCTCACTTCCGTTATCTCGCCGCACACCGCGGATTGGCGCTGCGTCTGGTGCTGAGCGGCCGCGCCACCGACCCTGAGACTTGGGAGGCATTCGAAGCCGGGCGTTGGCGCGCCATCGAGAGGTGGACCGCCCTGCTCGGACTCGATCCCGAGAATCTCGCCTTGCGGATGATGATGCGGTCGAGCATCGGCGCACTCGATGAGGCCACCGTCCACTGGTTGCAGAACGACGAACCGTTCGATGTGGAGGATATGGTCGACTGCATCCTTCAGATGACCGTGGCCGGATTGCGTGCCGCCGCCATGCTGGACCCCCAGCTGGATGTCACCGCCGCAGTGACCACGATGCTCGACGCCGTTCAGGATCGGTGAACTCGCCCGACCGCCGGTGGCCCGTCAACCGCTGAATTCCGCGCGGGATCTGGGCGGCGAACCTGTCGGGCTGCCCGCACAGCCCACGGTTCCGTATGCCATCTCGCACAGGTGTCAGAGACGATGGCTGCTACGTGTGCGATCCGCCGCGCTCTGTACTGGGTACAGTCTCTGGCACGGCATCGCTGGATAGCTTTCGTCCACCTGCTGGTCGACCGCGGCCGACCGCGCCCAACCGCCTTCGGTGGACTCGCGAGCGAATGCGATGGCCGCCTCGCGCGGGGCGACGAAATGTAGGGGTGCACCCAGTCCGAAGTCCACCGCTAGATGCCACAGCATCGAGGCCCCAACGTTCGACGAATCGGCCCTGGCCGAAATGATCGCCGTATCGCTGTCCTCGCACTCCCAGCTGGCGAGCGGGTGATTCCAGCGAATGTCGTTGCGGGTCATGCCTGCGTCTCCGGGGTATGCAGCGCAGAGGTAGCCGCCAACTCCGGGGTCATCGCGCTGAGGGCCTTCAGCGTCCGTGACGTCCGGTCGGTGGTGGCAATGGCGCCGATGTAGCCGTCGGGGCGGATCAACAGCAGCGTGGAGTCACTCACGCCATAGATCCGCGCGAAGGAATCGGTGATGTCGACAAGGACCGCATCGAACGCCGCCTGCTTCCCGCTGTCGACGGCGACTCGTCTCAGTTCCGCGCCGGCCGCGGGCCAGGGTAGTGCTGCCAGGTCCGCGGCCGCCGCGGGACCGTAGGCGAGCGCCGTGAAGTGCGGACCGGAGAAAAGGTCGAACAGCCGCTGCGCTCCCCCTGTCGCATGCAGCAGTCTCGCGTCCGGGGCACGGTCACCGACCTGCAGGGTCGCGGTCCGTTCGGCCTCGGCCGTCGTCAACGGTCCACCACGGTAATGCAGGCCGAGTTGGCGTTCGTCATTGCCGCGTTTGATGGACGACGGGTCGAGTTTGGACAGTCCCTCGTATTTCTTGGTCGACAAGCCCAATACACCGGCCGCGATCGGCTGCCGTTCGGCCTCGTAGCTGTCCAGGAGGCTGCCGGGCGCTCCCGCGAGCACCTGAGCGAGTTTCCAGCCGAGGTTGTAGGCGTCCTGCAGGCCGGTGTTGAGTCCCTGCGCACCCGCCGGGGTGTGTACATGAGCGGCGTCACCGACGAGAAGTATCCGTCCCGACCGGTACTGCTGGGCCAGACGGATATTAGGGCGGAACACCGTTTTCCAACTGATCTGCGACAGGCGGATACGTGTGTTCCCGGTGTGGGCGCGGATTCGCGTGTTCAGGTCGTCGTCGTCGAGGGATGGCTGTTCGTCGGGCGCCAGCCGGATCATCCACTGGAACTGCTCGGAATGCGGCAGCGGGCACGCGCCGACGAATCGACCACCAGGCCGGGGCCACACATGCCAGCGGTCCCGGGAAAGACCTTCCACCACGGCATCGACGATGATCATTCGATCGGACTCGTCTGTCGAGCCCTCGAACGCGATACCCGAGTTCTTGCGGACTGCGCTGGCCCCGCCGTCGGCGCCGACGAGATAGCGAGCGGCGATCTCGCGCACGCCGGCGGGTCCGGCTACGGTCGCCACCACCGCGTCCGGACGCTGCTCGAATCCGAGCAGCTCGCACTCTGTCTCGACCGTTCCGCCGAGCCGCCGCAGCCCGGCGCGCAGCGCGGCGTCGGTGCGGAACTGGGGGATCAACCACGTGTTGGGATGTGGCACATCGGATGTCACCTCGTTACGCGACTGCATGTGCCAAGGGATGGTCACTGGACCGGCATGGATGCCCAACGGCGGGTAGGTGGCTCCTCCCGCGAGGATGTCATCGAGGACGCCCAGGTCCTCGAGCACTTCCAGGCTGCGCGGCTGGATGCCTTTGGCCCGCGAACCCTCGAACGCGTGCGCGGCCTTGTCGATGATCCGTATCGCCAGCCCGCGACGAGTCAGATCGATCGCCAAGGCGGTGCCGGCGGGCCCGGCGCCGACGACGAGAACGTCGATGAGTTCTGTATCAGGCGGTGTCGTCATCGCCGTACCCCATCCTTGACTCCGTGGACGAAAGCGGTGAACCGCTTGCCCATTTCGGCCGGTTCCTCATAGGGGACCATGTGCCCGCACGGCGAGAGAATGTGTGACTCGGTGGGCGCCAGCAGCGTGCTCACCTCGTCATAGCTGGTGATAGGTGTGACTCGATCTTCGTCGCCCCACAGCAACATGCGCGGCACGGGTAGGTGTCCGGTACTCCGGTAGAGGTCGTGGCGGCCCGAGAGCGGGAAATCGGCGAGCGTGGCCGCCAAGGCATAGATCGAGCCTTCGAACTGGTAGCACTCCCGCACCATCGCCGTCAGTGCCGCAGATCGTTCCGGGTCGCGAACATTGTGCGAGAGGTGCCGGTCGAGCATTCTGCTGCCCAGAACTCTGGCCAGGATGGTCCCCCACCACTCGTGGCGCAGCAGCCGTGCCGCGGCAGGTTCGGGCTGTAACCCAGCCGGGCCCGCCAAGGTCAATGTCGCCAGTCGGTCGGTGTGCTGGGCGGCGAAGGCCATGGCGACCAGCGCCCCCATCGAGGTTCCGACGAGGTGGTAGGGCTCGTGAAGTCCCAGTCGTTCGGTCAGATCGGTCAGTTGCCGCACGAACAGTGATTCGTCGTAGGCGGCTCGCGCACGCTCGGAGTAACCGCGGCCGTAGGCGCTGTAGGTGAGGGTGCGAAACCCGCGCCGCAAGAGTTCGGCGGCGAGGTCGTCCCAGTAGAACAGGGGGACGGTCAGCCCACCCACGAAGACGACAGTCTCAGCTCCGATGGGTCCGGTCAGCTCGTAGTGGGTGACTCCGTCGCGGCATCGGAGGAAGTCACCGCGCAGTCCGGCGCGGCTGTTCTGGTTCAAGCGGCGGGTTTCGCCGCGGGCCACGAAGTACTTCATCGCAGGCCTTTCGTCCGCGTGGTCGGCTCGGTGGTCAAGAAGTCGAGGACCGCGCCTGCCACCCACCCCGGGTCTTCGTCGGGAAGCAGGTGCCCGCCGCCGGGGTGCACCTGTTCGCGGGAGCCGGGGATGTCGCGGGTGAAATGCTGACCGTCGATCGACGCGCTGCGCAGTACCAATGTGGGCGCGGTGATGGCCGGGATCTCGGCGGTGCGGTCGATCTGGTCGGTATTGGCGAAGTCGATGAATGCCTGCTGGTTACCCGGCCGGGTCAGCATGGCGTGCACCCGGTCGACCATCGCGTCGTCCACCACCGACGACCGTGATCCCACGGCCGAGCGCAGATTGCGCGCGGTGGCCGCGCGGGATGACAAGCGCCGCAGCAGCACCCGGCCGACAGGGTTCCTCGCCAGACGCAGCGCCAGCGGAAGCGATTTACCCGGATAGCCCGTGGCATTGATCAATACCAGACGATCCACCCGGCCGGGGTAATCCAGAGCGAAGTTCCAGGCGATGTTGCCACCCAGCGAATTGCCCACCACCGAAGCCTTCGGTACCCCCAGCGCGTCCAAGAACGCGGCGACAGTTCTGGCGAACGTTCGCACCGTGTAGTCGCGGTCCGCGCGCGGCCCCGTGAGGCCGAACCCGGGCAGGTCCAGCCGGATCACGTCGAAGGACGACGACAACGTCGAAGCCACCTGGTCGAAGCAGTGCAGCGATGAACCGCTGCCATGGAGCAGCAGCACGGACGGCCCCGCACCAGCCCGCTTGTAGTGCAGTTTGCGGCCCTCGACGAGCGCGAAGCGCGAATCAGGGTCGATGTAGTCATCGACGGCTACTCGTCTACTCATAATGGCAACAGTGTTGCCGATAATTTCCCTCGAGTCAACCCATAACGGCAACGACGTGTCCGATATTGCGGCGGTCGGATGCCCCGGTCCGCCGGTACGAGAGAATGAGGTGGTGACCGCCTCCGATTCAGATACCGCAGAGACTCCGGCACGCCGCTCCCCCGGCCGCCCACGGGTGCCGTTCGACCGCATCGTGGCCACCGCGACGCGCATCGTCGACGAGGAAGGGCCCGACGCCTTGTCGATGCGCACCCTGGCCCAACGTCTCGACACGGGCACGGCGGTGCTGTATCGGGCCGTAGCCAATCGCGCCGAACTCATCGGCCACGTGGTCGACCGGGTGCTCGGCGAGGTGGAGATCGAGGACAACGCACCGGAGGGCGACTGGCAGCGCGCGTGCGCGGCCGCCGCCGAAGCCATGTTCTCGACCCTGCACCGCCATCGCGGTGTCGCACCCCTGCTCATCGAGCAGGTACCGACCGGCCCCAATGCGCTCATGCTGCGTGAGCGGATCTTGGCGATGTTGCTCGCCAACGAATTCTCCCCGGAACGCGCGGCTTTGGTGTACACCACCGTGGCCCGCTATGTCATCGGGTTCGCCGCCCAGCTACAGGGCCACAACACCGAGGCCAACATCGAGCCCGCCGGTCTCACCGCTCTGTATCGCCGGCTCGACCCGGCGCAGTTTCCCGCCACGGTCGCCGTCGCCGACTGCCTACCCACACAGACTTTGGAAGACGAGTTCCGCTTCGGTCTGCGATTGCTCGTCGCGGGCCTCGTGGACCTGCACGCCACGGGGAGGGACTCGACCGGCTCGACCTGACGCGGGGCGCGTTTCCGGTGTGTCCACGCTCCCCACCTCGAGATCTCGCGACGGCGGCGCCCCTGTGCCAGATCGGCGAGGCCGATGCGCGGGTGGCGACCGCTGCCCCGGACGCATCAGCGCTGCGCGTGGATGCGCATGCCGAGCGCCCGGCCGTTCACCCGCTGGTCGTGCGAGGACGACCTATCGCTGTCGGCAACCGGTCAGGAGCACATCTGCTGTTCCGGAGCGCCGTACGATACCGGCCGCCGATCGGTGCAGGTGCTCGAGCACGTCCTCTACATCCACACCGACCAGTCGGCCGCCCCGTTTGACCACCCACCCGTCGACGATGACCGTGTCGACGTTGCTTGTGTCCATCAATTGGACGATGGCGCCGGGCGCGTGATTGACCGGGCCCGCGTTGAGCGTGCGTGCGTTCAAGACGATGACGTCGGCTCGTTTGCCCGGAGTGAGCGAGCCGACGAGATGGTCGAGATGAGCAGCCTGGGCTCCGCCGAGCGTCGCCATCCGAAGGATGTCGCGGGTCGATACCGGCGACACCCTTTCCGGCGCTTCACCCACCAGTGGCGGGATTCCGCTTCGTTGCAGCAGATACGCCGTGCGCATCTGCGAGAAGAAGTCCACGGGTGCGATGCTGACGGCATCCGTGCCGAAGCTCACCGGGATCCGGTGATCGAGTGCGGCTTGCAGCGCAGGCTGCCCCATCGCGAGGGACTGTTCGGCGACGGCCGAGACCGAAACCTTGCCACCGGTACGCTCGATCACCCGCCACGCCGAATCCTCCAGGCCGAGGCAATGGATGTAGGTGATCCATGGCCCGAGGAGTTCTCGCGTCTCGAACTCTTCGAGTGCACGCCCCCAGTTGACATCGTTGACATGCGCGAAGACGGGCAGCTGCAGTTCTTTGGCGAGTTGGAACAGGTCTTCATCGACGTGATAGCCCAACGCCATGCGGACAAGATCGCCGTCCCTCGTCGCGGCGGTCTGTTGCAGGCGATGGATGTCTTGCGGATGGGCGTACGACGGCGAGGGTTCATGGTCACCGAAACACGGCGAGAAACTGAAAACACAACGGATGCCGGAGCGGCGGATGCCATCCAGCGCCGCGTCGGTGTGTTCAGGAGTGTAGGAGCATTGCGAGGTATCGACGACGGTCGTGGTGCCCGCTGCCAAATTCTCCAGCGCTCCGCCGAACTCACCCCAGTACACGTCCTCGGGCGTGTACTGATGGAACAGTGCGTCGGCACCGAAGCGCGACTGCAGGAAATAGTCGGAGTCCAGCGCATCGGACCAGTACGACCGTAAGGCGGTCTGAAACATGTGATGGTGTGAGTTCACGAACCCGGGAAGGACGATCTTCCCTTCGCACTCGACCACCGTGCCGCCGTCGGCGCCCAGATCCGCTCCGACACTTGCGATCCTGCCGTCTTCGATGAGCACGTCGGCGCGTTCGTAATCGCCGAGATCGGCATCCATGGTGAGAACGATCCCGCCACGCAACAGCAGTCGACTCCCGGTTGTCATCGCTCGTCCACCACCATCGCTTGATCCCAGCCGCTACCGGTAGCACCCGAAGCCCGACGCCGACAACGAGTCGTGCCGTACGGCAAGCGGTGTAGCGAGAGCGTTCGGCCGTCCAAAGTTCTCCTCCAGTTCGGATACAGCAGGGCAGTTGCGTGATGCTCCACGGCCCCTCGGCCGAACCGTGCGTGTCGACCGAAGGAAGGGTGAGGGCGAGCCGAGGGGGCAACGGAGGTCATCCATGCCGGTCAGCACCGGCGAGTTGCCCGGACCGGACAGCCGATGCGGTGACTCGCCGACCCCTTGGCCTCCGGTCGTCCTCGCGAGCGCAGCCCAACTATATCGGCAACAGTGTTACCGATACAAGTATCGGCGACGAAAACAGTTCGCCGCGAACGAGGAGTCGGCTACGACCGTCGCTCGGCGGCCACATCTGCACTGCCTACAGAAGCGCCTCGGCCTTCTTCAGGGACTTGTCGAGCGCGCCGACCAGCGATCGCTTGAACATGCCCCCCATCGGCCCGTCGATCATTCCCCCCTCGATTTTCGCCGTCATGGCGACAGTGGTGCCCCCCGACTCGGCCCGAAGATTGACGGCCAAGGCCAGCTTGACGCCGGCCCTGGTGATTCCGTCCAGCACGAGGGAGTGCGGCTCCGCCACATCCTCGACCGTCCAATCGATGGAGATCGGCATATTCATGACCGTCGCAGCCGCCGTCACCGCATCACCTCTGGTGACCTGATTCGGGACGTCACTCTTCCACGTCTTGTGAATCATCAACCATTCACTCCAGCGGTGCAGATCGCAGAGGATCGCCCAGACCTCCTCCGGTCGGGCCCCGTACCTGGCGTTCACTTCGACAGTACGCATGCTGATCACCCTCTCCTCGAACTTGGATTATCGGCAACACCGTTGCCAATATGACTGTGGGTTCAGAGGGTAACGGACGCACCGTCTTAGGCGCGATGCGGGGCGTCTGGCCTCCACCTTGCCCGTCGGCAGGACCGATGACCGACCGCGCCGAGCCGGCATGTCGACGAGGCTCCTCCCTGCTGCTTGCGGTCGGGCCATATAGGTCACTAGTTTCATAGTCAGATAGTTGAATAACAATGGATGCGTGTCCGGCCGTCCCGGAGTCGCCTATGCGCCACGAAAGGTCCCCTATGGGTCACTACAAGAGCAACGTCCGCGACCTCGAGTTCAACATGTTCGAGGTCCTGGATCTCGATGCAATCCTTCGATCCGGCAGCTTTGCGGGATTGGATTCGGACACGGTCCGCTCCATGCTCGTCGAGGCCATGCGACAAGCCGAGGGTCCGGTCGCCGCTTCTTTCGCCGATGCCGACCGCAATCCGCCGATCTTCGATCCGGACACGCATTCTGTCGCGCTACCGGACGACTTCAAGAAGTCGGTGCGGACCTGGCAGGACGCGGAGTGGTTCCTCCTGGGGCTCCCCGACGAACTCGGGGGGACTCCGGCGCCGTGGATGGTGACCTGGGCGATCAACGAGCTGCTGCTCGGCGCCAATCCCGCCGTCTTCTTCTACATGCTGGGGCCGGTGATGGCCGACGTGCTGTTCCGGGTCGGTAATGACGAGCAGCGACGGTGGGCGAAGATCGCGATCGATCGACGGTGGGGCGGGACGATGGTGCTCACCGAGCCGGACGCCGGATCCGACGTCGGGGCCGGCCGCACGAAGGCGGTGAAGCAAGACGACGGCAGCTGGCACATCGAAGGCGTGAAGCGGTTCATCACCGGAGCCGAATCGGACGACCTGGCGGAGAACATCTTCCACCTCGTTCTCGCACGGCCGGAGGGAGCTGGACCGGGCACGAAGGGTTTGAGCTTGTTCTTCGTGCCGAAATTCCATTTCGATTCGCACACAGGCGAACTGGGCGCCCGCAACGGCGTGTTCGTCACCAACGTCGAGCACAAGATGGGTTTGAAGGCGTCCGCCACGTGCGAACTCACCTTCGGCGGCCACGGCGTTCCGGCCAAGGGCTGGCTGGTCGGTGACGTACACGACGGGATAGCCCAGATGTTCAAAGTGATCGAGAACGCGCGAATGTCGGTGGGTACCAAAGCGATCGCTACACTGTCCACCGGCTATCTCAACGCGCTCGAGTACGCGAAGACCCGAGTGCAAGGCCCCGACTTGACCCAGATGGCCGATAAGACCGCCCCGCGGGTGGTGATTCTCCGCCATCCCGACGTACGCCGCAGCTTGATGATGCAGAAGGCGTACGCCGAGGGGCTACGCGCTGTTTACATGTATGCCGCCGCGCACCAAGACCCCGCCAGCGCCGAGCAGGTGTCCGGTGCCGGCGCCGACCTAGCTCGCCGGGTCAACGACCTGCTGCTACCGGTCGTCAAGGGCGTCGGCTCCGAACGTGCGTACCAGCTTCTGACCGACTCGCTGCAGACTTTCGGCGGTTCCGGTTTCTTGCAGGACTACCCGATCGAACAGTACATCCGCGACTCCAAGATCGACTCGCTGTACGAGGGCACCACCGCTATCCAGTCCCTGGACTTCTTCTTCCGCAAGATTGCCCGCGACCAGGGCGTCGCCATGACCCATCTACTGGGCCGGATCTCCGACTTCCTCGAACGCGACAACGGTGACGCAAGCCTGAGCGATCTGCGCATCGTCCTGGCAACGGCACTCGGCGATGTACAGGCCATGACCCAAACCCTGTTCGGCTACCTGATGGCCGCCCAGGAACGGCCGAGTGAGCTGTACAAAATCGGATTGGCGTCGGTGCGGTTCTTGACGGCGTTCGGTGACCTCATGATCGGATGGCGACTGCTGGAGCAAGCCGAAGTCGCGCTCGCCGCCCTCTCCGGCGAACCATCCTCCAACGATCGCGACTTCTACGAGGGCAAAGTGGCGGTTGCCGACTTCTTCGCCCGGACTGTCCTGCCGGATCTGACCTCCGCGAGGCGATTCGTGGCATCTGTGACAGCAACGCTGATGGACGTGTCTGACGGCGCCTTCTGAGACCGGACGGAGACGAGTTCCGTTCGGCTCCTCCCATCTCCTGCTTGCCGCGGCCATTCCACTATCGTGTGCCCAGACCTTGGTGCGAGGCAGTCTCGTGATCAGCGTTGCAGACCCGGCAGCGCCTGGGAATGTGGAGAACGTTCACGAGCGCGTCTCGACAGCGCCGCGGTCGTTTCGATGGTGGTGCGGATTCCGGGTTCGGACAGTGCGGAGTCGGCGATCGAGGACCGAGAGCGCGAACTCGGCCCAGCGAGTATTCTCCTGCTCGAAGCAGATACCCCGCATGAGTGTGAGGTAGGGCCCGACTCGTTCGGCCTCGGCAAGGTAGTCCTGCTCGCTCCGCCCGTCGAGCAGGCGGGTCCGTAGGCGCTCGTACCGCGCGAGCTTGGCCGCCGACCACTCGAGCCGCTCGGTGAGGGCGGCCCGCACAGCGGGGGCGTCCTCGGTCTCCATGCCCTGCACTTTGACCATCATCTCGTCACGGATCGCTGTCGGCTTCGACGGCGCCTCGATGAATTCTCGCAATGCGGCATGTCCGGCCTCGGTGATGACATGGACACGCTTGTTCGGCCGGCGTTCCTGCTGCACGACCCGAGTCTCGATGAGCCCGTCGGCCGCCATCCGCTCCAGCTCCTTGTACAGCTGCTGCGGCGTGGTCATCCAGAAGTTGGCGACCGAGGCGTCGAAGCCCTTGGCGAGGTCGTATCCGGAGGCCTCTCCGTCCAGCAGGGCGGCCAGGACCGCGTTGCGTAATGCCATTACCACAGGTTATCACCCATGACTATTCAACTTATTGTCCATATCTGGCCGACGACGTCGTCTTCCCCGATGGGCAAGGGGTTCGAGCAGATCAAGACCGAGGCCACCGCCGAACCACAGCGTCAAGCGGTGGCGCGTGAGCGACTACGACGCGATCGTCGTGGGTGCGGGCAATGCCGGGATGACCGCCGCGGCGATCCTGAACGGGCCGGGGGTCCGAACCTTGCTAATGGAACGACACAACGTTACGGGACCGAGGTACTCCAGCACGCAACGGCGTGGTTCGCCGACCACGGCGTCACCATAGAACGAGTACTCTCCGACAACGGGTCGGCCTACCGGTCCCACGCCTGGCGCGAGGCCTGCGACGAACTGCGCATCACCCACAAGCGGACCCGCCCCTACCGGCCCCAGACCAACGGCAAGATCGAACGCTTCCACCGCACCCTCGCCGACGGCTGGGCCTAGGCCCACTTCTACCAATCGGCCGAACACCGCAACCAAGCCCTACTCGGCTGACTCCACTTCTACAATCACCACCGAGCCCACTCCGCCATCGGCGGTCAGCCACCGGGCACCCGACGGACCAACCTCCCCGGACACCCCGACTAGTCCAGGTAACGTTGGGCCGACGCCCTGTGCTCGACACCCGACCTGACTCCGGACAGATGTTGATATTGATCGGGGTTCGCGGCCGTGTGAGCTGCGGCTTGTTGCGGGGTGGTCGAAATTTGCGCACCAACTCGATCTTCGTAGTGGTACACGTGGACATCCAACATCCACACCCCGTGGCTAACGCAGGCGGGCGAGCAGAGTCTTCATCTGATGCTCGCATTGTTGTTTTACCTCGTCGCTGGTGAGGTGACCGGCGCGATCGCGCACGGTGAAGGTAACAGTCGCGAAGAGGTTTCCGTCGGCGACGTCGATCTCGGTGCTGAATTCGTGAGGCTTCGAGTTCAAACCTCGCTCCCGCAACACGGCAAAGGCTTGCACCCCCGAACCCACATCGCCGATGCTTTCGGTCCTGACTGCGGCACCGACCGCGGCGCGGGTGATTCTGTCGAACTCGGCATGCCCACCGGCCGGGTCGAGCGTGTAATCGACCCGCATCTGCAACGTAGCTGTGGCATCGACCCCGGCGAAATCGGCCCGGCATTCCAGGTGGCTGTCGGTCACATCGCCGGCGACGAGCTCTGCGCCCGCCGGGGGCTCCGTCTGCCGCATGCTCTGCTGGTCGATCGCGGACAGGTCCAATGCCGCACAGGCGTGTGGAACCTTGCCCGGCCGATATTTCACAGCTGCCGTCGGCTGCACCGGTACGACGAGGTTCGGCTGATAGGGGCTGCCGGGGTGGTAGCCGGTAAGGACGAGTACGGCGGTCGCCACAGATAGGACGAAAACCGTGGCGGCGGCGCCGACCATGTACCAGGGCCGTGCGCTGCGTGTGGAAATCGGCATGTCACGCGAATCATCTGTAGTCATCGCAACCTACCAGCGGCGGTTCGAAGCTGCTGCTCGCACAGGTCGGCCAGGTCGTGGGCACTGACCTCCGCCGATATGAACAAGTGGAATCGGATCTCAACCGAAACGTTGCGCTGGATCAGCCCCGCCTCGCATCCGCGCCTCGTGATGCCCAAGCCTTCGACCGAAGCCGACAGGTACGCGTCCTCGCCGATACCGGGTACCGTTCGTGTGACGATATCGGTCCCGGAGCGCCCCAACGCCAGTGTGCGTGCTCTGTCGTACTCCGGGCGCAGATGGGTCGTCTTGGTGGGCCGGTCGGACACCTGCACCTTCAGATCCACGCTAGCGTGGTCCAACTCGACACTGTCACAGGAGAGCCTTACCGGGGGTGCGATGTCGATCTTTCCGGGTACGGGCGGCTGTTTCGCAGGGCCCGCGACCCGCTCGAAAAGCGGCAGATCGATCATGGCGCAAGGGTTTCCGAGACCACCGACGGTATACAGTGCGGGCTGGTCGGCTGTCCGCACCCAGGCCGTTATTCCCATGGCGACGAATATGACAACGCCGGCGATCCCGAACGCCGCCGTGATGACCCTGGGCAGCCGGTTGCCCAGATCGGTACGCCGCACTGGCGATTGCGGTGTTATAGGGCCGGGATCGGACGAGCCGTCCGATTCGGCGGACTCACCGGATCCAGAGGGCATCCCCACCTCCTGATGATCGCCGCGTCGCGTTCCAGATCGTCATGTTCCTCCTGTCTCGGTTGCCTGCCTCGCACAGCAGCACTTCGGGCACCGAGCGGTCGCCCCAACGACGAGGTTCGGCGGTCCACATCCCGTGGTCGCACAAACCGCCGCTGTCGCTTCAGCTTTGCCGCATCCGATTGTTCGCCGACGGACTTAACGGGCACTTGTAATCCCCATAAAGCTCCCCGATCATCGGCTCCGATCGGAAATGTCATCGGCCACGACCTCCGCACCGCTCACACAGATCAGGAATCACCGAGCCGTGAGGTGGGTTCAGCCACAGCTGGTGATCCACCGGAAACCACCCTGCCCTCGTGACCAGGGCGATCGATGGACATCAGCCGGGTACGGGGCAGGCTCCGACTCTGCCCATTGACGTGTAATCCGTTGACCAACAAGAAATCCACGAGCTTTTGTCACCGGAACTGGCTACTGCGATCCGAATGCACAATGGTGCCGGCCGGTACACGCAGCGCAACCGCGCTCCGCAGTACCGACACCGCGAGTGCGGCGGTCATGCGGTCGTTGATGGAGTAGCCGACGATCCGGTTGGAATAGCAGTCCTCGAGGACCAGGGGATAGCTCAGTTGGGGGCAATTCACGGGCGAAGAACGCTGCTGCCCGACGCGGAATCTCGTCTCCTGCTCCACGGTGGGCTCACTCGGTGCTCGCTCGAGCGAGCGCTTCATCGGCGAGCGCTACCGCCGCCTCGGCCGGCGCGTACGCGGCCAGCGCGGCGACGAGGTCACGGATATCGCTGCGAATCGAGGGTGCCAGCCGGGCGTGGCGGGCGACGTCGAGCTCGTTCGCGATGGTCAGGACGGCGAAATCACGGAGTTCCGTTCCTCCGATCGTCTTCGAGCCGCCGTTGAACCTGTCGGTCACGGGCAAGGGCCGTCGGCCGAGCTCGCGGTAGGTGCGCGAGCGATCGCATGCGCCGTAGAGGTACACCAGCGCCGCCGCGTCGGGGCCGATGACGTGATCCAGCCGCCGGCGATCCGTGCTCGGCAGCAGGGCATGCGGCAACCCATCGGTGCCGAATGACGCGTGGCAGATCGACGCCAGCCGGGTTCGTGGCGCCGAGTTCCATTCGACCGTGAGGGCGTGCACCCGGCGAAGGTGCTCGAACAGGGTCCCCCCTGGATGATCGATCTGTTCGGCGCCGAGCGCGCGCTGTAGCTCGAACGCGCGGCGGACGACGTCGTCGGTTCCGAGCCACTTGGTGGCGTGCGCCGAAACGATGCGCGCGAGTTCCGCCGGGGCGTCGCGAGCGATCAGGTGCCCGGCGTCCGGTACGCGGGTAACGGTGACACGCCGGTTGGCCATGCGTAGCCGGTCCACGTCGGCGTCGCCGAGCGGAGACCGCGGTCCTCCCCGCACGAGCAGGATGGGCAGGTCCGATGCCGCGATGATCGCATGGAGTTCGGAGCGGGACGCGAGAATGTCGTCGGTGAGCTCGGTCTCGCGGGCGAGGAGTCCGTGGTCGTCGAGCCAGCGCCGGGCGCGATCCGCATCGATATCGGGGACGACGTCCACGAGCACGAGGCCGGCGACACGCTGCGCGACGGACGGCTCCGCGAGGGCGGCGACGGCGGCGAGCCCTCCGAGGGAGGCGCCCACCACGACGATAGGCGCCGGTTCGCGAACCACCATCTCGACCACGTCGTCGGCGATCGCCCGCAATGTAGTCGCCCGCCCGGAGCTCTCGCCGTGCCCGCGCAGATCGTAGGCCACCGTCCGCAGTCCGCACACGGTCATCCCCGCCGTGACCGGTGCCCAGACGTCGCGACGCTCTCGGCCCGCGTGAAGCAGCAGAACCGTGGGGCCCGCGCCGGTCACCGTGGCTCGAAGTGTGACGTCGGGGAGGGTGAGGGTCATGTCTGTCATCGCTGATTCACCTCCGTGCCGAATCCCCTTCTCAGCACCATGATTTCGACCATCAACGTACCCTCTCCGATCTACCTTGAGTCATCAAGGTAACGATACTCAGCGACACCTTGGCTAGTCAAGGTAAGATTCCGAGGTGACCAATTCGAGAACGCGCAGACCACCGGACGAAGCCCGTCGGTTGATCCTCGATGCCGCGGCTTCGCTGCTGGCCGAGGGAGGCGTCCCCGCTGTACAGGTGCGCGCAGTGGCAGCGCGGGTCGGCATGACCGACGCCGGCGTCTCGCATCACTTCGGCAATCGCGAGAAGCTGCTCGCCGAACTCCTTCGCCATGGTGGACGCCGGCTTCGAGCCGCGCTCCACGACGTCATCGCCGCATGGCTGGAGCACGGCACCGACGTCCTCGAGCTCGTCGAATCGCTCGAGTCCGTGTATCGGGGCGGCTACGGCGAACTCGCGGTGGCGCTGCGCGCGGCGGGTTGGCGCGACCCCGGTGGCGGCATGCTCGACCCGGTCGTCGACGCCCTGCATCGGAGTCGGCCTCCCGGAAGTTCCCTCGACGAGACACGACTCGCGGTCGCCGCCCTCCACCAGGCGATGGCAACCGAGCCCCTCTACGGCAGCGATTTCCGTCGGAGCGCCGGCCTCACCGGCGCGGCAGCGCAAGACTCGACCGCTCACCTGCGCTGGTGGGCAAGCCAGCTTCAACGCGCGCTCGACATCGAACCGGCGCGCCATTGACCCGAGCGGCAGTCAACACCCCCCCGGAATCAAGAGTGGCCACCACCAGCGCCTTGTCCCAGTTCCGGACGAGAGGCGAGCTTGCTGGAAGCCTTGTCGAGGAAGATCGGCTCGCACTCAGCGACCGCAAGGGCGTCATGCGGAGCCTCGGGAGCTGATCGCGGGTGGAGATTTCGAACACGAACCTGCCGACCCAGCCCCGGCCGGAAGCGAGAAACCTCACCCGATGAGTACGAACCGCCCATCACAGGCTATTGTTGATCAAGTGCGTGACATGTCACGCCAAGCGTCGTAGATCGCATTCGCTTCGCAACCAGCGCTTGCCGCATCCGCTCTTCTTACGGCGATCGATTTTGCCCATCGGCAATCTCGCCACTTCGTGCCCCCGGCGCGGACCCGGAAGGTCCACAGACGGCTCGGGCACCACCTGATGTCCGAAAGGCACCGCAACACCTATGAGTTCTGCTGACATCTCTTTCACCGCGCTCGGCGTGAGCGCACCGCTGGTGAAGGCGTTGACTCGCGCCAAGATCACCGAACCTTTTCCGATCCAGACCGACACCCTGCCCGATTCGCTGGCCGGACGCGACGTGCTGGGCCGTGGCCGGACCGGCAGCGGCAAGACGCTCGCCTTCGCCATCCCCATGGTCGACCGACTCGGCCGCGGTCTCGCCGGTAGGCGCGCACCGAGCCGCCCGACCGGCCTGGTGCTGGCGCCGACTCGGGAATTGGCCACCCAGATCACGGCCGCGCTGGAACCCCTCGCCGCGGCCTATCGCATGACCGTCACCACGATTTTCGGTGGGGTCCCGCAGAACCGCCAGGTCCGGGCGCTGCGCGCCGGGGTCGACATTGTCGTCGCCTGCCCCGGCCGGCTCGAGGATCTGATGAACCAACGTCTGATCTCCCTGGATGCCGTCGAGGTCACCGTGATCGACGAGGCCGACCACATGGCCGACCTCGGGTTCCTGCCAGGCGTGACCCGCATTCTCGCGGCCACCCCGAATGACGGTCAGCGCCTGCTGTTCTCGGCCACCCTGGATAATGGCGTCAACAAGCTGGTCAGCCGCTTCCTGCCGGATGCCAAGCTGCATTCCGTGGATGAGGCGAACTCCCCGGTCGCCGCCATGACCCATCACGTCTTCGAAACTGCGAGCGTCGAAGCCAAGCGCGAGGTCGTACACCGGCTCGCCTCGGGTTCGGGTCGGCGAATCCTCTTCATGCGCACAAAACATCAGGCTCGCAAACTGGCCAAGCAACTGACCCTCGCCGGAATTCCGGCCGTCGATCTGCACGGCAATCTCTCGCAGAGCGCCCGCGACCGCAACCTCGCGGTCTTCGCCGCCGGTGATGCCCTGGTGCTGGTGGCGACCGATGTGGCCGCCCGCGGCGTGCACGTCGACGGTGTCGAGCTGGTCGTGCACGTTGATCCGCCCGCCGAACACAAGGCGTACCTGCACCGCTCGGGCCGCACCGCGCGGGCAGGCAACTCCGGTGAAGTGATCACCCTGGTGCTGCCCGGCGAACGACGCGACCTGGCCGACCTCATGCGCAAGGCCAAGATCACTGTGACCCCGCAACGAGTCACCGCCGATTCGCCCGTGGTGGCCGAGCTCGTCGGCACGATCGCCCCATTCGTCGCGCCCTCCTACAGTGAGCGGGCGGCACGTGAAGACGACCGCCGCAGCAGCGGCGGACCGTACCGTAGCAGCGGCGGATCGCGCCAAAGCAATGGCGGAACGCGCAGGGGCAGCGGCGGAACGCGCCAAGGCAGCAGCCGTCGCAACGGCAGCGCGGCGCAAGGACAGGCGCGCGCCAAGACGCGCGCTCACTCCACGCGCGGAACGGCCGCATAGCGCCGGTTTTCGGTCGCTCCCCCCGGGGCCAGCCTATGCCGAGATCGCCGAGGCGCTGAGCCTCGCCGGCGAACTGCCGGGCAGCGAATGCTGTTGAACGTGGTCGATGACACCGGTACTGGCGGGCAACCCCGCCGGTACCGGTTCGTCCAACGGTTCTGATCATGCTCCGACCACCACCACGACAACAACATGGCCGAACACTGTGTGGTTGATCGGGCCCAGTGGTGGTGATCCCGGTCAGATCTGCACGTCCGACAACTGCTTGGCCGGGGGGTGGCCGGGATTACAGGAAGTCATCGATGTGAGGCTGATCAGCCGAGCAGCATGCGAGTGGACGACTCGATTCCGGACTTCACGCCACAGCTGCGTATACGAATTGCCTTTTTACCGTTGTGCGTAGGAAGCGTCGGCAGTACGGGAGTTCGCGGATCCGCCCGGCCGCCCCTTACCGCCGGAGTTGGTCCATCGCGCGGCGGGTCTGCTGTTCGGTGATGCGCTGGATGTCGTCGAGGTCGGCGGGAGTGTCGGGTGCGGCGCCCTTGTCGTCGTCGAATCGGGCGCGGATGGTCACCTCGATTGCGAGGTTGTCATCGAGGACGCCGACCTCATATTTGATCCAGGTAGTCCCGCCGTGCCTGATGACCTCGCGCCCGAAGTACGCCTCTTGCCCGAAATTCGGCAGGTCACCGTGAGAAGTGGTCTCGGTGATGTCGGTCTTCCGTGTCCAGAAGTCTCTCGCGGCCTCATAGGCGATGCGGGCTTTCCATTGGGCGGGCTCTACCGAGGCGTCGACGGAGATCGATGCCGATCGAGCCGAGCCGGGCGGAGCGCTCGATTCGGTGCACGATGTGTCGACCAGAGAGTTATCTCGTGTGGTCCTACTGTCGCCGGTCCATTGTTGTAGCACCGAGCCGTCGATGAGAGAGCACGGATCCGTGGCTTTTTCGGCGGCGTAGGTCCACCTCGCCCAGGGGAGTTTGCCGGTTTTGGCCGAGTGCAGTGCGATAAAGGCGCCCGCTGCGGCAGTGGTGAATGCCAGTCCCAGGATCAGCAGGATGATCCATAGTCGGCGGCGCGATGCACCGGGCGCCGCCATCGGCGGCGTGACAGCATGCCCCGGCTGTGGGCTGTAGGGGTGTTCGGTGTGTGACATCGGGGATCCATTCGTCTGCTGCGTTCCTACGCTGTCACGATCGTCGGTCGAACTTATGACGCTCTTAAGGCTGGGTTGTCACATCGGCCTGTGTGCTGCCCGGCCTGCGGCGCACAACACTGCGGATCCCCACCCTCTCCGAAGCCACCGCCATCGAAGCCTCGGCCTTCTTCCGCGCCACCGCCTCGAGTGTCGTCATCACGGCACCTTCGCGGCGCTTATGGACCGAGTCGCTGTCCAGGATCAGGTAGAACTTCTCACCCGGCCATCTGGCCCGCAGGGACTCGAGGAACGCCAGGAACTCCGTCCACCGTTTCCGGTCGCGGATGCGGTAGTACAGCTGCGCAGGGCGCAGGTCCAGCGCACCGAACATGTGCCGCACGCCCTGGGTGCGGTGGTAGGTCGCCCGCAACCGGGCTGGCCGTCCTGTCCTCGACACCGACGTAACTTGCTCCTGGCCAACGTATTTCAGGAGCGGCGCAGTAGTGTCACGCTATAAAATTCCCGTCATGTCGAAGTATCTGATCAGTGGGGCGATGATCGCGGTCTTCTCCTTCGGCGCGGCTGGTACGGCGGTGGCTGATGAAACCGTTGGCTACTACCCCACTCACGGAGCTTGTGTCGCGAATGGGGTGGCTAAATTCGGTCAAGAAGGGCTGGGTAAGACCTGGTTCTGCCGTCGAACTGGTAATCAGTTCGAACTGTTTCGCCGCTGAGGGGATTCAGGATCGGGGGTGGTTCCGCACCCCCGACGAGATCGATGCCGCCGCGCCCGACCGGAGACCGATGGGATCTCTAGGGGACCGACTACCAGTCGGCAGCTGTTTCAGACGCTGCAACGTGCTGACGGGGCCGCTATCTCGCCGAGTCGACAACCCATCCGCGTGGTCTCGTGCATCGAGTGTCGGCGCAGTTCCGACATGGCCGACCCGGCGCTGCCGCACCCTCCCTCACCGGGAGGGCTTGCCACCCGATCTGCTCAGGAAACTCCCGCGGCCCGCGCCAACTCCTCGTCCGCGAACACCCGCGTCGCCACGAAACCCCCGATCTCCAGCCCACCGACCGACCTCATCAGCAGCCAAGCAGAGCAGTTACAGCTTTCGCATCCAACCACTGCCGACTGTGCTGACTCATAAGGTTCGTTCCACGGTGGTGCTCTCGAACGTCAACTGCCCGAAAGCCGCACCGCTCACGTGCCCAGCCGCCCCTGATCCGTGCGAATCCACTCCGAGGTTCCGTCCGGGTGACGATGGAACTCCCAGGCGGTGTAGTCGCCGTCCTTCTCCACCACCTTGACGTGATCGGCGAAGCCGTCGTGATCGACGTCGGTCCACACCTGCATGGCATCGTCGCCGGTGATGGTCATGCTGTCGAGCAGACCGTCTTGGTCGATGTCCTGGGTGGGATGGTGCAGTTCAACGGCGCCGAGACCGCCTAATTCGGAGTGCGCGTCGATATGCGGGAGGTCCAGGCCCGGCAGATCACCCGACGTGACCATGGCCCCTGCTTTCGGACACCATGCCTTCGAAGAACTCGGCCAGCATCGGCCCAGACTATCGAGGTCTTGGCCGCCATTCAATAGCAATGGCTGTGCCAGCACTGCGGCCTGGCTCCTGACCCCGCCGCCGCGATCGTGTTCGTCGACGACAGCGGCTACTGCCTCACCCCTGCACCGCTACACCCGCACTGCGCGGAGACGTCGGCCATCATCGACGTTCGACCCACCAGTGGGTTGACGGTTGACGTGCCCGGCAACGGCACCCGACCTTCGAGGAGGTCGGGCAGTCGGAAATGTCCCAGTCACACCCGATCCACTCGCTGCTTGCCCCTACTCGCACGGGATCGTCGGTGAAATGCCACAGCTACCGCCAAACCATGACCTGCCCCCGAAATATGGGGCAGCACAGATGAATTGGCGGCTTCGCGGCGGAGGTTACGATGGGCCGCACGCGATGCGACCTCCAAATGAGCGTGTGTCGGCCAAAACTGTCGGTCAACTCAGCGTTGGCCGACCACGTCGGCGCCGGGAGATCAGCGGAAAACCGATGCGGTCGCGCATCGCCCAGCGTGAGACGAAGGGAAGAGACCTGATGCGCGTCATGGTCGGAATCCTGGCGGCGGCAAGCCTCCTGTTGGCGGGCTGCGGTGATTCCGAGGAGGGGCCGCGCTCGCAGGGCGTATCGGGGAACGGCCAGTCGCTGGCGTCTGTGAGCGACGAAGAGTTGTGCGCGATGGTGAGTTCCGCGACGATCGAGAAGGCATTCGGGCAGCCGTTCCCACTGCGCGCGCCGAGCGTGAATACGCTCGACCTGCCCGACGCCATCACCTGCTCATACCACCCGGAAGCATTCGCGAACGCCACCGGGTCGGCGCTCCTCGAGCTGCCGAGTGTCGAAGTCGCGGCGGGTGCCCCCAAGACTGATACGGCCGCTGCGGCATTGGCGTCCTACATGATCGATGCGCGGAAAGCGCCGGTGCGCTATCAGCCGGTGAACGGCTTGGGGACAATCGCCGGATATGCCGGTTCCGAACTCGGTGTCGGCCTGTACGGGGGAAGCCACCTCGCGGTCGTTCTCGAAATCAATGACACGTTGATCCAGGCGGTTGTACAGGGACATCCGAATGCCCGTGTGGAGCAGCTCCGCCCGATCGCCGATGAACTCATCAAGGGACTCGAGGCGGCCCTGCGATGACAAGTAGCAGCCCTGGGCGGATGGCTGGTATCGCCACCGCAATCGGCATTGCGATGGTCGCGGCTGGATGCACCGCGTCGAACTCGGATTCTGTTTCGTTCGCGACTACTTCGACCACGGCGCCGACGACTATCAGTGCGGCCCCGAACATTGTCGAGAAGGGCGATTGCCTGCGGGAGGGAACGAACGAATTCTTCGAGGTGCCGTGTAACAGCCCGGTCGCCACCCATGTCGCGCTCGAACGATTGCCCGGAGCCGATGCGGACTGCCGCCCCGTGCCGGGCGTGTACCACACGTATGTGGATCACACGGGAGGTCTGTCGACGAAGGTCTGTGTCGGCTTCGCCGGGCGCGATCCAGCGAAGGGCATCAACGTGGCGCAAGTCGGTGACTGTGTGATCCAGGGCGAGGGAGTCAAGGGAGAACAAGTCCCCTGCTCGTCCCCTGGTGCTTTCCGCATTCTGGCCCGTTTCGACAACGCCGTCCTGGCGCAGCAAACCTGTGCCGGCGTGCCCGGCACCGACAAGATCTCGGGATGGCGGCTGAAGATGGTCGGATTGGATCTCAACCCGCCGGGCAAGGGCATCTTCGACGTCGTCTTCTGCCTTACACCATCACGATGAGGTCATCGGTTGACCTCTCCTTGATACGCACCGCGGCTGACGGGATCACTGTGTCGCTATTTGCGACGACCGGGGTCCCCATGACATGGCGGCGCGGTTCCTCGGGTCGACACCCCGGAAAGACGGATCAATCTTCCCGGGGCCCACTTCCGGACATCCCTGGCCTCGGATGACTTGGGGGATGGGAGCTTCGGCGAGCAGCGCGCAGGCATCGAACAGGAGCGGCGGCCCGCAGATGCCGGGCACACTATTCTGCGCCCGCGAACCAGCCCTGGGCGCCGCTTCAGGCTCCGAGATCGGCGGTGGCGCGGAAGTCGCTGGGGCGGATACCCCGATGCCGCTTGAACGCCGCGCTGAACCCGAAGGCGTCCGCATAGCCGACGGCCTTCGCCACCTGCGCCACGGTGAGACTCCGGTCGGCCAGTAGTTCCTCCGCCTCATCCATCCGGCATTCGGTGAGATATGCCAGAGGCGACTGCCCCATGACCTCGGAGAACCGCCGCGCGAACAGTGCCCGTGAGACCCCCGCCGTGGCGGCCAGCGAGGCGACCGTCCAACCGGCGGCCGGCTTTCCGTGCATGGCCTCGAGTGCCGGCCCGACCACCGGGTCGGCCGGCCCGCGATACCAACCGGGCGCGTCGGCGTCCAGTCCGTCGAACCAGTCGCGCAGCGTGCACACCAGCGCCCAGTCGAGCAGCCGGTCCATCATCGCCTGCGCTCCGGCCGGACGCCGAGCCGCATCCGCGGCGATCGACTCCATCCACGCGCACACCTCCACATCGTCGGACACGACCAGGGCGGGGGGTAACGCGCGCAACAGTCGTTCGTGGCGTCGGCCGGACGCCCGATAGGCGCCGACGATCAGAGCGGTCTCACCGGCGGGGTCGCTCCCCCAGCGCCCGCCGTCCAGCACGGGATGGCATTTCGCGTCCGGCGCGAAGCAAGCGACCTCGTATTCCTCGTGCGGCAGGCCGACAGTCTCCGCGCGGTCGACAAGGACGAACGCCTCCGGGCCCCGCACTACCGCGGTGTCCCCCACCGCGATCCGACGCTCGAGACCACCCGGCAGCAGCAGTGTTCCCCCACCGCGCAACACGGTGACCATGGTCAGCGGCGCCTCGTCGGCGAACCGGATGCTCCACGGCGCTTCCAGGACCGCGGTGGTGAGCACAGCTCCCTCGGCACGGATACCGCCCAGCAGTTTGCTCAATGGATCCACATCAGCAAGCGTAGACGAACTCCTATCCAATGTAGATTTTCACCCATAGATCGTCCATCGCCCGGGGTGTGGAATGAAACCAGACCACACAACCGATCGTCCGAAACTTCGGACGCGCAAGGGAGGCCCCGTGCAACACAATCCGACCGCAGACACCGCGACCACCCGCACCGCGCTGGTCGTCGTCGCACACCCCCGGCCCGATTCGCTGACCGCCCATATCGCCGGACTGGCCACCCGGCGGCTCGCCGGGGCCGGCTACCGGATCGACCTGCTGGACCTGCACGCGGAGAATTTCGATCCCCGGATGACCGCCGCCGACCTCCCGGATTGGGGCAACCGTGAGAAGACATACTCCCCCGAGGTCGAGGTCCATATGCGGCGCGTCCTCGCAGCCGACGTGATCGTCGCGGTGTTCCCGGTGTACTGGATGCAGGTCCCTGCGATTCTGAAGGGCTGGATCGACCGAGTGTGGAACTACGGATTCGCTTACGGCCGCAGCAAACCTCAGCTCGCGGGCAAGCGGATACTGTGGCTGGGTCTGGCCGGCGCGGCAGATGACGACGCGGTCGTCGAACTCATGCAGGATGCGCTCGGCGCGCAACTCAACGACGGTATCGCCTACTACTGCGGCTTCACACAGTCGTCGGTGGGACTATTGCCCGGCGCGGAAGAAAAGCGGCAGCGCCTGGATGCCGCGGGCAATCTGATGCTCGACGAAGCCCTCACCGGCGCGGTTCGCGAAGCACACTATGCGGGCTTCGAAGACCGGGCGCTGGGCTTCGTCGAAAATTTCCTCGCCGCCGACCGGGTTCCGGCCTGACCCCGGATGGTCGGCGCCCGGCACTGGGCGCCGACCATCCGGAGCACTGCGCCAGCCGCGATCGCCGCCTCTGTTTCGGCACTCATACCGGCCCCGGTGGCAAGGACCGCGACTTCTGGGGCGCGATCTCACCGAAAGCACAACGGCCGATGGAAGCGGAAGCCGCACAACTGGCCACGACGCGTGGATTACTCAGCCGCACAACCTCATCAGCGGTAGTCAGAGACATCGATGACCATCAGATGTTCATCACCGACGGCGTAGACCCAGTGTGCGTCCGGCGACATAGCGAGCATTCTCACCCGACTACCGGTGCTGAGGCTGCCGACCCGAGAACGAGTGACAAGATCGATGACGTCGATACCGGCAGGGGTTGTGTCACGCGATTTGAGCGGACCGCCGAGAAAGGCGTACCGCCCATTGGGCGTCACCACCATGTCCTCAGCGAAGCGGTACACATGGTACGCGCCGAGCGGAGCACGACTTCTTGTGTCGTAGAACTCGATGTCGCCGCCCAGCATCGAGAGCAGCGTTCCGCCATCCGGGCTCACTGCGAGCGAGTCGGCCGGGGATGACTGCGGGATCAGACCGAGATAGGAGTTGGAAGCTGTGTCGATGATCGACAAGCCTCGTGGTCCGCTGGCGTACAACCTCGATCCATCGGGTGCGGGGACCAAGTCGGTGAGGTAATCGGTCCCATCCTCTTCGATGGTGATGGTGGTGATCACCGCCAACGCTCGAGGGTCGATGACCGCGAGACGGACATCTGCGGCCGTGACGTACACCGTGACGTACACCCGGGTACCGTCACGAGACACAGCAACGTCTCCCACTGACGACCGCCGGACCGGCACCGTCCCGACGATGCGGTGCGTCGCGGTGTCGACGACCACCACCGAACTGAGTGTTGCGACATAGACCTGCGTACCATCAGGGCTGACCACGAGTTGCCACGGCTCGTCCGGGAGTGACACGGTGGCCGCGACGGACAGGTCCGCGACCTTCAAGATCGTCAGAGACTTGCTTCTGTGGCCGGCCAGGAAGATCTTGCTTCCGTCCGGGGCCACCGCGATGTCATTGGCTCGGGGTATGCCCACCTCCCCGGGCCGAGCCACGCCAGACGGCTCCGAGGCTCCGGCCGCATTTCCAGGCGCTCGCCCCGTGGACGAATCGTGACTCGAGCCAACGAGCAACGCCCCCACCACGACCACCACTGTCAGCACGGCACCTGCGGTGAAGGCCGCGACGAGCAATCCGCTGTGCCTCGAGACTTCGGCGCCACGGTCGGAATCCGGCGGCGCGGCAACCGGCGGCGGGAAGCCGGTCGACCCGGCATCGGCCGCCGCGGCGGTCCGATGTGCTGCCTGCACGACAGTGCCGCAGAGTTTGTCCGCGAAAGTCTGACCTCGCGCGTCCCACAGCGGCCACAAATACCCCAGACAGAACGGCAGAGCGTCGGTGACGTGGGCGACCTGACGCACGAACGCACGACCGACCCCGACTGGCGCACCCGAACGCGCATCTACCAGGCGCAACCCCACCGCCTGCTTGCCCAGACTCTGCCCGGTCCGTCCGGGCCGGAATGCCAGGTTCCAGAAACCAGCGGCCGCAATCGACAGCAGCGTTACCGGAACCAAGACCACGGTAATGCCGCGAGTCCGCCGCAACGCCTCGGCATACCCGAGCGAGCCTCCGTTGCCCGCAAGGTCTTCAGGTGAAGGAGCCAGCGCCCCATGGGTGAAACGCATCATGGCCACCGCCACGACAGACACTACGCACAGGAAGATGCCATCGATAACAGCAGCGACGAACCTCGCAGGCCAGGAGGCATAGCGGTGCGACACCGGGTACGCGGGCTCGGCCGATCCGAGAGGCGGTTCGGCAATCATCACTCATGGTTCCTTATCGCTTCATGGCTGTCGAAGATCGGCATACCCCGCGACCGGCGACTCGTCGTCGTAGGACATCGGTGGGCCAGTCGGTTGCGAGCAGGCTGCGGACCAGGTCTTCGGCGCGTGCAGCCGGCCCCTCGGCACCGAATTCCGCCACCGTGGTGTACACACCCTCCATGATCAGCGGTCTACACCCGTCGCCCTGATTCCTTTCCCATAGAGAAGGTTTCGGCCGACCTGGAGGACATGCTCCCGCGTCTCCGTGCCAGTACGGCGTTTCGTCACCATGCGAACAGACTACTGTGATGTTAGGGATCTTTCCCTAGCGTTCAGCAGTCCGGCCCTCGGGTGCCGGAGCGCCGGTCTCCACAAGCCGACGACCGCCTTGCCGGACCCGCTCGGCCCACGCCGGGCGCGACCCCGGCCGAGCCTGCTCTCCACCGAACTCGAGCTGCGCCGATTGGTCCAAGATATCTTGTGCCACTTGAGATCTGTGGGACGATTCTCGGCAACCTGGTGATCTGCGAGGGGGTCGGATGCGTGTCACCGCAGTGTTGTCCGCGATCGGCGCGGTAGGTGTCGGTGTCCTTTGCGCCTGCGCCGCAACCGATCCGGAGTCGCCGAACATTCCGCCCACGAATACCGTGCAGGCGAGCACATCGATCGCGTCCGTGACTCCAGGAGACCCGGCCCCTGAAGCCACCTCATCTGCCTATGCGACACGGAGAATTGTTCCTCTTACCGCGGCGCCTCCGGCGGCGCAGCAGAACGAGGGGGAGGGAGCGGTCGGTCCGACTGTGCCACCGGCGAACACGCCTCCCCTGCCGAGCACTACGGTCTCCAGTGTCATCCCGACGACGCCGCGGGTAGACCCCGGGCCTAGCCGATCAGGTGTGGGCATCGAAAGCGGGACACCTACCGCGACGCCGACCAAGACCGCGCCTCCCCCGACTTCCGCACCGGAGCCGCGTCGGTGATCACGACCGATCTCGGGCAGACCTCCCGCGCCGACGAGCAGCAATCGGATCTTCCGCACGGGCTCCGCCTCGTGTTGTCGGCCGCGGGTGCGATCACCTCGCAAGCGCTGGTCGTGACAGCGATGCTGTACTACTTCGGACAGGTGTACACGCGAACCTGGTTCGCGCACTTCGGGATCGACGTGGGCATGCTCGGCTATTCGATTCCTGATTACGTCGTGCGCAGTATCAACGGCGCTTACTGGCCCGCCTTGCTGGCTCTGCTGGCCGCGGTGGCGCTCGCCGGGCTTCGGCCGATCCCGATACTCGTCGCGGTCCGAACGCGGCGACCACGACGCACGTTGCGCCGCTGGTTCCTGTTCGTCGTCATACTCGGAGTGGGCTTGCAGGCTGGAGTTGCCATCGGAATCCTGCTTCGTGAGCGGTTGCCGGCGGCGATGAGTCACTATCTGCCGCTCATGCTGATCTCCGGCGCGGCATTGCTCGGCTACGCGATTGCGCTTCGGATGTGGCATCCCGTCCAACTCGGCCCCCGCCGACGCCGACGCGATCGCACAACGGACTTGCCGTGGGTGACCGTGCTGGCTCTACTGGCCATCGGCTTGCTCGGAGTCATGTGGTCGGTCGGCGGCTATGCCGCGGCACAGGCGAGCCAGGATGCTCGCACCGCTGAGACCACCCACTTCGCCGACCGCCCGCTGGTGTTGTTGTTCAGCGTCGACCGGCTCGCCATCGAAGGCGGCGCCTCCCGCGTCGACCCGATCACCGTGCCCGACGAGAAATTCCGATACGTCTACAGCGGCCTGACGCTGCTGGTTCGGACGCCCGATCGCTATTTCTTGATCCCTTATGACTGGAAAGCCAAGCGCGATCGCGTATTCATCATCAATACCAGCGACAACATTCGAATCGACATCGCCCGTCATCCTTGATCAGTTGTCATACGACGCCACCCGCTGGACCGGACCGAAGGGCGCGAATGAACGACACCTGGTACGAGATCTACCTTCCTTCCAGTGATCTCGACACGACGGACGGTCCTCTCACGGGGACGCGACCCCTGTCGAACGACAACACGCCGCTGAGCATTGCGGTGGCCCCGGCCGATCCGGAGCCCGTGCCCTTCGGCAGTCGGAGCGCCCTCGCTCTCGATCTGTTCCTCCACGGCAGCGCGGGGTCCGTCGACGAGGACCTGCAGCACTACCTCGACGACCTCCGAGAACGACGGCAACACCCGATCGAGTTCGACAGCCGGGGATTCGCGCGGATCGGCTCGATACGCCTGATCGTCTCGCCCCGGGCCGAGCGCGATCCCGACTACGCCTGCCTGTCCTTCTCCGCCACGAACTGGTCGATGGCGCTCATGTTCTACCGTTCGGACAATCTGCGGGACATGTTCGTCGGCCTCACCGAGGCGTTCGGCGGGGTGTGCTGTGCGTGGAGCATCGCGGGTATGGACGCCATCCAGGTCTGCTGGCTGGCCGGACAACTTCTCGATCCCCCGATCGCGGTCCCCGAGGGCGGCCCACCGGTGGTGCGAACCCTCCTCGCCTCCGTCAGGCGGGACGAGCCCAGGTGAGGTCGGATGGGGCCCCTCGAGCCGGTGCCGCCCTGCTGGGCACGCCCGGGCACCGGGTTACCGAAGAAGCGGAACCGCCACGGTCCGAGGATGGTTCGCCCCATCATCAGCTCGCGCTACAGAAGCTCGATCCGACCGGGCTCGGGCAGCGCGTCAGGGGGTTGGTCCGTATACCAGGCGTACTCGATTCCGCTGAGCCAGCCGTTCTCGACCCACAGAATGACCTCGCCGATCGGTGCTCCGTTGCGGTCGGTGACCGCTCCGTCGGCGAAGATGCCGTCCGGCGAACCGGATGCTTGCACGGCACCGGGGCGCACCGCCAGATCGACACTAGGTGAACCGACACCCCACGTTGCGACGACCTGTGAGTACGGCACCTGCGTCAGATATTCGGAGGCGCCGGGGGCGTTCGACGACAGCAGCCTGGTGACGACGCTGATTTCCAGGTCGGTCAACGCTCGGGGCGGATCCGGTGTGCTACTCATCAACCTCCTCGTTCTCGAGCTACATCATGTGCCGGACGGTGCGGGCGGTGTGACCGGAGTGGTTGGCGCTATCGACCGGCGACCGACGTAGGTAAGTCCGATCGGGTGCTGGGCCGGTCGACGAAAACCCGTTCCAGCAGTGCGTACAGGCGATCCCGGTCCTGGTCGCCGAGTCTGTCCAGGCCGTCTCGGGTGGCGCGCATTCTCGCCCGAATCGTATCGACTACCTGCTCACCCTCGGACGTGATCACGAGATTGGTCACGCGCCGATCGGATTCGTTGACCTCCCGTCGCACGAGGCCACGCTTCTCCAGCCGGTTGATGATCCCGGTGACGTTGGAGGCGTCGCAGGCCAAGGTCTCGGCTAGGGCGCGCATCGCGACGGGCCCCCGGCGCAGCACGGTCAGCGCCTTGCCCTGGCTCGCCGTGAGGTTCTCACTCGCCGCCGCGACGGTGAAGTCGCCGTAGTAGACGCCGAGCGACACCGAGAGCAGCTCCATGAGCTGGGCCGTGTCGACGCGGGGAGCTTCTGCCATGGCAGCCAGCCTATCCGGAGAAACTTGACTATCTCAAATATTTACCCCTAGCGTGTGGCCATTGCTTGAAGTTCTCAACCATCGAACCAGGAGTACCCAGTGATCGTTACCGCGTCCGACGCCTCTCGTACGGCCGAGATCCTGTCCCGGCCCGTCACGCTGAACGGCCTGACCGTCCCGAACCGCATCGTGATGGCGCCGATGACGCGCATGTTCTCCCCTGGCGGCATTCCCGGTGACGACGTGCGGTCGTACTACGCCCGCCGCGCCGCCGCCGGCGTGGGATTGATCGTCACCGAGGGCACCTACGTCGGGCACGCGTCCGCCGGACAGAGCGATCGTGTGCCACGGTTCCACGGGGAAGAGCAGTTGGCGGGCTGGGCGAAGGTCGCCGAGGACGTACACGCGGCGGGCGGCACGATCGTGCCGCAGCTGTGGCACATCGGCATGGTCCGCAACCAGGGCGACGCGCCCTACCCGGACGCGCCTGCCATCGGCCCCTCCGGTATTCGCGTCGACGGCACCGAAGGTCTCGGCAACACGATGACGCGCAGTGATCTGGACGACGTCATCGGCGCCTTCGCCGAGGCCGCGGCGGCCGCCGAGCGCATCGGCTTCGACGGCGTCGAACTGCACGGTGCGCACGGCTATCTCCTCGACCAGTTCCTGTGGGCGCGGACGAACCGCCGTGACGATGTCTACGGTGGTGATCCCGTGGCCCGTACGAGGTTCGCGGCCGAGGTCGTGGCCGCGGTTCGTGCGGCCGTCTCGCCTGACTTCCCGGTGATCTTCCGTTACTCGCAGTGGAAGCAGGAGGCCTACGATGCGCGGCTCGCCGAGACTCCGCGGGAGCTGGAGGCGATCCTGGCTCCGCTCACCGCGGCCGGCGTAGACGCCTTCCACGCCTCCACCCGTCGCTACTGGCGCCCGGAGTTCGACGGCTCGGACCTGAACCTGGCAGGCTGGACCAAGAAGCTCACCGGCAAGCCCACCATCACCGTCGGCTCGGTCGGCCTCGACGGCGACTTTCTCCGTGCCTTCACAGGCGAGGGCGCCCAGCTCGGCAGCCTCGACAACCTCCTGGATCGCCTGGAGCGCGACGAGTTCGACTTGGTCGCCGTCGGTCGCGCCTTGCTCCAGGACCCCGAGTGGGCGTCCAAGGTTCTGGCGGGGCGAATCGATGAGCTGAAGCCGTACGACGCGGCGGCCCTGAAGACGCTGAGCTAGGTGTACTGACCATGGACGTTGGTGACGGCGTGCCGAGCTGACATGGCGAAGACCTCCGCGTCGGAGTGGCAGCCTAGGGTGGTGCAGACGTGACAGTCCGGTATACCTGCCGCAACTCTCGCGGTAGTGCGCGCCTGGCTCCGGTGCTCATGTGTTTACCTACTGAGGGAGAATGCGGAGGTGACCGACGCAATCAGCAATGAGCTCGAACATCGACTCGGCGTACCAGCGGTCATGGCGTCGACGGCTGCGGTGCCATTTGTCGGCTCCTAGCTCGATGTCGGAGCGGGAAGCTGCCGGGACGGAGTCCTTGCCAGGGCCCGGCGGAAGAAGTTCGACGAGCTGGAACGGTTGCGCAAGACGCTGGAAGAAGGAATGAAGGCTGTGGAGATTCCCGGAGCAGGAGACGACACGTCAAAAGTCACCCGACTACCGCGGCGCCCGCGGCGCGTGGCGGAAGAAGCCGGCGAGCGTCTCCACAAGACTTGGCGCTCGGAAGGTCGGTCCCTCTATGACCCCGCACCGACCAAGCCCGTACTCCGATCGGAACTGCAGCGGGAGACAGGGTGGTGGCCGGTCGACCCGGGCGCGGCGCGGCACCCCGCTTCCAAGGAAGATCTGGGCAGTGCCGAGCCTGATGGGAGTGTCATCGATCTCGAGGCGTTGCGGCGGAAACGAGCTGGTGACGACGCTCCGGCCGGCGGCCGCCGGCGCATGGTCAAACCGCGGCGAATCGGAAAAAGTGCAGGCGAAGGCACCGAAGACAAGCCCGACAGCGGTTGTAACGGTGATCCCGATTCACCACGGTAGACGGACCCGCTGGGACACTGACTCTCCGCGAGGCCGGCGCCGCGTCTGTCGTTTCGCCGCCGCCCTCTTCCCGCTCGTCGGCTACCGGGTCGTTCCAACCATGCGGCGGGCAGCCGCAGCGCGCACCCGACGAGTTCTTCCCTTGTCCGCGAGCAGGGCGAGGACAGCGGGTGACGTGGTGAGGTCGACGGCTTTGCGCTGAAACCAGTCGGAGGCCCCGCAGACCTGGTCGGCAGTCCACTCCTCGCCCGTGCGGATCGATCTGAGCAGAGCCCATTCGCGAAGCCTGCGGACGACAAACTCGCGCTCGCCGATCACTTGGCCGATAGTGTGCGCCCACTCGGGGAATGCGGGGGCGGTGAGCAGTTCCGTGGCCCGCCGGTCGAGGTGGCCGACCACGGCGGCCTCGGCCATCGCCGTATCCGGATCACCGAGGACGACACGAACCATGTCGCTTTCGGACTCCGGGAGAACACGTGACAGTTCCTGGCGGTAGCGGGCGTAGCGCTGATGCTCGTCGTCATCGAACGCCGGGTCGAGGTCGCTCACTTGTCGACTCCTCAGTTCGGGCCGGGGTCCTGGAACAAGTCGGAGCAGAGACGGATTTCTATCGCCGGGCCAAGACGGCGCGCGAGCCGAACCTGGGCATGCCGCCGTCTGGAGTCCACTTCGGCATCCGGCCCATCCGCATGGTGCGGTCACATCATGCCGGAGCGTATCCGGTGAATTCCTGCGCGGTCACCGTGACCATACGGCCACCCAGTGCCTTGACCGCCGAGCGGAAGTTGGGCCTACCGCTGGGCGGTAACGGCATCGACCAGGAAGTCGAACCATCCGCGGCGTCGATCGCGTGCACGGTGGTTCCGTCGGTCAGGATGAGGTGGCTTGCGTCGGTTATGCCGTCGTAGCGTGCGGGGTTCGGGAACGGCGTCGGCTGTTGCCAGATGCGGTGCCCGTCGGTGAGGTCGAGGCCGGCCAGCTCTGATCCGTCGAGCGATCGGACGATCACGGTGTTGTCCACTACCCCTGCTATCGCGCTCTTGCGCCCGATGGGTTCGTCGATGCCGATCTGCGCATTGGTCCACAGGACGCGGCCTGTCGTTCGCTCGTAGGCGCTCTCGCCGGTGAGAATCGGCGGCGGCGTCGCCGTCGCGGCCGGATACCAGTCGAACACGGAGCTGGCGTTGCCGACCTCGGTAATCGGATGGCCACTGCGACCGACGAGCGTGACCCTTCCCGCGCTCCAGCCGCGTTCGATCACCTGGGACGCGACGATGCCGCCCTCGAAGGTGTGGACAACGGGTCCGGTGAACAGCAACTCGCCGGTGCGCAGATCGTGGACGCGCACGCCGTGGTCGTGCCCGTCGAGGAAGTAGTCCCGCGCGAGCACGTCGATCCTGGGCGTGACCGGGTCGCCGGGAACAGGCGTCGGGTACGTTCGCTGCCACGTCGCGCCGAGACCGGAAACGGTTCCTCGCATGAGGACAGCGGTCATCCAATCGGCGGTTCGGCCGGCCACCGAAACTACGCCGTCTCGCACCGCCACGTCTGTGACCTCGAAGTCCGTCGTGTGGTCTCCGAGTACCGCCCCCGTCGCAGCCTCGATGATCAACACTCGATGCGCGCCGCGGCAGGCGAGCTGCCCGTCGAAAACCTGCTCATGGCAACCGAGGAGTTCACCGGCCTCGGTCGTCCATCGCACGTGGCCGGTATCCGGATCAATGCCGTGCATCCGCACCGGTCCGACGGTGAGTCCAGCGTTTTCACCCGGCCCAGGGGCGCCGGGCACCGCGGTCGCCGCCACGATCATCGTCCCGGCGTCCACCGGGGAGCCGTAGCCGTAGTAGCGGTGCAGGTTCTGCGGCGCTGCCAGCAAGACCGCGCCGGGCTCGCCGGACAGGTCGGCGGCGCGCAAAGTCCACTGCGGCACCGGAGCGGAGTCGAGCCGCTGCGAAATCAGGAACCGGCCGTGGGCGCCCGATACCTGCGGCGGGTGCACGGGCGATCGGTTCACCCACACGACCGCGCCGATACTCGCCACCACAACCACGATCAACACGGGAATCCAGAACTTGCGCTTGCCCTGATCAGTGAGCCATTCAGCGGCCTTGTTCATACGGGTCTCCTCGTGCATCTACCAGGACCAGGCACTGGACGGCGTGGATAGGCAAAGTATGAGCCGTCCTCGAGGGTGACGATCGCGAGCACGACCCGGGGCACGGATGGTTCCGTAGTTCTTGCCAGCCGGTGCGATTCGTCCTTGTCCAGGTGGATGTCCACCAGTGCCGGTCCGATCGCGGGCGGGGCTCTGCACTCGATTCAGCCACCGAGGTCATCTTCGTGGCCGAAACCAACTGAAGGATAACGGGTTTGAGTTGGTCCGGGTCGATCGCCACATCGTCGCCGGCACTCTGCGGCCGGTGCGGCGCTGATGTCCGCCGCTCCCGCGCAAAACTCAGGCCCACTCTCACCATATAACGCACCCGGGGCCTTGCGGCAAGGCCCCGGGTGTGCTGCAGAATCTCCAGCCGAAGTCAGAACCTGCGGAAATCAAGCTCTCGCGACGCGCGGGCGTTTCGGCGGCGGGCGCATCTCGCGGGATGACGAACCGCCCGTGAGACGCGCGGTGTGTGGCAGGTACCCGGCGGGCAAGTTCGGGTGCGCGCCGCCGAACCGCGCCGTCTGCCGGCGAAGAGGCAAAGGAGATTTTGTGATCGACGTGATCGTTGTCGGCGGCGGGCCGACCGGCTTGATGCTGGCCGGCGAATTGCGGCTGCACGATGTGCACACCCTCGTGCTGGAGAAGGAGGCGGAGCCGAGCGGGCAGTCCCGCGGCCAGGGCTTGCACGTCCGCAGCGTCGAGATCATGGACCAGCGCGGGCTGCTGGACCGGTTCCTCGCGGTGAGCGAGAAGTTCCAGGTCGGTGGTCTCTTCGGCGGCATCATCAAGCCGTGGCCGGAGCGGTTGGACACCGCTCACGCGTACGGGCTCGCCACTCCGCAGCCGGTCACCGAGCGGCTGCTCGATGAGCGCGCCCGAGAACTCGGTGCCGAGATCCGGCGCGGCTGCGAAGTGGTGGGGTTGAGCCAGGACGAGGACGGGGTGACCGTCGAACTGGCCGACGGCGCGCATCTGCGCTCGCGCTACCTCGTCGGCTGCGACGGTGGTCGCAGCACGGTGCGCAGGCTGCTCGGCGTCGATTTCCCCGGCGAGCCTTCCAAGGTCGAGACGCTGCTGGGCGTCATGGAGATGACCGAGGACCCGGCCGTGGCCGCCGCCATCGTCGCGGAGATCAACAAGACGCAGAAGCGGTTCGGCGCCGTGCGCGTCGACGACGGTGAGGGGTTGTACCGCGTCATCGTGCCGGCCGCCGGAGTGGCGGAAGAGCGCGCGAGCGCTCCGACCCTCGAGGAGTTCAAGCGGCAGCTGCGGGCGACCGCGGGCACTGATTTCGGGGTGCACTCACCGCGCTGGTTGACCCGTTTCGGTAACGCCACCCGGCAGGCCGAGCGTTACCGCGTCGGCCGGGTGCTGCTGGCCGGCGACGCCGCCCACATCCACCCGCCGACCGGCGGGCAGGGACTCAACATCGGCGTTCAGGACGCGTTCAATCTCGGCTGGAAATTGGCCGCCGAGGTCGACGGCTGGGCGCCGGAGGGACTGCTGGACAGCTATCACGCCGAACGGCACCCGGTGGGCGCCCGCGTGTTGGAGAACACCCGCGCGCAGATGACGCTGATGGGCACCGATCCGGGCGCGACCGCACTGCGCGAACTGTTCTCGACGCTGATGGACTTCGAAGAGGTGAACCGGTACATCACCGAGATCATCACCGCCGTCGGGGTCCGCTACGACTTCGGCGAGGGACACGACCTGCTCGGACGGCGGATGCGGGACGTGAGCTTGAAGCGAGGGCGCCTCTACGAGCTGATGCACGGCGGTCGCGGGCTGCTGCTCGACCGGACCGGCCTGCTGTCGGTGGCGGGTTGGGCCGATCGGGTGGACCACGTCGTCGACGTCAGCGAGGAGTTCGACGTGCCCGCTGTGCTGCTGCGACCGGACGGCCACGTGGCGTGGGTCGGCGACGACCAGCAGGATCTGCGCAATCATCTGCCGAAGTGGTTCGGGGCCGCCGCATCGTCATGAGCCGGTACCGCGCCTTCACCTCGCCGAAGCGGTAGACGCCCATCGGTGGGCCTGCGCTGCCACCTGACTCGGCGGCCAACTCGTTCGCGGTCATCCGTGCTTCCAGGAGCAACCCGGATCGTTGGCACGGCCAACTACTATGTGTATAGTTGGCGAGGCCAATGTTGGAGTCTCCAATGAATAGGGGTTTCATGTCCACGAGTACCGTGATCGCCGACCGCATCGAGATCGCCGATCTGTTCAGCCGCTTCGCCCGTCTGCTCGACGAGCAGCGGTGGGAGGATGCCGGCACCGTCTTCACCGATGATGTGGAGGTCGATTCGCCGCGCATTCAAGTCCGCGGCATCGACAAAGTCGTCGACTATATGCGCCGGGCCGAGGTCGAAGGGCAACATACTCAGCACACGACCACCGACCTGCTGGTGAACCTCGACGGCGACCAGGCCGATGTCTCGTCGAATTCGATCGTGTACTACTACCGCGACGGTCAGCCGCCCCATCAGACTGGAGGCCTCCGGCAGGCCTGCACTGCGGTGCGGACGCCGGCAGGCTGGCGAATCAGCGCGACACGGATCATGCCCGCCTGGATCCGCAAGGATTGACCGCTCCCCCGGACGCTTGGCATGCCTCTCGGAGCCGTTCTACGACGACATCGCAGAGCCGGGGATAACGAGGCGGAGTCGCACCCAGCGCGGTCCGGGTCCGTCGGCCGGACGCACTGCACGAGCCGCGAACGAACTCACGGATTCCGCTTGACCCTCACGTGGCGTGAGGCTGAAGGGTGGGGTCTATGAGCGATTACTACAACGCCTTCGAGATGAGTCCCGTACCCACCCCCGGCCCGGATGCCGTTGCGCCGGAGCCGTTCCGAGGAATCTATGGAATGCCGGCGTTCGTGACGATCCCCACGAGCGATTTGGCGGCGTCGGTGGACTTCTGGGTCCGTGGGCTCGGGTTCTTCGAACTGTTCGGCATCCCCGGCAGGCTCGTGCATCTGCGCCGGTGGGCCTTCCAGGACGTACTTCTCGTCGCGGCGGAGAGCGTTCCGGAGCAGGCGCCTGCGATCAGCTTCAGCTTCGCGTGCGTGCTCGGCCAGGTCGATTCCCTTGTCGAGGCCTGTCGCGCGTTGCGCCCGAACTCGGTCGACGGCCCACGGGATACTCCTTGGAACACCCGCGACGTCGTGGTGATCACCCCGGAGAACGCGCGGATCGTTCTCACTGCGGCGAAGCCCTTCGACCCGGCAAGTCAGGAGGCGCGGAATCTCGCGGCCATCGGGATCACCGCGCCGGGCGTCGATGGCGGCGACAATGGTGAGCATGCCTGATGCCACCGACGCCGATGGTGTGACCGTCGGTCAGGTCTCGACGCGTCTGGGCGTGACAGTCCGCGCGCTGCACCACTGGGATGAGATCGGTCTGGCGCGCCCGTCGCTGCGCACGGCCGCCGGATACCGGCTGTACACCGCTGATGATCTGGAACGCCTACACCGTATCGTCGTCTACCGTGAGATCGGTCTCGGCCTGGACGATATCCAGGCCATCTTGGACGATCCGACCGCAGACGTGCCCGGCGCGTTGCGCGCCCAGCGCACTCAGATCGACGAACGGATCGACCGCCTCCAGCAACTCGGCGCCGGAGTGGATCGGATGATCGACGCCCACGAGCGCGGCCTGCTGCTGAGCGCTCAGCAGCAGGCCGCGATCTTCGGCCCCCGGTGGAACCCGGACTGGCCCGCCCAAGCGCGTGAGCGCTACGGAGACACGACGCAGTGGTTGCAGTACGCCGAACGCTCAGCCTCGCGCGGTCCGGAGGAATGGCAGGCCATCGCCGACGAGATCGCCTGCCTCGATCGCGACCTCGGGGAGGCGATGGACGCCGGCGTCACCCCTGGTAGCCCGGAAGCGAATCGACTCGTCGAGCGGCACCGCGAGGTTTTCGCTTCGTACTTTCCCCTCACCAGGCAGATGCAGGTCTGTCTCGGCCGCAGGTTCGAGGCCGATCCGGCATTCGCTGCCCACTACGACGGCATCCGCGCCGGCCTCGCCACGTGGTTTCGTCGCATCATCGACGCCGGCGCGCGCGCCCACGGCATCGACCCCGACACCGCGACCTGGGACTAGAGCGCGGGTCCGGAATCCCGTACCCGTGGGATGCCTCCCCCCGCGCACCGCGTCGCGTGGGACCCGCCTTCTGCCGAGCCACCCGCGCGTGCGGGCGCATCAGTATCGATCGACCGACGGTGGCGTCAGAGTCGAGTCGCGGAGCGGGCCGATCGTGTTCTCGAACGCCTTCTGCCACGAACCGTCGGCGATCATCTGCTCGATCGCGTCATTGATCTTGGCGCGGGTCTGCTGATCGCCCTTTCTCAGGCCGATGCCGTATTTCTCGGTGGTGAACGTGTCGCCGACCAGCTTCAGTTCGCCCGATACCTGGCCCGCGAAGCCCGCGAGGATGATGTCGTCAGTGGTCACCACGTCGACCGCGCCGCTGCGCAGAGCTTGGATGCACTGCGAGTAGTTGTCCAGTTCGACCAGCTGAACGTCTTTGGCGTAGTGGTCCTTGACGTATTGCGCGGGAGTGGAGCCTTTGACCGAGCAGAGCTTCTTGTTACCGGTCAGCGACTCGACACCGGTGATATCGGTGGTCTCGTTCTTGACCAGCAGGGCCTGCCCGGACACGAAGTACGGTCCGGCGAAATCGACTTTCTTCTTGCGTTCGTCGGTGATCGAGTAGGTGGCCACGATGAAGTCCACGTCGCCGTTCATGATCATCGTCTCGCGTTGCGCCGTCGGCGTTTCCTTGAAGGTGATGCCGGCAGGTGGGACGCCGAGCTTGCCTGCCACATACTTGGCGATCTCCACGTCGTAGCCTTGGAACGAGCCGTCCGCCTCGCGGAAGCCCAGACCGGGCTGGTCGAACTTGATGCCGATGGTCAGCTTGCCTTCGCGCACATGATCTTCGGTGGTCGCGGCGTCGCTGCCGCCACCGCAAGCGGTCGCGACGAGGGCGACGGCGATCGCCCCGATGGCGAGGCGAAGTGTTCGGTTCATCCTCATCGAATTCGGTTCCCTCTCACGCTGAGCTGCCAGGCCGGGCCGGCCTCCGGGTGCTGACGACACGTCATCTTTCCCGGAAACTCCCAGCGCCCCGACCGAGAGCCTCCCCGCCAGTGGAAAGCTTTTCCGCGCCGCCGCAGGTGGCGATTTCTCGGGTTGCGGCGTGGTCGCCGCTGTGCTTGTAATGGGCGCGGTCACGCCCGAGACCAAGATCGGACCAGGCGGACGGTGTGGCGGTCCGCCAACTGCTAGGAGATCTCCATGACAACTGGATACGTGTGGAACACCCTCTACGGGTGGGCCGACACGGGTAGCGGAAGCCTGTTCCCGTCCGACGCCACGGCCGGCCTCCAGCCGATCGGCCATCACCTCGCGCATCCCGATACCAAGCGGCGGTTCCACGAATTGGTGGCGGTATCCGGCCTGCTGGAGAAGTTGCATCAGATCGAAGCGGTACCCGCTACCGAGACCGACATACTGCGGGTGCACACGGCGCAACATCTGGAGCGGATCAAGGCCGAGAGTCTGCAACCGAAAGGCGGGGACGCCGGCGACGGCGTCTCGTCCTTCGGCAGGGGCGGCTACGAGATCGCGGCGCTTTCGGCAGGCGGAGCGATCGCGCTCGTCCAGCGGGTGCTCGACGGTACGGTCGACAATGGTTACGCGCTGGTGAATCCGCCGGGGCACCACGCGACCCGTGCTACCGGCATGGGCTTCTGCATCTTCAACAATGTCTCCATCGCCGCCGCCTACGCGAAAGAAGTCCTCGGCGTGCGGCGCATCGCCGTGGTCGACTGGGACGTCCACCATGGCAACGGCACTCAGGACATCTGGTACGAGGACCCCTCGGTGCTGACCATTTCGATCCACCAGCACCTGTGTTTCCCGCCCGAATCCGGTTACCGGGAGGAGCGTGGCGCGGGCGACGGATACGGCTACGCGATCAATGTGCCGCTTCCCCCGGGCAGCGGTGACGCCGCGTATCTGCATGCGATCGACCGAGTGGTCGAGCCGGCGTTGCGCACCTTCACGCCTGAATTGATCCTCGTGGCATCGGGCTTCGACGCGAGCATCCTCGATCCGCTGGCGCGGCAGATGGTCACCAGCGGCGGCTTCCGGCACCTGACCAGGCGGATGCTGGAGATCGCGGACGAAACGTGCTCGGGCCGTGTCGCCTTCGTGCAAGAAGGTGGCTACAGCCCGCACTACGTTCCGTTCTGCGGGCTCGCGGTGCTGCGCGAGTTGCTCGGCGAGGAATTCGTGGACGACCCGTACACGCCGATCGTCACGACGCAGGGCGGCGACGTCCTACTCGATCACGAGGCCGCCGCGATCGAAGCCGCAGCGGGCCTGGTCGCCGAGCTCTGATCCGATAGGGCACCTGCGGCCGCGACTGTGCCACGCCGGAAGGCAGGGAATCTGCGGTACGTCGACGGCTGCGCCGGTCGGCTCGACTGCGCCGAGTCCTTCATGTCGTCAGCCGCCGGCCGGAAGCGCATTACTCTCGCGAACGCTCTCGACATGGGGAGCGGCGGCCGTCCGCGTGGAAGTGGCTCGTGATTTCATGCTTTCGCCGGATTGCCCAGACGTGTTGCGGCACAGCCGTGCAACCGACCACACAGTCGCGCCGAGCAGCAGGCTGTTGCGCACTGTCAGGACCAGTACTCCCGGCCAGCTTCCGGTGGCCACCCGGTCATAGACGAACGGGAATTCCACTTGGCTCACCAGCGCAGTCGCCAGCACCATCAGCAGCACAGGCCGTTGCGTGGTACGCGGGTCGAGCGCGCAGACCGCGGCCACCGCCACCGCCCAGACCAGGTATTGCGGGCTGAGCACCCGGCTGGTCAGCAAGGCGATCAACACCGCGGCCAACGCCAGATCCGCTGCCGGAGGCCGCATACGCCACCAGATGACCAGCAACACCGTGCCGCCGAGGATCGTGGCGGCCACGCACCCCCGAGCCACGGCCGACACCGCGGGCCCGGTCAACTCGTCAGCCCCGTATCGATGCACGATGGCCCAACCGCTGTGCGTCAACCGGGCAATCAAAAGTGGTGTGACAGCGACAGACTCGATCTGCAGTCCGCGCTTCGACTGGAACTCCAGAAATGACCACGCACCGGGGGCCCATGCTGTCAGTGCCACGGCCGCCGCCGCACCGACACCGATCGTCGCCGCACTTACGTGCGTGAGCGCCCGCCGACGCAATCCCAGCACGACCACCACCGGCCACATTTTCAGCAGCACGCCCGCGGCAGCGGCCGCGCCTGCCGCGGCGGGGCGGCGCGTCGACCACAGCAGTGCCGCCACCGCGGCCGCCGCCACGATCAGATCGAATCGGCCGTAACAGACCCGTCCCAGCAACGCCACGCCGACGGTCCATATCCACGGCCCGGCCTGCGCCGTGGCCGAGTCGTCACCCCGCGCGGCCCGGATCAGCAAGCCGAGGACGCTCGCGTCCGCCGCGCCGACCAGCGCGAAGAACAACCAGTTGTAACCGAATCCGCCGCCGAGCAGCCAAGGCACCGCCAGCAACGCGCCCGCTCCGGGCGGGTACTGCCACCGCTCGTCGTCCAGGGGGAAGACGTTCTGTTCCACGATGAGCTCGGCCCATTCCCGGTAGAGCGTCAAGTCCGCGGCCGAAGCGTCCCAAATGCTGTGCGGCAGTGCGGTCACTCCCGTGAACACCACCATCAGTATTCGGGTGACCGCCCACACCGACCACAATCTCGATACCGACGACAGTCCGCGCACAAGGCAGCCTAACCGTCGCCACATCCGTCCGGCCTGCGGCCCTGCCGACCAAACCTGTGATCCGGCAATCGGATTCGCCTTCTTCCACTGGGAAGTGTGCGACCGGACCCCGGACCCCGCTGCCGCCCCCTGGGACCGCACCGCCGTCGGTCGTCCCCGTCATTCGGGCGAATGGCTGTGACACCACGGTGCCCGTCGAAAATCACTTCGGAGAACGCGACAGCGCGCAGATGGTCAGCGCCACGCATGCGCGCCGACTTCATCGACGGCTGCGGAGCGGCGTACAAGGCGGCCGAACACCCCGGGTGTCAGGGGGCGATCGGCTGGAACGGGCGCGTTTCGTCGTGGCCGAGGCGGACGACACCGGCCGACGACTCCTCGACCTCGTTCCACGCCCCCGGCAGGTCGCGCAGCGGCTCGGAAACCACGAAGCGAGCCTCCTCACCCAGCTCGCGCAGCGCTTCAACCTCCGGATGCAGCGCACGCACCTTCGCGACGTCGTTGGAGTAGAACAGCGAGCGCGACCGCCGTTCGGTGGAGTACCGGAAGAACCACATCGAGTCGCCGTCGGTGGTCGCGACCGTCATCTGTACCGGGGCATCGACCTGGTACGCGCGACCGACGTCTTCGACGAAGCCGACCGCGCGGGCGACCGCGGTGAACGGGTCCTCGACCAGCCCGAAGGTGAGCGCCAGGAAGAAGAGCACTTCGGAATCCGTCGAACCCTCGATGTCGGCGAACAAAGCCGGCTCGACCGCCGTCATCAGATCGCGCTTGAACTGGTGGAAACCGAGCACGGATCCGTTGTGCATCCACAACCAGTGTCCGTGCCGGAACGGGTGACAGTTACTGCGTTGCACAGCGGTTCCGGTCGACGCGCGCACGTGCGCGAAGAACAGCGGCGTGCGCACCTGCGCCGCGACCTCCCGCAGGTTGCGGTCGTTCCACGCCGGTTCGATGTCCTTGAACACCGCGGGCTGCGGACCTTCGCCATACCATCCGATGCCGAAGCCGTCACCGTTCGTGGTCGTCGCACCCAGCTGGGAGTGCAGGCTCTGATCGATCAACGAGTGCACCGGCCGGAACAAAAGGTCCTCGGCCAGGATCGGCTCCCCGGAATAAGCCATCCACCTGCACATATATCGATTCAAGCAGAGTGGCCGTGGTTCGGCTGGAAAATCTCGGCACTCGGCGACCGGTCGCCTGCCGTCCTCGCGGACTCGACACCGCGTCGACCCGCTGACATGTCATGCCGGATACGCGCGGGTTTCGGTGGCCTTCACCGCGGCCCACAGCCGCTGCCCAGGATGCAGGTGCAATTCGGCCACCGTGGCCGGTGTGATGTCGGCGAGGACGGGTGGCGCCCCGTCGAGACGAATGCGCATGATGTGCGCGTGCTGCTCGATCCCGGTGATGATGACCGGCCAGCTGTTGCGGGGGCTGCCGGCAGGTTGTCGCGGGTGCAGGCTCACCGCGGTGGGGCCGAACGCCACGTGGACACGCCCCTGCGTGGGTTCGGCGAGGGTGATGCTGCCGCCACCGTCCAGATCGACGCTCATGCCACGGGCGGTGCCGCGGTAGAGATTGAGGCCCATCAGGGTGGCCACGTAGTCCGAGCGTGGCCGCGCCGCCACCTGCGCGGGCGGACCTTGCTGGACGATCGCGCCGTCCTCCAGGATGACCAGCCGGTCGGCGAGGACCATGGCGTCGAGCGGGTCATGGGTGACGAGAACGGTGTGGCCGGGATAATCGCGCAGGTGGTGAGCGAGGTCCGAGCGCACTTGGACTCTGGTGCCCGCGTCCAGCGCGGCGAGCGGTTCGTCGAGCAGCAACAGTCGTGGTTCGATGGCCAGCGCACGAGCCAGCGCCACCCGCTGCGCCTGCCCGCCCGACAGCGCCCGGGGCTTGCGGTGCGCGTAATCAGCCAGTCCGACACGCGCGAGCCATCGGGTAGCGCGCTCCCGTGCGGCGGCGCGGCGATATCCGCGGGCGCGCAGGCCGAAGGCGACGTTCTCCAACGCCGACAGATGCCCGAACAGGAGATAGTCCTGGAACACGACGCCGACCTGCCTGCGTTCGGCGGGCACGAACGTCGACGGTGGCGCGTCCCAGGTGACGCCATCCAGCCGGATGTGCCCACCGGTGAGTGCGATCAGCCCCGCCAGGGCACGCAACGCCGTGGTCTTCCCCGCCCCGTTGGGCCCGAGTAAGGCCACCACTTCGCCAGGAGCGGCATCCAGCGGCAACTCGAGCGCGAAACGTCCGCGCTGGATGCGCAGATCGGCCGCCAAACTCACATCGCCCCCCGGATCCAGCGTTCGCGCAACGCGACCAGCACGGTGACCGAGACGGCCAGCAGCACCAGGCTCAGCACGATCGCGGCATCCGGGTCGGTCTCCAGCGCGAGGTAGACCGCCAGCGGCATGGTGGTGGTGCGGCCGGGGAAGTTGCCCGCGAACGTGATCGTGGCGCCGAACTCGCCGAGCGCACGCGCCCAGCACAGCACCGCGCCCGCCACCACGCCGGGCAGGACCGAAGGCAGCGTCACCCGGCGAAACGCGTACCAGCGGGTGGCGCCAAGCGTGGCGGCCGCTTCCTCGAAGCGGGGATCGGCCGCCCGCAGCGCTCCTTCGACGGAGATCACCAGGAAGGGCATGGCCACGAACGCTTCGGCCACGATCACCCCGGCCGTGGTGAACGGCAGGGAGACACCCGCCCATTCGTAGAGATACTGTCCGATCAGCCCGCGCCGGCCGAGCACGAGCAGCAGCGCGACACCGCCGACCACCGGCGGCAACACCAGCGGCACGGTGACCAAAGCGCGGATCAGCCCGCGCCCCGGCAGTGCGGCGCGCGCGAGCACCCAGGCCAAGGGAATGCCCAGAACCAGGCAGATCGCCGTGGCCGCGGTCGCGCACACCAAGGAGAGCCGCAACGCTCGGCCGACCTCGGCACTGAACAGCCGATCCGGCATGGTCGCCCACGGCGCTCGCCACAGCAGTCCGATCAAAGGCACGAGGAGGAACGCCAGCCCGCAGAAGGCGGGCAGCATCAGCGCGACCGGTCGCCGTCCGAGTACCGCACGCCGCCGCGAGGGCGCGATCACGGGGTGTCGAATCCCGCCGCGACGAAGACCGGCTTGGCCTTCTCCGATGTCACGAAGTCGACGAAGGCCGCGGCGGCCGTCGCGTTCGGCGCGTGCGCCAGTGGCGCGACCGGGTAGTCGTTGATCGCCGCGGCCGATTCCGGGAAGGCCATGCCCTCGACCTTGTCGCCCGCGGCCTCGACGTCGGTGCGGTACACCAGCGCGGCGTCGACTTCCCCGAGCGTGACCTTGGTCAGCACCGCCTTGACGTCCTGCTCGCGGGTGTCGGGTTGCGGGGTGATGCCCGCGGTCTCGAAGACCTTCGCGGCAGCGGCGCCGCAGGGTACCTGCTCCGCGCACAACGCGAATTTGGGCTCCGTCTTGCCGAAATCGGTCAGCCCCGTGATGCGTCCCGGATTGCCCTTCGGCACCGCGATCTGGAGCCGGTTGCGCACGAAAGTCACCGGCGCGGTGGCGACCTCGCCCTTGTCGCGGACCTGCTGCATGTTCTTCGGAGCGGCCGAGGCGAACACGTCGGCCGGTGCGCCTTGGATGATCTGTTGCGCAAGGGCGGAACTCGCCCCGAAGCTGTAGACCACCTCGACGCCCGGGTGCGCGGCCTCGAACTGCTTGCCGAGCTCCCCGAACGTCTCGGTGAGCGAGGCCGCGGCGAACACGGTCACCGTGCCCGACACCTGACGTCCGTCGGCGTGCTCGGTCGCGTCGTCCGAACCGCAGGCCGCCGCGGTCACGACAACCAGCACGGTCGCGACCGCGACACACCACTTACGAATTGCCATCCTCGTCAACTTTCCGGTATCTCCACGACGACGTGCGTGGACTTCACCGACGCGACAGCGACGCTGCCGACTTCCAGACCGAGTTCGTCGACCGATTCCCGGCTCAGCAGCGACACCAGCCGGAATGGTCCGGCCTGCATCTCCACCTGCGCCATCACGGTGTCCTTCACGACCCGGGTCACGATTCCGCGCATCCGGTTGCGCGCTGACGCGGCGACCGTCGTACCGGGTGCGGGCGCCTCGGCATTGGCCCGCAGAAATTGGGCGAGCTCGCGGCCGCTGACTCCTTTGCGGCCGTTGTCGAGTTGCGTCGCGGTGAGACGGCCCTGATCGATCCATCGACGTACCGTGTCGTCGCTGACTCCCAGCAACTCGGCCGCTTCACTGATCCGTAGATTCGACACAAGATACAGCATATTGCCGCATCCACGGATGTAGAAGCGGGCCTCGAACCGCGTATTGCCCATCCGTCACCGAACGCTCACCGGGCGGAGGTCTCCGCAGTGCGCCGGCCGCCCATGAGCGGGGAAGGCACATCGGCGCGATAGTGCGGTGGCCGTCGACCCGGGCCCGGAAGGACGCTGAGCATTCCGCTATGAGCAGGTAGTTCCCACGGATACCGCCATGGATGCCGCCTCCCGCCGGCGATACGGTCGTGACTATGCCGCCGCCCCGCAGTCGTGGGTACGGCCGACGAGAAGGGCCCCGAGCGACATGTCGACATCGAAGAAGGCGATCCCGGAGACGTGCACGCAGGAGTTGGTCGCCTCCTGCCGTGCGGAGATTCCGGCTCTGACCGACCGGCTGATAGCGGAGATCTTCACCGACAACCCGGAGTGGACCGACTACTCGACGGTCGCCCGTGCCGACCTGGTCGACGGCTGCCGCCGATACGTGACCCGCATCCTCGACCTGCTGGGTACTCCGACGACCGCGTTCGACGACGAAGTCGCCGCGTCCATCGGCCGCCGCCGCGCCGAACAGGGCGTGCCGCTCGAAGCCATGCTGCGCACCTTCCGGCTGGGCGGCCGAATCGTGTGGGAGGTCCTGCTGGACAAGGCGGACGAACTCGCTCCCGGCGAGATTCGTGCGGTCGGCACCGCGTTGTGGGCGGCGATCGATGGCCTGTCCTCGTCGCTGGTCACCTCCTACCGCAATACCGAACTCGAACAGCTGCGCAGCGACGAACGCCGCCGCCACGCTCTGCTCGAGGATCTGCTCGCCGGCCGCGCCCACGACACGACCTTCGCCACGCGTGCCGCCCGTGAGCTGAACCTTCCGGTCGCCAGCGCCTACCTCGTCGTCGTTGTCGACGGTGGCGGAGAGGCGGTACACACCGGCACGGAAGCCGCGTTGGCCGCAGTCGGTATCCGGTCCGTGTGGCACGATCGCGTCGACTCGACGGTGGGGCTGATAGCGGTCGAGCGCCACGACGTGGCCGCGGTGTTACGACGTATCGAACCCCGCATCCGCGGACGAGCGGGCGCCTCCCCCACGGTGAGCGGGCTCGCGCAGGTCGGCACCGCGCACGGCTGGGCACTGCTCACACTGCAGACCTTGCCCCGGGACGCGACCGGACTCGTGCCGCTGCACCAGCGCTTCCAGCACGCGCTGCTCCTGCGCTCGACCGATCTCACCGACATGCTGGTCGCGCATACCCTCGGGCCGGTCCTGGCCCTGCCCGCCACCGAACGCACGACTCTGCTGGACACCCTGGCGGCCTGGCTGGCGCACGACTGCTCCGCGGCCCATGCCGCGGCGCGACTGCACTGCCACCGCAACACCGTCATCAATCGGCTCCACCGCGTCTCGACCCTGCTCGACCGCCCGCTCGAGGGCCAGCGCAACTATGTGGAACTGTCCCTGGCGCTGGCCGCGCTCGACCTCGCCGAGGAACCGGACAGAGCCTGATCCCGTCGCGGCTACGTTGCCCGATTGGGCGCAGCGCCCAATTCGGAAACCGCACTACTGGGCTTCGTGGCGATTGTTTGTGCACTCCGCTGCGACAACACTCGATAGCGATGATCCACCCCACAACCGGCGGAGGATCCAATCATCGAGGACGAGGAGCACCACGAGTGCCGGATTTCGATCTACTGGTGGTCGGCGGCGGGCCGGGCGGATATGTCGCGGCCATCCGCGCGGCCCAACGCGGCCTGCGCGTCGGCTTGGTGGAGAAGGAGCGTCCGGGCGGAGTCTGCCTGAACTGGGGCTGCATCCCGACCAAAGCGATGCTGCGCTCGGCGGAGATCTTCCAGACCCTCACCAGCGCAGCGGATTTCGGCGTCTACGCCGACAACGTGCGCTATGACTTCGCCGCGGTGCGCCAGCGCAAAGACGGCATCGTCAAGCAACTCACCGACGGTGTGGCGAGCCTGCTCGCCGCGAACGGTGTCACGGTGATCGAGGGGCACGCCCGCTTCACCGGCCCGACCGGTGTCGAAGTGTTCGAGACGGGTCGATCGCCGATCTTCCCCGGCGGCCCCCGCTATGCCGCCGCACCGACCGCGACCGCCACCCGCACGATCAGCGCGAAGGATGTGATCATCGCGACCGGATCGGTGCCGGCGCGGTTGCCGATTCCGGGCGCGGACCTGCCGGGCGTCATCACCTCCGACGGCGCCTTCGGGCTGACCGAGGTGCCCGCACGACTGGTCGTCATCGGCGGCAGCGCGGTCGGCGCGGAATGGGCCAGCCTGTTCGCCGGTTTCGGCTCCCAGGTCACCATCGTCGAGATGCAGGACACCCTGGTCCCGCTGGAGGACGCCGAGGTGGGCGCCGCCCTGGGGCGGTCGTTCACCAAGCGGGGCATCACCGTGCTCACCGGTTCCACGGTCGAGTCGATCGCGCAGACCGACGCGTTGCGGGTGACCGTGGCAGGCGAGCACGCCCGGGAACTCGACGCGGACGTGGTCCTGGTCGGCGTCGGACGCCGTCCCAACACCGCCGACCTCGGCTTGGACATCGCCGGAGTCGGCACGGACACTCGCGGTTTCATCCCCGTCGACGAGCAACTGCGTACCGGAGTCGAGCACGTCTACGCCATCGGAGACGTCACCGGACGCGCCCTGCTCGCGCACGTCGCCTCGCATCAGGGGCTCACCGCCGCCGATGCGATCGCCGGTCAGCCGGCGCGCATCGACTACACCGCGATCCCCGCCGCCACCTTCACCCACCCCGAGATCGCCGGCGTCGGGCTCACCGAGGCGAAGGCCCGCGCCGCCGGGCACGACGTCGTCACCGTGCGTTTCCCCTTCGCGGCACTCGGCCGGGCCCAGACCTTCGGCGACACCGAGGGCTTCGTCAAGATCGTTGCCGGACGGCGGCATCGCGAAGTGCTCGGCGTGCACATCATCGGCCCGTCGGCCAGTGACCTGATCGCCGAAGGCGCACTGGCCATCTCGCTGGAGGCGACCCTCGACGAACTCGCCGACACCATCCACGCCCACCCGACCCTCGGCGAGATCGGCATGGAGGCGGCCATGGCCGGACTCGGACTGCCCGTGCACATCGCGCCCAGGAAGCGTTGAGGAGACCCGCCGTGACCACCAGCACCACCTCTCGCAAAACGAGCCGCAAGACGACGCGGCCCGAGGCCATACAGTCCCCCGCACCGAGCCGGACGAACGGCGGCCCCGCGCGAACCTCGATGGATCAGGCCGACGCACGCCTCGCTGCCGAGGATCCCGATACGCTACGCGGGCTCTACCGCGACATGCTGTTCGTGCGCCGCTTCGAGGAGCGCACCGCGCAGAGCTACCAGCAAGCCAAGATCGGCGGATACTGCCATCTCAACCTGGGTGAAGAGGCCACCGTGGTCGGGCTCGGCGCGGCCATGCGCCCCACCGACTATCTGTTCACCAACTACCGCGAGCACGGCTACGCGCTGGCCAAAGGCATCGAGCCCGGCCGGGTCATGGCGGAACTGTACGGCCGTTCCACCGGCACCTCGAAGGGCTGGGGCGGTTCCATGCACATGTACGACACCGCCACCCGCATGCTCGGCGGTTATGCCATCGTGGGCGGCCAGGTTCCGCTGGCCGTCGGCGCGGCGCTGGCCATCGACTACCGCGGCGGCGACGACGTGGTGGTGTGCCAGATGGGCGAGGGCACGACGAACATCGGTGCCTTCCACGAGTCGCTGAACATCGCGGCCCTGTGGAACCTGCCGGTGGTGTTCCTGGTGATCAACAACCAGACCGGGATGGGCACCACGGTCGAACGCTCCTCCGCGGAACCGGATCTGTGGAAGCGCGCCGCCTCCTACCGCATGCGTGGCGAGCGCGTGGACGGCACCGATGTCCTCGCCGTCCGCGAGGTAGCCGGTGAGCTGATCGAAACCGCGCGGCGGGAGCGCAAACCCGCGCTGCTCGAGGCGGTCAGTCACCGTCTCAAGGGTCATTCCGTGGTCGACCCGGCGAAATATCGCACCGAGGAAGCGGTGGCGACCGCCCGGAGCAACGATCCCGTCGACCGCTGGCGTGACGCACTGCTGGCCGCCGGTGTGCTGGACGATCAGTCCGTGGCCGCGCTCGACGCCGAGGTGGCCGCCGGGGTCGCCGCGGCGGTGGAATTCGCCGACGCCAGCCCGCATCCCGAGCCGTCGAGCCTGTTCGACTTCACCTACGCGACGCCCGTGGCCGGCGACTCGCGCCGCCTGCCCGCCGACCCGATCTTCACCGCTTAAGGACCTCACCGTGGCTGTCATGACCTATCGGGAAGCGCTGCGCGAAACCCTCCGCGAGGAGATGCGGCGCGACGACGATGTCTTCCTCATCGGGGAGGAGATCGGCGTCTTCGAAGGCTCCTACAAGATCACCGCCGGACTGCTGGCCGAATTCGGCGAGAAGCGGGTACGCGACACTCCCATCGCCGAAGAGGGCTTCGTCGGCGCCGCCATCGGTGCCGCCATGCTCGGCCTGCGTCCGGTCGTCGAGATCATGACGATCAACTTCTCGCTGCTGGCGCTGGATCAGATCGTCAACCACGCCGCGAAGATCTACGGCATGTTCGGCGGCCAGACCAGCGTGCCGATGGTCATCCGCACCCCGGGCGGCGGCGGCCAACAGCTCGGCGCGACGCATTCGCAGAACGTGGAGCTGTACTACGCGTTCGTGCCAGGCTTGAAAGTGGTCGCGCCGAGCACCCCGGCCGACGCGCGAGCGCTGCTCAAGGCCGCCATCGAAGACGACGATCCGGTGCTGTTCCTGGAAAACCTCTCGCTCTACAACACCAAAGGCGAAGTGCCGGAGGATCTTCCGGCCGCGCAGATCGGCAAGGCCGCGGTTACGCGGACCGGCTCCGACATCACGCTGATCGGCTACTCCCGTATGGCCACGGTGTGCTCGGAGGTCGCCGAACGCCTCGCCGCCGACGGTTTCTCGGCCGAGGTCGTCGACCTGCGCAGCCTTCGTCCGCTGGACCGCGCCACCCTCGTCGAGTCCGTCCGCAAGACCGGCTGCGCCGTGATCGGCGAGGACGACTGGCTCACCTACGGTATCGGCGCAGAGGTCGCCGCCTCCATCTCCGACGGCGCCTTCGACTATCTGGACGCCCCGGTGCGCCGGGTGGCCATGGCCGAAGTGCCGCTCCCCTACGCCAAGCCGCTCGAACGGCTCGCCCTGCCGTCGGCCGATTCGCTGTACACCGCCGCCGTGGAAACCCTCACGGCCGTCGGCAAGCGGCGCTGAGACACCAGAGGACGCATACATGCCCGAAATCACCATGCCCCGCCTCTCCGACACCATGGAGGAAGGCGTCATCGTCTCCTGGCTCAAGCAGGTGGGCGAGCCGGTCGAGCGAGGCGAAGTCCTCGCGGAGATCGAAACCGACAAGGCCCTCATGGAACTGGAGGCCTACGACGACGGCGTGCTCGAGCAGATCCTCGCCGCAGAGGGTGCGCGGGTGCCGATCGGGACGCCCATCGGGCTCATCGGCGACGGCAGTCGAGCCGCCGCGAACGGCTCGAGCGTTAGCGCACCCGCCCCGGCCGTCATCGCGCAGGCTGCCCGCGATAGCGGGGCCGTGCCGGATACTCGTGCGGTTGCGGCTGCCCCCGTCCGCGAATCCGTCGCCGACTCCCGCGGAACGGCGGACCGGAAGAAGTCGTCGCCGCTGGCGCGCAAGATCGCCGACGAACTCGGTGTCGACATCTCGCGCGTGGTGGGCACCGGTCCGGGCGGACGTGTCATCCGCCAGGACGTCGAGTCCGCCCACCGCGCAGCCCAAGTCGACCCACCGACCCCAGCCGCCCCCGCTCCCACGGCGAAATTCTCGGCTTCGGCCCAGGGCGACTACGAGGAAGTTCCGCTGACCGGCATCCAACGGGTGTCGGCCACGCGACTCACCGAGAGCAAACAGCAGGCTCCGCACATCTATCTGACCGCCGCGATCGATGTGACCGAGCTGTTCGGGTTCCGTGCCCAGGTGAACGACACCCTGGCACCGACCGGCACGAAGGTCAGCGTGAACGATCTGCTGATCAAAGCCGTCGCCGTGACGCTGCGGAGCAATCCTTCGGTCAATGTCTCGTTCGCGGGTGAGAAGCTCTTGCGGCACCATGGCGTTCACCTCGGCATGGCGGTCGCGACGCCTGCAGGGCTCCTCGTCCCGGTGTTGCGCGACGCGGATCGAAAGAGCGTGTCGCAGATCGCCGCCGAAAGTCGTGACAAAGCCGAACGCGCCCGCGAGCGCAAGTTGCGCGCCGACGAAATGAGCGGCGGCACCTTCACCATCTCCAACCTGGGAATGTTCGGTATCGAGCACTTCACCGCCGTGATCAACCCGCCGGAGGCCGCCATCCTGGCCGTCGGGGCCGCCACCGACGAACTGCGCCTGGACGACGGCCAGGTGGTGACCCGGAAGATCCTGCGCGTCACCATGTCCGCCGACCACCGCGTCATCGACGGAGCCGTGGCCGCGCAGTTCCTGCAGCAGCTGAAAGAGCTGCTCGAACATCCCCTCCGCATCGTGACCTGACGTCGGCCGACCGTTCGCCCGCCGCGGTTCCAGCGAACGCCGCACCGCAGCGATCGCCCTCTTCCATAGCTACTCAGTAAGACGCGCGGCGCGCAAGTTCGGTTCCATCCAGGCGTGAGAGTGTGGAACCGAACAGCGCTGCGGCAGTGGCGGGCGCGGTGGTCAGCTCACCGCCTTCTTCACCAGATCGCCGATCCTCGCCTCGTCGGCCGCGGTCAGCTTCGTCAGGGCGAAAGTCGTCGGCCACATGGTGCCGTCGTCGAGGTTGGCGATGTCGTTGAAACCGAAGGTGGCGTAGCGCGATTTGAACTTCGCCGCACTCTGGAAGAAGCAGACGACCTTGCCGTCCTTGGCGTACGCGGGCATGCCGTACCAGAGTTTCGGGGACAGGTCCGGAGCGCTGGCTTTGACGACGGCGTGCAGCCGCTCGGCCATGACACGGTCGGATTCCGACATCCCTGCGATCTTCGCGAGCACGTCGTTCTCCCCGTCCGCCTTCGCCGCCCGCGAGCCCCGGCGCGCGGCCGTCTTCAGCTCTGCGGCGTGCTCTTTCATCGCGGCTCGTTCCTCGTCGGTGAATCCGACGGAGGCCTTGGTCTTGGCGCTGGTGCGTACGGTGGTCTTCTGCGCGGTCATGAGCTGGTTTCCTTCGTGGCGTTCGGATGAGGGGGTGGAGTTCGGCGCTCAGCGGTCCTGGATGAGCCCGAGGACGTTGCCGTCGGTGTCGGTGACAGTCGCCACCAGGCGGCCGCCGCCGACGTCGTGCGCGGGCTCGGTCACGGTGGCGCCCGCCGCGGTCACCTCCGCGAGCTTCGCCTCGATGTCCGGCACGTGCCAGTAGGCCACCGGCGCCGTCATCCCTTGCGGCCCGGCGTCCGGTACCAGCCCGATGTGCTGGCCTTCGGCGTCGAAGCCGACGTAGTAGGACGTGTCGGTCTGCGGCGCCACGCCGAGCAGGGCGGTGAACAGCGTCTTGGCCGCCGCCAGGTCCGACACGGGATGCAGCACGGTCTTGATTCCCTGCGTGGGAGAGCTGGGCACGATCACTCCTTCGAGTCGTCGGTCAGGTGGTCCCGGTGCTCGTCTGCCGAGGTGAACCGGACGTGCTCACAGCATCTCCTCCGGCGCCACCGATCCACATCCGTGGCGACCACGGAACCGGCCACGGATCGACGCACGGATCGTCCACGGCAATATCCCCAGGGCAGAACCGACCGCACAGTCTGAGCGCGACGGGAATACGGCAGAATCGGTGCCATGGCGGCGACGGTGGAGATCTCGGCTCGGGAAGCCGAGGTGCTGACGCTGGTGGGGGAACATCTCAGCAACGCGGAGATCGGTGCGCGTCTGTTCATCTCCGTGCGCACCGTCGAAAGTCATGTCTCCTCGCTGCTGCGCAAGCTGGAGGTTCCGGATCGGCGGGCGCTGGCCCAGCGCGCGGCCGCTCCGGCTCGCCCCGACCGGTCACAGCCGGCGCCGGTGCTGCCGACCCCGCTGACCACGTTCGTCGGCCGCGGCCGGGAGCGAGCCGAGCTCACCGAAATGATCAGGAAACACCGGCAGGTGACCGCGGTGGGTCCCGGCGGAGTCGGCAAGACCCGGCTCGCGCTGACGGTCGCCGCGGAGCTGGCCGGCGAGTATTCCGACGGCGTGTGGTTCGTCGACCTGGTCCCCGTCACCAGCCCCGACACCTGCGCGGTCGCAGGCACGGTCGCCCTCGCCCTCGGACTCGGGGAGCAGCCCGGCCGCGCGATGGACGAATCGGTGCCTGCCGCGCTGGCCGACCGGCAGGTCTTGCTCGTGCTGGACAACTGCGAGCATGTGCGAGACGGAGTGGCGCCGTTCCTCGAACGGTTGCTCGCGACGTGCCCCGGCGTGACGGTGCTTGCGACCAGCCGGGCGCGGCTGATGGTGCCGTTCGAACGGGCGTACACGGTCCCACCAATGTCGCTGGCCGGCGAGGGTGCGTCGGATGCGGTCGAGTTGTTCATGCAGCGCGCGGAGGCGGGCGGCTGGCCGCCGAACAACGCGCTGCGCGACCAGGTGGCCGCGTTCTGCGCGCGGCTGGACGGCGTCGCGCTGGCGATCGAACTGGCCGCCGCCCGCTGGACCACACTGGGGCTGGACGGCCTCGAAGCCGGGCTCTCCGATCAACTTCGGATGCTGGCCGGGGGCTCGCGCACCGAGGAGCGGCACCGCTCGGTGCGAGCGGCCTTGGACTGGAGCCACGCTCTGCTGGAGCCGGACGATCGCGCGCTGCTGCGGCGGGTGTCGGTGTTCAAGACGTCGTTCACCGTCGCGGCCGCCGCGCAGGTGGCCGCGACCGGGAAAGGCGTTGTCGCCGACGGACTGGCCCGGCTCGCCGAGCAGAGCCTGCTGGCGGTGACGGAGGGCCCGGACGGTACCGAATACCGGGCGCTGGAAACCATTCGTCAGTACGGAACGGAGCAGCTCACCGAAGCCGGTGAGCTCGCCGATATCCGGTCCCGTCACCTGAGCTGGTGCCTGGCCGTGGCCGCTGATCTGACGGTGGTACGCGCGGAGTGGCGGCCGCGATTCGACGCGGTGGCCGACGATTTCCGCGCCGCGATGGCGTGGGCGGCCGACCGGCCGGAGCGGCGCGCGGATGCGTCCCGCCTGGCCCAGCACATGGCGCAACTGTGCTTCACCCGGAATCTGATCGGCGAGTCCCAGATGCGCTACGAGCAGGCGGCCGCGCTCGCGGAGGACCCGGCCATCGCCGCCGTGCTGTTCCGGCACGCCGCGGCCGCGGCCGGATGCCAGATGCGGGGCGACGACATGCATCGCCTCCACCGCGCGGCCGCGGAGGCCGCCCTCCGGTCCGGTGATTCCGCCGGCGCGGCCCGCGACCTGGCGACCGCCGCCGCCAACGCATACCGGTTCGCCGGCAAGTTCGTCCGTCCCCTGCCACCGGAGGAAGCGGTCGCACTCATCACCGAGGCGCGGCAACTCGCCGGTGACCACCCGGCGGCTATAGCCGCTGTGGCCCTGGCCGATGCCGGGCGGGCGCTCACCGATGCGCTCACCGACCAGCACTCGTCCGGCGACCGCGTGCCGGCGACCGTGGCATGTGCCGAGCGTGCGGTCGAACTCGCGCACCGCACACGCGATCCGCTTGCCGAGTCCGCCGCACTCGACACACTCGCGGGCGCCCACAGCCTGGCCGGCGACACCTTCACCGCCGCGGCCATCGCACGGCGGCGAATGGCGCTGCTGGAGTCCACCCCGAATACTCCGGTCGGCACCCCTGAGCTGATCGACGCGCTCGGCGAGGCCGCCGAGGCCGAACTCGGCGCCGGGGACCTGCGGGGCGCCCGCCGATGGGCACAACAGCTCGCGGATCATCCCTTGCTGGCCGAGGTCGGACATCGTGCGACGAGCTGGCTGCTGGTGACCGACGCGCTGGCGGGCAACGTCGATGACGTTCGCACCCAGAGCGTCCGTTTCCTCGAGACGTGGCAACGGATCGGCGACCCCGCCAAGTCCGGCCTCGGTCCGGCGGTGGCAGGTGTGGCGATGATTCACGACCTCCGTGGCGACCACGAAGCTCGCGGCGAATGGGACGCGCTCGTTCGTGGGCTCGGTACGTCACCAGCGCGCACGCACGGGTACGGCGCCGTCTTCGACGCGCTCGCCCTGCTCCACCGTGGGCAGGTGCACGAGGCGCTCGAACGGATGGCGACCGAGCCGCGGGAGGTGTGGCGATGGGTCACCTGGATCTGGCTGCACTGGTATGTGGCGCTGCGGGCCGAAGCCGGTGTGCTCACGGGGGCCTCCGATGCCGTCGAGCGCTTGGCCGAGGCCAGGACCGTCGTCGCCGGAAACCCCATCGCAGGCGCCATCGTGGAGCGAGCCGAAGCACTGCTCTCCGCGGACCACGAACGGCTGCTCGCCACGGCGGATGCGTTCGAGGCAGCCGGTTGCCCCTACCAGGCGGCGCGGACCAGGGTGCTGGCCGGCGGCGACCATGCCGACCGCGGCGCGGCCGCGCTCGCCGATCTCGGCTTCGCCCCGATGGCTCGCATCGCCTTGTAGGGCCTCGACGCAGCGGCGCAGCTACTTCCGCTGCCGTGCCCGGCGACGGAACAAGCGGCCGACCAGCCCACGGACAGCGAACGCGCCCCGCGGTTGCGCAGCGGCGGATTCGACGGTCTCCGGAGTCACCTGGGCGAACCGCGCGTGCAGTTGTTCGCGCACTTGGTCCGGGGTGTAGGCACGGCGGCGGCGCTCCGCGCGCACCACCACGACACCGGTGGCAACCACACCGGCCACACCCGCCAATCCCACTGCCTTCCACCACCTCATACCGCATAGGCTACGACCATGACGGGGACGGGCATCAGTCTCGACCGTGCGGTCGAGGTCACCAGAACGGGCGACATCTGGCTGTTCCGTGGACATTCCACGGCCGACCGGGTGATCCGCATGACGACCAACAGTCCGGTGAACCATGTGGGGATGTCCGTCGTGATCGACGATCTGCCCGCGCTGATCTGGCACGCGGAACTCGGACGATCCTTACCCGACATGTGGTCGGGAACCGCGCACCGCGGCGCCCAGTTGCACAACCTGCGCGACGCCGTGCTGGTGTGGGCCCACCGCTACGGTCAGCAGGCATGGTTGCGGCAGCTGAACCCTCCTGCCGGGCGAGAGATGGAGGACAGCGTGCTGCGCGCCATCGCCCGGTTCGACGGCACCCCGTTCCCCTCCACCGCGGGCATGGCGGGACGCTGGCTACGCGGCCGCGCACGTCTCCCCCGCCGCACGAGGGACCGATCGGCCGCGCGGGAACTGGAGAACGCGTACTGCGCCGAAATCGTCGCCGCCACCTATCAAGCCATGGGACTGCTGCCCCAGCACCGCAGCCCGGATTGGTACGACCCAGGCCGATTCTGGAGCGGAGACGGGCTGCGGCTGTCCGGCGACTACACACTGAGTGGCGAAATCGCCGTCCGGACGCCGCCTCGGACGGATTCCTGATACCGGGGATCGCACGGCGAGGAAAGGGACCGGAGAACAGCTCTCCCGAGCTGTTCCGGCGGTCTCCGGTTGGAATCACGCCGATTTTCACAATGTGGCAGCGATAAGGATATCCGTACAGTTGCGGACCATGTGGTCCCATCATCCTATCTCTGAAGGTTGTGAAGCTTTGACGCCCAATACTTTCGGGTCTCGATGAGTCCTCGGCATGACCCGAAATGCGGCACAGTTCTGGCCGCGAATATCCGAGTTCGCATATGACCGCATCGCGGCAGGATGAGACTTCGGTCGAAATCGCTTCGCTTCGACCATTGTTGTTCACCGTCTACGTACCCGCGGCGGCGTACGGGATCGGCATGGGAGCCGCGGCGCCGGTCATGGCGCTCACCGCCCTCGACCTGGGCGCGTCGTCGGCCGTCGCAGGCCTGACCGTCGCGCTGGTCGGCCTCGGCCAGATCCTGGGCGATATTCCCGCCGGACAGATCGTTGCCCGGCTCGGCGAGCGGATATCGATCATCGCCGCCAGCGCCGCGGGTGCGATCGGGGTGCTGTTGTGCTTGTTCGCGCCGACCGTGCCGGTCTTGTGCATCGGTCTGGCAATTGCCGGATTGTCCAACGCGGTGTGGGGACTCGCCCGGATGAGTTATTTGTCCGAGGTCGTTCCCTTCGAGCGAAGAGCGCGCGCGATGTCGCTGTTCGGCGGAGCCATGCGCCTGGGCTTCTTCGCTGGACCGTTTCTCGGGGCGGCCGCGATCATCGGCTTCGGCACACGCGGCGGATTCGTGGTCCAGGTGATCGCGATCGTGGTCGCCGGATGGCTGATGGCCCGGCTGCCGGACCCGCAGAGTTCGGCAGCCGGAGTGAATCCGCACCCTCCGCTGTCTCTTGCCGGAATCGTCCGCACCCATCATCGACTGTTGCTGACATTGGGCAGCGGTTCGTTGTTGATGGGTGCGGCGCGTTCGTCGCGGGAGGCGGTGCTGCCCCTGTGGGCCGATCACCTCGGAATCGACGCCGCCACCGCGAGTCTGATCTTCGGTATCGGGGCGGGGCTCGATGTGGTGTGCGCCTATCCGGCCGGCCATTTGATGGACCGCTTCGGCAGGCGATTCGTCGCGGTGCCTTCGCTGGTTATTCTGGCACTCGGGTATATCGCTGTGCCGCTGACGGATTCGGCGCTGCCGCTCAGCATCGCGGCCATTGTCATGGGGATCGGCAACGGAATCGGCAACGGGGTCATCATGACCATCGGCGCCGACATCGCGCCGGCCGTCGGCCGTGCCGAGTTCCTCGCGGCGTGGCGGCTCACCCATGACGGCGGCTATTTCGTCGGGCCGTTGGCGATCAGTGGACTGACAGCGATCAGTCCACTGGCCGTAGCGGTCCTGACCATCGGCGGCGTATCTGCGCTCGGGGCCGGGGTTATGGCTCGATACATCCCGATATATATCCCATGGCCTGGCCACAGATCAGGCTCTCGCGGCAGCGGAGCCTGATCTGTCTCACGCACTACTTCGCGTAGGGGTTGTACTTGTTCGTGTAGAACTTCGACGGCTCGAACGCGCCGTTGATCGCACCGGTATCCCGCAGCCAGTCCTCCCAGCGCAGGAAGTCGGCATCGACGATCACGCCGTTGGTGGCGGGGACGCCGACCGACAGCCAGTACTTCACCGACGAAGCGTCCTCGCCCGAACGCTTGCGCTTCTCGATGATCTCGGTGAACTTCGCGATGACCTGGTCACGGGGAGTCGTCTTCTGCCATTCGATGGCCTTGGCGACCCCGTCGACGAACGCCCGGACGCTGTCGGGATTCTTGGCGATGAAGTCGTTGCGGAAAACGTACTGCCCGCCGTTGAACGGGCCGAACTCCTCGTAATCGGTGAACACCGGGCGCAGTCCGCCATTAGCGATCGCACGCTGCTGGAACTGCCCGCTCAACGCCGCGACGTCGACCTGCCCGCGCCGGACGGCGTCCTCGGTATTCGGCGGGGGCAACACCACCAGCTGAACCGATTTGATCTGCTGGTCGGTGAAACCGACCTTCTTCAGCGCGGTGTGGATATCCGCCTCGGACTGACCACCCAGTGTGTTCACCCCGATCTTCTTGTCCAGCAGATCCTTCGGAGTTCTGATCGGGCTGTTCTCGGGAACGTAGAACCCGGTGAAGGTCTTCTCGTCGGATCCGTAGTAGTTCACCACCGCCGTGATCGGCGCACCACCCTGTGCCAGCTTGGCCACCGCTCCCCCGAACGCGCCGCCGAAGTCGACCTGCCCCGTGGCCGCCGACTGGATGTCCTGCGGGCCGCTGATGGTGTTGCCCTGCCATTCCAGCTTGATTTTGCCGTCGAAGAAGCCGAGCTCCTCCGCGAGTTCCGGAATGACGACTTGCGAGGCCCAGCCCTGATATCGCAGAACCGGCACGCCGCCGGACTTCCGGACCTCCCCTCCGCCGCATGCGCTCAGGAGCATCGCCACGGTGGTCGCGACTATCGCGCCTACTAGAAATCTGCTGCGCGCTTTCACGCTCACTCTCCCTCATAGATCAGCAACGCACCGGCGCGTCGCAGTCCAGCGATCGTTGAGCATGCGCAATTTCGTGTCGAGGGTTGTCCTCGGCACGATCCGAAAGGCTCGCCGACACCTTTCTGCCCTATAGGCAGCAACCGTTCGACTCGGTGCGAATCGAAGAGGTCCTATGAAGTGACTGCCCGCCTACCGGCGGTTGGTCCGGCTCCGCGACAGAATCCGCCGGGCGGTCCGTTGCCGGCACCGTCCGCATGGGCCACAGGTGGGCCGGGCGGCTATGCGGAGTCACAGGAGAGAGGCGACTTTCTTCGCGGTCTTTTTGGCTGATCCGGGGTTCTGCCCGGTCACGAGATTCCCGTCGACCACGGCGTAGGGGACGAACGGCAGCTTGGCCTTCTCGTAGAGCGCGCCGCGCTTCTGCACCTCGTCCTCGACGTTGTAGGGCACCAGCTTGTTTACTCGCGCGAGGACTTCCTCCTGCCAGGCGAACCCGGTGACCTTGCGTCCGGCGACGAGGTAGGTGCCGTCGGAGAGCTTCGTATTGAGCAAGCCGCAGTAGCCGTGGCAGACCGAGGCGACGATGCCGCCGCGTTCGTAGATCTCTCGGGTGATGCGCTGCAGGCCCTCGCTGTCGGGGAAGTCGTACATCACCGCATGCCCGCCGGTGAAGTAGATGGCGTCGTAGTCGGCGGAGTCGATCCGGTCGGGGCTCGCGGTGTTCTCCAGCAGCGCCATCCGCGCCGGATCGGCCCGCCACGCCTTCGCGGTCTTGTCGTAGCTGGGGAACTTCAGCGACCGTGGTTCCAAGGGACAGCGGCCGCCCGCCGGACTGACGATGGTCTGCTCGAATCCGTGCTCTTCGAAGACATGCCAGGCATGGGTGAGCTCGGACAACCACAGTCCGGTCGGGTGGGACGGGTCGTCGTAATGGCCGACGTTGGTGACGACGTTCAAGATGCGCTTGGTCATGCGTGATCTTCCTTCGTGCGTCGTTGGTTCTACTTCTTCACGTGGTCTCATCGCCGGTGCGCACTCGGTCGATTCAGTGTGCGCCCACTCGTCGCAGGGTCTGGAGTGCGACGGTGCGGATCCGGGACCACCGGTCATGAGTGACACCGCGCGGTGGGCTGAAACCTTGCAGGCGCTGCTGCGCGACGCTCCGGGGCTCGGTGTACTTCAGCAGCCTGTCGGCGCCGTGCCTGCGACCGCGTCCGGAGACGCCCATGCCGCCCATGGGAGCGTCGATGCGAGCGCGGTCGCATCCTTGGCGACGGCGTCGGCCACGTGCGCGGTGACCGTCTCGAGCTGCGCGGAGGTGGTCAGCGAACCCCCTGCCGAACAGGTGGCGCGCGGCAACAGCTTCGCCGCCTCGGCGCCGGCCCGGCGCACGCGCTACGCCGCTACCGCTCCTGGCTCGACAACCGTGCCGCCGTGAACCGATCGGCCGAGCTGAGACGGTTACCATCCGGTCATGGCGGAGATCAGGAGTGAGCGGCGGGACAAGGTCGCGGTCATCACCGTGCACGATCCGGATCGGCGCAACGCGTTGACACCGGCGCTGAACCGGCAACTCGCCGCCGCGGTGGCCGAGGCCGAGCGCGATACCGGCGTGCACGCCGTAGTCGTCACCGGAACCCCGCCCGCGTTCTGCGCGGGCGCCGATCTGAGCGCGCTCGGCGCGGCCCGCGAGGAGGGTCTGCGGGTGATCTACGACGGATTCCTGGCGGTCGCGCGCTGTGCACTGCCCACCATCGCCGCGGTCGGCGGTGCCGCGGTCGGCGCGGGACTCAATCTGGCGCTGGCCGCCGACGTCCGGATCGCCGGGCCCCGCGCCCGGTTCGACGCGCGGTTCCTGCGGCTCGGCCTCCATCCCGGCGGCGGAATGACGTGGATGCTGCAACGCGCCGTAGGGCCGCAACGGGCCGCCGCGATGACGCTGTTCGGGGAGATCCTCGACGCCGAGGCCGCGCTCGACGCCGGATTGGCGCACCGGGTGATCGACGGCGATCACGATGCGCTGCTCGCCGGAGCGCTCGACTTCGCCGCGGGCGCCGCCGAGGCGCCGCGCGACCTGCTCATCACCACCAAGCGCACCATGCGTCACACCGCGAACCTGGACGCCCACGCCGCCGCCGTCGACGCCGAGATCGTGCCACAGGTCGCGTCCCTCGAATCTCCCGAGTTCACCGCGCGGCTGGCGGCGAAGAAGGCCCAAATCGGCCGTCCTCGGTGATCGGCAACCGAATCGTCTGATCGCGCGCACACCCGCGATCGGCGCCCCGAACGCAACGGTGCGAAGCACCCATACGGCGACCGGCGCTTGCCCCTGCACGCCGCGCAGCCCGCGAGGTCGGCCGACGCCCGGAGTGGTGCCACGATCAGGCTCCTGACGTGTTCGCCGGAGCGGCAGGTCCTGCCGCTATCGGTCGGCTCGAAGCCTCATCGGTCTCGACGCGGTGTAGTGGCGTCGCATGCTCCCGGATTCGACGCTTGCCGCGAATGCGGTTTGGCGTCGGCAGCCGGGGGTAGCCGCTCCGAGACCGCATAGGACTTGCGCAGCGGCGTTTCCTCTGCGACCGATACTCCGTGTCCGCGCAAGCGCAGGGCACGGCGCTTTTCGAGCGCGCGAGGCCCTGCGACGACGGAGAGCGAGAGGAGGGCTCATGCACTACATCGATGACACCAAACACCTGCTGAGCGATCTGGTGGGACGGGTGATCGAGTCGGCGAGCAGCTACTCGAGCAGTCAAACGGTGACCATCGCCCGTCCGCGGGCCGAAGTCGAGCAATTCTGGCGCGACCCGGCGAAGCTGTCCGAGGTGCTGGGCGACGTCGCCGAGGTGCGGGCGACGGAACCCTCGACCTACGAGTGGACGTTGCAGTCGGGCACCGACGGCCGCACAACCTGGAAGACCACGCTGCGCGAGGAGGAGGGGCACCTCCGGTTCGTCGGCTCGGCCGGGGAAGACGCACCGTCCGCCGAAGGCCTCGAGATCGAGCTGTGCTTCCGGGACGCGCCGCAGGACCTCGGGACGGAGGTGACGATGCGGGCGCGCACCCCGCTGCCCGATCTGCTGACCGGTGCGGCGATGTTCACCGCTCTCTACCGGGCCCGAGCCCGCCTGCAGACCGGCGAGATACCCACCCTGGCCCACAATCCGAGCGCGCGTTCTTCCGCTCGGTGAACAGGAGGCGACATGCATGCGCTCTGCTGGAACGGCGTCAACGACCTCGCCGTGGAAACCGTCCCCGACCCGGGTCTGGTCAATCCGCACGATGTCATCGTGCAGGTCCGTCTGACCACCACCTGCGGTTCCGACCTGCATTTCATCGACGGCTATCTGCCGGGAATGCGGGAAGGTGATGTCTTCGGACACGAGTTCATGGGCGAGGTCGTCGAAATCGGCGCCGAAGTCACTTCGACAAAGGTGGGCGACCGCGTCGTCGTCCCGTCGTTCATCGGATGCGCCTCGTGCTGGTACTGCGACCACGAACTGTATTCGCTCTGCGACACGACCAATCCCAACAGCGCCCTGCAACAACCGCTCTTCGGTTACCCGACCGGCGGCATCTACGGTTACACCCACCCCTTCGGCGGCTATCAGGGGTCCCACGCGCAATATGTCCGTGTCCCGTTCGGTGACGTGAACTGTTTCCAGATTCCGGAAGGCGTTACCGACGAACAGGCATTGTTCTTGTCCGATGCGGTGCCGACGGGCTTGATGGGCGCCGAATTCTGTGACATCCACCCGGGTGACACCGTCGCGGTCTGGGGCAGCGGCGGCGTCGGCCTGATGGCCGGACACACCGCCCGCCTGCTCGGCGCCGACCGTGTTTTCGTCATCGACCGTTTCCCCGAGCGGCTGAGCATGGCGAGTGAGCAGTTCGGTGCGGAAACGATCAACTACACCGCGGTCGACAGCGTCCAGGAGACCCTGCGCGAGAGCACCGGCGGCCGCGGTCCTGACGCCTGCATCGATGCCGTCGGGATGGAAGGACACGGCACCGGAATCCAGCAGCTCTACGATCGAGCCAAACAGCTGCTCCGGCTCGAATCCGACCGCGCGACCCCACTGCGCGAAGCGATTCTCGCGTGCCGGAAAGGCGGCGTCGTATCGGTGCTCGGCATCTACGGTTTGACCGACAAATTCCCCATGGGCGTGGTGACCAACAAAGGCCTTACCATTCGCACCGCGCAGCAATCCGGCCAGCGGTTCGTGCCCCGGATGTTCGATTACATTCAGCAGGGCGACCTCGACCCCTCCTATCTGATCACCCACGACATGCCGCTCACCGATGCGGTATATGGCTACGACATCTTCAAGCACAAAAAAGAAGGGTGCATCCGTTCGGTGTTCCGGCCCTGATGCCGGGTTCCGGGCGGGAAGAGCGGGGCACCAACCGTACATGGCGGGACGGATTGTGCGGTGTGCCCCTTTCCCGGGCTCGGCTGGCCCGCTTCCCGCACGTCCCGTGGAGCGAGGCGCTGTGGTTGGCCGACACGTCCGGCCACGTGATCGTGACCTGTCGCCGCTGTGCCGCTGCCGGGGGGCGGGAAAGCCGGCGGTGGACCCGCAGCGACCCCCGTCCTTGACCGACGCCGCACCGCAGCGCTCCTCCCGGGGAGCAGTTCTTGGCGCCCGTCCGGTCCGGCAACTACGTGCAGCGGCGGCAAGATCGAATCTCCGCAAACGCGCCCGGGCGTAAGGCGTCCCTGGGTACGCTGCGCGGCAGTCGCCCGGCGCCGCACAACGGGTATCGCGACTTCGAAACAAACTCTTGACTCGTTCCAGAAAACGGACGAGACTTCCGTGCATGCCAACGGCCTCGGACTTCCAGCAGATGCTGCGAGGAGTTGCCCTGCGAGTGACCCGCCCCCGGGTCGCGGTGCTGAGCGCGGTGCACGATCATCCGCACGCCGACACGGAGTCGATCATCCGCGCCGTGCGCTCCGAGCTGCCCGAGGTGTCCCATCAAACGGTGTACGACTCGTTGAACGCGCTCACCGCCACCGGCCTTGTCCGGCGTATCCAGCCGTCCGGATCGGTCGCCCGCTACGAATCGCGGGTCGGCGACAATCACCACCACGTCGTATGCCGGGCGTGCGGGGTGATCGCCGATGTCGACTGCGCCATCGGCGACGCCCCCTGTTTGACCGCGTCCGACGACAGCGGGTTCTCGATCGACGAGGCCGAGGTCATCTATTGGGGCCTGTGCCCCGACTGTGTGGAAAGACAAGCTTCCCGATCACATCCGTGATCGCAGCCCACATCACTCATTCAGGAAGGAATGCTGTGTCATCCGATAGCCGCCCACCCAATCCTGACACCCAGACGCACAGCGCGAGCGAGAGCGAGAACCCGGCGATCCCGTCCCCCACCGCGAAGACGGACCATCGCCCCCGCAGCAACAAGGACTGGTGGCCGGAGCAGATCGATGTCTCGGTGCTGCACGCCCATTCGTCCAAGTCCAACCCGCTGGGTGAGGATTTCAACTACCCCGAAGAGTTCAAGAAGCTCGACGTCGACGCCCTCAAGGCGGACGTCGCGGCAATCATGACCAACTCGCAGGACTGGTGGCCCGCCGACTACGGCCACTACGGCGGCCTGTTCATCCGGATGAGCTGGCACGCCGCGGGCACCTACCGCATCGCCGACGGCCGCGGCGGCGGCGGTCAGGGTGCGCAACGTTTCGCGCCGCTGAACAGCTGGCCGGACAACGCCAACCTGGACAAGGCGCGCCGCCTGCTGTGGCCGGTCAAGCAGAAGTACGGCAACAAGATCTCGTGGGCCGACCTGCTGGTGTTCGCCGGCAACGTGGCTTTGGAGTCGATGGGCTTCCAAACCTTCGGCTTCGGCTTCGGCCGCCCGGACATCTGGGAGCCGGAAGAGGTCTTCTGGGGTCCGGAGGACACCTGGCTCGGCGACGAGCGCTACAGCGGTGACCGCGAACTGGCGGGCCCCCTCGGCGCCGTCCAGATGGGCCTGATCTATGTGAACCCGGAAGGGCCCAATGGCCGCCCGGATCCGGTGGCCGCGGCGCGCGACATCCGTGAGACGTTCGGCCGCATGGCGATGAACGACGAAGAGACCGCCGCGCTGATCGTCGGCGGCCACAGTTTCGGAAAAACCCACGGTGCCGGCGATGCCGGCCTGGTGGGCGCCGAGCCCGAAGGCGCACCCATCGAGCAGCAGGGCCTCGGCTGGAAGAGCGCCTACGGCTCGGGCAAGGGGAAGGACGCCATCACCAGCGGTCTCGAGGTCGTCTGGACGTCCACCCCGACCAAATGGGGCAACGGCTTCCTGCAGAACCTCTACGGCTACGAGTGGGAGCTGACCAAGAGCCCCGCCGGGGCATGGCAGTGGAAGCCGAAGGACGGCGCGGGCGCGGGCACCATTCCCGACCCGTTCGATGGGCCTGCACGGACGCCCACGATGCTCACCACCGACTTGGCGCTGCGCGAGGACCCGATCTACGGCGAGATCACCCGCCGCTGGCTGGAGCACCCCGAGGAACTGGCCGAGGCGTTCGCCAAGGCGTGGTACAAGCTGCTGCACCGCGACATGGGCCCGATCACCCGTTACCTGGGTCCGTGGGTCCCCGAGCCGCAGCTGTGGCAGGATCCCGTTCCCGAGGTCGATCACGAATTGATCGACGAGTCCGACGTCGCGGCGCTCAAGAGCAGGGTGCTGGAGTCCGGCCTGTCGGTGGCGCAGCTGGTCAAGACCGCGTGGGCCGCGGCGGCGAGCTACCGCAGCACCGACAAGCGCGGCGGCGCCAACGGCGCTCGGATCCGCCTCGAGCCGCAGAAGAACTGGGAAGTCAACGAGCCGGACGAGCTGGCGAAGGTGCTGCCCGTGCTGGAGCAGATCCAGCAGGACTTCAACGGTTCGGCCTCCGGCGGCAAGAAGGTCTCGCTGGCCGACCTGATCATCCTGGCCGGTTCCGCGGCGGTCGAGAAGGCGGCCAAGGACGCCGGTCACCAGATCACGGTGCCGTTCTCGCCCGGGCGGACGGACGCGACTCAGGAGAACACCGACGTCGAGTCCTTCGCGGTTCTGGAACCGCGGGCCGACGGGTTCCGTAACTACGTGCGGACCGGCGAGAAGGCTCCGCTGGAGCGCCTGCTGCTCGACCGGGCGTACATGCTGGACGTGACCGCTCCGGAGCTGACGGTGCTCATCGGCGGCCTGCGCGCCTTGGGCGCCAACTACGGCGGCACCGACCACGGTGTGTTCACCGACCGGCCCGGCGTGCTGACGAACGACTTCTTCGTCAACCTGCTCGACCAGAACACCGAGTGGAAGCCGTCGGAGTCGGCGGAGAACGTCTACGAAGGGTTCGACCGGGCCTCCGGCGCCGCCAAGTGGACCGCCACCGCCAACGACCTCATCTTCGGGTCGCACTCGGTGCTGCGCGCGGTGGCCGAGGTCTACGCGCAGGACGACGCCGGGGCGAAGTTCGTGAACGACTTCGTCGCCGCGTGGGTCAAGGTGGTCGAGAACGATCGGTTCGATCTCGCCTGATCGGCATCGATGGGAGTCCAGGCCGGCCCTGAAGGGCCGACCTGGACTTCTTTATGCGCAGCCGATCGGCGGGTGGCTGTGGGCAGGCACATCGGGTCCGGCGTGTGATCTGCCCCGTGGCGGGTGATCAGCGTGTACCGGGCCGCGGGCTTGCGGGGCGGGCGGTCACGGTTGCCGAGAGAGCTGGGACCCGACCTAACCGGAGTGCGCGGGTGTGTCGCCGGGGCGGTGACCGGTGGTCATATAGAGAGTGCGGCGGCCGACCTCTACGGCATGGTCGGCGAAACGTTCGTAGTAGCGACCCAGCAGGGTGACGTCCACGGCCGCGGCGGTGCCGTTGTCCCATTCGTCGGCGAGGATCGCCGCGAGCAGGTCGCGGTGCAGGTCGTCCATGGTGTCGTCGCGCGCGTCGAGATCCGCAGCGTCGCCGGGGTCGGCGGTGGTCAGCACGCCGACCGCGGCATCCGCCAGGTCGACCGCGGTCTCCCCCATGTGGGTCACCAGATCTCGGACCGGTTCGGGGACCGCGTCGGCGGGATGCCTGCGCCGCGCGGCGCGGGCGATGTGCTCGGTCAGTGCGCTCATGCGGGTGAGGTCGTCGACCATTTGCAGCGCGGTCACCACCCGCCGGAGTTCTCCCGCGACAGGGGCTTCGAGCGCCAGGAGCGTCATCGCGGCATGCTCGGTGTCCTCGCGCATCGCGACGGTTTCGGCGCAGTAGTCGATGGTGCGCTCGGCCAGTTCCAGGTCCGCGCCGAGAAGGGCGTCGGTGGCCATCGCGATGGCTTCGCGATTGCGTGCGCACATCACCCGCAGTTGATCGGCCAGCTGCTCGAGGTGATCGTGATAGCGGGTGCGCACCCTTCCATCATCGCGCGCATCGGGGCAGCGCGCTGCAGGCTCGCGGGGGCCGACAGCAGCACGGCCGGCCGCCGCGCCGTCGATAGCACGTTGCCTCAGTAAGCTGTTCGTCGACCGTGTCGCTGTCGGGCCGGAAGGGGCGAATGTGGGATTGCCATCTGCCGGACCATTGACGGCGCGGACCGGGGCCGCCGAGACATGGTGGTCGTGTTGCGCTGCCGGGGTGTCGATGCCGTGGCGTACGTTGCGCCCACGCCGCCACGACACACAGTTGCTCGATTCGATCACAGACGCGGACCTGCCCCCGGCGCGGGCCAGGGTCCGGTTGACCGCGCTGGTCCACGGCGTGCGCCCGGTCCCGGCCTACGGAGTGATCGAAGGAGCGCTGCGGCCGTCCACGGTGGCGATCGCGATGACCAGTTTCCTGGTCGAACATCCACAGGCTCGCTTCGTGGTCGATCCATCGATGTGCACCGACGTGCACGCCCGGGTCCTGCCGCAGCTGCGCCGCCCGTATCGCGGGCTCGTCGCTCCTCCGGACGCGCTTGTCGGCCTGGCGGATTCCCTGGCGATGTCGGCCGTCGCCGTCGAGGGCATCGACTTCGCGATCGCGACGCACATCCACTGGGACCACGTGGCCGGCCTGCTCGATCTACCGGAATCACTCGCGCTGCGGGTCGCCACGGCCGAACTGGAATGGGCGACGAACCCCGCGACGGCCCCCATGGGAGTCGCCGAGTCGATCGGCGCACGGCCGATGCCCTGCTTCGACCTCGACGGTCCCCCCGTGCTGAGTTTCGCCCGGAGCCACGATCTGTTCGGTGACGGCTCGGTCCTGGCGGTGGACCTCGCCGGACACACCCCGGGCAGCATCGGGCTCGTGCTCGCGGTGCAGGACGGCGGCTACGTGCTGCTGGCAGGCGACGCGGTCTGGCGCCGGGAGCAGATCGCGCTGCTCCGTCAGAAGCCGCCGCTGCCAGGGCTTCTCGTCGATCACGATCGCTCCGCCGCCTTCGCCGCCATCCACCGCCTGCACCGTCTGCCCCCGGGGATCGAGGTCGTTCCCACACACGACCACGCTGCGGCGAAGAGATGGGCGCCACGCTGAAATCCGGCGGGGCCCGCGAATTCGGCGAAGGTTTCAGAGGTACCGCACCTGGTGCTCGAGGTATGGCGAAACGCCCGACGGCCCGGCCTGCGGCAGCGTTTCGAACATCCGCGCGCACCGCAAGTGCCGGTGCGGCGACTGATCCGAGGGCGAGAGCGTTCTCGGAGTAGGTCAGCTGCCGAAAGATCGCGCCCGGGTGACGGTGGCCTCAGCGCTCGACCGCAGCGCGGCGGCGACGGCTTCCACGACCTGGATGTGCTGCAGGCGCCGCGATTCTCCGTCCGATGCCCGGGAAGCTCCCGTGCATGCCTGGCTGCTCCAGCGGCGCGACCAGAAACGGACCAGCCGGAAGAGCGCCGGGCCACCGTCGACCACATCGCCGGAGCCCGCCACTGCGGAACCGGCCGTGGCCCGGGGGATACAAGTGGCCCTTCCCGGCCCGCTACACAGGAGGCGGCGATGTCCATCGTTCTCAATCACACGATCGTCCCGGCGACCGACAAGCACTCCTTGGCAACTCTTTCGCCGAGCTGATGGGGCTGGCGGTATCCGCTCCGAGCGGACCTTTCGTGCCCGTGCGAGTCAATGACGATCTCACGTTCGACTTCGACGACCGTGGACAAGTCGAGCCCGGTCATTACGCCTTCCTCGTCGACGACGACACCTTCGACGCCGTGCTGGGGCGGCTGACGAAGTGGCCCGCCGTCGAGTACGGCTCCGGCCCGGAACGCGGATGGGACCGTCGAATCAACCACCTGGCAGGCGGGCGCGGGATCTACGTTCGCGACCCCGACGGCCACAGCTATGAGCTGTTCACCGCCGTTCCCTGAAGGCGAGGCACTGCCTAGTGCGATCGCCGATCTTCTGAAGAGACGGCCTCGGCGACGCGGTCCGCCAGGGCGCGCAGGTGGTCGATGAGTTCGGGTGGTTCGTGGACTCGGAATCCGAAGCCGAAAAGACCTATATAAACGGCCAATTCGTCGAGCGAGTTCGAGCCGGTGTGCAGCAGACAGTGCCCGTCGTCGATCGCCTCGACGAGGCCGACGGTGGGTGCGATGCGCGCGGCCGCCACGGTTGCGGGTACGTCGAGGGTGACGCGTGCCCGGTACCGGTAGGGAGCGGTGCTGACGCCGTGGGAGACGAAATCGGACAGGCCCGGCTCCGGCGCCTCGCGCGGAGCGAACCGCGGGCCGTTCGGGATGCGCGGACGCAGGCGGTCCACCCGGTAAGTGCGCCAATCGGCCCGGTCGACATCCCAGCCGACCAGGTACCAGTGCCGTCCGGTGTGCACGAGCCGATGCGGTTCCGCCGCCCGGCGGATCTCGGTGCCGCTGTGCGTGCGGTAGTCGAAGCGGAGCTGTTCGTGGTCGCGGATCGCGGCGGCGATAGCGGTCAGCACGTCCGGGTCCACCGCCGGGGTTCCGGCCGGCATGCTGACCGTGGCCGCCTGCAGTGCCGAGACGCGGTGGCGTAGCCGGGTCGGAAGGATCCGCTCCAATTTGGCCAGCGCCCGCAGCGAACTCTCCTCTATGCCCGCGATGGTCCCGCCCGCCGCGGTCCGCAGCCCGAGGACGACTGCGACGGCCTCGTCATCGGTCAACAGCAGTGGCGGCAGCTGCGCTCCCGCGCCCAATCGATATCCGGCCGCGCCCGCGACCGCGTGCACGGGATAGCCGAGGGTGCGCAGCTTCCCGATGTCGCGGCGGACGGTCCGCACATCGACCCGCAGGCGTTCGGCGAGTTCCGCGCCGGTCCAGTCGCGGGGTGTCTGCAATAGGGACAGCAGTTCGAGCAGTCGGGCCGAGGTTTCCAACACACCGAAATTCTGCCCGAAAGCTAGGGCGGAAGCTGTCCTAGCTGGGTTCTAGGGTGGTTTTCATGAGCACAGAGATCACTCCCTTCCGGATCGACGTCCCCCAAGAGCAGCTCGACGATTTGAATCGACGGCTCGATGCCACCCGCTGGCCCGATTCGGCTCCCGGAGTGGGCTGGGCCCAGGGCATCCCGCTCGACTACACCAGGGAGCTGGCCGACTATTGGCGCAACATCTACGACTGGCGCGCCCAAGAGGCCCGGCTGAACTCCTTCCCGCAGTTCCGTACCGAGATCGACGGTCACGACGTGCATTTCATCCACGTCCGTTCGGCTGAACCCGACGCGTTGCCGCTGGTGCTCACGCACGGATGGCCCGGTTCGATCGTGGAGTTCCTCGACGTGATCGGGCCGTTGACCGACCCGGTGGCGCACGGCGGCAACGCCGAGGACGCCTTTCACGTCGTGGTGCCGACCATCCCCGGGTACGGGTTGTCCGGCCCCGCGGTGGGCTGGTCGACCACGCGGGCCGCCCGGGCCTGGGCGGTGCTGATGGATCGCCTCGGCTACGACCGATACGCCGCGCACGGTGAAGACACCGGCGCAGCCATTTCCCGTGAACTGGCGGTGATCGACGCCGAGCACGTCGTCGCCGTACACCTGACGGATATGGCCTCGGCCACCGTCGAGACCGCCGACCCCGACGATCCGGCCGAACAGCGTGCCGTCGAGCTGGCCCGCCGCTACGAGTACGAACTCGGCGCGTACGCGATGCTGCAAGCCACCCGCCCGCAGACGCTGTCCTACGCGCTCACCGATTCACCGGTCGCGCAATTGGCCTGGATCGTCGAACGATTCAAGGACTGGACCGACTCCACGAACGCGCCCGAGGACGCCGTCGACCGCGACGCGATGCTGACCAACGTCATGATCTACTGGCTCAACGGCACCGCGGGCTCCTCGGCACGCTACTACTACGAGGGCGCCGCCACCTGGGGCATGCCCGAGCCCTACACCGACGTTCCGGTCGCCGTAGCAGTTCTGCCGCACAACATCGGCGTACCCGTGCGCCGCATCGCCGAACAGAACAACAACATCGTGCGCTGGACCGAATTCGACCGGGGCGGCCACTTCGCCGCCATGGAAGAACCCGACCTCATCATCGGCGATCTGCGCGCCACGTTCAGCGCATACCGCAAGTAGGAAGCCGGGCGGCGCGCTCTTCCCGAGGATGGCGGCAGTAGCTCCGATATTCTCCGAGCTACTGCCGTCATCCAGGAGATACATGCCCACGGGAATTCGCTCCACGACACGCACGCTCGCACGGTTCGCGGCGGGAGGACTGCTCGTCAACACCGTCCCGCACGCCGTCAAGGGCCTGGCCGGAGAACGGTTTCCCACCCCGTTCGCGAATCCGCCCGGGGTCGGCCTGTCCTCCCCGACCGCTAACGTCGCGTGGGGTGCGATCAATCTCGTGATCGGCAGCGCACTGTTGCGCGGCGGACTGCGGACGACGGGTGAGAAGGTCACGACAGGGGCCGGTGGCGCGCTGATGGCGTTCGGGCTCTCCTACTATTTCGGTCGTCTCGACCACACGAATCGGGGACCAACGACTCCTTTCCTCGCGGCGCCGGACACCTAACGTCGGCCATATGAACGAGCTACCCACCGGAGACACCATCGAGAAGGCCGTCCTCCTCGCCGGCCGGGCGCCGTCGCTGCACAACAGCCAGCCCTGGCACTGGACCTTCGACGGCCACGCGCTACGGCTGTTCGCCGTGCCCGAACGCAGGCTCCCGGCGACCGACACCGCCGGGCGCCAGATGCTGATCAGCTGCGGCATCGCACTGGGCCATCTCCGCGCGGCCATGGCCGCCGCAGGCTGGCGGATCGTCGTCGCCCGCTTCCCGGATCCGAACCGTCGCACTCATCTGGCCACCATCACGTTCCAACCGGCCGGCTTCGTGACCGAGGGGGACCGTGCCCGCGCCGATGCCATCCTGCGCAGGCACACCGACCGGTTGCCGTTCGCGGCGCCCACCGGATGGTCTGATTTCGAAACCGTGTTGCGCAGCACCTTCGACCCCGCCGACGCCACCTTGACCGTGCTGCACGACGACAGCCGCCCCACGCTGGCCCGGGCATCCGAGATGAGCGCGTCCCTGCGCCGCTACGACCCTGGCTACCACGCCGAACTGCAATGGTGGACAGGGCACGTCATCGCCGACGCAGGGATCCCCGAGGAAGCTCTGATCTCCGAGCAGGAACGGCAGCGCGTGAGCGTGGGCCGCAAGTTCCCCACCGTCACCGGCGACCGGCGTGCGGAGGTCGCCGACGACCATTCGGTCGTCCTCGTCCTGTCCACCGGCGACGACACCGCCGACGACCTGGTGCGCTGCGGCGAGGTGCTCTCCACGGTGCTCTTGGAATGCACCCTCGCGGGATACGCGACCTGCCCGCTCACCCACCTCACCGAAGTCCCGCAGAGCCGCGCCGCCGTCCGCACGCTGCTCGCGGGCTCCGAGGTCCCCCAAGTATTGGTTCGTGTCGGCTCGACACCCGCGACCGCGGAACACGCTCCTCAGACGCCGCGCCGCGCGCTCGATGAGATCCTGGACATGCCCGAGTCCGCGGAGCGCGCGGACTGAGGTCCCACCGGCATCGGGACGTTCGGCACACGCTTTCCGGGCAGCAGTACCCTCCCGTCGGCCACGCTGCTCGAGCAAGCTGTGCTCTATGCCACCGCGTCTCATTCCCCGATGGCCGCCGGACGGAGCAACGGACCCGGAGGCCGTGCCCCTGGCGGTTCCCGCGGTGGTGCTCGCTTCGATCATGTTGCTCGGGATGCTCGTGGCGCTGGTCGTGATGCTTCCCGACTGGGCCCGCGACTACGGCGCGGGCCTGGTGTACTTCGCTGTCGTGATCTACTCCGCTCTCGCGGTCCGGCTGTTGTGGTGGGGGTTGGCGATGCTGCGTGCCCGTGTGCCGGAGACCGACGAGGAGGGCGCCATGAAGAACACCACGGCGGCGACCGCACCGGCCCGGCCCGGCGAAGCCATGACGGACGCGAGAGGGACCAAGGACCTCGTATCCCGGGCGGAACGCCCGTATTCTCGCGGCGCCGGCCCGCGAAGGCTGGGAGCATGACCGCGAACGATGAAGCACCCGCTGTCTCGGTCCCCGGGCACCGAGACCTCCTGGCTGCGCTGCGTCTCGCCTGCCGGGCGCCTTCGGTCCACAACACCCAGCCGTGGCGCTGGGTGTTCGACGGCAGGCGCCTGCATCTCTACACCGACGCGGATCGCCTGCTGCCCTCCACCGACCCGCACGGCCGCCAATTGGTGATCAGCTGCGGAGCCGTGCTGCATCACGCGCGCACCGCCTTCGCGGACCAGGGTTGGCACACCGACACGACGCGCGTACCCGACCGGCAGCGACCCGATCATCTCGCGGTGATCGAATTCCGGCACTGGCCCGACCCACCCGAGGCCATCCACACCCGGGCACTCGTCATCAACCGGCGCCGCACCGATCGGCTGCCGATGACCGAACCGGAAGGCTTCGCCGACCTTCTCCCCCGGCTGCGGATGCTGACCTCCCCGCACGAGGTGGAACTCAGCGTGCTGGACGACAGCGCCCGGCCCCGGCTCGCCGCCGCCTCCCAGCAAGTCGGCGCACTACGCCGTCACGACCTGCTCTATCAAACCGAATTGGAATGGTGGGCAGGGCATTCGGAGGCACCCGACGGCGTCCCCGCCTCCGCGCTGGTGTCGGACGCGGAACTCGCCCGAGTCGGAGTCGCACGCGCGTTTCCCCCGGCCCCGCATGCGATGCGACGCGCCCGACTCGACGATCACGCGCGGCTGGTGGTGCTCGCCACCGAAGCGGACTCTGTGACGCAGTGGCTGCGCACCGGCGAAGCATTGTCGGCCGTGCTGCTGGAATGCACCGCCGCGGGGCTGGCGACCTGCGCGCTGACCCACGTCACCGAACTGCCCACCACCCGTGGGTTGCTCAGCAGCCTCGTTCCCCGGCCGGCGATCTCGCAGGTACTCCTCCGGGTCGGCTCCGCACCCGACGACACGGACACGATCCCGCCGACCCCCCGCCGACCGGTGACGGAAATCTTCACGGTCACGGGCTCCCACTGAACCCGCTGCCACTGCGGCGGTACCCGGCAAGGCCCGCGCCGACGTGATCGGCCTCGGTGTGACCATGGTCCCGTCGGTGCGGGTACGACGCCTCTCACCGGTCCGGGGCCGGACGAGAAGTCTCGTCGATATCAACCGCGATCCATCCGTGAAAGGCACACGTCATGAGCTACCACCGCGACCCTCTCGCACCCGCGGTGCACACCGCGCACGAGTGGCTGCGCACTTTGAGCGACGGACTCGCCACCGAAGACCGGGCGTTCGCGCACCGTGCCCTACGGGCGTGGCTGCACACCGTGCGTGACCGCATCGGCGTCAACGCGGCCGCGCACCTGAGCGCCCAGCTGCCCGAACTGCTGCGCGGGATCTTCTACGAGGGCTGGGTGCCCGCGCACGTGCCCGTCGCGCACGACGTGCCCTCGTTCCTCGATCAGTTCGCGCGGGAAGCGGGCGTGTCCCGGGACGAGGCCTACGCCCTGGCCGGCGCGGTGACCGATGCGCTGGCCGATCTGTTCTCGCCCGGGCAACTCGATCACGTGTTCGCGCTGCTGCCGGAGGATCTGCGCGCGGTGCTGCGCGGAAGCGACCTCGCGGGGACGTTGCAGGACGCGGCGCCGGTCACGCAACCGGAATCTTCTCGTCTCGACGAGGTCGACGCCCGGCTCCAGGCACTCACCGACGCGGTGGCGGTCCTGGCGCACAGCCTCGAAGGACTTTCCGGTGGCGCGCCACCCGACTCCGCGCAGGTATCGGCCGCCCAGCAAGTCCACCGGATCCTCATCGGAGAAGGACTCACCCGCTCCGACGCGACGACGCCCTGACCGATCGCTGCCGGTCTCGGTCCGACGGCGTCCCCGGCGCGCCGCACGTCCAGCTCTCCGCGGCTTCGCGCCGGTAAGGTGACCACGCCCGCGCGAACCCGCGGCGGGCGCGGGAAAGGACTTTGGTCCGTACCGGGCGACCCGCCCGGTACGTAGTGTCGACTCCACACCTGCTCCCGGATTGGACACTCGATGATCACGGTGTTTCTGGTCGACGATCACGAGATCGTCCGCCGCGGCCTCGCCGACCTGCTCTCCGGCGACCCGGAACTCTCCGTGGTCGGCGAAGCCGGGAATGTCGCCCAAGCCCTCGCCCGCATCCCCGCGCTCCGACCGGACGTCGCCGTTCTCGACGTGCGCCTGCCCGACGGCAACGGCATCGAATTGTGCCGGGAACTGCTGTCCAGGCTCGATGATCTGCGCTGCCTGATTCTCACCTCGTTCACCGACGAACAGGCGATGCTGGACGCGATCCTCGCCGGAGCCAGCGGCTATGTGGTCAAGGACATCAAGGGCATGGAGCTGGCCGAAGCCATCAAGGAGGTCGGCGCAGGGCGTTCGCTGCTGGACAACCGCGCAGCCGCCGCCTTGATGCAGCGGTTGCGTGCCAACACCCACCACGACGGGCCGCTGGCCGCGCTCACCGACCAGGAACGCAAACTTCTCGACCTGCTCGGCGAAGGACTGACCAACCGCCAGATCGCTCAGCGCATGTTCCTCGCCGAGAAGACGGTGAAGAACTACGTATCCCGCCTGCTGGCCAAGCTCGGCCTGGAGCGGCGCACACAGGCTGCGGTCTACGCGTCCAAACTGCGGTCCCGGCCGTCCGGCTCCACCCTCGACTTCTGACCGTCGGCCACGGTCGGGACGATTTCGCGCGGGGCCGGACCGGTCCGTGTTTTGTTCCGGGCCACTTCGATGCCGAGAAACGCCGCGTATTCTTCCGCTTCCCGCCGGCGTTCATTTCCGGAACCAGGTGAAATATTCTGGACCCATGGCGAGCAGTCGCGCTGACGACGTTCCGGTAGCAGCGGAGACGACTGATTACGCGTCGGCCGATGCCTATTCCGTGCGCGATACGCTCTCGCAATTGCGGCTGCGCGAACTGCTCGGCGAGGTCAAGGATCGCATCGAGCAGATCATCGACGCCCGCGACCGGATGGACGGCCTGATCGAGGCCATGCTCACCGTCACCTCCGGCCTCGACCTGGACCGCACCCTGCGCACCATCGTGCACACCGCGATCTCCCTGGTCGACGCCCGCTACGGCGCCCTCGGCGTGCGGGGCCACGACCAGCAGCTCACCCAATTCATCTACGAGGGCATCGACGAACCCACCCGCGAGCAGATCGGGGACCTGCCCCAAGGCCACGGCGTGCTCGGGTTGTTGTTCAGCCAGCCCAAACCGATCCGGCTCGACAACCTCGCCGATCACCCCTCCTCGGTCGGATTCCCCGCTCATCACCCACCGATGCGAACCTTCCTCGGCGTGCCCGTCCGTATCCGCGACGAGGTCTTCGGCAACCTGTATCTCACCGAGAAAGCAGGCGGGCAGCCGTTCACCGAGGACGACGAAGTCATCGTGCGCGCCCTGGCCGCCGCTGCCGGCATCGCCATCGACAACGCCCACCTCTACGAATCCGCCCGCACCCGCCAGGCCTGGATCGAAGCCACTCGCGACATCACCACCGAATTCCTCGCAGGCACCGCCTCCGGCCGCGTCCTGACCCACCTGGTCGAGGCCACTCAGCGGCTCACCGGGTCCGAGCGGACCTTGCTCGCGGTCGTCCCGGATCCCGAGAGCCCGCCCGAAGAGATCACCGAACTGCTGGTCACGCACGCCGCGGGCGCTCCGCATGACCAAGGGCTGCTCCAGCTCCCGTTGGGCGATACCACGATCGGCCAGGCTTTCCGGCAGCGTTCGCCCCAGCGGGTGGACGACGCGCGCCGCGCCGATCTCGGCAAGATCTTCCCCGATGCCGGGCCCGCCCTTGTGCTGCCGATGCGGACCTCCGACTCGACCGTGGGCGTGCTGGTGGCGTTGCGCGCGACCGAGTCGGCTCCCTACGACGACGAGATCCTCGCGTTGACCGCCGCCTTCACCGACCAGGCGGCGCTGGCGATGCAGCTGGCCGACGCGCAACGGCGCATGCGGGAACTGGACATCCTCTCCGACCGCGACCGCATCGCCCGCGACCTGCACGACCACGTCATCCAGCGCCTGTTCGCCGTCGGGCTGAGCCTGCAGGGCGCCGTCCCCCGCACCCGCGTCCCCGAAGTGCGCGAACGCGTCACCGAAGCGATCAACGACCTGCAAGATGTCGTCCAGGAGATCCGGACCTCGATCTTCGACCTGCACGGCGGCGACGGCCACAGCACGGGAGTACGCCGACGCATCGAGGAAGCCATCCGTCAGCAAACCGCTCCCAGCGACATCCGCACCTCCGTGCGCATCAGCGGACCGCTCTCGGTGATCGAACCGGAACTGGCCGACCACGCCGAAGCCGTCGTCCGCGAAGCGGTCAGCAACGCCGTGCGCCACTCCGGCGCCGAGGCCGTCTCGATCGACGTCACGGTGGCCGATGATCTCACCGTCGTCGTGGAAGACGACGGATGCGGTGTGCCCACCGACATCACCCCGAGCGGTCTGACGAATCTGGCCCGGCGTGCCGAACAGGCGGCGGGAACCTTCACCGTCGCTGCCGCTACCGGGCCGGACGGGAGCCCCGCGGGCACCAGGCTGTGCTGGCAAGTGCCGTTGCGCTGACCGCGAAGCCCAGTCAGGACCAGCTGTCGTCGAGCGAGGAGACGCCATGGCGGAGGAGTCGGTCGAATGGGGTGGGGCGCTGTGGGCTGCAGCCGACCTCGTGACCCCGATGGCGATCCGGGTGGCGGCGACGTTGCGGCTCGCCGACCACATCGCCGCGGGGAGACAGACCACGGGTGCGCTGGCCGCGGCGGTGGATGCGGACCGGGACGCGCTGGGCCGCCTCCTCGACCATCTGGTGACCGCCGGAGTGCTGTTTCGTGCGAGCACCGGCAAGTACGGCTTGACGGCGTTGGGTGAGCGCCTGCGCGACGATGATCCGGAAGGAGTGCGACGCTGGATCGATCTCGACGGCGCCATCGGCCGCGCCGATCTATGCTTCGTCCAGCTGTTGCACACCGTTCGCACCGGTGAGCCCGCTTTCCCGCGCCAGTTCGGCCGGACGTTCTGGGACGATCTGTCGGCGGACTCCGTGCGGGGCGCGTCGTTCGACGCGCTGATGGGGGCCCGCCTGGTGGAGGACGCGCCCGTGGTGGCCGCGGCCTACCCATGGGGCGCGCTCGGTCACCTCGTCGACGTGGGTGGCGGCGCCGCCGACTTGCTGATCGCCATCCTGCGCGCCCATGGCGAACTGCGTGGGACAGTCCTCGATCTGCCCGGCCCGGTGGCACGCGCCGAACAGGCCATCGCCTCCGCCGGGCTGGCCCATCGAGCCCGCGCGCAGGTCGGCAGCTTTTTCGATCCCCTTCCCGCGGGAGCGGGTGGCTATCTGCTCTCGGGCATCCTGCACGACTGGGACGACGACGCTGCCGCCCGGATCTTGCGATGCTGCGCCGAGGCGGCCGCGGAGACCGGAAGGGTACTGGTCCTCGACCACATCGGCGCTGTCGACGGAAACGCACTCGACACCGAGGGAGACCTGCGAATGCTCTGCTACGTCCGTGGCCGGGAACGCACCCTCGACCAGCTGCGCGAACTGGCCGAGTCGGCCTCCTTGCAGATCAGCTCCGTCGTACCGGCTCGCTCGCGCTCGCTCATCGAGTTACGCCCCTGGCGCCGATCCGATCACCCATAGAACCGACACCACCTCCGAGCGCCGTATTGTTCCGGCCGCTGTCATTCCGTCCAGCAGATTTCGGCACGGATTGCGCTGCGCCGCAGCGGATCCCGCAGAACCCTCAGGACTCGAACAGCAGGTAGAACACCTTTCCGTAGCGAACTCGCAACCCGCCAGGCGCTCTACCACCGTTCTGACACCTCACGCCAGGGGCTGCTGCCCGGCCGCACGGCGGCCACCAAAGCGCCGGTTCCCCAGGACAAGGGACGACGATCGCGCTACACCCAGCGTCCGTACCGGAATCGTATTCTCACCCGGGACCGTCGATTCCTGGTTCCGCTAGGCTGCCTGTGTGTCGGCAGGACGAACTTCTGTCAGCGGATTGCCGCCGGCGGCGGCCAACGATTTCGTGGGCCGCGATCGGGAGCTGGAGAGAATCGGGCTGGCGTTGCTGGGCGGTACTCGCCTGGTGACGTTGATCGGTGCGGGTGGCATCGGAAAGACCCGATTGGCGACCGAGGCTGTGCAGCGCTTCCAACGGGCGCGGCGCGTCCCGGTGCACTGGGTACGGCTGGCAGTACTGCCTCGGGGCGCGGAGGCGACAGCAGTGGAGGAACAGATCGCGGGCTCGGTGATCGAGGCCGATTTCTCCGGAAGGTCGGCATGGGACGCCGTACTGGACACGCTGCGCCGCCGCGACGCAGCCGGGCGGAATGTGCAGACGATCCTGGTCATGGACAACTGCGAACATGTGCTCGACGGCGCGGGCGCTGTGATAGCCGGCCTACTCGACGCGGTACCCGGGCTCACCGTGCTGGCCACCAGCCGCGAGGCGATCGGGTGGGTCGACGAGCAACTGGTGCCGGTGCCCGCGCTATCGCATGAACAGGCGCTTGCTTTATTCCGCTCCCGCGCCGACCTTGTCGGGCATACCCTCGCCGACGAGGAAAAGGACCTGGCCTCAGCGATCTGCCGGCATGTACACAATCACCCGCTCTATATCCGGCTGGCGGCCGCCCGACTGTCCCGTCAGCCGCTGCCCCTGATTCTGCGTGACCTCAGCGGTGCGGCGGGCGACCGGCGCTTGCAGTGGCAGAACGGACCCAGAGTCGGAGCGGACGTCCGGCATCGTGGCATCCGCGATGTCATCGCTTGGTCCTATGACCTCTGCCGGGACAAGGAACGGCTGCTGTTCGACCGCCTGTCGGTGTTCGCGGCCGGGTACGACATCGGCAGCGACAGCCCCGACGCGGCCGGACAGGATGTCGGCGCCGAGTTGGAAGCCATCGAAGCGGTCTGCGCCGACGACGAACCCGGCCGTGCGGACGGATTGGCCCGGGCCGAGATCGAAGGCCTGCTGGTCCGGTTGGTGGATCAGTCCTTGGTCTCGATCCACTTGACCGAGACCACGGTGCGTTATTCGATGGCCGAAACCATTCGCCTCTTCGCCCAGCAACGCCTCCGGGACCACGGTGCGGAAGCCGAGCGGCTGGCGCGCAGGCACCGCCGCTACTACCGCGACAAGGTGGCTGCGGCCCGTGCCGGTTGGTTCGGGCCCGACGAGCAGGCGCTGCTCGATTGGGCGCGGGCCGCTTGGGACAACCTGCTGTCGGCCATGGAGAGCAGTATCGCCACGCCGGGCGAGGCGGCGGTCGGACTCGAGATCGCCGCCGGGCTGATCGCCTTGCGCATACCGTTCTTTACCGGCTCACTGCGGGAACCGCGCCGGTGGGCTGAGCGCGCGCTCGCGGCAACCCGGGACCTCGATCCCGAGCCGGTACCGCTGCAGGTCGTGGCGATGTCACTGATTGCCTGGATCAGTATGTGCCAGGGGGTGCACCATGATGCCGAACACCTGCTCGACGAATGCGTCGCCCGCTGCGTGCCCGGCGGCGCAGACCGATTGCGCTGGCGCGAGGAACCCGACGTGGACCTCGGGCTCCCCGCTGCGGTCGAATTCGCCCGAGGTGCGGAATTGATGCTGATTCGCTGCGATACGCGGGCGATCGACGTCCTGGCCCGGGCGCGGGCGCGTTTCGCCGCCGAGAGTGACGGGGGCGGTGCCGCGATGAGCGAATTGTTCGAAGCGCTGGCCGCCGCGTTCTTCGGCACAGCCGAACAAGCGTTGGAAACTTGCCGCGTCCACCTCGGCAATGCCGAGCGTTCGGGGGCCCAATGGGCGATCTGCTGGGCGAAGCTGGCATGGGTGATCGCGGCGAGTAAGCACGGCGACATGGACGAGGCGCTTGCCCTGGGACGCGCGACATTATCGGAACAGCTCGCGATGCGCGACCGGTGGGGCGCGGTATGGGCCGTGCACATGCTGGCATGGACCCTGGCTCGCATGGTCGGCGCCGTCGGCGATGAACCGTCCGCAGCCGTGACGGCACAGGCGCGTGATATCGCACGCCTGCTCGGCGGCGGGGCCACGCTTCGTGCAGGGCTAGGCGTGGATATCGCCCACCTCGGCCCGTTCGCCACCGAGACCGAACTCGCCGCAGACACCGCCCGGAAGATATTGGGGGACGACGCCTTCGCGGAGGCCGAACGAGAGGGTGCCCTGTTGCGGCCGGAGTTGGACGAAGTGGCGCAACTGGCACTGGGGAGCCTGTCCATGGACAAGCTGCCCGTCGAGCATCCGGTCCGGCGTAGCCGCCCCTCACCGTGGCCCCAGCTGTCGGAGGCCGAGCAGGAGGTCGCCGTACTCGCCGCGGCGGGGTGGACCAACACGGCCATCGCTGCCCGACGCGGCAGTTCCTACAAGACTGTCGACGCGCAAATGGCCGCTGTACTTCACAAATTGATGATCAGCTCCCGAGCAGCTATCCGCTCTTTCGTACCGGCCGATCGACAAGCCCACGTGAGCGCCGAAGCCGCGCGCAGGCCACAGCGCGGCCGTTCGAATCCTCGTCTCTGATCCCCGGCGAAAGTCCGCGTCACGCTCGGTGGCGAAGCCATCTGGCCACCGCCGGATCCGGCCATCGCTTGAACGCCTACCCGCAGTTCACCACTGAGATCGATGGCGAGAACATCTACTTTCTGCACATCCGGTCAGCTCGCGCGGACGCGCTGCCGCATGGACGCCCTGCACGAATCGCCTCGCGTCATACCTGCCACCACCAGTTGATCGATGACATTCCTGGGGCTTCGGCTGATGAATCGGTAGGTGAATCGTTGATGGTGAAACGGTCCGCCACGGTTCGACCGTCTACTTTGTACCGTTCCACGTCGAGCGCCCAATCGAGGTTTCCGCGGATCACGTGCCGTAGACCGTGGAGATAGTGACGGGTGTCTCTGCTCAGCCCGCGGGTCTGTGCTCCGGCGAGGAGGAACCGGCACATGATCCGGTCGCGCAACCGCACGGCTCGGGCGATGGTCTCGTCCGGCCCGCAGGCATGGCGCGCTGCGATCACCGTCAGCAGGTTGTATTGGTTGCTTTCGTTCAAAGCCACTGTCTTGGGGTGGGAGTGTAGGTCGTTGTCCAGTGCCGCGAGCACACGTGTCATCTCGGTCAGTGCCCGGACCCGAGGCAGCTCCAACTCTGCCGCGGGAGGTTCGTACTCGTTCACCAGTTCTGTGATGACGGTGACGACCTCGCCTGCCGCGTTGTTGATCCGGATGGCGAGATACTCGTCGACGCTCGGCGTCGTGGTCGTACTCATCTCGGCGCAGACTCCGAACAGCCAGGCACGGTGGGCCTGGATCCATCGACGATGCTGAACCGGTGTCACACGGCCGGCGAACCGTGTCGAGATATCGATGAGCCCTCGCACGAGCGGGTCTGCCTGCGCCAATTCCGAGCCGGGCGCCTCCAGCACGCGCACGAGCTTGTTGGCATAGGACACGAACCCACCGAGATCCTTCGACAGCGGACCACGGTCGAAGCGATCGTCGAACGCGAACCCCCAGTAGGCCCAGTCCGAAGCGATCTGCAGTCGATCGACGCAGCCGTGGGGTGCCATCCTCGCCATGAACTCGGCCGATCTGGTCGCGACCAGTGCGCGTCCCTGGTGGGGATCATCGAGGAACCCGCCGGCCCTCAACCAACCGATCGACCGGTTTTCCATCGTGCCGACTGCGGGATGGATGTTCGATTCGATCGGGCAGAAGATCCCGGGCAGAGCAGGCTGTTCGGGAACTTTCATCGGTCACCTTCTGCTGACGGCCGAGCAACGCCCCGACTGGCTGACTGGATACGTATCCGCAGTTCGCGAGGATGCAGGGCCATCGCCACCGCAGGACGGACCCGTTTGCCGACGCGATGGCGTATCCGCCACCGACTGGCGATCGTGGCCAGTGCCAGGGACAGTTCGGTGAGAGCGAAGGCCTCGCCGACGCATCGCCGCGGTCCGGCGCCGAATGCCATGAACGCCTTCCGCGGGACCGGCGGCTGCGTGGTGTCCCATCGGTCGGGATCGAAGCGATTCGGGTGCTGATAGAGATCGTTGCGCCGGTGCAGGAGGTAAGGGCTGTACACCAGAGAGGTTCCGGCGGGAAGGTCGTAGCTGCCCAGTCGCGTATCGGCCGTGACTGTTCTGGTGAACAACCAGCCGGGGGGATAGAGCCGTAATGCTTCGGCGATGATGTGCCCCGTCAGCGGCAGGTCGGGCAGGTCCCGGTAGCGAGCCGGAGCCCCGTGGAGCACCCGGTCCGTTTCCTTGTGCAGACGTTCCTCGATGTCGGGATGAGCCACGAGCAGATGTAATGCCCAGGCCAGCGCGCTGGCGGTGGTCTCTGATCCGGCGATGAAGAAGGACATGAGCTGATCGCAGATCTGGCTGTCGGTCATGCCGACGCTGATGCGGGTGGTTGTGGTCGTCTCGGTGGGGACTCGGGCCGCGAGCATGGCCGAAATCAGGTCCCCGTGGTCGGTGTCATCGATCCGCCGTTCGGCGACGATTGCCGTCATCAACTCGCGGAGACTTGCGTGCGCTCGCCCATACCGGCGATTCCCGGGAGTCGGTAGCCGATTCAGCAGTGGCGGCGACAGCATCTGTCGGTACAGCCCGTTGACGATAACCGCGACATCGTCCAATGCCCGATCGCGGACGTGCGGCGCGAGCGCACCGGAGAACATAGTCGCCATCACCGTTTGAGTAGCCAGGCGCAATGCCTCGGCCAACATATCCACGACCTGACCGTCGCTCCAAGCAGCGGTCATGGCATCGGCCTCGGCCGTCATCGCTCGGCCGTAGTTTTCGAGCCGGGAGCGACTGAACGTCGGCTGGATCAAATGTCGCTGCCGACGATGCATACTGTGCGGGCAGGTTATCACGTTGTCACCCACCACTTTTCGCGCTATGTCGAATAATGGGCCACCCTTGTCGAAAGTACGATCGTCACGAAGGACTCGATCGGCAATGTCCGGGTCACAGACCACGACCGCGGCCCCAGGACCGATTCGTATCTTCACGAGTTCATCGCCGGCATCGGCCAGAGACGACAAAAACGCCAGCGGATCTCGCAGCAACGCCACAGCATGACCGACCGGCCAGACCGAACCCGACGCCGGTGGGATCCCTGACTCAGCCATTGCGGGCGCCCAACCGGCGACGAGTGGCGCCAATAGCACTCCAGCTGAATACGCGGACGTCCCTCGCTTCCTCTACTCGCATATCTGCGACTCGCTCACCTTCGTATTTCGATCTTCAATACCGTCGAGCGGTGATACGGAAGCACGCGGAACCGGTCACTCCGCCCCCATCCAACCCTCGAGCGGAGTGCGGCCCGGATCGAGCCAACCGGCCACCGCTCTCCAATCGGCGGGAGTCAGGCACCGACCCGGGTCCGGACCGGAATCCGACGATGTGAATTCGGGGTATGAGCGCAGCGTGGCTTTCGAACCTGCGGCGGGGGTGGGCTTCGCCGCTGCGGGCGCGGCGGGCGACGGGCAGGTGGACCCCGCCGAAGCGGGGCGGCAGATCCTGTCGGGTCCGTTCGACATCAGGAGCCGACCTCGTGTACGACCAACTCGCCACGCGCTGTCAGGGCCGACTGCAAGACGGTTCGGAATACTGTCTCCGACAGATGGCCCTGCGGTGTGATCACCGCCTCCGCGGCTGCCCGCCGACATTCGGCGAGCAGATCGACGAACGCCGGCGGCAGCCCCTCGCTCCCGCACCGTGGCTCGTGGAACACCGTTCCCAGCTCGTAGCCGAGCGCGTTCGCGGCAGCGCGTAATGTGTCTTCTGCCGCGTCGCGTTCGCCGAGCAAATCGTCGCGCAGGTACCCGTAGGCAAGGGGCAGTACGTCGGTCATCGCAGACACCGTTTCTGTTCATGTCGGCCGGCTCAGACAAGCGTCTGCCTCGACCGACGGCAACCCTTTCCACCGGTCTCCCTCGAGCGCGAAGGCCGGCCTTCGAACGTCCGAACCCGGCGATGGAGTGCCGACCGGGTCTTTTCGCCGGCATCACCGCGCGTTCCGCGGCGCAGTTGGCGATCACACCCGGCGAGAACCCCTCGATCCCGCTGGGCGTAGCCGCCGACCACCGACAAACCGAGGATTCCGGGATAGGTAGAAAAGACACATCGGTAGCCGGAGTGCCTGCACTACGTATGGCCGCAACTACGGTTCTCCACCTGTCCCGAGGAGACGCTCGGCGACGATCGCCTTCGGACTCGTCGCAGTAGCCGACCTCGACGTTGCGCTCGTCGAACTCCATCGATTGCCCGCGGATCGAAGCACGGGGGCACCGTGCGGATGTGGCCGGATAAGCACCTCGGCGTTTTCGCGCGAAGCGCCAGCGGTGGTGACTACAGGCAAATGGTTGATCGCGAACTCGGCGAGCATTCCGCGTTGGTTCCTACACACGGCGGCGCCGATCACCAACATTCTCAACGATTTCGGCGTCCCGTCCTTCTCGCTGCTGGACGTCGTCTGCTGGATGGTGGCGATCCCGGCGACCCTTGTCCAGCCGACGGAGACTCGCTACCGCCACCCCAGGGCAACGCTGACGCCATTACGCCGAACCCGCCACCTCCGTCGAAACTGGACCCCGGTTCGATCACCGCCCTCATGCAGGCTCTGAACAACAACGGCGTGGTGCCGATATCGGCTGCGCGGCCGCCCCGCCGGAGTCACCGAGATAACCCATCGCCATCTTGGAAGAGATCACAAGTCGATCCGAATTCGAAGCCGAGTTGGCGCAGCAAGCTCAACCAGCAGGTCAGTCCCCGTCCGGATAACCCCATTCGAGATCGATGTCCGCTTCAGGCGCAATATCGCGAATGACATTTGTGACGTCGCGTTCGAAGATCTTGCTCCACTCGCCGAACCCGCGGACGATGATCGGGCCGTTCTCGCTGGTTGCCTTCACCCAGGGCGGGTTGTGAAAGACGCTGACCACCGTCCACGGGTCGATCCCGTGCTCCTTCAACACCTTTTCCACCGCCACCTCGATGGCGTCGGCCTCCGCTGGAGAGGAGAGCTTTTCGACGTACAGCGAGAGATGAATGTTCACGGACATCAGCGGTACCCTCCTGCGATCCCTATCGATCTGGACTGTATCCGCCGCCGATCCGCAGAGCCGAGCGGCGGCATCCACTGTGCCCGCAATCTGCACAGCGCGAACGCGGCGTTGGCGCTTGCTCGACGTCATCGAGGCACTGGTCGCCTTGACTGGCCAGGCCCCTCAGGACTCGAACAGCAGGTAGAGGCCGGTGAAGGTGAAACCGACCATGGTCAGCATCAAAGCCAGTTGGCCGGTGACCCGATGTGCCGGCGGCAGCAGTCGCAGGCAGCGGTCGTGCGCGGCGGCGACGCCGAGGATGTGCCCGATCACCACGGCCAGCACCTTGATCGTCCCCAGTGCCGCGGGGTGGGTGGACAGAATGTAGGCGACATCGCGGTCGGCGAGACCGGCGAGATTCCATCCCCGCCCGAGCGGATCGGCGAGCAGGAGCGCCGTGGCCTGGCCTTTCTCGACCAAGAACGTGAGGTAGTGGGCGATCAGATAACCAGCGACGATCGGAGTCAGGCTGTGCGCGAGGCGAGCCGGAAGACGTCTGCGCTCGGCTTCGGGCAGGCCGCCGGTCGCCCGGGCGGCGGTGCGGAAGACGCCCCCGACGACGACGATGAAGCCCAGCAATCCCACCGTGTTCAGCAGGGCGGGAAGGACGTCGGATCCGCTGCTCCCGGCGTCGGCCAGCAGCCCGCGCCATGAAGGAAACGTGGTGAAGCTGTCGAACGCGGTCGAGCCGAGCAGAGTGGCGGCCACGGCCACCCCGCCGATCCGGGCGGGAGTGCCCGCCAGGTTGTTCAACGGCGATCGCAGCACGAGTTCGCCGGTATCGCGACGTCCGAACGGGCTCAGCCTGCCCAGCAGACTGCTGTACACCTCGAGCGGGTCGGCGCGCTCGGCCCATATGCTGCCGCACACGAGCAGTCCGGTCGTGTTCACGACGAGGTATGCCACGAACCAGGTGGTCACCGCGGCGACCGAACCCGGTTCCGGATAGGCGAGTTCGAGCCATACGAACGAGAACAGGCCCAGCACCGCGGGCCACTGCCCCCAAGAACTGCGATAACGGATCCAACCGTGGCTGGGCTGACGCCGCCACACCAGACAGACGGCGCGATGCACCGCCCGCACCGGGGACAACACCCGCCAGACGGGTCCGGCGACCAGTGAGGCGACCATGACTCCGACCCACAGGAAGATGTAGACGACGCCGGGAACGGGATTGCGCGCCGGGTCGGAAGGACCGAAGAGGCCGATCACGACGACGGCGATGGTGACGGCCACGCTGATCGCCGAAATCGCGGCCCGGACCACCCTGGCGTCCACGACGGCCCGCACCGGCGCCGGGAGCGCGTATCCCGGTGATCGTGGCTCCAGCCGCGGTTCACGCCAGGCCAGCACCAGCACCGCGAACGAGAACGTCAAGGCCCAGGCTGCGCCGACGAGCGCGAACGACAGAGGAATCGGCAGGTCGGTGGCGCCGCCGATGCCGTGGGCGAGAACCGTCATCCGCGCACGAGCAGCGTCGCCACCGTGCGCCGGGCGTGGTGCAGTTCGATCTCCACCCGCCCTGGCACGTCCACGGCGAAACGGAACCGCTGGCCGGCGCCCGGGGTGATCGCGAAGGTGTGCTCGGGCGCGGCATGGACATGCAGTTCGTCATCGGTGTCGCTGTCGACAACGACCTCGATCGGTCGTCCCACCCGTGTCTCCAGACGGGCGTCGGCCGGGGTCACCGAGCCTGCGGCGATCCGCACGGTGACGACGAGCGCGTCCGAGTCTCCGGCCGTCACGCTCGTCGACGGGGCGGTAGCGGGATCGGAGGCAGCGCAGCCGGTCACGAGCAGACCACTCAACAGCACGAGCGCGCCCCAGCGGCGCACGGACGCCATCATTCCTCCTTCTCCGCGCCGTGCTCGGACGGCGAACCGGGTGCCCGATCGCGCTCCTCGGCGCGACGATCACGCAGAGCGACGACAACGACGACAGCGACCACGACCAGGGCGGGCAGGAATGCCGGTATAGCGAGCAGGATCGAATGATCGGCCAGCACGTCCACGCCGTCGGCGCCTCGGGTCATCGCGAAACCGCCGGTTCCGCCTCGGTCCTACGGCTCACACGTGGATACCGATCGTTGATCCGCGCCGCGCCCCAGGACAGCGCCCCGACGAGGACGAGGCTGCACACCAGTACGACCAGCGATGCCGCGCCGAACAGCCAGGACGGGTAATCGAACGAGCGTTCCCGCTGCAGCACGGAGATCTCGCCGATGAACGGGCGGGTGAACGAGGCGAGTGCGGGGACCTCTTCCACACCGATGCCGGGGTCGGCGGCCATGAAGATCGGCGCTGCGGTCAGGACGCGCCCGTCCTGCATACGCAGGACGGTCTTCCACGAGCCATGAGCCGGGACGGGTTCGGTGGAGACGTAGTGCCCGGGACCCACTCGCTGCAAGTGGTCGACGACCAGACCCCGGCCCGGACTGTCGGAGCCGATTCCGCCCTGCCAGGACAAGATCTGCATCCATTCGGGGTCGGAGCCGACGAGATCGGCGGGCGTGACGCGGACGTCCGCCAGCACCATCCGGCCGTCCGGCCCCGGCTCGGCGTCGCGCAGCGTGACCGTCGCGGTGGCCTGCTCCGGAACATCGATCAGCAGCCCGTTGGCGGTCGTGGCCGCCACGACGAGGACCGCGGCGACCATCAAGCCGCGCCGCACCGGCGGACGCGGCAGCGGTTCGCCGCGCAGCGTCATGGCCAGCAGCGCGCCGACGACACCGCCCGCGATACCGGTGGGGACGGCCATCGCGAGCAGTTCAGGCCACATCGCCGCAGGCCACGGATTGACGAACATCGCACGAACCCAGAGGGATTCGAGCCACAGCCCGACCGTCGCGATCGCGAGTCCGCACACCGCGCCCCACCAGATGGGTCGACGGGTGAGCGGCAGCAGCGCGAGCAGTTCCACCACGATCGCGCAGCCCAGGTAGAGCGGGAAGACATTGCGTGGCGCGTCGATGATCGGGCCGCCGACCAGCACCGCCACCACCGCACGGACCGCGGCGGCGAAGCCCACCACCACCAGGGTGCTCAACGGCCCCAGGCTGGCGCGAGCGGCGACCAGGGAGACGGAGGCCGCGGCGGCGATCAGCATCGGCTGCAGGACGAGCCGGAACTGCTGCACTCCGAAGTCGTATTCCACCTGGAAGACCGACAGTCCGATGAGCAGGCCGCCGAAGGCGAAGGACCGCAACAGCCACATCAGTCTGCCGTCGGCTCGGTCCGGGTCGGGTCGGCTGTGCCTGCCCTCGAACTCGAGCAGCAGCACACCGACCAGCGACAGGCCGGCGCCGCCGATGAGCATCAGATGCGTCGGCCCCCAGAGCGTGACGTCCTGACCGAACAGCCGATGCCAGACGTCATCGAGCGGGAAGCCGATCAGAGCGTAGAGGCCGGATCCCGCGATGAGGATGCCGCCGACGGGTGCGTACCAGCCGCGGGTGATGCGCACCGCCGCGGCGCCGGGCTTTTCGTCCAGTGGCAGCACGATGGCCGACATCCCCGCGGTGAACAAGAAGAACAAGCCCGCCAGGATGAAGTAGTGCGCCGGATTGGCCAGCGGCCCGTTGTCCCGGCCGTTGCCCACGTGCAGGCTGACGTCCCAGATGAAGCCCAACAGGGCGGTCAGGATTGTCGCGAGGAACATCGCGAGCGGCAGGGCCACCCAGCCGGGGCGGTTGAACAGCCGCCCGAGGCGGTCGGCGAGCCGCTGCAGCCAGGTGATCCGCCGGGTGCGATGCAAATAGCCGACCCACAGCAACACGAGGGCGACGAGCCCGGCGGCGCCGGTCATGATCGCCACTTGGTCCAGCGCCGCTCCGCCGCCCTCTGCGCCCGGCGCGGCGAACCATGCGACCGTTTCATGCGCCGCATCGCGCATGGGAGACCTCCATCACACGAAAGGGATATATGTTACGAACGGTACCATGAAAATCCGGAGTAGCGGCCGGAATTGCCCCGCCACCCGTGGTCACCCGACGATCGGCAGGTCGCGTTCCTCGTCCAGCCTGCTCAGCGCGCCCTGCATTATTCCGGTGACGTGCTCGTAGGCCGCCTCGACATCGAGTTCGGCATCGAATTCGGCCCGCAGATCGATCGGGTCCAGGAACTCGACGATGATCTTGCTGGGCAGGGGCAGATGTCCCGCGAGGTCACCGATGTCCAGTCCCCAGGGAAGGGCGATCGAGATCGGGAACACCTTCAGGCGCAGCATCCGGTCCAGCCGCAGCAGGCGGGCGATCCGGTCCCCACGGGTGAGTACCAGCTGGGTCTGCTGCGCACCGATGTTCACCACCGGCACGATCGGCACCCGCTCCTTCCAGGCCAGGCGGAGGAAACCGGTGCGCCCGGCGAAATCGACGCGATCCTCCTCCCAGGTCGGGCGGTGCACCTCCCAGTCACCGCCGGGATAGACCAGCACCGCAGCGCCGGCGCGCAACGCTTGCGTGGCGTTGCCCGGATCGGCGCTCACCGTGCCGAAGCGGCGCAGCAACGAGCCGATCACCGGGTAGGCCATCACCATGTCGTGGGCGAGCTGGAAGAACGGCCGGTCCGGGCCGAAACGGCGGACGAATGCCAGGGTGGTCACCATGACCTCCGGCGACACGTTTCCCCCGGAGTGGTTGCTGACCAGCAACACCGGCCCCTCCGGGGGTATTCGTTCCAGGCCGCGGACCTCCGCCCGGAAATAGAGGCGGACCAGAAGCCAGCCGATGTCCATGGTGTCGGCGATGAACCCGGGGTCGCGATCGGCGGGGTCGGCGGTGGGAACCCGCGCCTTCACCTGCCGCGCGACCCAGTTCGCCGCTTGATCGACCGTTCCGGCGGCCGTTCGAAAGACGCTCATGGACGACAACTTCCGCGGCTAGCCGCCGATCGAGAGCAGCTGGTCGAAGAACGACCGGTACCCGCGCAGCGCCTGCCGGAGACCTTCGGTGTCGGACGTGTCGCCGCGCCGCTCGTCGAGTTCGCGTTTGCGCTGCTCGTAGGTGGTGGTCAGCTGGTGGATGATGTCGTCGAGCAGTTCGTCCGCCCGGTGGACGGCGTCGCGCGGGCTGTCGACGAAGGTGACCTGAACCTCCCGCCACTGCGTGCGCAGGCGATCGCGATCGGTTTCGGCGAACAGCGGCACAGGCTGCTCTTCCGCCGCGGCGGCGGACGGGGTGACACCGGAGCCGGTCGCCGGGCCGGCGGGAACCGCTTGCTCCGACGTCGCGACGCCGCTGTGCCCGGAGTCGCCGACGTGGTCGGGGCGTTCGGCGCCTGTCGCGCGCGGCCCTGCCGAAGCGTGCTCGCCGAGGGGTTCGGATTCGCCGACCTCGTGAACGGGCGTCTCCTCAGTGGCCGGTGCGCGCCCGGCCGGATCGACCGACTCCGGGTTCGCCGTACGCTCGGCGTCGTGCCGGGCCGCGCCGGGCTCGACTTCGGGACCACGGCCGGTTTCGGCGGCCCGGTCGTATCCGGACTCGGCGCGGGTCTCGCCCGCCTTCGCCGAATCACGTTGTGCGTCAGTGGTGTAGGTCCGCCGCTCGGACTCGGTGCTCATTACTTCACGTCCTTGTTCTCTTGGCCGGACACGCCGACCAAGTCCTGAAACAGTTCCCGGTAGTGCACGATCGCCGAGCGACGGTCCTCGGTGGACACCGCGCTGCCCGCCGGGCGGGTGGCGATGTCGTGCGCCGCGCGATAGTGGCCCAACGGCTCGGCATGCTCGACGGAAAGATCCGCCAGTTGCTGCTCGTAGTTCTCCGTGGGATAGCCGCGCTCGGCCATGATCGTGGTGACGAGGCGGTCGGCTTCGGTCAATGCCCCGGCGGGGTCATCGATGAATCGTTCCTGCACCTCTACCCAACGGGTGGAATAGACCCGCTTCTCGTCCTCCGACAGTTCGCGTAAGCGCAACTGCGCATGCCTGCGTTCGCGTTCGGCGAGTTCCCGCTCGGCGGTCTTGCGGTCATCACGTTCCTGGACCGTCCGGTCGTACTCGGGTCCGAACCTGCGGCGTAGTCGCTGCCTGCGCAGCATCGGTACCACCAGGAACGCGACAAGGGCCGCGAGGACGACTATGGCGATGACGACGATGATCACCCATGCTCCAGTCGACATCTGAACCTCCTTGTCGAGCTTCTTCGCTCGGGTAATGCCTCCCCACGGTGATTCCAAACACATGTCCAGCAAGGGGTTCGACGAACGCCGACGGGCCGGCCGGCACGCTGCGAAGCGAATCCAGCCGGCCTGTCGGATGGGTCGAGCGAGGTCAGCGCACCAGCGCCGGGCGTTTGCTGTCGAAGCGCCAGCCCGGCACCAGGTACTGCATGGTGGCCGCGTCGTCGCGATCGCCCAAGCCCTCCCGGTGATAGAGCTCGTTCGCGGCGGCCACCTGCTCCTCGTCGAGGTCGACGCCGAGACCGGGTCGCGACGGCAAGGTGAGCAGGCCGTCGGCGATGCGGTAGGGCTCGCGGGTGATCCGCTGGCCGTCCTGCCAGATCCAGTGGGTGTCGATCGCGGTGATGGTTCCTGGGGCGGCCGCGGCGACGTGAGTGAACATCGCCAAGGAGACGTCGAAGTGGTTGTTCGAATGCGACCCCCAGGTCAACCCCCACGCATCGCAGAGCTGGGCCACCCGGACCGAGCCTGCCATCGTCCAGAAGTGGGGATCGGCGAGAGGGATGTCGACCGCGCCCGCGCGGACGGTGTGGCCGAGTTCGCGCCAGTCGGTGGCGATCATGTTGGTGGCGGTGGGCAGACCGGTGGCCCGTTTGAACTCGGCCATCACCTCGCGACCGGAGTAGGCCCCCTCCGGGCCGACCGGGTCTTCGGCATAGGCGAGCACGCCGGTCAGTTCGCGGCACAGTTCCACGGCCTCGCTCAGCAGCCATCCGCCGTTGGGGTCCAAGGTGATGCGGGCGTCCGGGAACTCCTCGGCGAGCGCGCGGACCGCGGCGGCCTCCTCCCGCCCGGCGAGCACGCCTCCCTTGAGCTTGAAGTCCCGGAAGCCGTAGCGCTCCCGCGCGGCACGGGCCAGCGCGACCACCGCGTCCGGGGTCAGCGCCGCCTCGTGCCGCAACCGCTGCCAGGTGTCCGCGTCGGCGGGCTCGTCGGCGCCGGAGCGATACGGCAGGTCCGTGCGCGTGCGGTCGCCGACGAAGAACAGGTAACCGAGCACCGGCACCTCCGTGCGCTGCACGCCTTCGCCGAGCAGCGCGGCCACCGGCACCTCCAGGTGCTGCCCGAGCAGGTCCAGCAGTGCGGATTCCACCGCGGTGACGGCGTGCACCGTGACTCGCAGATCGAACGTCTGGTTGCCGCGCCCGCCCGCATCGCGGGCGGCGAAGGTGCGGCGGATGTCGCCGAGCACAGCGTGGTACTCGCCGACGGACCGGCCGAGCACCAGTTCCCTGGCGTCGGTGAGCGTGGCGCGGATGCGTTCGCCGCCGGGCACCTCCCCCACCCCGGTCCGGCCTTCGGAATCGGTGAGGATCACCAAGTTGCGGGTGAAGTACGGAGCGTGCGCGCCGCTGAGGTTGAGCAGCATGCTGTCGTGGCCCGCGATCGGCACGACGCGCATGTCGATGACGCGAGGAGTGCGAGGCGAGGATGTCATGACCGAGTCTCCAGAGGGGTAGCGAGGGCGTTCGGGGAGGCGACCGGCGCGGAATCGTCGGCGACCTCGGAAACGATGCGGGAACCGGTGCCCTCGGCGGTGCGCGTACGGCGCACCAGCAGCACCGAGGCGGCGGCGAGCACCGAGGCGGCGGCCAGCGCGTACAGACCCCAGGTCACCTCGCCGGTGGCCGACTTGACCAGCCCGAAGCCGTACGGTGCGACGAAGCCGCCGAGGTTGCCGATGGAGTTGATGATGGCGATGGCGGGCGCGAGGACCAACGGGTGCAGACCCGACTGCGGGATGGACCAGAACAGCGGGCTGGCGCTCTTGAAGCCCATGGCGGCGATGCACAGGAACACCAACGCGAGCCACGGCGAGGCGATCGCGGCCAGATAGGTGCCGACCGCCGCGGTCAGCAGCGCGATGATCAGCAGCGGCTTCCGGTTTCCGGTGCGGTCACCGATCCGGGCCGACAGATACATGGCGACCACGGCACAGATCCACGGCAAGGAGGCGAGCAGGCCGACGGTGATGTCGTTCACGCCGTCGATGCGGCGGATGATCGAGGGCAGCCAGAAGGTGTTGGCGTAGATCGACAGCTGGATCGCGAAATAGATCCAGCAGAACAAGAGGAGCTTCGGATCGGCCAGCATCCGCCAGCGCGACACTTTGTGCGCCACACCCGAATTGACTGCCTTGTCGATCTCCTCGTCGGCAATGGTTTCGCTCAATGCTTTCCGCTCCCCCGCCGTCAGCCATTTCGCGTCCTCGATCCGGGAATCCAGGAAGAGAAAGGCGATACAGCCGACGATTACCGACACCATCCCCTCGATGCCGAACATCCACTGCCAGCCGTGCAGGCCGGCGCCACCGTCGAGCGAAAGCAACGGTCCGGACAGCGGCCCGGAGATCGCCGCCGCGATCGACGACCCGGCGACGAAAAGCGCGGTGGCGCGGCCGCGGTGGCTGTTGGGCAGCCACTTGGCCAGATAGAAGATCACGGCGGGGAAGAAGCCCGCCTCGGCGGCGCCGAGCAGGAAGCGCAGGACGTAGAACATCGTCGCGTTCTGCACGAACATCATCGCCGCGGAGATCAGACCCCAGCTCACCATGATCCGGGTCAGCCAGATGCGGGCGCCGAATTTCTCCATCATCACGTTGCTCGGCAATTCGAACAGCGCGTAGGCGATGAAGAACACCCCCGCGCCGAACCCGTACGCGGCAGCGCCGATGCCGACGTCCGCCTCGAGATATTCGCGGGCGTAACCGATATTCGCTCGGTTGATTTGGTTGCAGATCAACATGACGATGAACAGCGGAACGACGCGTCGAAAGAATTTCGATACGGCCGCATCCAGTTCTGCCGTCGGCTGCCGAGTGAACGACATCGTCCACTCCTTTCGGTCGAACCACCACCGCGCGCCGCGGTGCCGTGGGAAAAGATCGTCGTGGCGAGTGACTCGCCTCACAGCACCGAACTTAGAGAACAGTGACGATTCCCGTCCAACACCAATTACGGATGAATCGATACAGGAAAGGTATCGGACGCTGTGCCCGTCCGTTGGCCCAGCCCCGAGAACAAGCGGGCCAGCGCGGGGTTCTCGTTGTCCTGCCGCCAGACGAGATCGAGCTCCACTACCTTGTCGACTTCGGCCAGCGGCCGGTACCGGACGTTGTCGAACCGCATGCCCGCCGCCGATTCGGGCACCAGCGCCGCGCCCCAGCCCAGGTTGACCAGAGCCAGGATGCTGTGCACCTGGGTCATGTACTGGGCGACCACCGGCACCACCGAAGCGGCGTGCAGCACGCTGGTCACCAATTCGTGGAAGTAGCGGGCCTCGACCGGGGCGTGCATCACCATATCCGCGCCGTGCAGCGCCGTGACCGGAAGCGGCTCGGCCGAAGCGGCGAGCGGATGACCGCCGGGCAACGCGGCGATCAATCCTTCCCGCACGAAGGTCCGCGTGGTCAGATCGGGGCGGGTGATCGGTGGGCGCACCATGCCCAGATCCAGTGATCCGTCCGAGAGCGCCTCCACCTGGTCCATCGTCACCAGTTCGCGCAGCTCCACGTCGACGTCCGGCAGCAGTGAGCGCGCGGTCGCCAGCACCAGGGGCAGGCCGGAGTGCACGCTGGCGCCGGTGAAGCCCACCCGCAGCACCCCGCCGGTGCCCGCCGACACCCGGCGCACCGCCAGCGTCGCGCGCTCGGCCTGCTGGAGCAGGCGGCGAGCGTCCACCAGGAAGGCCTGACCCGCCCGGGTGAGCCGGACGGTGCGGTTGGCGCGATCGAACAGCTCCGCGCCCACTTCTTTCTCCAGCAGCTGGATCTGCCTGCTCAGCGGCGGTTGCGTCATCCGCAGACGCTCCGCCGCACGCCCGAAATGCAGTTCCTCGGCGACGGCCACGAAGTGGGTGAGCTGCACGAAGGTGAACATTCGATACCGACCTTGTATTGATGGATATGCAAACAGTGTTGGACGTGAATCATAAGTCGTTCCTAGGGTGGGCTCAGCCGGCCCATCGAACAGGAGAAGCCCCCATGACCACTGCCGCACCGCAGGAGATCGCCCGGAAGCTCGGCTCCGGACTGTTGTCCTTCCCGGTCACCCATCTGCGCGCCGACGGGTCGTTCGACGAGGCCGCCTACCGGGAGAACATCGCCTGGCTCGGCGGCTACGACGCGTCCGGTCTGTTCGCCGCGGGCGGCACCGGCGAGTTCTTCTCGCTCACCCCCGCCGAGGTGGAGCAGGTCGTCACCGCCGCGGTCGCGGAAGCGCCCGAAGGACTGCCGGTGATCGCGCCCGCCGGTTACGGCACCGCCACCGCGGTCGAGATGGCGCGGGCAGCGGAACGGGCGGGCGCGCACGGGATCCTCTTGTTGCCGCCGTATCTGACCGAGGCGAGCCAAGAGGGGCTGGTCGCGCATGTCCGGCAGGTGTGCGCCGCCACCGATCTCGGCGTGATCATCTACTCGCGGGCCAATGCCGCCTACACCGAGGCCGCCGTCGCCGAACTCGCCGACCGGTGCCCGAACCTCATCGGATTCAAGGACGGCATCGGGAACATCGAGCAGATGACCCGCATCTACGCCGCCCTCGGCGACCGGCTCACCTACGTGGGCGGCCTGCCGACCGCGGAGATGTTCGCGCTGCCGTATCTGGCGCTCGGCGTCACCACCTACTCCTCGGCGATCTACAACTTCGTCCCGGAGTTCGCGCTCGCCTTCTACCGGGCGCTGCGCCGCGGCGACACCGAATTCGTACGCACCGCGCTGAACGAGTTCGTGATCCCCTACTGCGACCTGCGCAACCGGAAGCCGGGCTACGCGGTGAGCATCATCAAAGCGGGCATGAAAGTGATCGGACGCCCGGCAGGGCCGGTCCGCAGCCCGTTGACCGATCTCGACGAGGTGGAACTCGCCGAGCTGGCCGACCTCGTGAAGAAGGTGAGCTGATGACCACCGCACGCATCGACACCGCGCGACTGACCGGCGACAACTTGGTGGGCGCGGCCGACGTCCGCGGCGCGGCGGAGTCGTTCCACGCGACGAACCCGGCGAACGGCGATGCCCTCGACCCCGTGTATGGCGAGGCCGACGCCGCGACCGTCGCCCGCGCCGCCGAGCTCGCCGCGGCCGCCTTCGAGGCGTACCGGCACACCGGTTTCGGTCCGCGCGCGGCCTTCTTGGAGAGCATCGCCCGGGAGATCGAGGGCCTGGGCGATGTTCTGGTCGACCGCGTGATCGCCGAGACCGGTCTGCCCGAGGCGCGGGTGCGCTCGGAGATCGCTCGCACCACCGGACAGCTGCGGCTGTTCGCCGAGGTGGTGCGCGAGGGCAGCTGGACCGGTGCCCGAGTGGATCGGCCGGACCGGATGCGCAGCCCGCTGCCAAAACCCGACCTGCGGCAACGCCGGATCCCGCTCGGGCCGGTCGCGGTGTTCGCGGCGAGCAACTTCCCCCTCGCCTTCTCGGTAGCCGGCGGCGACACCGCCTCGGCCCTCGCGGCGGGCGCACCCGTCGTGGTCAAGGCCCACCCCGCTCATCCGGGTACCTCCGAGCTGGTGGGCCGGGCGGTGCGCGCGGCCGTACGCGAGCACGACCTGCCCGAAGGCACGTTCTCGCTGATCCACGGCGGCGTGGACACCGGCTCGGCGCTGGTACGCGACCCGCGGATCCGGGCGGTCGGCTTCACCGGCTCCCGGCGCGGCGGACTCGCGCTGGTCGCGGCAGCCGCGGCCCGGCCGGTGCCCATCCCGGTCTTCGCCGAGATGTCGAGTGTCAACCCGGTCTTCGTCCTGCCGGGCGCCCTCGCTGAGCGCGGCGCACAACTCGGCGCCGACTTCGTCGCCTCGCTGACCACCGGTGTCGGCCAGCTGTGCACGAGCCCTGGCTTGGTCTTCCTGGCCGACGGCCCCGGCGCCGACGACTTCGTCGACGCGGCGAGCGCGGCGGTCGCAGCGGCGTCCGGTGCACCGATGCTCAACCCCGGCATCGCCGCAGCGTTCGCCGCCGGGGTGCGCCGCTTGGCCGCCACCGAGGCCGTGCGGACAGTCGCGACGGGCGGCGACGCCGGGGCCGCCTGCACCGGCGTTCCGCAGTTGTTCGTCACCACCGGCGAGCGGTTCCTGGCCGACCGGCAGCTTCAGGAAGAAGTCTTCGGACCCGCCTCGGTCATCGTGCGGGTGAGCGCTGCGGAGCAGTTCGCCACTCTCGTCGACGAACTCGAGGGCCAGCTCACCGCCACGGTGCACACCACGTCGGCGGACCGCGAGCTGGCCCGGACATTGCTCGGCAAGCTCGAACTGATCGCGGGCCGGGTGCTCTTCGACGGCTGGCCGACCGGCGTCGAGGTGGGCCACGCGGTGGTCCACGGAGGCCCGTTCCCCGCGACCAGCGCACCCTCGACCACCTCCGTGGGCAGCCGCGCCATCGAGCGCTTCCTGCGTCCGGTCGCCTACCAGAACGTCCCCGACGACCTTCTCGCCGACGAGATCCGCGCGGACAACCCGCTCGGCATCTGGCGGCGCGTGGACGGGGCGGTCACGCGGGACTGAGATCCAGTCCGCGCGGGTACGAAGCCGCGCGCCCGGCTCTGCGACCGGGCGCGCAGTCGTCTGGGTCGCCGGCCGAGTCCAGCACGACGCCTATCGCGCGGAGCGGGGTTCGGTCGAGTTCACGCCCATGCGGGCTGCCCGCACAGGGGCGGGATGAGTTTCGCCCAGAATTCGCGGCGCACCGCGTCCCACAGCCTCGTCAATTCCGGAAGTAGTTCGCGCGCCTGCGCGAGATCGGGGTAGTTCCCCGGGCCGAAGGAGGCGACCGGCGAGGCATCGCACGTTTTGTCCACGGCGACGATCGCGATCAGGTGGTGCTGGACGAAACGCCACGTCACGCGCACGCCGTCGACTTCCGTGTGGTGCGTATCAGGCATGTTCGACACCCCGGGCCGACGACTCGCGACGGTCGCGGAGACGCCGTCGTGGATGTTCGCTATGACTGCTCTGGCTCTCACACATGGAGAAATCCTGCTTCGATCGTGACATCAACGCGTCCGGGTGCCCTGGTGGGCAGCTTCACGACCTATAACATAAGACATTAGATGTCATAGCTCAATGGGGGGCGGGCAACGATTTCGTCGCGTTCGCCGCCTCGGCGGCCACCGACCGCGGCATCACCGCAGGTGTACCTCTAATTTCAGAGTTCATATTTCAAGTGTTCGGGACTAGGATCGGGAGGTAAACCCATCGAGGAGTCGCGTTGTCCAAGCAGGAGAGCGCCGGTCTGACCGCTCTCGGCGCCGTGCTGTCACCGCTCGAGGGCGGCGGCCCGAAAACCGAGGCCGTGGTGCAGCGTCTGTGCGCTGCCATCAGCCTGGGCCTGATGGCAGACGGCCAGCAGTTGCCGAGCGAGACCGATCTGGCCAACCAGCTCGGCGTCTCGACCATGACCCTGCGCGAGGCACTGGCCGTGCTCCGGCAGCGCGGCATCGTGCACACCAAGCGCGGACGCGGCGGCGGGAGTTTCATCCGTGGTGCGGCGGACGTCCTGGAGGGCGCCTCGGTGGCGCGGTTGCAGCAGATGAGCATCCAGGAGCTGCGCGACCTGGGCGACGAACACTTCGCCGTCACCGGAGCGGCTGCCGTGTTCGCCGCGCGCCGCGGGGTGCGGGCCGATATCGCTCGCCTCCGGTCCCTGGCCGATCGGCTGAAAGACAGCAGTGAACCCATTTCGGCACGCCGGGCCGACAGCCGCTTTCATATCGAGATGGCGGTGTGCGCGCAATCCACCCGGCTGACGCGCGCGCAGGTCGCTCTGCAGGCCGAACTCTCCGCCCTGCTCTGGCTGCCCCGGCTGAATCTGGATCCGGCGGCCGAAGCCGTCGCCCATCGCGATCTGGTAGACGCCATCGAACAAGAAGACGACATCCGGGCGAGAGAACTGGCAGAATCACAAACCGAATCACGAATCCGCCGCCTCGTCGCCCTACGCTTGGAACTCAGTTGATCGATGCGGGATACCGATAGCTTTTCCACCCCGGTGACCGTCGAGTCGCTCGCCGAGGCCGTCACCGAACTCGCCGACGAGGTCTATCAATCGCTCGGGACGATCGGGGCCGGGCTGGCGGCGCTGTGGGAAGGCTTGGCCGAGAGGCCGCGGCACACGCCCCGATCGACCGATCTGGCACCGCTGCGCGACACTATCGTCGCGGAACTCGAGCGGCGCGGAAAACTGTTCGCAGGCGCGGGCTTGGTGATGGCCGACGCCGTTCTCGCCGATCGCCCCCGATATCTGGAGTGGTGGTCGATCGACGCGGAACGCGGACCGCAACGCCTCGTCCTGGAATTGAATCCGCAGAACGAGTACTTCTACGACTACACGGTTATGGAATGGTTCGAGATCCCGCGCGACCAGGCACGGCGCTGGGTGCACGGGCCGTGCCTCGATTACGCCTGCACCGATCAGTACGTCTGCACCTTCGCTCTACCGGTGACGGTCGGATCGGGCGCCTTTCTCGGAATCGCCGGGGCCGACGTTCCGGTCGCGTCGATCGAGGAGTGCCTCCTTCCACGATTCCGGGCATTCGAGGACCGGGTGCTGCTGGTCAACAACGAGGGCCGCGTCATCATGGGAACCGATCCCGAATTCACCACGGGATCCAGGACGAGCCGGATGAACCCGCCTGCCGCCGCGGTGCCCATCGAAGCGATGCCGTGGTCGTTGCAACCGCTGTGATCCCCCATGCGCACACACGTCGGTGCTCTCGCCGCTCGGACACACCGCGACGGATTCAGGGGCATAGGCTCCGTCCACAACGGCCGTGACCTGCCGGAGAACTGGGTGCGTCAGTCCGGGCCATCGGTGAGCAACGACCCGCAGGGCGGCGTCGTGCCGGTGCGCCCCGATGAATGGGGTCGTGCGGCGCGGTGGCATTCGCCGAATACTCATGCCCATGAAGGCGATCACCGCGAGCCTCCTCGTGACGGCCACACTCCTCGCACCGCTATCGACCGCGTCCGCCGCGCCGTTCGAGCAGCAGGCGACCATCGCGGATACCGGGTCGGCCTCGACCGGACCGGCCACCCAAGCGCTGTGCCTGCTGCTGCGCATGTTGCGCGCCGGATACGTCGACAGCTCCGGCGGCGGTCCCGCCTGCACCTTCCCCTGATGCCGCGGGCGGCGACCGGTCCGGGCGCAGCCTGGAGGTTCGCGGTGGCCGAGACACGAGCACGAACCTTCTGATACGGCCGGGATGCCGCCGCGATCGTTTCGTGCGGCGGACATCTCGTACACACGCCGCACCTCGTCCCCCGCCCCGGAGCGGAGGGGTCGCGTACGCCGGACGAGCAGGCCGATCGAGGCGCATCATGGGGTTTGCGCTGCATTTCAGCACTTGGTCGGCGAAAGGTGTGAAACACAGCATAATTCGCCAGGCGCTGCAGTATGCCGTGGCGTGGGCAGGTGACCGGCTGTGTACTGTCCCCCGACGGGGGCAGAGGGTCTGGTGCTTCTCGTGCGAGGAGCACCGGTCTGTCTGCGACACCATTGCGAGCAAGTAGCGAGGTTGTGGGTTGGATCGATGGTGTTCGGCCAGAGGAGCCGGCGCCACCTGAGTGAGAAAGCACGGGAAATGAAGATGGACCGCCGTTCCGCGCGTGGAAACCGCCGTCGCCGTTCCGGCGGTCTGCTCTTCGGGCAGCTGCTCACCGCCGCGGTCGAATCCGCCGCAGACACGGTCGCGATCCGATTCAGCCCGACGGGTGATTCCGCCGATACCGTCGAGCTGACCTACCGGCAGCTCGACGAATCGTCGTCACGGTTGGCGCGCGAGCTGATCGACCGGGGAATCGGCCCCGGCGACGTGGTGGCCATCGGCATTCGGCGCTCCCTCGAGTCGGTGCTGTCGGTGTGGGCCGTGGCCAAGACGGGCGCCGCCTACGTGCCGATCGATCCCACCTACCCGCCCGAGCGGATCAGCTACATGGTGTCCGATTCGGGAGCCGCGTTGGGTCTGACCACGTCCGTATACCGTGCGGCACTGGGTACTTCCATCCCGTGGATCGAACTCGACGATCCGCGAGACAAGGAGCGGATCGCGGGGCGGACCGCACACCCGGTGTCGTACACCGATCGGGTGCGGCTGCTCACCGAACATCATCCCGCTTACGTGATCTTCACCTCCGGCTCCACCGGCCGGCCCAAGGGCGTCGTGGTCACCCACTCCGGATTGGGCGCGATGGTGGCCTCCGAACGGGAGCGCTACGACGTCACGGAGGGCTCGCGGGTGATGCACATCTGCTCGCCGAACTTCGACGTATCGGTGCTGGAACTGCTGCTCGCTTTCGCCACCGGATCGACGCTGGTGATCGCGCCGCCGACGGTGTTCGGCGGGTTCGAACTCACCGAACTCCTTCAGCGCGAACGCGTCACCCACATGCTGATCACGCCCGGCGCACTCGAATCGGTCGATCCCGCGGGCCTTACGGACCTGCGCGTCGTCATGGTCATCGGCGACCGGTTCGGACCCCACCTGGTGAACCGGTGGAGCAGTGACGGCCGCGCGATGATCAACGGCTACGGTCCCACCGAGGCGACGGTCATCGCGACCAGCAGCGCGCCGCTCGTCCCGGGTGAGACGATCACGATCGGCAACGCGATACCCGGATTCGGCCTGTTCGTACTCGATTCCCGCCTGCGCCCGGCCCCGGCCGGCGTGGTCGGCGAACTGTATCTGTCCGGCCCCGCGCTGGCGCAGGGCTACCTCAACCGGCCGGGCCTGACCGCCGAGCGATTCGTGGCCAATCCCTTCGGCGGCGAGGCCGGCAATCCCGGCTCGCGCATGTACCGCACCGGCGACTTGGCGCGCCGCCTGAACACGGGCGGCATCGAGGTCCTGGGTCGCTCGGACTTCCAGGTGAAGGTCCGCGGTTTCCGCGTGGAACTGGGCGAGATCGATGACGCGCTGAGCCGCCATCCGGATGTCGAGTTCGCGGCGACGCTGGGCAAGCGGCAACCGAACGGTTTGACCATGTTGGTCTCCTACGTGCTGCCGAAGGACGACATGGCAGGCATCGACACCGCCGCGTTGGTCGACTTCATCGCCGAGTCGTTGCCCGCGTATATGATTCCGGCGTCGATCATCGTGCTGGACGAGATTCCGTTGACGCCGGTGGGGAAGTTGGATCGGGCGGCGTTGCCGGAGCCGGTGTTCGCGGCGCGGGCGTTCCGGGCGCCGTCGACGCCGGTGGAGGAGATCGTCGCGGAGGTGTTCGCGGCGTTGCTGGTGCCGGAGGAGGACGGCCGCGTCGGCGCGGATGACGACTTCTTCGAATTGGGCGGGAACTCGCTGCTGGCGGCGCAGGCGGCGGCGCGGATCGGTGCGGCGTTGGATGTGCGGGTGCCGGTGCAGTTGCTGTTCGAGGCGACGACGGTCGCTGGGTTGGCGGCGCGGGTGGAGCAACATGCGGGGTCCGCGGCGGGGCGGGCGCTGGTTGCTGGGGTGCGGCCGGAGCGGGTGCCGTTGTCGTATGCCCAGCAGCGGATGTGGTTTCTGAACCGGTTCGATCCCGCGAGTGCGGTGAACAATATTCCGGTCGCGGTGCGGTTGAGCGGCGCGTTGGATATGGCGGCGTTGCGGGCTGCGGTAGCGGATGTGGTGGCGCGGCACGAGGCGTTGCGCACGGTGTATCCGGATGTGGACGGCGAGGGCTACCAGGTGGTGCTACCCACGTCCGATCCGCGTGCCGTGCCGGAATTCGTGGTCGAGCAGGCCGAGGAGTCCGAGGTGCCCGAGCTCGTGGCCGCCGCGGTGAGTGAGGGTTTCGATGTCACGGTCGCGCCGCCGGTGCGGGTGCGGTTGATCGTGGTGAGCGAGTCCGAGCACGTGCTGGTGTGCGTGGTGCATCACATCGCGGGTGACGGGTTCTCCATGGGGCCGTTGACTCGCGATCTGATGAGCGCTTATGTGGACCGGATGCGCGGCGGGGCGCCGCAGTGGCCGGCGTTGGAGGTGCAGTACGCGGATTACGCGTTGTGGCAGCGGGAGATCCTGGGTGCGGAGCAGGACCCGGATTCGGTTCTGGCGCAGCAGGTGGGGTTCTGGCGGCAGGCGTTGGCGGGGTTGCCCGAGCAGGTGGAGTTGCCC
>NZ_JBEYCG010000011.1:0-248094 GCF_040632645.1 Nocardia sp. NPDC019219 | reverse complement strand
CGTCCATGCGGACAGACAACACGGCAGACTAAACAACCACCAAGTGGCCGATCTTCAACGAGCGCCACCGGCCTACATTTCGAAGAGCGTCGACAGTGGGACGGGTTCCAGCAGCCGGTATCTCCGGATGTCACGCGCGAATGGCCGGGAAGGACCTTCGCGGTGATCGATCTCGCTGTGCAGAAGTCGGCGCGTCGGCTCGGCATCGGCCGCCGACTGCTGGACACCCTGCTCGACAGCCGATCCGAACAGCGGGCAACCCTGGCGGTCCAGCCGCAGGCGGAAGACACACATGCGTTCTACCGGGCGATCGGTGGATGGCATCTGGTAGGGCGGCAAGACACACCGGCTTCCGTATCACCGGAGTTCGACGTCTACATCCGAGAGTTGAGGAGTCCGTAATCCGCTAGAAGGTCGTCCAGTTCACGTACACACAGCGCATCAGACCACGGGGCAATGTCCGATCGCGCATCCGAGATCATGCCGACGAGCCGGTCGGAACGACACGACATGGCCAGTGCCGCCGCCTTGCCGATCACCTGTGCGGCTTCATCGATCTCCCGCGCCACGACGTGGGCGTGTGCCAAGTCGACGTAGGCTACCGCACGATTGCGAGTGAAGTCGTCACCGATGAGCGCGAGCGACGATTCGGCAGCTTCCTGAGCCGCGGCCGCACGTCCGAGCCGGTACATGCAGTCACTTCGGAACGACAGCGACAGCCCTTGCCCATGGAAGTAGGCGATGGAATTCTCCGATGGCGGCGCATTGTCCAAGAGGGTGTCTGCGGCATCGAGCGCTGCGACACATGCGTCATGGCGGCCGGTACCGGCGTAGGCGAATGCCGCGATGACATCGGCATATGAGCGAAGCAGACCATCATCCACCGAGCGTGCCCAATTCTGGGCAGCGACCGCGTGATCGATTCCCGTGCGCGGGGAGCCGCGCCAGATGGCGAGGTAGCTCATATTGCACAGAACTAGAGTCACCAGCGCGTCGTTGCCTGCCGCGTGCGCGGATTCGCGCGCCTGTTCATAACTCGAGTTCGCGGAATCGAATTGGCGCATATCGAACCGCATCCATCCCACCATCTCCGCGAGCTGGCTGTGGACGGTCAGCAGTCGAGCCCGCAAGTGGGTAGGTGCTTCCCGCAGCAGAGCGGACGCGATGGCCAGTTGAGCGGAGGCCATTGGAAGTACGACGTATGGACCGTAGAGGTCCTCCTGGAACAGCGCAGTCTTCATCGCAGTTTCGATATGGCCGATGGTGGCGCTGTCGACACGGCCGGGCTGGACGAGTACTTCACCGACTCGTCGTTGTTCGTCCGGGTCCAGGCCGGACAAAATCGCGGCGACCGCAGGCAATCCACCGGAAACGCCGCCGAACAGGCGAAGCAATTCGCGTCGGTTCATTTCGACCCACGTCCTCAGTTCGGCATCCAGAGACGAGTGTAGGCGGGGTTGCGGTGACGAGGTGGCGATCGCAGCCGTGAGCGATGCGCCGTCGTTGTAGAACCGGTACGCCTGCTCGGGGCTGAGACCTTCCAGCACCGTGTCCATCGCATCCGAGGAACGCGGGCTCAGCGCGGCTCGACCGCCCTGCTGCTCCCACTTGCCGACTGTGCGCACCGCACGTCCGCAGACCGCCGCGAACTCCTCCTGCGTCAGCCGCATCGCTGTCCGCAGCGCCAGCACCTCAGCGCCGGTCCACTTGTCGATCATCGCTGGCCCCACCCTCACCTCGACGTGTCGAATACCGGAAGAGTAGGACCAAAGTGCCTGCTGCGTACCTGTATTCCGGCTCTTCACCACCGGATGCTGGTCCTGCATCCGGTGCCGGGTCGATGCCGTCGCGCCCGACGGCACACCGATCAGCTGTGAGCGGCCGATCGGTGGCGCATGCTCCTCGGCGCCGGGTGCTCAGCACACCACGAGCAGGGAGATGCGGGGATGGGGTTGGAGGACACGCAGGTGTTGCCGTCGGTGCAGGCCGACACGCCGTTGACGCGGTGTCGCTTCTATCGTGAGATCTGCGGGCTACCCGCGAGAGTCCAACCCGAAATCGGAAGCATCATCGTGCCTGCGGGCAGCGTCGGCGCGGTCACCATTCCCCATCAGCTCGGGGCTGCGGTGAAGGGCCGGATGCAGAACCTGGGTATGCGACTCGGCCCGATCGTCTCGCATCCGCGCTCCAAGCGATGGACCTTCCTGATCGTGCCGGACGTGCCGGACGAGAACAGGTTGTTCGCCGAGTTGTTCCGGCTCAACGTGTCGGTGTCCCGGCACGGCGCGCAGATTGCGTTGCCGTCACCTGCCGCTCGGCAGGCGGGATTTCGGGTATGGGTGACGCCGCCCCGCGACGCCTTCCGCCCGTCCGGCATGGCCGTCATCGAGTCCATCCGCGCTTGCCATCCGCAGCGCAGGCGGTGAGGCCATGGATGCACAGCTGTCCCCACGCCCCGAAGAAGACGACGTGCACTTGTCGATCCAATTCCACGACCTCCGCCTGGAATTCGCCGCCTGCGCAACCGCGGCGTCGCGCTTCATCGAGGACTGGCGCGCCTACCACTACCCGGACGCGGTGACCGTCGTCCCCGGCGACCCAACCGGATTACCGCGTCTGCCGAACGAACGTCTTTACCTCGAGCGATGACGACCCTGATATTCGAGCGACGACCACCGGTGAAGGCCAGGTGGGTGATGAAACGGAGAAGATCGATGAGTCACCTGACACGACCGGGACGCGCGGATGAGATGAGCGGCACGGGCATGCTGGTCACCCTCGACGGACCAGGAGGAGTCGGCAAGTCCAGTATCGCTCACGAGCTGGTCGGATACCTGCGCAAACAAGGGGCCCGTGTGCACGCCACGGCGCAACCCAGCCCCACCGCGCTCGGCGATCTCATCCGTGCGCAGGCTGACACCTATCGCGGAATCGCGTTGGCATGTTTGGTCGCCGGCGACCGACATCATCAACTCGCCAGTGAAATAGTTCCTGCGATCAAGGCGGGCATGATCGTAATTTGCGACCGCTATCTACCGTCCTCGCTTGTTCTGCAAACACTCGATGGTGTCGACCCGCAGATGGTGTGGCAACTCAATCACGGCGTACCGGCTCCGGATTTGGCGGTGATGCTGCACGCAGACGTCCGTGCACTGGCCGCGCGGCTCACAACGCGAGGTGCGCATGACCGATTCGAACGAGCCGGCGACAGCAGTCGGACCCAATCGCATCGATTCCACGAAGTCGCCGACGAGCTCGCTGACCGCGGGTGGACGGTGGCCGAGTTCGACTGCACGCATCGGCAGCCGCTCGCAAACGCCCGTGCGATCGGCAACCTCATCGTGTCGCACCTCCGCGCGCACCCTCGCAGCGACCAGGGCGGTCCTGTCACCGAATAGCAAGGAAGGGACGATGATGACCCAATCCGAACAGTGAAGGGGCAGTAATGGTCTTCGGCCGGATGATGCTCGACCACCCAGGCTGGGTGCAGGCCGGTGACGGCGTGGTCCACCGCGCCGTCACCGACGGCCACCACACCACGATCGTCACAGACACCAGAGTTGCCGAGGTGTGGTTACGGGTGGGGGAGTTCGATCCAGCCGCGCTCGCCGGTGCCGATGACATGTTGGTCGGATTGAAGGCCGCCGGCGTAGTAACAAGGGTGGCGAATCCGAGCTTGTGGGACGCCTTGGCTACCGCGATTGTTCGGCAGGTGATTCGAGCCGGCCAGGCCCGCAAGCTGTATCTCCTGTTCAGCCGCGCATATGGGCAGCCGATCGACCACGGCGGCACCACGGCATGGCTGTTTCCGGAACCACAGAAGATCCTCGCATTGCCCGATCACGCGTTCTCCGAGCTCGGCGTCGCGTTCAAACGACCAGCTCTTCAGGCCGCTGCGAGGGCTTACCTCGAACACGGCGAAGCCTGGACCGCGATGGCGACTTCTCCCTCTGACCGCCTCGCACTGATCGACGCCTTACAGGTGGTGCCCCGGATCGGGCCGTGGACCGCCGGCGCCGCGGTGGCCGACTTCACCAACGACTTCTCCGTGTATCCGTACGCCGATCTGGCTGTCCGCACCTGGGCAAGGAGACTTTCGCCCGAGCGCATGTGGGATGACGACGAGCCCGGATTCGCGGCACAATGGCAAGAGCTGGCGGGAAATCAATTGTCCGCGTGGACATTACTCACTCTCGCATGGGGGGTATCCAATGCAGAACTCACTAGAACGGCCCCGTCGTGACTTGATCGCCGGAGCCGCCGCAAACCACCCACTGGATGCGCTGTTCGTCAATGCGCCGCTACGGGACTACAGTCTGCGTCCCAGAGTCAACGACTTCACACTCCCCGTGCTGGGTATGGCCTATATCGCCACCTACGCCGCTCAGCAGGGGTTCAATGTCGGTGTCCTCGATGCCGAGGCCCATGGGTTGGGCATCGATCAGACGGTCGACATCGTCAACACAACCCGGCCACGGTGGGCGGGGTTCAACCTGCTCGCACCTACCTATGAAATCAGCGCCCGCATCGCCGCCGGTCTCGACCCCGACATCAAGGTGATGCTCGGCGGACATCAGGCCAAAGCCATGCCGAACCAGATCCTCACCGATCCACGCATGACGCGCTGCGCCGCGCTGGTAGTCGGCGAAGCCGAGACCCGCGTGTCCGAACTACTCGATGATCATCGCAACCGACGCCGGTTACCGGGCGTGATGTGGCTGGACCCGGTCGTGCGGACACCGGTCACCGGGGGTGTACCAGGGTCATCCCACCATCTCGCACCCGACATCGACGGCTTGCCCTTCGTCGACCGGGCCTATCTGTGCCAAGACCCGCACTACGAGCAGGCCCGATGGGAAGCGAACATGGTCGGTGCCCGGGGTTGTCCATACAACTGCTCTTTTTGCGGAGCGGCGGTCACCGCAAACCCTGATATCACCATCCGCATCCGGGACCCGTACAACATCATCGACGAAATGGTGCGGCTTCGGGAGCAGTGCAGCGTGACCGCGTTCCGGTTCGTTGATGATCTATTTCTGGGAGCGCGGCGTGTGATCGATACGATGATGGGCGCGTTCACCACCGAACAGGTCGGCGATTGGGCGTGCTGGGATGCCACCGGCCGTATCAACGTGCTGCATCGAGCTGACGACGAGATGCTGACAACCCTCGCGTCCAATGGATTACGTGAAGTGGCTCTCGGCATCGAGTCCGGCAGCGCCCGCATGCTCGAGTACATAGACAAACGGATCACGCCTGAAATGGCGGTCAGCGTTGTGACGCGTTTGGCTGAACGCGGCATAGGCGTGAAGGGATACTTCATCCTCGGATTTCCCGACGAGACCCGCCAAGAGATCGATGCCACCGAGCAGTTGATCCACCTACTCTGGGAGGCCACCGACCGGCTGCCCGGCCGCTTTCGCGCATCGGTGTTCGAGTTCCGTCCCTATCCCGGAACACCCGAATGGCATCGGCTCCTGGCGACCGGCCGCTACCAAGCGGAACAGCTTCTGAACTACTCGCCGGTGGACTTGACCGGTGGAGGTGTCGACGAGTCGATGCTCGCCCGTGACGAGTTCAATTTCTCGGTCAACCTCCAGTTGGCCGAAGCGCCGACCAGCTACATCCGCGCCAAGCTGATCGACCTCGCGCATGCTCAGCATGAGCGGGCTTCTGCTTGTTAGACGTCGGCGACTGCGGCTGGTGTGTTCCAGCCGTGCTCGCTGAACGGCGCTGTACCGTCGAGGAACGCGCGGATCCCGACGGCGGGATATTCGATCAAGTCATCGGGTAGCTGGTCGATCGGGAACCAATGCACCGCAGCGCACTTCTGCGGCTCCCGATTCACCGGCTCCCCGACCCACCGCCGTGCTTGCAGGAACAGCCCCAGCCGTGGTTCCGGGCCTGAACCGGCGGCGTGCACCGCATGAACGAATCTGAGGTCGGTCGGGTCGATGAGCACACCGACTTCCTCATGGGCTTCTCGGGCGGCGGCGGTCGTAATCGGCTCGCCCGCGTCCAGTTTGCCCGATGGTAGATGCCACCGGCCTTCGAACATATCTCCCCGACGCTGAGTCAGCAGTAGCTTGTCGTCGCGCACGAGCAGGATATGAACATCTACCAGGTGACGATCAGCCATCGGCATCTCCTCGCGTTCCACGGTCGGCCGAGACCATACGGCATCAACGATCTCGGCACCACGCGACCGGGCCGTGATTGCTGTCCACGACCTCCGCCTGGAATTCGCCGCCTGCGCAACCGCGGCTTCGCGCTTCATCGAGGACTGGCGCGCCTACCACTACCCGGACGCGGTGACCGTCGTCCCCGGCGACCCAACCGGATTACCGCGTCTGCCGAACGAACGTCTTTACCTCGAGCCGTGACAACCCCTACACGGCGTGCTTGACTGCGGCCGTGTATTCGTGCAAGACGAAAGTGCCACCATTGCACCGACGCCGTATCCATCGCCAGCGACGCAAATGATCGGCTGCCTCGGTGGCCATATGAGCGGCTGTATGTCGAGCGATGATGCGCGACACCCCGCCTCCGCGTGCCCCTCTTGCCTGGTGACACTGATCGACCTCGCGCACGCCCAGCACGACATTGTTGACGGATCTCGCCGCCGCAGATCGTTCCGACGGCGTCAACGGGGGCACTGGTGCCATCACGATGCTTGTTGCAATTGGCACTTCGATGTGCCCTCGCCGGGGAAAGTTTCCACGTACTTCCGTTGCGGGAAGCGGGATTTTATGGCCGCTGTGGAGGGCCGCTAGCGTCGAATTCATGGAATGGAATTTTCGGTCGGCCGGCGAGCTTTCGGCTGCGTTACGTGCTGGGGAAGTGTCCGCGGTGGAATTGACCGACGCGGCGATCGCTGGGATCGAGCGGGATGACAGGGTGATCAACGCGATCTGTGTGCCTGATTTCGATCGTGCGCGGGCGGCGGCGCGGCATGCCGACCAGGCGCGCGGCCGGGGTGCGGATCGGCCGCTGCTGGGCATTCCGGTGACCGTCAAGGAGTCCTACAACATGGTCGGGATGCCCACGACCTGGGGTATGCCGCAGTACCGGAACTTCGTGCCGGCCGAGGACGCGGTACAGGTGGCGCGGCTGAAAGCCGCGGGCGCGGTGGTGCTCGGTAAGACCAATGTGCCGTTGGGGTTGCAAGATCTGCAGAGCTTCAACGAGATCTACGGCACCACCAACAACCCGTGGGATCACGGCCGCACGTCGGGCGGATCCTCCGGCGGATCGGCCGCGGCACTGGCATCCGGCTTCGGTGCGCTGTCCATCGGCTCCGACCTCGCCGGTTCGTTGCGCACCCCCGCGCATTTCTGTGGCGTCTACGCGCACAAGCCGACACTGGGGCTGGCGGCGATGCGCGGTATGACCCCGCCGCCCGCGCCGGCCTTGCCGATCGAGGCCGACCTCGCCGTTGTCGGTCCGATGGCGCGCACTGCCCGCGACCTCACACTCCTGCTCGACGTGATGGCGGGACCGGACCCGTTGACGCTCGGCGTGGCGCATGCGGTGACGCTGCCGCCCGCGCGCCACGAGAGACTCGGCGACTTCCGGGTCTTGGTCCTCGATCAGCATCCGTTCATCGCGACCGGGGCCGCGGTTCGAGCGGGCGTGAACCGGGTGGCCGACGCGCTTGTCGCCAGTGGTGCCCGCGTCGAACGGCACAGCCCACTGCTGCCCGATCTGGCCGAAGCCGCGATTCTCTACACGCAACTGCTGTTCTCTGGCTCAGTGGCACGATTTCCCGTCGACAGCTACGAGCAGCTGCGGACCCGGGCAGCCGGCCTGAGCGCAGACGACCAGAGCCTCGACGCGGCGCGGCTGCGCGGCATGGTGTTGAGTCACCGCGATTGGATCGAGGTGTACAACCGTCGCGAGATCCATCGCCACGGTTGGCGGCAGCTGTTCGGCGAGTTCGATGCCGTGGTGTGTCCCAGCACGCCGACGCCCGCGTTCCCGCATGACCACAACCCTGATCTGCTGGAGCGTCGGCTCGACATCGACGGGGTCGAGTACCCGTACTTCGACCAGCTCGTCTGGGCCGGCCTGGCCACCATGCCCGGCCTTCCCGCGACAGCTGTACCCGCGGGGCGATCTTCCGAAGGTCTGCCGGTCGGAGTGCAACTCATCGGCCCGATGTTCGAGGACCGCACCCCACTGCGGCTCGCCGAACTGCTCGAACAGCAAATCGGCGGCTTCCAGCCACCGAAGTAGGGCGTACACGACACGACCGGGCCTGCTCAGGTGGCCAGGAACGTTCTGATGGCTTCGTCGGTGGTGAGACGGTTGGCGCCGACGGTGACATCGATCGCCGGGTAGTTTCTGCGCACGGCTTCGGCGATGCCGGTGAGGCGATCGGCGACTATCGCGGGGTCGCGTAGCGATTCTTGCCGAAGGCCGTCGAAGCCGGGGAAACCGTCGGCGACGAGGGTTACGTCGGGGTTGGTGATGATGTCGTCGTAGGTCTGGAATTCCACGCTGACGATCTTGGAAGTGTCGACCCGGCCCGGAGTGGTGAATACGCGGTCGCTGACACCTTCGATGAAGTTGGCCGCGGAATGCCCCTCTTCGAGCATCGGATTCACCCGAATACGGTTGGCGTCGATTCCCAGGACCATGCCCGCGGGGTGGAATCGCATCGTGCCGTCGCGGACATCGGTCCAGCTCGTGATCGTTCCGTACACGCCGGCGATGTCGGTGCCGTCGGTCAGGTATACGACATCTCCGGCGGTGCTGTGTGACGCTGTGCGGATATATCCGTCCTCGGCTGCGGCTTCGTCTCTGCGAAAAGCTCTGGGGAACACTTGATCGACTTGCCACAGGCGTGCTCCGTTATAGAAACGATCCGGCGAGGTGGATCCGGATTCCGACAGCGGACCCGGGAACGACGGGTCGCCGGTATCGAAAGCGTGCCGAAGCCCTCTGTCGGCATCGGAAAATACTGCGGCCGCCCCCGAGCTTTCCCGAGCGAAGGGCCTGACGCCGTGTTCGGCATCAGCTGTCGCCAGCCTCCTGATTTCGTTGCTCAAGTGCTGGGCGAATCGGGCATATGCCCGTGCGACCAATTCGGATCTGATCAGCAAGACAACGCCTTCGGCCTGATCGCCGCAGCTTCTTCATCTTCTCCCGACACCGCCGACGGCCGTGTGACCGTATGACCAGCGACTGCCCTGGATGTCGTTGCGCACGAGCAAGATATCTACGTCCACCAGGTGACAGTCGGCCATCGGGCACTCCTCGCGTTCCACGGTCGGCCGAGAGGGAACGGCATCGGCGCATTCGAACCGCGAGGATTCCGCGGCGGCCGTACCGGCACATGCGGGGACTCGGCGCATCCACAAGGTACATCGCGCGGATGGATGCCGAGCATGTTCCGGCGCGGTTCGTGCGATACCCGCCGGAGACGGAATCGACTCGGCTCGAGCGGGACTGGGTTCAGGTCACCACCACGGGTCGGGGCGGTGGCGGTGCCACTGGAGTTCGGATTCGAGTTGGGCGGCCAGGGAGATCAAAAGCGGTTCGGAATGCGCCGTGCCCATCAGTTGGGCGCCGACCGGGAGGCCGGTCTCGGTGAAGCCTGCGGGGACGTTGATGCTCGGCCAGCCGAGAACGTTCCAGGGCCAGGTGTAGGGGCAGGCGGCGGTGATGAGGTTGTTGGTGGCGTTGACGCCGATGCCGTCGATTTCTTCGGCGCGCGGCGGCGGCGTGGCGGTGGTGGGGGCGAGGACGACATCGTAGTCGCGGAAGAAGCGGCCGATCCGATTGTGCAGCAACGGTTCCACGTGACGCGCCGCGTAGAGCGCGGGACCGTCGAGCACGCGCCCGATCCGGGCATTGGCGGTGGTGCGCGGATCGACCTTCAGTCCGGGCATCCGATTGTGGACCCGCCGGATGCCTGCGAGCGAACGCGGCAGGAAGGAGGCGCCGACCAGGATGCCGTAATGCAGGTCGGCCACGGTCACGGTGTGCCCGAGCGCGCGCAGCGTATCGGCGGTGCGGCGCACCGCTCGCTCGACCTCGGGGTCCAGCGCTGTTCTGGTCGCGGTGAAGGGAATTCGCAGCGACAGGGCGATCCGCAGTTTTCCCGGGTCCCGGCCGACGGCGTCCGACGCGGTGATCGGTTCCGGCGTGTGCAGGTCGTCTGGATGCGGACCGGCCGCGGCGTCCAGCAGCAGCGCCGCGTCCGCGACGGTGCGCGCCAGCGGCCCGTTCACGGTGAGCCCGTAAAACGCTTCGGGCTCCGGCCAGGTGGAGATCCGTCCGCGCTGCGGTTTGATGCCGACCAGGTTCGTCCACGCGGCGGGAATGCGGATCGAGCCCGCGCCGTCGGAACCGAGGGCGGCCGGGACCAATCCGGCCGCGACGGCCGCCGAAGCTCCGCCGGAGGAGCCGCCCGGCGTCCGGGTGCGGTCCCAGGGATTGCGGGTGTGGCCGAACGACGCGGCGCTGGTGAACGGCCACTGTCCGAGCTCGCAGGTATTGGTCTTGCCGACGATCACCGCGCCCGCGGCACGCAGGCGCCGCACCGATTCCGCGTCCTCGGTCTTGGGCGCGAAGTCGCCGCCGCAGCCGAACGCGGTCGGCTCGCCCGCGACGTCCGTGTCGTCCTTCACCGCGACGGGCACGCCCAGCAGCGGCAGCCGTTCGCCCGCGGCCAGCCGCCGGTCGGCTTCGGCGGCCTCGGCGAGCGCCCGCTCCCGGCGCACGATACGGAAAGCGTTGAGCGTGCTCTGCGTCGCGTCGATCCGATCCAGTGCGCCGCCGACCGCCGTGGTCGAGGCGATCGAGCCGCCGGCGATGGCAGCCGCGAGTTCGGCCAGCCCCAGCTCCCGGGTGCCGGGGACGCGGGCAGGATCGGACACCGTCATGTGAGCTCCGTCTCGTCGTGGTGTACCAGACGGTAGCGCGAAGTTGGTCAATCGTCCATGTCGGTGCGCGCGAGCATGGAACCGTTGGGGCGGTCGGAGACGCCACGGTGTCCGCTCGAGCGGGTCACCGATCGGGACTTCCGCCGGAGCCGCCATGCGTGATCGGAACTGGCCGAATGTTCCGAACGGCCTACCGCGCGGGGTACGCCGCTCTGGCCCGCGCGTCGGTCGGCGCGGGACCGGCATGAGATGCGGTCGACCGGCGGGTGTGGAGGCGCGGTCGAGGCGGTGCTCGTCCGCGCTAGACATACATACGGTATGTATGTAACAGTGGTTCCAGCACCGCCGATCTCCGGGAGGACTCATGGCAACCAGCACTGCACTCGGCCGCACCCACGAAGTGGAACTGCCCGGCGGCCGCATTCGCTATCACGAGACGGGGGAGGGCGCTCCGGTCGTGTTCGTGCACGGCCTGCTCGTCAACGCGGACATCTGGCGCAAGGTGGTGCCCACGATCGCCGCGGCCGGATACCGCTGCCTCGCCCCGGACTGGCCGCTCGGCTCGCATGAGATCCCGGTCCCGGACGCGGAACTGACACCCGTCGGGATCGCCGATCTCATCGCCGCGTTCCTCGAGCGTCTCGACCTCACCGACGTCACCTTGGTGGCCAACGACACCGGCGGAGCGATCACCCAGGTGTTGCTGACTCGCGACCGGTCCCGTGTCGGCCGCGTCGTCCTCGTCTCGGTGGACAGCTACGAAAGCTTCCTGCCGCAGCCGTTCACCGCGCTGCCGCTGCTGGCGAAGATCCCGGGGTCGTTGCGTCCCCTCACCGAGGCGCTGCGGATCCGGGCGCTGCACCGCCTTCCGCTGGCTTTCGGCTGGGTCACCAAACGGCCCGTCCCGCCCGAAATCGTGGACTCCTACCTGCTGCCGAGCCGAAACTCCGCCGCGATCCGGAAAGATCTGCGGCGCTTCCTGAAGTCGGCGCATCGCCGCTACACCCTGGAAGCCGCCCGCCACTTCGCGGGTGTCGACATCCCGGTACTGCTGGCCTGGGCGCGAGAGGACCGGCTGTTCCCGCTGTCGTTCGCCGAACGCCTGGCCCACGACCTGCCGAACGCGCAGCTGACGCTCATCGACGACTCCTACACCTTCGTGCCGGAGGACCAGCCCGAGTTGCTCGCCGCATCGATCCTGGAGTTCACTCGCCTGCATGCCACGCCGTAGCCAGGAAGACCGCTCTCGCGCAACCAAGGCCGCGCTCGAACAGGCGGGACGCCGGTTGTTCACCGAGCGCGGCTTCGCGGGGACTTCCGCCGAGGAACTGGTGACCGAGGCGGGCGTCACCCGGGGCGCGCTGCATCACCATTACGGCGATAAACGCGGACTTTTCCTCGCGGTGCTGGAGCAGATCGAGGTCGAGATCACCGAGGAGATCGAAAACGCCATCGCCGCAGTCGATTCCGCGGACGTGATGGCCGGAATGGCAGCGGGGCTCGGGCTGTTCCTGGAGATCTGCCAGCGCCCCGCGATGCTGCGGATCGCCCTCACCGACGCCCCCGCCGTGCTCGGCTGGCAGGCCTGGCGCGAATTCGAATCCGCGCACGGGCTCGGCTTGATCACCACGCAACTCGAGCGCGCCCGCGACGCCGGGTTGATCGCCGACGCCCCCGTTCCCGTGCTGGCCCAGCTCGTCGTCAGCGTGATCAGTGAGGCCGCCTTGATCGTGGCGCACGCCGAGGACTCCGATCTCGCCCGCGCGCAGACCCAGCAATCGGTCCTGCTGCTCATCTCGGGGCTCATGCGCGCCGACGGCTGAGACGAGCGGGCCGCGCCGCAACGATCGGGAACTCTCGGCCTCGCTCGACGCATCCGTAGATGGTCGCTGCCTGCCTCGATACGACGTCCTCTGGTCTTATCCTGCGCATGTGACAGAGCAATCGGCGCGTCGACTCCGGTCGCGTGTGACACCGCTGACCGTGGGCCTGGTGCTCGCGGCGGGCGGTGCCGCGACCCGGCCGTTCAGCTGGCCCGCGACCGCGCTGGTGGCGGTGGCGGCGCTGGGCGCGACGGTGCTGGCGTTCCGCGGGAGATTCGAGCGGCTTCCGCGCAGCGCCCGGCTCGGGCGCGGCCTGGTCGTGTGGTCGGCGCTGCTGGTCGCGGCATCGGCATGGGAGGTCTACGCGCTCCTGCGCCAGCCCGCCCTGAATCAGCCGAGCCACGAGCACCCGACCTTGTCCACACTGCTGGATCCGGCGCTCGAACAGTGGCCGCTGCGGTTCGCCGGATGGCTGGTGTGGCTGGCCGCCGGGTGGTGGCTGGTGTCGAGATGAGCGATCGAGCCGTCGTCCTCCTGGGGTTCGCCCTGATCCTGGCGGCCGCGCTCGTCGCGGTCGTGGTGACGTGGGTGCGCCGCGATCTGGTCGCTTCTGCGGGGGAGACGATCGCCTACCTGACCGCAACCCGAACGACGAGAATCATCGCCGTGCTCGTATGGGCATGGCTCGGCTGGCACTTCCTGGCCAGGTGAAGCCCGCACGCCGCTCGAGCGATCTACTACTGTGACCGACATCGGATTCTCTATCTTCGGGGGTTTCACATGCTGATCTGGGGCTGGCAGAAGCGTATCCACACGCTCGCCATGATCACCTTGATCTGCGGCCGCTGCGGCAATCCCGCCGCACACGCGCTGCGCAAACTCGTCACCAAGTTCACGCTCTTCTTCATCCCGCTCTTCCCGCTCAGCACCAAACACCAGCTGGAGTGCACCTGGTGCGGCGCTTCGTCACCGGTCGCCGCCCCGCAGCTCCCCGACCTCATCGCCCGCGCCAACGCCGAGACCATGGGCCCAGCCCAGTACCAGCAGCCGGGTGCACCCGGCCCGAATGCGCAGTGGCCCCAGCAGCCCGCTCTCGGCGCGCCCAACACCCACTGGCAGCAACCGCCCGCCCCCAACACGCCCGACACCAACTGGCAGCGCTGACCCGAACTCGGGACAGGCCGGGCCGCGAACACTCAGCGCCGCAGGCGCTGGAAAACAAACACAGCATTAGACTCCAACCCGTGCGTTTGTATCGGGACGAGGCGGTTGTGGTGCGCCAGCACAAGCTGGGCGAGGCGGACCGCATCGTCACGCTGCTCACGCGACAGCACGGACTGGTTCGCGCGGTCGCCAAGGGGGTGCGGCGGACCAAGTCGAGGTTCGGGGCCCGGTTGGAGCCGTTCTCCTACATCGACGTGCAGTTGCATCCCGGGCGCACGTTGGACACCGTCACGCAGGTGCACACGATGGAGGCGTTCGCCGCCGACATCATCGACGACTACGGGCGCTACACCACCGCGTGCGCCGTTCTGGAGACCGCCGAACGTCTGGCCGGTGAGGAGCGCGCGCCCGCGCCCCGGCTGCACGCGCTCACCGCGAGCGCCCTGCGCGCCATCGCGGCCAAACAGCGGCCGCACGAACTGGTCCTGGACGCGTTCTTGTTGCGCGCCATGGGTTTCGCGGGCTGGGCTCCCGCGCTGGAGGAGTGCGCCAAGTGCGCGACACCGGGTCCGCACCGGGCCTTCCATGTCGCGGCAGGCGGCGCGGTGTGTGTGCATTGCCGTCCGCCGGGTGCGGCGACGCCGGCCCCCGGGGTGCTCGACCTGCTGGTCGCGTTGTTGCGCGGGGAGTGGGAGCAGGTCGAGACGACGCCCGAAGCGGTACGCAGGCAGGCCAGCGGGTTGGTCGCGGCGCACCTGCAGTGGCATCTGGAACGTCAGCTGCGCACCCTGCCGTTGGTCGAGCGATCCAAGGACACCGCCGGACGCACTCCACCTGCGGTCGCGTCGATCCGTCCTCGATCCGCGCCGGGCGCAGGGCAGGCCGGGCCGTCGCCTACTCCACGAATTGAAGCTCTACCTGGGGCAGCTCGTTCATGACGCGCGCGCACACGGCACGGTGCCAGGTGGCCGGATAGCGGGTGTCCGGCTCGTGCTTGCAGTAGTCGTCGTTGGTCCGATAGGTGTGCAGGCGGGGCGAGATCTCCCCGGCGTCGATGGCGTCGACCATGGCCTCGACCACCTGTTCGGTCTCGTCCGCGATGGCGGCGAGTTCGCGGGCCACGGTGTCGGGGATCTGGAAGGCTCCCTTCTCCCACCGCTCGACGGTGCGCTCCGCGACCGCGAAGAACCGCGCGCACCACGGCACCGGAAGTCCGAGTAGTTCACGAGTGGCCCGGAAACCCGCGGCAGTCGCGGTGCCTGGTAAATCGGTCACGTCCGAGAAACCCCTCCCCAGTATCACGATAGGGAAAAGAATAAGTCACCGGCGCCGGTGGGGACCGTGGAATGCCTCAGGAAGGAACACGGCGGTGGGCCGATGGAAGCGATCAGGCAGGATAGATGCCGTGATCCTCCGCCGAGACTCCGCTACCGCGACCGCGCCCGAGCGCGTGGGCGTCCGCCCGCCCGCGCCGCATCCGTCGGGAGCTCGGCCGCCGCAGCTGCCGCCGGAACTGGTGCCCAACCATGTCGCGCTGGTCATGGACGGCAACGGGCGCTGGGCCCAGGAGCGCGGGTTGCCGCGCACCGCCGGGCACGAGCGCGGCGAGGCGGTGCTGATGGACACCGTCGAGGGCTGTATCGAGATCGGCGTGAAGTGGCTGTCGGCGTACGCGTTCTCCACCGAGAACTGGCGGCGCAGCCCCGAGGAGGTGCGCTTCCTCATGGGCTTCAACCGCGACGTGATCCGCAGGCGCCGGGACGAGATGCACGAGATGGGCGTCCGGGTGCGCTGGGCCGGGCGGCGGCCGCGCTTGTGGCGCAGCGTGATCAAGGAATTGGAGATCGCCGAGGAACTCACCAAGGACAACACCGTGATGACGCTGACCATGTGCGTCAACTACGGGGGTCGCGCCGAGATCGCCGACGCGGCAAGGGAGATCGCGCGCCGGGTGGCGGCGGGCGAGATCGATCCGGAGAAGGTCACCGAGGCGACGGTGGCGAAATACCTCGACGAGCCCGATATGCCGGACGTGGACCTGTTCCTGCGCCCTTCGGGCGAGTTTCGCAGCTCGAACTTCCTCATCTGGCAGTCGGCCTACGCCGAATTCGTCTATCAGGACACGCTTTTCCCCGACTTCGATCGGCGCAACCTGTGGGAGGCCTGCCTCCAGTACGCTTCGCGAGACCGCCGTTTCGGCGGCACCAAGTGAACGGCGGCTCGAACATGGACGCAGCGGTGACTCCCGACCAGGAACTCCAGGCGCGGGCCGGAGCCTGCCTGTCGAGCTACGGCATCGAGGTGCGCGTCGACGCCGACGGGTCCCTGGGCTTCGAGTACGAGGGTGCGCTCTCCTCGCTGCGCGCGGTGAACCTGGCGCCCGGTCTGGACGTGCTGAGCCTCACCTGTGTGCTGGCCTGGGACCGGCCGCTGAAGGCGCAGCTGCACAAGCGCGTCGCCGAGCGCAACAACTCGCTGCAATTCGGTTCGCTCACGGTGATCGCCCGCGGCGGGCTCGCCGATGTCATCCTGCGCTACACCTTCCCCGCCGCGGGCCTCGACGATCAGGCCCTCACCACCATGCTGCTGCTCGTGCTGTCCAACGCGAGCCGAGCCAGGCAGGGCCTGCTGCCCTGAGACGGGGCCGAAGGTCTCGGCTTGCCAGGTCAGCCGACGGTCCGAGGGTCGGGCTCGCCGTAGGGCAGGAGGGTGCGCACGCCACGCGCCAGTGTCTCCGGGTCGAGGTCGCCGAGGATGAGGTGCTGGAGGATGAATCCCGGCAGCAGTCCGATGATCGCTTTGGCCACGGCATCGATGTCGGCGTCTTCGGGTAGCCAGCCTTTGTCGCGCATGCGTTCGGCGTAGCTCACCCAGAGCGCGCGCATCGCGATCATCGTCTCGCGGACCATCACCGCCGCTTCGGGATGGACCAAGGCCAGCGCCCATGCCTGCGGCGCCAGTCGTACCGGGCCGTCGGGCCCGCTGCGCCGCACCACCTCCTCGGCGATCATGGTGAACAGCTCGGCGGGCGTGGGCAGCGGATCGCGGCCGATCGCCTGGTCCATGGCGATGCGCAGCGACACCGTCGTCTCGGTGGCGAGGGCTGTGACCAGTTCGTCCTTGCTCTTGAAGTAGCGGTAGACCGCACCGGCCGAGAGCCCGGATTCCGCGAACACGTCCTGCATGGAGGTCTCGTAGAACCCCTTGCGCGCGAAGCAGCGCCGCGCGGCGTCCAGGATCTGCTGCCTGCGGCGTTCGAGGTGCGCTTCGCTGACTCGGGGCATGGGCCCAAAGTAAAACGAATATTCGTTCTTGACAACTTCCAGGCCCCGTGCGACGGTAGGCCCAACTAAAAAGAACGAGCATTCGATTTTTAGGAGATGGCCATGATCACCATGCCGCGGGCGTTCGCTCTCGGTCTCGGCGCCGCCCTGCTCCAGGCGCTGATGCTGATCGCGTTCGCCTGGCCCGCCGCGAACATCGCGCCTCGTGACCTGCCGCTGGCCGTCACCGGCCCGCAGGCCGCGATGGTCACCGGCAAGCTCGCCGAGCACAGTCCGGGCGCCTTCGAGATCACCACGCCCGCGGACGAGGCCGCCGCCCGCGCCGCGATCCAGGACCGGGAGGTGTACGGCGCGATCGTCACCGGCGACGGGCCGCCGCGCGTGCTGGTCGCCTCCGGTGCGAGTCCCGCTGTCGCGCAGCAACTCACCCAGATCGGTCAGCAGCTCTCCGGTGCGCCCGCCGCCCGAGTCGAGGACGTGGTGGCCGCCGACTCGGACGATCCGCGCGGCACCGCGTTCGGCGCGATGGTGCTGCCGCTGGTGATGTCCGGCATCGCGGCCGGTGTGCTCCTGGCACTGCTGATCCCGGCGATCGGCGGCCGACTGATCGGACTGGCGACCTTCGGTGTCGCGGGCGGGCTGCTCGGCATGGCGATCATCCAGGGCTGGATGTCGGTGGTGCCCGGGTCGTACCCGGCACTCGCGGCGGTCGCCGGGTTGGTGTCGTTCGCGGTGGCCGGCGCGGTCGTCGGGCTCGCCGCTGTAATCGGGCGGGCCGGTATCGGCATCGCCGCGCTCACCATGCTGCTGATCGGCAACCCGTTCTCGGCGGCCACGTCCGCGCCGGAGCTGCTGCCGCAGCCGTGGGGCGCCATCGGACAGTGGCTGCCGCCCGGGGCGGCCGCGTCGCTGCTGCGCTCGATCGCGTTCTTCGACGGCGCCGCCGCGACCGGACCGCTGGTGGTGCTGCTGGTCTGGGCCGCGGTCGCGCTCGCGCTGCTCGGCGTGGCCGCGCTGCGCGGCCGTCCGGCCGAGACGCGGGCACCGGCTCGGGATGCGGTCCCGGTCGGCTGATCGAGATCATCTCGCTCAGTGCAGGACGGTACGAAGGTGACCGACACCCGACGTCCCCGAGCGACCCGGCCGTGCGGCGCCGGGTCGCTTCTGCGGGCTCGTGACGGCACGGCGGCCGTAGTCGTAGCGACGGCCGTAATGCTGCACCCTGCGGCGTAGTTCGGCCGACCACGGGGGGCATCGATCGCGTCGAGCAGCGCGGCTTGCTAGGCGTCGTCGAGCCACCCGGGCAGGTAGCGCAAACCCGGAACGGGCTCGAATCGGTCGTCGCCGCAGCCATTCTCGTCGGATGAGAGTTCCGGCGGGAATGGCTGCGGGCCCGGATCAGTCGATGGTGAACGACAGCGTGGGTGGGGTGGCCGCGCCCTCTTGCCGCTGGGCGTTGTAGGTCACCGTGTACGGGCCGGTGCCGGGGGAGGGGACCACGAAGATCACGTAGTTCTTCGGGTTGTCGATGGTCTCGTTCGCGTTGAGCAACTCGTTGATCGGGCCGCGGATGTCGGCGGGCACGGTCTGCCCGTCGGGGGTACGGATGGTGAAGTAGTCGTAGTAGATATTCGTTCCGCCCGCGGCGATGCCGGGCCCGCCGATGAGCTTTATGCGCAACGCCAGGTCGGATTTGCCGTTCTCGTTCTTCGTGTAGCTCGGGCTGATGCGGCCGCCGGTGACCTGGATGGTCGTCTGGTCCTGTACCAGGGTGCCGGTGACTTTCACCGCCTTCGGTTGGACGCTGTCCACTTTGCCCGCCGCGGCGAGCGGGATCCTGGTCTGGTTGTCCGCGCCTTGGCCGTACACGACGGTCATGGTGTCGAGGAGGTGCTCGGCGTCCTTCGCGGACGCGACGGGCGTCGTGGCAGTGCCGGTGGCGGAGCCGTTGCCGGGCACCGTGGGACTGTCGAAGATCGCCCCGCCGTCCACCTCTTTGCCGACCAGCAGCGACGGCGTGCCGCTCAACGTGCGGTGGTCCGGCGTGGTGTTCTTGTAGGTGATATCGATGCGCACTTTCGCGCCGCCGTATTCGTCCGGCACGACGGTCGCCTTGTCCACCGTGATGTCGAACCCGTCGTACCAGCCGGTCTTGCCGACGGTGCGGACGGTCGACTGCCCGCTCGTCCCGCCCGGCGCCGCGGCGACTCCGGTGGCGGTGGCCGACGGGACCGCCACCGGCGTGCCGTCCTCGCCCTGGCACGCCGAGAGCAACAGCGCCGAGGCCACGACGAGCGTGGCCCCGGCGACGGTGACGGCCCGGCGGCGCACCGGGCGTATGAATGAGTCGTTGGTCGTTGACACGCTGCCTCCCCAGCAGATGGCGGATCCTTCGTGCCGAATCCGGATCGGTCCGGGTTCGCGAGGATCTCACCGGTCGATCTCCGCTGGTCGCGGGCGCGTTAACCGGACACGCCGGGAAGCGAGCTGATCAGCAGTTGCCTCGGCGTGCCGTCCCGCATGTCGTGCAGGTGCCGAACACCTCGAGGGTGTGGCTGATCTCGGTGAAGCCGTGCTCGCTCGCGATCGCCTCGGCCCACGACTCCACCGTGGGACCCTCCACCTCCACGGTGCGGCCGCAATGCCGGCACACCAGGTGATGGTGGTGGCCGGTGGAGCACTGGCGGTAGACCGACTCGCCGGAGTCGGTGCGCAGCACGTCGACCATGCCCGCGTCGGCCAGGGACTGCAGCGTCCGGTAGACGGTGGTCAGGCCGATGCCCTCGCCGCGCTTGCGCAGTTCGTCGTGTAGGTCCTGGGCGGAGCGGAACTCGTCGATGTCACCGAGCAGCGCGGCGATGGCGCTGCGCTGCCTGGTGCTGCGGATGCCGACCGGTTTCTGTGGAACGGTCGTGTTGTCTGGCACGAATCACCCTTCCTCGGCGTGCGCGACGGCGTCGACGACGATGTGCGCCAGGTGGTCGTCGACGAGTTCGTAGAGCACCTCGCGACCCGAACGCTCACCGTGCACGACACCGGCGGCCTTGAGGATACGCAGATGCTGACTGACCAATGGTTGCGTGACACCCAGCGCGTCGACCAGTTCGTGCACACACCGCGGTGACTCGCGCAACTGCAGCACGATAGCAATCCGGACCGGGGCGGCCAGTGCCCGCAACAACTCACCCGCATCCTCCAGCACGGTTCGCGGGGGTACCGGCGCCGGTCCGGGCGACCGATACGGGTTGTGCGGCGGTGCGGCGGCGGTCTCGGCGGTCATGTCACCAACTCCTTAATGGAAAGCATTACCAGTTTGCATATGCACAGGTGCGCATGTCAAACGGGCGCGCCGTTCATCGGGTTGGCTGTGCGGTGGAAACCAGGTTGGTCAGGGTCTATAGGCTATAGCCGACCTGTTGATGATCTATTCACGTGAATAGATTCAACTCACACGATCCGACTCGCAGTGGATGGAGAATTCTCGCGTGGCACCCAAGTCGAAGGTGGACACCGTTGCCAACCTCGCCAAGCGCCGGGGTCTGGTGTACCCGTGCGGTGAGATCTACGGAGGCACCAAGTCGGCGTGGGATTACGGGCCGCTGGGCGTCGAGCTCAAAGAGAACATCAAGAAGCAGTGGTGGCGCGCCATGGTCACCGGCCGCGAGGACGTCGTCGGTCTGGACTCCTCGGTGATCCTGCCCCGCCAGGTCTGGGTCGCCTCCGGCCACGTGGGTGTGTTCAACGACCCGCTGGTCGAGTGCCTGCACTGCCATCACCGCTTCCGGCAGGACCACCTGCAGGAGGCGTACGCGCTGAAGAACAAGATCGACGACCCGGACACGGTCTCGATGGAGCTGGTGGCGTGCCCGAACTGCGGCACCGTCGGCCGCTGGACCGAGCCGCGCGACTTCAACATGATGCTCAAGACCTACCTCGGCCCGATCGAGTCCGAGGAGGGTCTGCACTACCTGCGCCCGGAGACCGCGCAGGGCATCTTCGTGAACTTCGCCAACGTGATGACGACCGCGCGCAAGAAGCCGCCGTTCGGCATCGCGCAGATCGGCAAGAGCTTCCGCAACGAGATCACCCCGGGCAACTTCATCTTCCGCACCCGCGAGTTCGAGCAGATGGAGATGGAGTACTTCGTCAAGCCGGGCGAGGACGAGGAGTGGTACAAGTACTGGATCGAGACGCGGTTCTCCTGGTACACCGATCTCGGCATCGCCGCGGACAATCTGCGGCTGTTCGTGCACCCGAAGGACAAGCTCTCGCACTACTCGGCGGGCACCACCGACATCGAGTACCGCTTCGGCTTCCAGGGCAACGAGTGGGGTGAGCTCGAGGGCATCGCCAACCGCACCGACTTCGACCTGAAGACGCACTCCGAGCACTCCGGCACCGAGCTGAGCTTCTTCGACCAGAACACCAACGAGCGCTACATCCCGTACGTCATCGAGCCCGCGGCGGGCCTCACCCGCTCGCTGATGGCCTTCCTGGTCGACGCGTACGCCGAGGACGAGGCGCCCAACGCCAAGGGCGGCGTGGACACCCGCACGGTGCTGCGCCTGGATCGCCGCCTCGCGCCGGTGAAGGCCGCGGTGCTGCCGCTCTCGCGCAACGCCGATCTCACGCCGAAGGCGAAAGACCTGGCCGCGCAGCTGCGCAAGAACTGGAACGTCGAGTTCGACGACGCGGGGGCGATCGGCCGCCGCTACCGCCGCCAGGACGAGATCGGCACCCCGTTCTGCATCACCGTCGACTTCGAGACGCTCGACGACCAGGCGGTGACCATCCGCGAGCGCGACACGATGACCCAGGAGCGCATCGCACTGGACAAGGTGGAGGGCTACCTGGCCCAGCACCTGATCGGCGCCTGAGTCCGCCGCCGCGCCCCGTGGTCGTCTTCGGCCACGGGGCGCTGTCGTTCAGCCGCTCTTCTTGCGGGTGATGATGCCGATCGTGGTCGGGATGAGCAGCGCCGCACCCCACGGCACCGCGACCCAGAACGGCCAGAAGTAGCCCGCGCCGGTGGCCAGATAGATCGCCACGCACAGCACGTTGACGAACACCCAGGGCGTCCACATGATCGTGATCCATTGGGGGATGCCCTTTGCGCGCGCCGGCCGCGCTTCCCGTTGCGCGGGAAGGTCGGACAGCAACGGCGTCAGCTCGCCATAGGTCTTGGCGGCGTACACCTGTTGCAGCCGATCGTCGAATTCGGCCAGCGACAGCCTGCCTTCGTTCATCGCGAGGCGCAGCTGGTCGATGATCTTCTCCCGATCGGCGTCGGACGCCCGCACGTGGTCCTGACTCACGATGTGAGCGTAGGTCACCCGGCCGTCAACGTCAGAGCGGAACGTCCCAGAACGCCAGCTCGTGCCGCAGTCCTTCGCGGAACAGCTTTTCCGCGCGTGCCGGGTCCGCGCCGGACTCGTCGATCATCTGCGCGCAGCGGCGGGTCAAGACCGCGAAGCCCGGATCGGCGTAGGTGTCGACCCAGCGGCGGTAGCGCGGCTCGGCGGGCGGCCGCTGCGCCAGTCGCGCGCCGAGCGTGGCGTACCCCCACATGCACGGATACAAGGCGGCGAGCCCTTCACCATAGGACGCGGCGGAGTCCAGCAGAAACGCCGTATACGCCGCGCACGGACCGCCTTTGACGGCGCCCTCGAGGTCGGCGCCGAACTCGGCGGCCAGCGAGCGGTGCAGCGACAGTTCCTCGTGATAGGTGGCGTGCGCGAGGTCGACGAGGTCGCCGAGATGGGCGGCCGGAGCCTGCCAGGCGAGGCGCGCGAACACCCGGACGTAGTCGAGCAGGAACAGATAGTCCTGCTCCAACCAGGACCGGAACACCGGTTCGGGCAGGGTGCCCGCCGCGATGCCCGCCACGGTGGGATGGGCGAGCTGTTCCTCCACCGAGGGCAGGCCGATCTTCTCCAAGTGCGCCGCGAGACTCATACCGGCAGTCTTCCGCATCCGTCCGCCCGGTCGGTTTGCGCCCGTGCCGGTGGTGCCGCACCCTTGCGGTGTGTTGAGGGATGAGGACGCTCCGATTCGTGCGCTGGCGCCGTCGGAGCAGCGGTTCGTGCGGCATGGCACCTACACGGGCCGGTCGGTGTCGGTACGGGGAGCGCTGGACGTGACGGCGCTGCGGGAAGCCTTCGCGGCGTTACGGCGAGCGTATCCGGTGATCGGTTGCCGGATCGCCGAAGACGTTGCGGGACAGGGATATCTGCTGGCCGCGGACGAGACGGCATGGACTCCGGTTTCCGTGCGCGAGGGTGACGTGGCGGTGATCGGCATCCCAGCGATGGATCCGGCGGTGCAGCTGGCCTACCTGGATGTCGTCGGTTCGGGCGCCAACCAATGGCGGGTCACATTGTTCGCTCACCACAGCGTCGCCGACGCGGGCTACTGCGTCGAGCTGCTGTCGCGACTGTGGGAGTGCTATACCGGCATCGTCGAACAACAGCCGGTAAACCTTGTGCCACAAAATATTCCGCATTCGTTGGAGTGGTATGTCGCGGAGCGCGGCATCACCAGGACCGCGACGTCCGGCTTCGAGGACGTGATCAAGCCGCTTCCACCGGAGGCTCGCGACCTGCCGCCCGGCAGCGCACAGGCCGCGCCGAGCACGCTCACCCGTCCGGTGCGCGTGCGGCTGAACCGGGAGGCCACCGCCCGGATCACCGACCTCGCGCGCAGCACCGGCGTGACGATGAACGGCCTGCTGACCGCCGCGCTGCTGCGCGCGTACGCGCGGGAGACCGCAGGCGGCGCGACATCATTGGGCTGCCTGTATCCGGTAGACCTGCGCGCCCGGCTGGAGCCGCCGGTCGCAGCGGCGGCGGGCACCAATATGGCCGGACTCGCTTCCTTCGCGGCGAGTGTGGACCCGGCGGCCAACCCGCTCGAACTGGCACAGCGGATTTCGGCCCGTCTGACGCGCGACCTGTCCGAAGGCGTTGTGCAGCAGTCCGTCCTGCACTTCCCGGACCTCTACGGCCCGAAGAGGATTCATTCCCTGGCCGGGCATATCGCGGTGACCAACACCGGAGTCGTCCCGGTCTTCCGCACGCCCCCCGGTATCGAGTTCACCGATTACGAGATCGTCTACGTCTCGGCGCATCCTCGCCCCTCCGCGGGCGCGTCGGCCGCGGTCACGTTTCTCGTCTACACCTTCGCCCACGAGCTGGCGGTCGGCGTACTCGGCGGCGGCGCGCACACCGACGGTCTGCTCGAGGCGGTGCGGGCCGAGCTGACCGCGCTCGCGGCGGCGGGCGGTCACTGATCCGGTACGGGATCGAGCCGTGGTCAGAATCGTCCGCCGCGACCGATCCGCCGGGAGCCGGACGAACCACCGTACGAGCCGGGGCTCCAGCCGCCGCCGGAGTGCCGGGCGCCGCTCGCCGCGCCGCGCAGGAGCCCTTCGAGCAGGATGCCGCCGAGTACCGCTCCCGTCTGCGCGCCTGCCGACGGCGCCCGCGACGCCTCCCAGGCCCGGACGCTGGCCTGCGCCGCCTGCAGCGCGCGCCCGGCCAGATCCGCCGCCGTCTGCGCGCGCCGCAGTGCGTTGGCGGGGTCGCTCGCGCTCAGCCGTTGCGCCTCGTCGAGGTTGCGCTGTGCTTCCGACAGGCGGGTGCGCGCTTCGGCGTCGATGCCGCCGCGCCGCGTGGTGACGTAGTCGGCGGCCGCGCCGATCCGGGCGCGCGCGTCGGTGAGGGCCCGATCGAGCCTGCGTCGCAGGTCCTCGGCGGCGAGTTTGCGGTCGGTGGCGGCCGCGACGGCGCGGTCGAGATCGGCGTCGGCGGTGACCGCGTCGTGGAAGGCGCTCAGCGGATCGGCGTCCGCCGTGGATGTCGCCTTCGCCAGCGCGGACTGCGCCGCGGTGCGAGCGTCCGCCAGCTGCTGGCCGCCGTAGCCGGAGAGCTCGGCGGCGGTGGCGAGGTCGCGGCGCAGCTCGTCCAGCACACCGGGAAGGCCGTCGCGGGCCTGCTGGATCGCGGCTGCCGCGTTGTCCACCGCGTCGAGCAAGGCGCGCGCCTGCCCGATCGCGGCCTCGGCGGAGCGAATCGCGGCGACCGCGCCGCCCTGCTCGCCCACCGGCTCGGTGAGCGCGGACCGTCCCGCGTCGATGCTCTGCTCCGCGAAAGCGATGCGCTCCCGCGCCATCCGCACGTTGTCCTGGATCGGTGCGAGAACGCTCGCCGGATGGGTGGCGGTGAGCCGGCTCAGCTCGGCCTCCGAATCGGGAATCCGGGCGGTGACGTCGATGACGTCCCTGGTGAGCGCGTCCAGCCGGTTCGCGGCGTCGAGCAGCAGATCGCGCATGGCGTCGAACTCGGTGACCTGCGCGTCCAGTGCGCGGTCGGCGCGTCCGACGGTGCCGATCAGGTGAACCAGCAGCGAGCGCTGTTCGTCGGGCGTCTCCGGGATCGCGTCGTCGAGGCGCTGCCGGATGGCGAACGCCTCGGCGGCGGCGGCCTTCGCCTGGTCGAGGGCGGTGCGGAAGGGCGTGGTGGCGGTGGCGCCGAACTCGCCGGTGGCCAGGTCGAGTTCCTCGCCGCTGGTGCGGATCGCGTTGTCGATCTCCACCAGCACCTCGCGGGAGCGCGTGTGCAGCGCCTCCAACGGCAACGCGGACAGCGCCGCGGCGTTCTCCGGATCCAGTTGCCGCGCCGCCGCCAGCTCCGCCTCGGTCCGGGCGCGACGCCGTCTGCGCGCGTACCAGACGAGGCCGCCCGCCACCAGGACGACGAGCAGACCGATCACGAGCAGCGCGCGCGCGTTCACCCCGCCGCCGCGCAGCGCCGCGTCCAGCCCGTCGGCCGTCGCGACCCCCGCGTCGGCCCACCGTCCGTCGCGCAGGGCCGGTTCGACCTTCCCGAGCACGATGTCGTCGAGCTCGGAATCGCTGACGCCGCCGGGCAGTTCGCCCTCCAGCCAGTACGCGCGGTCGTCGGTGGCCACCGCGAGCAGCAGATCCCGTTCGCCGAAGCCGGACATCGATGCCGTGCGCGCGGACCAGTCCTGCGGTGTGCGTCCGTCGAAGTCGCGCACGTACACGACCCACAACCGGATCCGCTGGTCGGCGTAGAGCTGGTTCACCGCATCGCGCACCTGGGCGCGCTGACCCTGGTCGAGCGCGCCGGCCGGGTCCTCCACATAGGTGTCCATCCGAAGTGGTGGTTCCGCCCCGGCCGCCGGAGCCCCGGCCAGGGCGAACGCGGCCAGCAGGACGCTGATCACGGGCAGGCGAACGAGGCCGATCCGCTGCGGCAGTGACATGGCACGAATCTAGCTCGCTAGCATCGTTTCCGTGATCACCATCGAGCGCCCGTACAGCGGCCACGTGTCACCGGGTGCCAACCCGCAGCAGCGCGATGTCCCCGGCGCCCGCATCCTCAAGATGTCGGTCGGCGGCATGGACAACAACTGTTACCTGGTGCAGTGCACCGCCACCGGCGCCGCCCTGCTCATCGATGCTGCCAACGAGGCGTCGCGCATCGCGGAACTCGTCGAGCAGGAGACGCCCGGGCAGGTCCAGCTGATCGTCACCACCCATCAGCATCGCGACCACTGGATGGCTCTGCGGGAGACCGCCGCCGCCATGGGCGCCCCGACCGCGGCGCACCCGCTCGACGCCGACCCGCTCCCGGTCCGCCCTGACCGGCTGCTCGCCGAGGGCGACACCGTCACCATCGGCGAGCTGGTCTTCGAGGTCATCCACCTGCGCGGCCATACGCCGGGCTCGATCACCCTCGCGCTCACCGACGGAGCGGGCCGCGTCCACCTGTTCACCGGTGACTCGCTGTTCCCCGGCGGTGTCGGCCGCACCACCTCCCCGGCGGACTTCACCTCGCTGTTCACCGACGTCTCGGCCAAACTCTTCGATCGCTACCCGGACGACGCCGTCGTCTACCCCGGCCACGGCGACGACACCACCCTCGGCGCGGAGCGCGCCGACCTTCCGGCCTGGCAGGAGCGCGGCTGGTAACCCCTGGCGGTTACCGGACGAGGCACGGCGCCGCTACTGGCAGACTTGGGGTGTGGATTTGCCAACGATGCGCACCCGGGCTCTCCCGGCTCCCGACCCCGCCCGGCCGCACGGCTTCGGCGCCGGGTTGCTGCGCTGGACGCGGCGGCTGGTCGTCGGTTCGGTGGTGATGGGCGCGGTGCTGGTCGGCGGAACCGCCTTCCGCGTGTGGCAGGTCGCGCGCATCGATGACTACACGAAGGCCGACGCGATCGTCGTGCTCGGCGCCGCGCAGTACTCCGGCACGCCGTCCTCGGTCTTCGAAGCGCGACTCGACCAGGCGTACAAGCTGTTCCGGGCCGGTGTCGCGCCGCGGGTCATCACGGTGGGCGGCAAGCAGGAGGGCGATCTGTTCACCGAGGCCGCCTCGGGCAAGAACTATCTGCAGGCGCGCGGCGTACCGGGCGACAAGATCCTCGCCGTCGAAACCGGTTCGGACACCTTACGCAGCGTCGAAGCCGTGGCGACGGCGATGCGGGCACGGGACATGTCGTCGGCGGTGCTGGTCAGCGATCCGTGGCACTCGCTGCGCACGCGCACCATGGCCAGGGACGAAGGGCTGGCGGCGTGGACCGCCCCCACCAGAACCGGCCCCGCCGTCTACACCCGCGAATCCCAGGCGCACGGCATCGCCCGGGAGACCGGCGCCTTGCTGTGGTACCAGCTCACCCACTTCTCGGCGGACTTCACCTACACGGCGGGACAGTGAGGCTCGATGAGCGCCCGGTACACCGATCACGACACCGAACGCCTCGTCGTCGAGGGCGCCAAGACCGCGGGGCTCGGCCCGCCGCGCAGTGAGTTCGAGACCGGCCACCGAACCGAGTTCGCGCGCGACCGGGCCCGGGTGCTGCACTCCGCGGCGCTGCGCAGGCTGGCCGACAAAACGCAGGTCATGGGTCCGCGCGAGGCCGACACGCCGCGTACACGGCTCACCCATTCCCTGGAAGTCGCCCAGATCGGCCGCAGCATCGCCGACGGCCTCGGCTGTGATCCGGACCTGGTCGACCTGGCCGGGCTGGCCCATGACATCGGCCACCCGCCCTACGGCCACAACGGCGAGAAAGCCCTCGACACCTTCGCCGACGCCTTCGGCGGGTTCGAAGGCAACGCGCAGAACCTCCGCATCCTCACCCGCCTCGAACCCAAGGTGCTCGAACCCGATGCCACCAGCGCGGGCCTCAACCTCACCCGGGCCGCTCTCGACGCGGCGCTCAAATATCCCTGGGGCCGAACGGGTCCGGGCACCAAGTTCGGCGCCTACGAGGTCGACGCCGAGCGCCTGGAGTGGATCCGCAAGGGCGCGCCGGACCGGCGGCGCAGCCTCGAATGCCAGATCATGGACTGGTCCGACGACGTCGCGTACTCGGTGCACGACGTCGAGGACGGCGTCATCGCGGGCCGGATCGATCTGCGCGCGCTGGCCGACCCCGCCGAACAGGACGCGTTGGCGGCGCTCGGCCAGTTCCAGCACTCGCTGGCCGCCGACGAGCTGATCGCCGCCGCGCAGCGGTTGTCGGAACTGCCGGTGGTCGCGGCGGTGTCCGGATACGACGGCACGTTCACCGCCTCGGTCGCGCTGAAACGCCTGACCAGCGAACTCGTCGGCCGCTTCGCCACCGCCGCGATCATGGCGACGAGGGAGGTAGCCGGGCCGGAACCGTTGTCCCGGTACGCCGCGGACCTGGAAGTGCCGCGCATCGTCGCCGCCGAGGTGGCGTTGCTCAAGACCGTCGCGTTGCGGTATGTCATGTCCGACCCGGCGCACCGGTTACGCCAGGCCGCCCAGCGCGAACGCATCCTCGCCGTCGCCGACCGCTTGCTGGCCACCGCACCGCGCTCCCTCGATCCGGTGCTGCTGCCGTTCTGGAACGCCGCCACCGACGACACGGCTCGCGTGCGGGTCGTGGTGGACCAGATCGCCTCCTACACCGAGAGCCGTTTGGAGCGGGTCGCGGTCGAGTTGAACGTCTAGCCCCGCGTCGGCTTCACGCCGTCAGGCCGTCGGAGGACTCCGCTCGGGCCATTTTCACCAGTGCGCCATGCAATTCCTTGGCCGACGCCCCTGCTCGCTCGCCCCGGAGCACCACCTCGGTGAAGCCATCGATCAAGGCCCGGCCGGGATCGAGCAGTCCGAGTCCGCCACCGCCGCCACGCAGCGACTCGTTGATCAACGTCCGCAATGCTTCCTGCCGGGCACGGAACCCACCGGCGGCGTCCAGCGCCCCCGCGAACTCGCGAGCGACCGCCGTGTATACCGGGCGTTCGGCCGGGCCGCGCCGACGGAAGATCCTGCGCGTCTCCACGGGAGCAGGCGGATTCAAGGCGGCCCGGTCCAAAACGATCCAGATCGCGGACTCGGCGGACTGCTCGACGGGCCCGCGAGCCGGCCTCGGGCGAGATTCCGCATCGTCGGTGAGTTCGACCCCACGCAGCGGAATCGGGTATTTCGTAAGCAGCTCATCGAGGGCGGAAGCGATCTCACGGATCACCTGGACATCCACGGTCGCGGCATCGAACCCGACGACTTCCAAGCCATGCCGCGCCGACATCTCCCGCGCGATGCGAAGCGCTTCGGAAGGGTCGGGGCCGGTCGGCTCCGGGGCTGCGGCGCGGTGCGCTGTGCCGGTCCGTTCGAGGGGCGCGCGGCCGTTGTTCCGGGCGGGAGCCGAGTTGGTTCGGGTGGATGCGTCGCGTGTGCTGTCGGTGTGCTGCGGGGCGGAAGCGCTCCCGGGCGCCGAGTTCGCGGAGCCTGTGATCCGAGGGACGGCCTGACGAGGGCGCGCGTCGTCTGTTCGCGGCGCGCGTGTCGAATGCTGCGCCGGGCCGGGACGGTCGGAGCCGTCAGCGGGGACGCTCCGCGGCGGAGGTACGGGCCGGTGTGCGCTAGTGGTGTCATCGATCGGCGTGGGCTGGTGAGGGGCGTCAGGTCTTCGGCCGAGCGCGGCAGCGTCAGTGCGGCCGGGCTGGGGGATGAGCGCGGATTCGCCCTGTGGGCCAGGTGCGGGAGGAGCCGTGTTGCCGGTCCTTCCGCTGACTTCGCAGGCCTCTGTGCTGCCCGAGGGCTGACGCCAGCTGTCTGTCTTGCCGGTCTGCGGGTCGGACTCAGTTTGCGAGGTGGGGTCCGTCGTTGCAGCGCCCGGTGAGCCGACCGGTGGGTCGGGGGAAGCGTCGATCCAGGAAAAGCGCAGTGCGTCGATCAACTGAGTGGCGGTGGAGCCGGTGTCGGTGCGTCGCCGCGATACTGGTTCGTCGGTGGCGTGGGGGAACGTAGCGTCTGCCGGCCTGGCCGCCGGGTGGTTCGCGGCGCGGGAGTGGGCGATGTGGTCGGGATGCGAAGTGGCATGGGCCTCCGGCGCGGAAGTCGGCCTTTCCGCGACGTCCTTTCGCGGGGTGGGTACCGAGTCGTCAGGGTTGATCGCCGGCTGCGGGACGGCGGGGGAATCCGCTGGCTCGATCGGCGGGACAGGCGCACCGATCGTTGGCGGGACGGATGCACCGAGCATCGGAGTTGCCGTGGAGCCGCCGATCGTCGGAGTGGCCGCGGAGCCGCCGAGCATCGGAGTTGCCGTGGAGCCGTCCGGGAGATCGGTCCGGAGAACGGACGTGCTGTCCGACGATGTGGAGTCGGGCTCGCCTGCCATCCGGCGACCTCCCCAGCCCCCCACGATGCCGACCTGGGATGGAAGGGGTGGGGTCCGGATCTTCGGCGCGGCGTCGTCCGCTGCGCCGTCGGCTGGGGTGGCTGTGGAGTCCGGCTTGATGTCGCTGTGCCGGGTGGCTTCCGGACGATGGGGAAGCTCGGTCTTCTCCGAGGGCGCGACCCCGTTCGCGGTGTCGATCGTGGAACGAGTCTCGGTGCTCGGAGCGGTATCTCGCTGAGGCGCGCTTGTCTCCACGGTGCGCACCGCTTCACCGCTGTCGGTACCGCCGCCCGGACGGTCGATGTCGTGGCGGTCGCCGGTCTGCCGCGTCGGCTCGGGCAGGGGCGCGCTGTCGAACTCAGGGCCGCCGGGACGGGCGGAGGGCGAGTCGTCGGCGCGTCGGGTCTGGCGGATCGGCTTGGAGTTGTTTCCGGGGGCCGGTTCGGCGTCCGCTGGGCGGTCCTCCGGCCTTCGGTCGTCGGCGGTGTGGGGGTGTTGGTGCGGTGCGAAGCGGTCGGAAGCCGGAGTGCTCGTGGGGGCCGACGAAGAGTTGCCAGTGGGGGCTGAGGTCGACTCGTCGGCGAGGTGGGTCCGGCGGATCCGCCCGTTGTCGCTTTCGGGATCCGGTCGGGCGTTCTCTGGGCGGTTCTCCGGCCTTCGGTCGTCGGCGGTGTCGGTGTGTTGGTGCGGTGCGAAGCGGTCGGAAGCCGGAGTGCTCATGGGAGCCGACGAAGAGTTGCTAGTAGGGGCTGAGGTCGACTCGTCGGCGAGGTGGGTCTGACGGATCGGCGCCGAATTGCTTTCGGGGCTCGGTTCGGCCTCGGCGGGATAGTCCTTCGGTCTCTGGTCGTCGGTGTGTCGGTGCGGCGTGCCGGTGTCGGCTCCGTTCGCTCGCGGTAAGCGGAGCACCACGTCTATCTCCGGCACGAACGCGGCTCTCTCGGCAGCGTCGATCCGTGGGCGTCGCGGCCCGCCGTCGGCCCGGTTCCTGGACTGGAAGCCCGCGGTCTCGACCGGCGGGGTGGATAGGCCGGTCGGTTCGATCGGTCCGGACGTGTCCGGAGGACCCGGCCGGCGGTGGGACGCGGTGTCGGTGCGATGAATTGGTGCGGAGTGCTCGGGGAGATCGGTCCGGCGGTGGGATGTGGCGTCGGCGCGCCGGAGAGATGACGCGTCGTCGGGAAGGGCCGTCTGGCGTGATCCGGCGTCGGTGCGTCGGTTGGGTGTGGGGTGGCCGGGCGCATCGATCCGGTGGCGGGCAACGTCGGTGCGATGCATCGGTGCGAAGGCTTCGGGAAGATCCGTCCGGCGCACATCGGCGTCGTCGGTTCGATCGGCGGGTGCGGAGCGGTCCGCGCGGCCCGGCCGCTGGATCAGCGCCGAATCGACGGTGATGGCGGCCGGTGGGGCGGAGCCATCAGCCGCATCCGTGCGCCGGACGGACGCCGGATCGTCCAAGGCGTCGGTGCGACGAGCAGCGGATTCGTACTTCGAAGAGCGAGCCGCCGACGGCCTCAGGGGCGCGGACAGTTCGACCGCGGCTACCTCCGGGGGCGCGGATGCTCGGACCGGTGCGCTCGGCACCGTCGGGCACGGGCGGACGACGCGCCTCGACCACGGGGTCGCCGAGGTCTTCCGGGCCCAGGGAGTGGGCATCGCCTTGCGCTCGGGTGCGTCCGCCGCTTCGGGCGCAACCTCCGCAGCCGGTATTTCCACCGCCGCCGGAGTGAAGGCCACCTCGGCACGGTCGAGCCCATCGCCGACGAGCGCCTCGGCGGAGGCGATGGCTGCCTTCAATTCGCCGACTGTCCGGGAGGCGTCCACGATGAGCCGCTCCAGTGTCGACACGAGCACGCGCAGTTCACCCGTGTCGATCCGCGACGGCTGACTCACGATGTCTCCCGCCTGTCCTCATCAGGTCGTGTCGCGGTGCGCTGGCCTGCGCCGACTCTTTGATCTCGCGTGACCGAAAGCAAACTGTGGTTCGGCCATTGTCGCTCAGCCCGGCCGGACCTCTCCCGGCTGGGAACACGGTTTGACAGCTCGTGCGCCGCCGAACAGCTACCGAATCGCAACCTGCCCGCCGCTTCGTCGTATCGGCCGTGGCACCGGCAAACCGGGCCGCGACCTCGGCACCTCGCCCGCGAACGGGACCCTTCTGCATAGAGGCGATGAAAAATACAGCGCCGCAACGGTATTCGCTCCAGCTTCCGGTTGGCTACCATGGAGGGGTGCGGATCGGAGTAGGGCTCTCCACCGCGCCCGAAGCGCGGCGAGCGGGCATGGAGGCCGCAGCGTTCGCCCGCGACCAGCTCGCGGGCGAGGCGCCGTCCCTCGCTGTGCTGCTCGCGTCCCGCGCGCACACCGACGACGCCGTGGAAGTGCTGTCCGGTGTCCACCGGACGGTCCGGGTGCCCGCCCTGGTCGGCTGCGTGGCCCAGGCGGTCGTGGCCGGTCGCCGCGAGATCGAGGACGAGCCCGCGGTCGCGGTGTGGCTGGCCACCGGACTGCCCGCCGCCGAGACCTTCCAGTTGGACTTCCTCCGCACGGCCAGTGGCGGATTGCTCGCCGGTTATCGCTTCGACAAGGCCGCACGCGACTTCCACCTGCTGCTGCCCGACCCCTACTCCTTCCCGGCCGACCTCCTGCTGGAGTACGTGAACACGGATCTGCCCGGCACCATCGTGATGGGCGGATTGGTGAGCGGCGGCCGGGGCCCCGAAGGCAGCCGCCTGTTCCGCGACCACGCCGTGGTCACCTCGGGCGCGGTCGGCGTGCGCCTGCCGGGTCTGCACGGCGTGCCGATCGTGTCCCAAGGCTGCCGGCCGATCGGCTACCCCTACACCGTCACCGGCGCGGACGGCACGGTGATCACCGGACTCGGCGGCCTGCCCCCTATCGAGCGGTTGCGTGAGATCGTCGCCGTGCTGCCACCCGATCAGCAGGAACAGATGGCGCGCGGGTTGCAGATCGGCTTCGTCGTCGACGAGCATCTGGCCGAGCCCGGACAGGGCGACTTCCTCATCCGCGGCCTGCTCGGCGCCGACCCGTCCAGCGGCGCGATCGAGGTGGGCGAGGTCGTGGAGGTCGGCACCACGGTTCAGTTCCAGGTGCGCGACGCGATCGGCGCGGACCGGGACCTGCGCGCGGCCCTCGCGCGGGCGCGCACCGATCTGGCCGGGCGTCCGGCGGGTGCGTTGCTGTTCACCTGCAACGGACGTGGCCGCCGGATGTTCGGGGTCGCGGATCACGACGCCACGACGATCGAGGACTTGCTCGACGGCATTCCGCTGGCGGGCTTCTTCGCCGCGGGCGAGATCGGACCCATCGCCGGACGCAACGCGCTGCACGGGTTCACGGCGTCGATGGCGCTGTTCGTCGAATGAACGTCGACCTGCGCGTCTATGCCGAGCTGAACGACTTCCTGCGGCCCGGCGAGCGGTACACCGCGCTGCGGCGACCCTATCGCCCGCACCAGACCGTGAAGGATGTCATCGAGGCCGCCGGCGTCCCGCACACCGAGGTCGACCTGGTCCTGGTCGACGGACAACCGGTCGACTTCGACCACCGTCCGCGCCCCGGCGGGCGGATCACCGCGTATCCCGTCTTCGAGACACTCGATATCGGCCGGGTGACCAGGGTGCGTCCCCATCCCTTGCGTGCGCCCCGGTTCCTCGCGGACGTGAATCTCGGCGGCCTCGCCAAGCTGATGCGACTACTGGGCCTGGACGTGCACTGCCGGTGGGACGCCGAGGACGCCGAGCTCGCCGAGGTGTCGGCGGCCGAGCACCGGATCCTGCTCACCCGCGATCGGGGGCTGTTGAAGCGCCGCAACGTCACCCACGGCGTCTACATCCGGGCGGACCAGCCGGTCGACCAGGTCGTCGAGGTGATCCGGCGGCTTGATCTCGGCGCGCGCCTGGCGCCGTTCACCCGCTGCCTGCGCTGCGGCGGCGTCGTCGCCGAGGTCGCCAAAGCCGAGGTCGAGGACCGGCTCGAACCGCTCACCCGCCGTTACTACGACACCTTCCGGCAGTGCCGCGAGTGCGGCCGGGTCTACTGGCAGGGCTCCCACCAGGCACGGCTGGCCGGTACCGTCGCGGCGATTCGCGCGGAGCTGGATCGCTCCTGATCCCTCGGGCGAGCGGATGGCCGGCTCGGCGACGGCTCGCGAAGGCCGAGCCACCCGTCCGGCCGGTTCGGCCGGAACTCGCTGTGCGGAGCCGCCCGGGCGCGTCGGCCCCGCGTTCGCCTAGACTCTCTGCCGTGGCCGGACGACTTCCTGATCGCGATATCGCGGCGATACGCGAGCGCGTCCGGATCGAAGACGTGGTGGGCGAGTACGTCGCGCTCAAGCGCGCCGGAGCCGACTCGATGAAGGGTCTGTGCCCGTTCCACGACGAGAAGTCGCCGTCGTTCCACGTGCGCCCCAATCACGGGCTGTTCCATTGCTTCGGGTGCGGCGAGGGCGGCGACGTGTTCGCCTTCTTGCAGAAGATCGAGCACGTCGGGTTCGTCGAGTCGGTCGAGCAGCTGGCCGACCGGATCGGTTACCAGATCAACTACGAAGGTGGCGGCACCTCGGTGCAGCGCGACCGGGGCACCCGGTCCAGGCTGGTCGCGGCGAACGCGGCAGCGCACGAGTTCTACGTCGCGCAACTGCGCGAGCCGGAGGCCGAAGCCGCCCGCAAATATCTCACCGATCGCAACTTCGACGCCGCCGCCGCGCACACTTTCGGTTGCGGGTACGCCCCGGCGGGGTGGGACACGCTCACCAAACACCTGCTTCGCAAGGGTTTCGACTTCAAAGAGCTGGAGGCCGCCGGGCTGTCCCGGCAGGGTCAGCGCGGCCCGATCGACCGCTTCCACCGGCGGCTGCTGTGGCCGATCCGGAACCTGTCCGGCGACGTGATCGGCTTCGGCGCCCGCAAACTCTTCGACGACGACACCATGCCCGGCAAGTACATCAACACGCCGGAGACTTTGCTGTACAAGAAGTCTCAGGTGCTGTTCGGCTTGGACCACGCCAAGCGTGAGATCGCCAAGGGCCACCAGGCGGTCGTGGTCGAGGGCTACACCGACGTCATGGCGATGCACCTGGCCGGGGTCAAGACCGCGGTCGCCTCGTGCGGCACCGCCTTCGGCGACGAACATCTCGCCCTGTTACGCCGCCTGATGATGGACGACAACTTCTGGCGCGGCGAGATCATCTACACCTTCGACGGCGACGCCGCGGGGCAAGCGGCGGCCCTCAAAGCTTTCTCCGGCGATCAGAAACTGGCCGGTCAGACCTACATCGCCATCGCGCCGGACGGGCAGGATCCGTGCGAGCTGCGGCAGCGTTCCGGCGACGCGGCCGTGCGCGATCTGGTCGCCCGGCGAACGCCGCTGTACGAGTTCGTGATCCGCGGCCTGCTCGCCGACCACAATCTGGACACCGCCGAGGGCCAGGTGGAGGCGCTGCGCCGCGCGGTGCCGGTGGTCGCGCAGATCAAGGACAACGCCCTGCGCAAGGCCTATGCCACCAAACTCGCGGGCTGGGTCGGCTGGGACGACATCCAGACCGTCGTGCGCCGCGTCGGCGAGGAAGCCAAGCGCAAACGCAACGGCGGAGGCGGCGCCGGGGCGCTGCGCGCGCCCGCGCCGCGCGAAGTGGTCGCCGAACATCCGGCGGCACGACCGAATCCGAACGATCCCACGCTCCTGCCGCAACGTCAGGTGCTGGCCGCCGCACTGCAGTACCCGGCGATGGCCGGTGCGGCTTTCGACGCGCTCGAGGCCGAGGCGTTCACCCACCCCGCCTACGCGGTGCTGCGCACCCTGATCGCCGAGGCGGGCGGTACCGCGGCGGGGCTCGGTGGCGCCGAGTGGGTCAACGCCGTCGCCGACCGCACCGACGACCTGACCGTGCGCGCCCTGCTGTCGGAGCTGGCCAACGAGCCGCTACCGGTGAAATCCGAGACCGACATCCCACGCTTCGTCGCCGGGGTCCTGGCGCGCACCCAGGAGGCTTGGGTCGGCAGGCAGATCGCCGAGCTCAAGTCCAAACTCCAGCGGGTCTCGTCGACCGAACAGCCGGAGGCCTACTACGCCCTCTTCGGCGACCTCGTCGCCTTGGAGCAGTATCGCAAGAGCCTGCTCACCCAGGCGATGGGCAACCACGGGGACTTCGCCACCGGGGCCTGACCTCCGCTGGTACGTCCGGTGTCGAGCGGCAGGTCAGCGGCGCAGCTGGTCGTGCGGCACCAGGACGGTGGTCCGCTCGTCGAGCGGCTCCATCGGCTCCAGGCGCGGGCGGGTGCTGAGTTTGTCCGACAGTTTCTGCCTGCCGACGAGCACGAGCTTGCGGGTCACCGGGCTCCCGGTCAGCGCGCGGGTCGCGGCGCTGATCTGTTCGTAGCGAGCCCGCCCGGCCTTGCTGCCGAGTACATAGCCGGCCGCCACGCCGATGATCAACCGCAGCATCTCGATGTGCTCCTCCCAGTTGCCAGTTCGCCGCTCCATCCTGCCCGACGCCCCACATGCCTGTCGATCCGGACACCCGATAGCCCGGCCCCCGCCCGCGCGGACAAGTCAGCAGGTAGCGACACGATTTGGGCTCCCGCCCAGCGATACGCTAAAGTTTCTCCTCGGCCCGCCCGGTGCGAACCGAGCGAGTCGAGGGCAATCCCCTATAGCTCAATTGGCAGAGCAGCCGACTGTTAATCGGCAGGTTTCTGGTTCGAGTCCAGATGGGGGAGCAGAAAACGGCCTCTGACCAGCAGTTCACCCTGCACGGTCGGAGGCCGGATTCGTATCCGGGGCCGGGACACCTTCGGGGTCGAGTCGGTTCGACAGATGTGGTCACCGGACGGGGAAGATTCCTGCCGAGCGGCAGTCTTTGTCGCGCCGCACCCTCTGTGAATGAGGGAAGGTGGGCCCGCGCGGGCATACGATCCTCCAGCAGGCCCTGACGAGCAGCAACGTGCGATGGGAGTCGCCGGTGGCATCGGAGATGGATGACGCGACCCCCGTCGGGCAGCGCGACGGGTGGTCCATCCCGCGCGGATTGATCGTGCTGATGGCCGCCGCCGGGGCGGTGGTGTCGATCGCCGGGATCAAGGTGTTCGCGGGCATAGTCGGTCCGGTCTTCCTCGCTCTCATGCTCACCGTCGCGGTGCAACCGATCCACGCCTGGGCGCGGCGGCGCGGACTGCCGGCCTGGGTGGGCATGGCGCTGGCGTTGGCGGCGGTCTACGCCATCGTGGTGGGGCTGCTGGGCGTGCTGGTGGTGTCGGTCGCGCAACTGGCCACGGAATTGCCCGGTTACGCCGAGGAATTCGATGATCTGCTCGGCGGGGTGCGCGCATCGCTCGCCGACGCCGGTGTGGGCGGCGACCAGATCCGCGACCTGCTCAGCGGCGTCGACCTACGCCGGCTGACCACGGTGCTGCAATCCGCCCTCACCGGACTGGCCGGCGTGCTGTCCGACCTCGTCTTCGTCATCGTGCTGCTGCTGTTCATGGCCTTCGACGCCACATCGATGGGACGGCGGGTCGAGATCGTCACCGAAGTGCGCCCCGATATCGCGTTCGCGTTCGAGACCTTCGCCTCGGGAACTCGCCGCTACCTGATCGTGTCCACGGTGTTCGGATTCATCGTCGCGGTATTCGACGGGCTTGCGCTGTGGTGGCTGGGTGTCCCGCTGCCACTGCTGTGGGCGGTGCTGTCGTTCATCACCAACTTCATCCCCAACATCGGTTTCGTCGTCGGTCTGGTTCCGCCCGCGCTGCTGGCGCTGCTCGAAGGCGGTCCGACGCTGGTGATCTGGGTGATCGTGGTGTACAGCGTGATCAACTTCGTCATCCAGTCGTTGATCCAGCCCAAGTACGTCGGGGACGCGGTCGGCCTCAGCGTGACCGTGACCTTCTTGGCGCTGGTCTTCTGGACCTGGGTGCTGGGCGCACTCGGCGCACTGCTCGCCATCCCGCTCACCCTGCTGCTCAAAGCGGTACTGCTCGACATCGACCCCGCCACCCGCTGGGTCAGCGCCTTGATCAGCAGCGCACCGGCGAATCCGGGCGACGATACCCATCGTGAACGAGCTGACGCCGACGGAAGGACTGGACGATGAATACCTACCAGCGGCTGGATCCGAGCGGCCGGGGCGAGGCGGTGGCGATGCTCGATTCGGGCGACACCGCGGCTGCCTAGTTCGTCGGCGTAGCAGCAGCCGCGGCCATTGACCCTCGGGATCGGCAGATGGTGATCAGGCTCACGATTACCTCGCGGTGCCCGGGCGAGGGCCTGTTGAACAGTGGTTTCCGGCCCGAGGACGGGAGGATCGACCGGAAAAGAAGGTGATTTGTGTCGGTGCCGACCGGAATACTGACCCGCGCCCGATGAGTTCGTGCCATCGACGCCGTCTCTACAGCTGTGGCGCCGGGACGCGATCCGGTGACTCGGCAACGGGCCACATGTTCCTGTCAACGTCCCTTTGCTCCGGAGGTATCCGATGTCCGTCGACTCATCCGCTCCCGCCTCGGGAGGGCGGACACCGACCGTCATCCGGGTGCTGGTGCTCGCCACTTTCGTGGTGATCTTGAACGAGACCATCATGATCAACGCGATTCCGCGGTTGATGGAGGATCTCGCGATCACCGACCGGGCCGCGCAATGGGTGTCGACGGCGTTCATGCTGACGATGGCGGCGGTCATCCCGACCACCGGCTGGTTCCTGCAGCGCGTGTCGACCCGGCAGGCGTATGCCGCGGCGATGGCCGTCTTCCTGGCGGGGACCGCGCTGTCGGCGGTCGCGCCGTCGTTCGCGGTGCTGCTGCTCGGCCGGATCGTCCAGGCATTCGGCACCGCGGTGATGATGCCGCTGCTGATGACCACACTGATGACGGTGGTGGCCGAGCACGACCGTGGCCGGGTGATGGGCAATGTCACCCTGGCGATCTCGGTGGCGCCCGCGATGGGGCCGGTGATCTCCGGAGCTGTGCTGCAAATCGGCTCCTGGCGCTGGCTTTTCGTGCTGGTGCTGCCGATCGCCGGTGTGATCGCCTGGCTGGGGCTGCGCCAGCTGGAGAACGTGGGTGAACCGCAAGCGGGACAGATCGACACGGCCAGCGTGGCACTGGCCGCGCTCGGTTTCGGCGGACTGGTGTTCGGGCTCAGCCGCTTCGAGAGCGGCAACCTCGCCGGTCCGGCGCTGATCGTGGCCGGGGGCTCCGCGCTGATCGCCGGGTTCGTGTGGCGTCAGTTGCGCCTGCAGCGCACCGGCACTCCGCTGCTGGATCTGCGGGTCCTGCTGTCGGGCACCTACACCAAGGCGCTGATCCTGATGTCGGTGGCGTTCATGGCGATGCTCGGGTCGATGATCCTGCTGCCGCTGTACCTGCAGAATCTGCGTGGCCTGAGCCCCTTGGCCACCGGCTTGCTGGTGATGCCGGGCGGGCTGGCGATGGGCCTGCTCGGCCCGACCGTCGGTCGCCTGTTCGACCGGTTCGGTGGACGCTCGCTGGTGATTCCGGGGTCGATCGGCATCGCCGCGTCGCTGGCCGGGTTCACTCAGATCTCGATGACCATGCCGTACTGGCAGCTGCTGGGCCTGCACATCCTGCTGATGGTGTCGCTGGCGGCGGCCTTCACCCCGGTGTTCACGCTCGGTCTCGGCGCGCTGCCGCAGCATCTGTACTCGCACGGCAGCTCCATGCTGGGCACCTTGCAGCAGGTCGCCGCGGCTTTCGGCACCGCCCTGGTGGTGACGGTGATGTCGGCCCGCGCCACCTCTCTCGCCGCTGAGGGCACCGGCCTCGTCACCGCGCATCTCGACGGGATGCGCCTGGCCTTCCTCGTCTCGGCGGCGCTGGCGTTGGTTGTGATCGTCATGGCGGTGCTCTTGCCGAGCCGGGCGGCGGCTCCGGAACAAGCGGTCGAGTCCGAGGCTGCGATGCCCCAATTGACCAAGCACTGAACAACTCTCACCACGGCGAAGCCCCTGTCCGCATCGACGGCCAGGGGCTTCGCCGTGTCCCGGCGGGTTGCCCGTTGCCATCTGGAGCGGCAACAGGCAACCCCTGTTCCCTGCGGAGTGCTCAGCCGATGCTGGAGCCGTAGTTCGTGGCCGAAGATCTCACAACGCCGGCGTTTGCGGCAACGAGGGAAGGAATACGCCGACCGATACCAAATCATCGATCCGCGGTTCAGCGTCAGCTCGACGCTGCGCACTCGCGGCTCTGGTTGGGGGCGAAACCTCGACTATGTGGGGGAAATAAACCAACCAGAATCTTCCACGGCCGGGTTGTCGGATGCGCGCGGTCGGGTATATGACCGAACGTTTGCTGTTCAAGTCCCGCGCAGCTCGGGCGAGTGCAGACTGTTCTTTGCAAAACCGTGGTGTTTCGGTCGAGGACAGATTTGTGACCGCGAGACATCCGGCACGGATGTACTCGAGGGGGGCGAACTGGTCGGTTCCATTCACGTCTTTCCCTCCCGCTGTACGTCCACGCAGCGCTGTGCGGATAAATCGTCCGCCAGGAGTGTCCGCCGGGACTGCCCCGCCGCGCTGAGCGCTATCGGCACCTGGTCTTCCGACAACTCGAAATATCGAAGGATTGCAAAGGATTAGTTCATGAGTATCGCGTTCGACCATAACGACCAGCTGCCCGCCGCGCTGGAGCGGGAGCGTCCGGCGCTGAGCAGCCGGGAGGTCGAAGTGCTCCTGGCATGGATCGCGTCGGACTCGAAGGTGGAAGTCGGGCGGCGTCTGTACATCTCGCTGGGGACCGTCAACACCCACCTGGCACGAATCAGGGACAAATACGCCGCGGTCGGCCGCCCGGCGCCGACGAAAGCCGCGCTGGTGGCCCGCGCATTGCAGGACGCGCTCATCGATATCGATGATCTCTGACCGCAGGGCGGGTGGGAATCACCGCAGCCGAATGGCTTGCCCGGACTGGTTCAGGAGACGGCGACTTTGCGGCGGAGGCCGAAGAGTGAGGGGCCGCCGTACAGGCACCACACGGCGATGACCGGGTCGCAGATCGCGCATCCCAGGGATGAGTCGTGCGCGAACGGGATGATGGGATTGCCTTTGAAGTGGTGCAACAGGTCCCATGCGGTGTGCAGGAGCCAGGCGATGCCGATGAAGGTCCAGGACTCCAGGCCACGATAGGCGCAGTAGGTGACGACGGCCGTGAATACGAATTCCCAGCCGCCTGCTCCACCGCCGCTGAGATATGCCGCCCCCGCACCGGCGACCATGACGGCATTGAAGCGGCGACGATGGGGCTCCGGGATCGCCGACATCACCACCGCGTACAGAACACCGATCAGCACCGGCGCGACATAATTCATGATCGGTTGAACTCCTTGCGGTCGGACCCCTTCTCGAACCGAATTTATCGATGCGAGCCAGCCCTTCCCAGAGGCATTTACGCCACATCGCACCGGAAATTTGCCATCGGGGCCGTAGTTGGCGCTGCCCTCGGTATCGGCTGCAGAGGCCGACGGCAGGTGGTCGGCGTCACAGGGCGATTGACGTCGCCGGAGTCGGGTATGCGGCGGATGTCAGCCGACTAGGAATTGGGAGGTATGTGATGCCGGAGCATCAGAGTGGACCCCGGGAAGCTGTCGAGGGTGTCGTCGAGGACATCAAGGGGAAGGCGAAGGAAGCCGCTGGCGTCGTCACCGGTGACGAGGACCTGAAGAAAGAGGGTCGCGCCCAGCAGGACAAGGCCGAATCCCAGCGGGACGCGGCACAGAAGGAAGCCGAAGCCGAAAAGGCCCGTGCTGAAGCGGATCTCGACGAGGCGCGCCAGAACGCGTACGAGAGCGGCAAGGACGTCTAGTCCTCGGCGCGAGATCCGATGCGGCGGTACAGCGGAACGATCCGCTCCCGGGCGGCGGTGAACTACCGCCGCCCGGGCCGCCCTCAGCAGTTGGTCGGTGCGGGCACACCGCGGAAGCGTGCGTCCAGCCAATCGATGGCGGACGGTATGCCGAGCAGCGCGGTGGACAAGTGGTCGGGGCTGAGGAGTTTCTCGTAGAGCACTCGTGCGCCCGCATCGCAGTACCGCCGGAGCGTGGCATCGATCGACTCCACCGGAATGAGGGCGTCGATCTCGGCGCGCCATTGGTAGACCGGAACGGCCGGGACGCCTTCGTAGTATTCCAGGCTGTTTTCCTCGAGCACGCCCCGTGCGCGCTTGTCGTCGGCCAGCGAGTTCGAGGCCGCGACGTCCACGATTCCCCGGCCCGCGCCGGCCAGCAGGATCTCGTTGGTGCAACTGTCGGCGATCCGGTTGCGGACCGACAACCCTTCCGAGTTCAGCTGTTCACTCACCGGCAGCCGCGCCGGGTATTCCCGCTCCAGCCCGAGAGCGGCGGCGAAGGCGAGACCGAAGGCCGCGTGCGGCGCATAGCCCAGGCCCTCGATCATTTTGACCAGATTCATCGGCACCCCGCCCGCGGCGACGCCGACGAGCGGCAGTTCCGGCGCGTAGGTCGGCGCGAGCGCGGCCGCCCATGCGCTCGCCATCCCTCCGCCGGAGTAGCCGAGCATGGCGATCGGGCTGTCCGCCAGGCCCAGTTCCGCGACCCGCCGGGCCGCGCGGAGTCCGTCCAGCGTGATCATGCCGCCGAGTTTCGCGGCCCCGTAGGCGCTGGTCGGCCCCAGGTGGTCGGGCAGCGCGACCGACCAGCCGCGCAGCAGCAGGGCGTTGAGCGCAGGCGCTTCGCGCACTGCGAGATTGGGGTCGCTGGTGTAGAGCACGCGGGAGACCGCGCACTGGGTGCCGAGGGCGTTGATGATGTGCTGGTAGGACAGCAGTGGCCCACCAGGGGCGGGATCGGGCGGGGTCAGCACGGTGGTGGTGGCCGCGATCGGCTCACCCGCGGAGTTGGTCGAACGGAACTTGATCATCTTCACCGTCGAGCCGGGGAACGTCGGCAGCGCCGGCATCGGCCGTACGGCGAGGACGTCGCCGGGTGCGGCGCGGTCCAGATCGGCCGGAGTGGCGTAGAACGGATCCGGATCCGGCGCGGGATAGATGGGCTGCGCCGCGGCTTGCGGTGTGATCACACAAAGCGCGGCCGCTGCGGTGGCGATGACCAATCGAAGCATGTCCTTCGTCGACTCCCATTCCTCACGACGTGCTGGTGCGTAAAGCTGGTGTGCTGAAGTCGAATGCATCCCGGATGCCGGTCGCAGGCGACCGATGCCCGGACCTGCACACTGTAGGGGACGATCTGAAAAAGCCGAGGTAGCCGCGCCGCTCGGGGACGGCCGGGCGCAGCGCTCACCGGTCGGTTACCGTGGCCCGGTGCTTCTGCTGGTCGTCGGCGTCGTCCTGCTCGGTGTGTTCGCGGTGCGATTCGGCAGGGACCGCAGGCGGCTCGGCCACGGGGTGTGGCTACTTCTCGGGACGGGGTTCGTCGGCGCGTGGGCGGTCGGCCGGATCGTCGAGGGCGATCTGTCGGTGCTGCTCACACCGCTGGTGGTACTGCTGTCGCCGTTGCTGGTGCTGGTGCTCGCCGGGTTGTCGATCGCCAACGGCGCGCAGCTGGTGCGCCGCGAGGGGTGGCATGTCCCGAATCTGCTGCCGCTGGGGCTCGGCATCGCGCTGCTGGTGCCGTATGTGGTGCTCGGCTTGGCTGTCTGCACTGAAAATCTGTGGTTCGTAGTCCTTTTGGCATCGCTGACGATGGCGATCAGTTACGTCGGCTTCTTGTTCACCGCGTTCCTGCTGTATTCGCTCTGCTACGGCCTGTTGCCCTACCGGCCAGGGATGGACGCGATCGTCGTGCACGGTGCCGGACTGGTCGACGGGGAGGTGCCGCCGCTGCTGGCCGCGCGCCTGGATCGGGCGATCGAGGTCTACCACGACGAGACGGCCGAGGGGCGCGCTCCGTTGCTGATCGCCAGTGGCGGTAAGGGATCCGACGAGGAGGTCTCCGAGGCGTCGGCGATGGCCGATTACCTCGTCCGCCGCGGTGTGCCGGAAAACCGTGTGGTGCTGGAAGACCGGTCGGGATCCACCGAGGAGAATCTGCTCTTCACCAAGCGCCTGCTCGGCGAGCGCGGCCCGGCCACGCGCATGGTGCTGGTGACGAGCAATTTCCACGCGCTGCGCACGGCGATCCTGGCGCGCCGCCTCCACCTCGACGCCGAGGTGACGGGCGCCAAGACCGCCTTCTACTACCTGCCGAGCGCGTTCCTGCGCGAATTCGCCGCGCTGCTGGTGGCCTACAAATGGACCAATATCGTGGTGGGCGTCGCGCTGGTGGCGCTGCCGCCGCTGGCTCTGCTGGCCACCCGCGGCTGAGTCAGCCGAAGCTCTTGTGCGGCACGCCCACGGTCAGACCGCCGTCGATGACGAACTCGGCTCCGGTGGTGTACGACGATTCGTCGCCGGCCAGGAAGGTCACCAGGGCGGAAACCTCGGCCGGGTCGGCGGCGCGACCGAGCGGGATCTGCAGGAAGTCCTCGGGGATGTTCTCCGTCATCGGGGTGCGGATCAGGCCGGGATGCACGGAATTCACCCGGATCTTGTACTGCGCCAGTTCCAGCGCGGTGGATTTGGTGAGTCCGCGCACGGCGAACTTGGTGGCCGTGTAGCCGTGCAGTCCCGGGCTGCCGCGCATGCCCTCGACGGAGGAGATGTTGATGATCGAGCCGCCGCCCGCCTCGATCATCGCGGGCGTGGCCGCCTGCATGCCGAGGAAGGTGCCGGTGAGATTGATATCGATGATCCGCTGCCATTCGGCCAGTTCGAACGCGACGAGCAGGTTGCCGTTCACGATGCCCGCGTTGTTCACCAGGACGTTCAGCGAGCCGAACCGCTGCACCGCCGCATCGACGGCTTTGCGCCAGTCCTCCGGCTCGCGCACGTCGAGGTGCACGTAGGCGGCGTTGTCGCCGAGCTCGGCGGCGACCGCGACGCCCTCGTCGTCGAGCACGTCGCCCAGCACCACGCGTGCGTCCTCGGCGACCAGGGCCCTGGCGTGTGCCGCGCCCATTCCGCGCGCTCCGCCGCTGATCAACGCCACCTTGCCGGTCAACCGCCCCATCCGGGTACCTCCGTCTCCAGAACTAGTCTGCAACACGTTACAGAAAATTGCCCGATGGGGCGCGTCTCGCGACAGTAACCCAGGTGGACGCTCGGAGGCGGTCGGTGTCCGGGTGTCCGGGTGTGTCGTCGCATGGGCTGCGCTGTTTCCCCGTAGGTTGTGCGGCGAACGGGATCACCGCACGGTGGGGCGCGTAGACGCGGGGCAGCCCTCGTGTGTCGCCGAGGAACCCGGCAGCCCGGGCGCGAAGGTGTGCCATGATCGTATAGAACACGTTCTAAAACGTCTTGCGGTGCGATCCAGGGAGGTGCCTCATGACGAACTCCGGCCGAAGCGTGACGCGGTTGGGTGGACGTTTCCGGGTGCCGGACATCGCCGAGGTGCCCGGTGGCCGTCTGGTCGATCTGGCGGGCCGGGGCCGCACCTACGTCGTCGACATCCCGGGGCCGAAGGACGCACCCACGCTGGTGCTCCTGCATGCCACCGCCTGCACCGCGTACCTCACCTGGTTCCCCTCGCTGGCGGCGCTGGCGCGGCGATACCGGGTGGTCCTGTTCGACCAGCGCTGGCACGGGCGCGGCATCCGCTCCGAGCGGTTCGCTCTGGAGGACTGCGCCGACGACGTGGCGGCCGTGCTCGACGCGCTGAGCATCGACCGCGCCATCTGCGCCGGGTTCTCCCTGGGCGGAATCGTGAGTCTGCTGGCCGGGCGCCGCCATCCGGATCGGGTGAGCGGGCTGGTGCTGTGCGCGACGCCCTACCGGTTCCGGGAGAAATGGCGCGAGCAAGCTTTCCATCGAACGTTCGGCGCCTTCGCCGCCGCGGTGGGGCCGTATTCCTATCGCCGTGCCGAGAAGCTGGCGGGCCGCCTGCCCGAGCTTCCGGTGGTCACCTGGGCGCCGGGGCGGCTGGATCGGTGGGCGTTCGGCGAGTTCCGCAGCACCAGCGGGTGGGCGCTCACCCAGATTCTGGCCGTGGTCGGGCGGTTCGACGCGACCGCGTGGCTGCCCAGCCTGACGATGCCGACCGCCGTGGTCGTCACCACGCGGGACCGGGCGATTCCGGTCTATCGGCAGGTGGAGATGGCGACCATGATCCCGGGGGCGAGTATGCACCGTGTGGCGGCCGGGCACGCGTGCTGCGTGCTCGAGGCCGACCGTTTCGTGCCGGTGTTGCTCGAAGCCTGCGAGGCCGTCGCCGCGCGGATCTGAATCGGCGCCCTGTCCGGCGACAGTGGCGGACAGGGAACCAGCGCTCAGCCCGATTTCCGTGCCGCGGACAACAATTCGGTGACCACACCGGGAACGGCGTCGGCGAGCGTCGCGATGTCGGGCACCAGTTCCTTGCAGGCGATGAAGCCGAAGTTCAGCTTGTCGTTGTTCGACAGCACGGTCACCGAAAGGCCCGCGCCGTGGAACACCGGCCCGAACGGGTACATCCCGTCCACCCGGATACCGAGGAAGTACAGCGGCATCGGCGGCCCGGGCACGTTGGAGACCACCAGGTTGTGCACCACCGGGTGCATCTCCGCCAGCTTGAGCGACGAGTACATCCGCGCCGCGAGCCGGAAGGCGTTCGGCGGCGCGTACTTCGACCAGTCCTGCAGGAAGTCCGCGCCGATCACTTCGTGCTCTTCCTTGGCCCCGCGATTGGCCTCGGCCACCTCGCGCAAGCGCTCCACCGGGTCGGCGATGTCGGTGCCGAGTCGCGCGAACAGCGCGGAGACCTTGTTGATGCCCGCGGTGTGCCGCGTCGACTCGTGCACCGAGACGGGCACGGACGCGATGAGCGAACGGTCCGGCAGTTCGTCGCGCCCCGCCAGATAGTCGCGCAGCGCACCGGCGACGACGGTCAGCACCACGTCGTTCACCTTGACGCCGAACGCGGAGCGGATCTCTTTGATGGCGTCGAGTTCGACCTGGGTGAACGCGACCGCGCGGTGCGGGGTGATGGCGAGATTGAAGGGCGTGCGGGGAGCGGAGAACGGGACGGCCATGCCCGTCTTGTTCTCGCGACGGCGCTGCGCGAAGCCGGCGACCACGCCGACGGTCTTCGGCAGCATGCCGACGATGCCGGCCCGGGCCGGGAACTTCACCACCGCTTCGGCCAGCAACTGCCAGTCGTTCGGTTTCGGCTCGGGGCGCCACTGCTGCTCGGGCACCTCTTTGGTGACGCCGGGCTCCGGATCGCACAGGTGCATCATGAGGTTGGCGCCGGTGATGCCGTCCACGGCGGCGTGGTGGTATTTGCAGATCACCGCGACCTTCCCGTCGTCGAGGCCCTCCACGACGGACATCTCCCACAGCGGGCGATCGCGATCCATCGGACGGCTGGCGATGTCCCCGAGGAGTTCGGCGAGCTCGCGACGCCCGGCCGGCGCCGCGATGGCGATCCGGCGCACGTGGTAGTCGAGGTCGAAGTCGGCGTCCTCCACCCAGACGGGATGGTCGAGATTCAACGGCACCTCGTACACCCGGCGGCGCATCTGCGGGATCAGCGGAATCCGCCGGGCCAGTTCGGCTTTGAATCCCTCGAACGAATAGTCACCCGGCGACGGGTCGAGGATCAGCAGCGCGCAGACGTGCAGATGCTGGGTCCCGGTTTCCAAATAGAGAAAGCTGGCATCCAATCCGGTCAATCGTTCCATAGCAAAAGCCTACTAGAACACGTTCTAATTTTGGGCCGGATGCGGCCGGTGTGACGACTGTCGCGAAGTCGTGTCACCGTACAGCGCCGTCGTGCATTTTTGTGTGTTACCCGAAGTTCTATATATGTGTATGATCCTTGCTACGGATATGTAGGAATCGCGCGACGGTTGCGGGCGCGTGCCGATCGAGGAGTATCGATGAAGCTACTTCGCAGGGCCGGGCGGCGGCCCGACACCGACCCGGGTGCCGTGGCGCTGCACGCCCGCAACGTGCGCTTCGACTGGTCGGACACGCCGCTGCGCTGGATGCCCGCCGAGCCCATCGCCTCGCACCTGATCAATTCGCTGAATCTGCTGCTGCCCGAAGGCGAACGCATGTTCTGCGCGGCGTACGCGGAGGCGCTGCCGTATGTACGGGACGAGAAGCTGCGCGAGGCGATGCTGGGATTCATCGGTCAGGAATCGATGCACGCCGAGACGCACGACAAGGTGCTGCACGACGTGCTCGCCGTGCACGGCATCGATCCCGGGCCCTACCTGCGTCAAGCCGAGTACCTGTTCCGCCGCACGCTCGGGCCGAGGGACGGCGCGGGCGTGGCCGAACGACAGGTGCTGGTCGAGCGGCTGGCTTTCATCGCCTGCCTGGAACACTTCTTCGCCTACCTGGGCGATTGGGTGCTCAACGCCGATCTGGAGCGGTTCGGCGCCGATCCCCGCATGGCGGACCTGTTCCGCTGGCACGGGGCGGAGGAAGTCGAGCACCGGCACGTCGCACACGATGTGGCCGTCTACTTCGGCGCGGGATATGTGCGGCGCGCCGGACTGATGCTGCTGGTGTTCCCGATCTTCCTGACCTTGGTGGTGCGCGGCACCAAATTCCTCGTCCACCAGGACCGGGACCTGCCCGACCTCGGCTATCCCCGGCTGCTCGCGAAAGTCTCCGGCGCGATGTGGCGCGGCGCGTTGCCGGGCGTTCCCTCCCTGTTGCGGAGTGCGCTGAGCACCTTCAAACCCGGCTACAACCCCGAGGCGGTGGGTTCCACCGCGCAGGCGGTGGCCTATCTGGCGAAATCCCCGGCGGCGCAGGCGCGGGCCTCGTGAAGTCGCCCGTTCCCGAGCGCTTGCCCGCGGATCTGTTCGGCAGGCGCGACGTCGACCGCACCGTGCGGGTGCTCGACGCGGTGGCCTCGGCGCGATTGCGCTGGACCACGCTGGTCAACCGGCGCGAGCCGCGTGCGCGGGTGGACGACCGGCGGCTGGCGCTCGTGGTCACCGACCGGCGGATCGAGGCGCACGACCAGGACGTCGTCAGCCTGCGGCTGGCCGGCCCCGACGGGCGCGCGCTGCCGCCTTGGCGCCCCGGCGCCCACCTCGACCTGGAACTGCCGTCCGGCCGCCTGCGGCAGTACTCGCTGTGTGGCGACCCGGCCGACGTGCGCGCCTACCGGGTGGCGGTGCGCCGGATCCCGGACGGCGGCGGCGGTTCCGTGGAGGTGCACGACGCGCTCCCGGTGGGGTCGCCGATCGTGGCGCGCGGCCCGCGCAACGCCTTCCCGTTCGCCGTGCCCGGTCACGGATCGCCTGCCGCGCGCCTGCATTTCGTCGCGGGCGGCATCGGCATCACGCCGATTCTGCCGATGGCCAGGCTGGCGCACCGACTCGGCATCGAATGGTCGATGGTGTACACCGGGCGCGGCCGGGACACGCTGCCGTTCCTCGCGGAGCTCACGGCGTTCGGCGACCGCGTCGCCGTGCGCACCGACGACGAGCACGGGCTCCCCGACGCGAGCGCCCTGCTGCCCGGCGTCGGGCCCGACACGGCGGTCTATTGCTGCGGTCCGGTGCCGATGATCACCGTGATCGCCGACGCCGTACGCGACATGCCGTACGTGGAACTGCATTCGGAGCGGTTCTCACCACCGCCGATCGTGAACGGCAAGCCGTTCGAGATCCAATTCGCCTCCACCGGGGAGGTCGTCGAGGTCGGTGCGGATCGCACTGCGCTCGACGCCGTCCTCGCCTCCCGGCCCGACCGTCCGTACTCGTGCAGGCAGGGTTTCTGCCGCACGTGCAAGGTCCGGGTGCTGGCCGGCGAACCCGACCACCGCGACAGCGTCCTCACCGATGCCGAACGCGAGGCGGGCGCGATGCTCGTCTGCGTCTCGCGCGCCGACGGCGGCCGCCTCGTGCTCGATCTGTGATCCGGCTTCCGAGCCGGTCGAGGAGAATGATGACCACTACCGAAATCGCCGACCTCCCGGCGGTCGAACGAACTGTGCGCAGCGGCGAATTCGACCTCGCCGTCTACGAATACGGCGACCCGGCCGCGGAAACCGTGGTGCTGGTGCACGGCTGGCCCGACACCCACCACCTCTGGGACGCGGTGGTGCCGAAGCTGGCCCAGCGCTTCCACGTCGTCGCCTACGACACCCGCGGGCACGGGCGCTCCACCCGCACCCGGCGCACCGCCGATTTCCGGCTCGATCGCTTGGCCGCGGACTTCTACGCCGTCGCCGAGGCGGTGAGCCCCGACCGGCCGGTGCACGTGCTCGCCCACGACTGGGGTTCGGTGCAGGTATGGGAAGCGGTGTGCGAGCCTCGCGCGGCCGACCGGATCGCGTCGTTCACCTCCGTCTCCGGGCCGAACCTGGACCACATCGGCAAGTGGTTTCGCAACCGGCTGGCCCGCCCGACACCGCGCAACGTGTGGCAGCCGTTCACCCAGTTGCTCTCGTCGGCCTACACCTTCTTCTTCATGACCCCCGGGCTGCCGCGCGCCACCTTCGGCCTGGTCGGGACCGAACGCTTCTGGCGGCGCGTCGTCTCCATCATGAACGAGACCGCGCCGTCGAACGTGCGCCTCGGTCCGACCTTCCGCGCCGACATCGTCGACGGACTGCTGATCTACCGCGCGAACATCGTGCAACGCATGCTCGCTCCGCGCGAGCGGCGCACCGAAGTGCCGGTGCAGCTGATCGTCGCCGGACGCGACGTCGCCGTGCGACCCGCGGGATTCGACGACGAACACAAGTGGACCGAGCGGTTGTGGCGGCGGGACGTGGCCGCCGGGCACTGGATGCCGTTCTCGCATCCGGAACTGCTGGCCACCGCGACCACCGAACTGATCGACACACTCGGCGGCGCGGCGGCGCCACGGACCCTGCGTCGCGCCGAAGTGGGCCGCACCGCGCGGCCGTTCGAAGACCAGCTGGTGGTCATCACCGGCGCGGGCAGCGGAATCGGCCGTGCGACCGCGCGCGCGCTGGCCCGTCGTGGCGCCGAGGTCGTCGTCTCCGACATCGATGTCGCGGCGGCGAAGCAGACCGCCGAGCTGATCGTCGCCGAATGCGGTGTCGCGCACGCCTATTCGCTCGATGTCGCCGACGAAGGCTCGATGCGGGCGCACGCCGCGACGGTGCTGCGAACCCACGGCGTGCCGGACATCCTGATCAACAACGCCGGGATCGGTCAGGCCGGCGGATTCTTCGAGACCTCGGCGGAGGAATTCGACCGGGTGCTGCGGATCAACCTCGGCGGCGTGGTGAACGGCTGTCGCGCGTTCGGCCCGGCCATGGCCGAACGCGGCCTCGGCGGGCACATCGTGAATCTCTCCAGCATGGCGGCCTACAGCCCGCAGCAGGGGTTCAGCGCCTATTCCACCAGCAAGTCGGCGGTGTTCATGTTCTCCGATTGTCTGCGAGCCGAAGTGGCCGGTCGCGGGATCTCGGTGCACACCATCTGCCCCGGCATCGTGCACACCGATATCGTGCGCCGCACCCGGTTCTCCGGTGTCAGCGCGGAGGAGGAGAAACGCAAGCAGGAGCGCTACGACAACCTCTACCGGATGCGGCGCTACGGCCCGGAGAAGGTGGCCGAGCGGATCGTGCGGGCCGTCGAGGGCAATCGCAGCATCGTGCCGGTGACACCGGAGGCCCACGTGCAGTATCACTTCGGGCGGCTCGCGCCGGGCGTCGTCCGATTCCTGGCTGCGCGGGTGAAACTGACCTGATCAGGAGGCGAGGGTGCGGGCGAGTTCGGCCTCGACGGCCTCGACTCGCTCGCGCTCGATGCCCCACGGGTGCTCGACGCCCACCCGGCGATCCAGATCCCACAGCACGCATTCCTCGCCCGGCGCGGCCACGAACGACCACGCCACCACGGTGCGGCCGAGTTGCTCGGCCATGGTCCCGTGCGCCGGGTTCGGCGGCCCGTCCCCTTCCGGAAAGTGGTGCAGGAAGCGGCCGTAGGCGGTGGCGCAGAAATCGGCGTAGCGCTTGGTGCAGAGGATGAACCCGTGCCATGCCTCGTCCACCGCGTGCGACGGCATGCCGATCACCCGATCGTCACGCATGGCGGCGCCGCAGCACAGCAACCACTGCCGCAAACCCGTGTCCACCAATTCCCGTGGCTGCCACGGACAGGTCTTGTAGACGGCTTCTGGCAGTTCCAACGCGTCGACGGCGGTGCGGACGGCCGTCAGGTCGATCTCGCGCGGCGGGGGTCGACGGAACCTGAAGTTCACCACAGTTCACTGTACGTGCGCGCCGATGTGCCGCTACCGTTCTGACATGAGCGCACTCATCCTTCTGTTCATCCTCTTGATGGTGCTGCTCCTCGTAGCGGTCCCGATCATCGTCGTGGTCGTGATCATCCGCTCGCAGCGAAACCGGTTCATGCCGCCGCCACCCTATGGGGGGTGGGGCGGCTACCGAAGCGGGGGATCCAACGAGGGGGGTTCCACAGATCCGTTCTGGGCGGCCGGCGGCGCCGGTTTGTTCGGCGGATTCGACCAGCCGCACGGCGGTGGCGGCGGGCATCACCACCACCATCACGACCATCATCACCACGGCAGTAGCTGCGGCGGCGGAAGCGGCAGCAGTTGCGGTGGCGGAAGCAGTTCCAGCTGTGGTGGCGGAAGCAGTTCCAGTTGCGGCGGGGGCAGCAGTTCCAGCTGTGGCGGGGGCAGCAGTTCCAGTTGCGGCGGCGGTTCCTGACCCAGGATTTGACCTCAACACGACTTGAGGTTTCATGCTGATCTTCGTCCGATACGGCAAGAAACGACGAAGGATGTGTCATGCGGGCTGTGCAAGCCAGTGAGTTCGGCGGACCGGAAGTGCTCGCGGTGCGCGAGCTACCGGATCCGGTGGCCGGACCGGGGGAGGTGGTCATCGATGTGGCCGCCGCGGACGTGATGTTCCTGGACACTCGGCTGCGGTCGGGCTGGGGAACCGATTTCTTCGCGATCGAGCTGCCCTACGTGCCCGGCGGCGCGGTCGCCGGGGTGGTGGCGTCGGTCGGGCCCGACGTCGATCCCGCCTGGGTGGGCAAGCGAGTGTCGACGCCCACCGCCGCCAGCGGCATCGGCGGGGGCTTGCCGATCGGCGGATACGCCGAGAAGGCGCTGGCCAAGGCGGACACGCTGGTGGCCTTGCCCGACGGGCTGACCGCGACGCAGGCCGTCGCGCTCACCCACGACGGCAGGACCGCGCTGGCCGTGTTCGACCGCGCCGCCGTCCAGCCGGGGGAGTGGGTCTTGATCACCGCAGCGGCCGGTGGGCTGGGCGTCCTGCTGATCCAGCTGGCCCGTGCGGCCGGCGCGAACGTCGTCGCGGCCGCGCGCGGCGCCCAGAAGCTGGAACTGGCCGAGCGGCTCGGCGCGACCGCGGTGGTCGACTACTCCGCGCCCGACTGGGCGGAGAAGGCGCGGGCGGCGACCGGGGGAGCGGGCGCGCACGTGGTGCTCGACGGCGCGGGCGGAGCGCTCGGAGAGGCCGCGCTCACGGTCGTCGCGGATGGTGGGCGTTTCCTCGGATACGGCGCTGCCGCAGGCGAATTCGCCGCCCTGGACCGGGAGGCCGCGGCGGCGCGCGGTGTCACCGTCTACGGGCTGTTCGACATCACCGGCGCGGACGTCGATTGGCAGGCGCTGGCCCGGCGCGCTCAGGAGGAGGTCGCCGCCGGGCGCTTGGAGGTCGTCGTCGGCCAGACCTTCCCGCTCCACGAAGCCGATCGGGCGCATGCCGCCATCGAGTCGCGGGCAGCGTTAGGGCGCACTTTGTTAACAGTGTGAATAAAGCGGCGAACTGGACAATTGACGTAGTGCGCGGTCCCGGCGACGGCGCTAGGGTGCCGGGGTGGAAACTCTGCTCGTCGTCGTTATCGTCATCGTGGTCCTCGGCTTCGTGGTCGCTGTCGTGCAGTTCGCCAGCCGCCCACCGAAGGAAGCCGAGCCATGGGACGACCATGACGGGGTCGAGGACTACGACGACTGGGACGAGGACTATCGCGAGGGCTGACCCTGCTCCGCCGGGGTCAGCACCACGACCGCGATGGGCCGCTTGGTCAGCTTCTGATAGGCGCTGTAGCGACCCTTGTTCACCTTGTCGACGAGCGCCCACCGCCGGGCGTATTCGGGATCGTCCGGCAGCGTCGCCCGGGCCCGCACCGTCAGTTTCCGCCGCCCGACCTGGATCTCGCACTCCGGTCGCGCCTTCAGGTTCGCCAGCCACCCCGGCGGCCGCGGCGACCCGCCGTTGGACGCCGTGACCAGATAGTTCGCGCCGTCGCGCGCGTAGGTCAGCGCCGAAGTCCGCTCCTTGCCGGACTTGCGCCCCACCGTCCGCAGCAGCAGCGTCGGATTCCCCAGCAGCAGCCGATGCCCCACCAGCCCACCGCTGTTCTCGTACACCCACTGATGCGCCTTCAGCACCTTCGTGAACAGACCGGCCATACCTGACCCTCCAGTAAGTTTCCGACCCACCCACCCTAGGCCATCCACTCCGACTGGTCCCCGACCCGCCGGACCCGGTAGCATCCCCAACGCCTGCGGTTCCCGCGGCACGGGGCGGTAGCTCAGTCGGTTAGAGCCGTGGACTCATAATCCATTGGTCGCGGGTTCGAGCCCCGCCCGCCCCACAAATAGCCTTTGACCAGCGGAAACGCTGAACGCGACAGCCGAGTTGGTTCAGAACAGCGCTCCGACAGCAATGTATTTCGCCGCTGAATCCGGACACGGGGCTGGATCTGGACGACATCCGAGAGCTTGCGGAGGACTTCGCGACGGGGCTGCGTCGTAAGGACCGGAGCAAGCAGACCATCGATGGTTACCTCACCCGAATTCGGTACTTCGCGGAACGCGAGCTGCCGACCACGGCGCCGGACATCACCCGCGCCCACATCGGCGGTTACATCGAGGACCTGCTCACGCGGCCCAATCGGCGCACCGGTGAGCCGTTGTCGCCGGAGTATGCACGCGGTCAGTACCGCTCGCTGCAACAGTTCTTCAAGTACCTCACGGCTGAAGAGATCATCGACACGAATCCGTTCGACAAGATGAGTCCGCCCACGGTCCCCGATCAGCAGGTGCCCGTGCCGAGCATGGACGCGGTGAAAGCTCTTCTCGCAGAGTGCGATGGCGCGATTCTGCCGACCGACGCGATAACGCCATCATCCGGTTGTTCGCCGATACCGGGATTCGGTGCGGCGAACTCGCCCCGCTCGAGGTGGACGCGCTCGACTTCAACGAGAACACCGTGCTGGTGATCGGCAAGGGCGGCCGAACGCGCACGTGTCCGTTCGGCGACAAGACCCGAACGGCGTTGCGGAGATACCTCCGAGTGCGTGCGAAGCATCTCGGCGCCAAGAACGACAATCCAGCTCTGTGGCTCGGTTACCGCGGAGTGATGACCGACTCCGGCATCCGCCAGATGCTCGAGCGTCGATGCGACGCGGCCGGCATCGAACGTCTCCATCCTCATCAGCTCCGCCACTTCTTCGCACATACCTGGCTCGACAGCGGCGGCCAGGAGCAAGACCTCATGATGCTCGCCGGATGGCGATCGCTTCAGATACTTGCACCATACGGTGCCGCGGTGGCCGACAGCCGTGCGAAGTCGGCGCATCGGCGGGCGCGACTGGGAGACAAGCTGTAGTGAAACCCGGACGGCGAACGCATCAGCTGTCTGCATTCGACACCATCAGTAAAGGCTGTACAGGCACTATGGAGTCCATGACCCTGTACCCGTAGCGGCCGAGCGGTGCCGATGGACCTTGTGTGTCCCGCTGCATCCATCCGCCACGGCTGCGGGAAAGTAGGTCGGAAAACTTGGTCCGATCGGCACCGAGCGCCGCGGCATCGTGGTCTGGTGATCTGGCCCGACGTGGCATCGGTATTGCCGCTGTTCGACCAGGTACGCGCGGCCGACGTGGACGCCGTCGTGGTGCCCGGCCCGGAACACCTCGGCCCGCTGGAGTTGAACCGGGTAATGGACGTGGCCGACGTGGAAACGGTGCTACCCCGCTTGTCGTTCGCGCGCTGGTCGGCAGTGCGGGCCGGGCGTTGATCGTGCTCGGGTTCGTGGTCGCGGTCGGCCTACCGCTGGCCGTGCTGGCCTGGGCGATCGCGTGGCCCGAATCGACGGCCCGCCAAGCCGAGGCCGAGCGAGAATTTCACGGCGGCAACGGCTGCCGGTTCGGCGCGGCTCACGAGATGGGGGACCACAAACTTTTGAGCTGGCTGTGGTTCCGCGTGCCCTTCGATCGGCTTCATTTCATGGCGTGCGTCCGCTCTGGGCCACTCCCTTTTTCTGAATCGAGAAGAAGGAGAACACCATGTAGATTCGCCACATCGCAACCACGGGACTTGCCGCGTTGGCTGTGGTCAGCGCCGGAGTTGCCATGTAAGCGCCCATGACTGCCGCTGATCCGGAAGGGTCTCGGTCGTGCACCTTCGCTATCCCCGAGCGCCGACCATGGGTTCAGACTGGACGCGGCGAACCTGCTGTCATCGGTGGTGGTTACGCGGATTGTGTGCCCGCACCGGAGTGGTTCCGGGTGGACTTGACCTTGGAGTTCAAGAAGGCTGGTAGCGACTGGGAGGTTCGCGGGGCGGAGAGTGATGAGCAGATTCCGAACCCACGGTTGAATATTGCGGCGTGGGCTCCATGTGAGTCCGGTGCGTGGCGGGTTGTTGCTAGGGGTCAGGTTGAAGGAGTACCGCGCGAACCGCGTCAGTTCACCGTCAAGACTCAGGCACACATTCTCAGTTGCTGAGTGAGGACAGACATGAGAGTTCGTCGAGACCCGATGGCGGTATATGAGCGGCTTCCGGTGTGGACATCGGACTGGCACCGGTTCCGGCGCCTGCTGCTCAGATTGCTGCCGCCTCCTCGTCCGCGTGGGGACATCGGTGTCAGCTACCCAGTGCGGCGGGAGCTTGGCGGCTGGACTGTCCGGCCTTCGCGGCTGGCGCCGATGCAGGTGGGTAACTCCGCCGCTACACTTCACGCGGTCCATCCCGCTGACCATGAGGACGCCGCAATAGACTGGGCATTGGAACGCATGGGCATGTGAATCGATCGGACAGCGGAAGCCCCCTCAGATTGGACGCTGAAGGAGGTTTCTGGCGTTCTACGGGGTGTTAGGGTTCAGTCCGCGCAGGCCCTACGGACGGTCTCCCGGTGGGTCAGCGGCTCGGCAGTATGTGGGCGAGAAATGCGGCTGTATCGTGGCGGGCGTGCGGCAAGAGTGTGAAGTGGTCGGCCGCGGGGTAGACAAGCAGGCGGCTGTCGGTGCCGCTTTGTTGGAGTTGTTGCTGGAGCAGGACGGTGGTCGGGATCGGTTGCACAGTGTCGGCTCCGCCCTGCAGAAGCAGCAGCGGCCGGTCGTAGCCGGTCGTGGGCGCGGCCATGTACTCGCGGAGTGCGGCGGTCAGGGCCGGATCGGACAGGGGTTTGGCGAACAGCTGACTGAAGGGACGACCGGTGAGGGCTTGTTCCGCTGACCTCAGGCAGTCTTCCCCGGACTCCGCGATGGCCACCACATGTTTGCCTCGTTCGCTCAGGTGGTCGGCGACGCCCAGCTCTGGATGCGCGTGGTCGAGGCCGGCCAGGATCATCAAGACCCTGAGCTGCAGTCCCGCGGGGAACGGCACAGCCAGGTCCGGTCCGGAGAGTGCGGAGATCAACTGCTCGTAGTTGCTCGTCGGAGCGAATGCGGCGGTGCCGCGCAGATCGAGTTCCGGTGCGTAGCTCGAAGACAACTGTGCCGCGTGCAACACCGCATGCCCGCCGATCGAATGTCCGGCCAGCGCATAGGAATCCGATAGGTCCGGCTCGATCAGGCGGCCGGCGCGGACGATATCGAGCACCGCGTGTCCTTCCGCGCGCCCGGAAAGATACTCGTAGCGCCCGGGCGCCCCGAGCCCGATGTAGTCGGTGGCCACTACGGCGTACCCCTGGGCTAGCAGGTCGGTCAGCTGCGGTGTTTCGTCGTGTGTATCCGCGATCCCGCCGAGGAGATTGGGTGCACACCCCTGTGCCATCCCGCTCGTGCCGTGCGCCCAGGACACCACCCGCCACCCGCCCGGCGGTGCGGCCCCGGCGGGCAGGTAGACGTTTCCGCCGCTGATTGCCGGCTCGCCGTCGCGGCCGGTGGTTCGATAGACGAGCCGATACCCCTCGCCCGCTGCGGGAATGAGTTCGGTCGCCTCCAGCGACCGGGACGACACGATGGTTCCGGGGCCGCTCGAAGCTACCGGGTCCGCCGCTGCCACTCCTGCGACCGGTACCGCGCATCCGGCGACCAGCAGCGCCGAAATCGCGCGTCGCAGGGCGATCCGCACGCCTGGACCGGTTGTCGTATTTCGCATAGAACGCCTCTCAGGTAATGGGTTGAACGAAAGGACGGTGCCGGGTATGGCCGCGTCGCCGACCGGCCGTATGGCCCCTCAACCGGCGGCCGGTGTCGGCACACCGCACTCGCGGGCATGAGCGACTACGCACGTCGGCCCGCTCGCCCGAACGGGAACGGTGCCGTTTCACGAACCGCCGTGAGCCCGCCAAATCGCCGACGGGTTCGGCGACTGAGGGGGGGCACGTCTGCTCGCCGGGCCGTGCCAGCAGGTGGGTACGGAGGTAACCGAGGATCTCGGCGCGGGCCGGCCGGGCCGCGGCAACCAGCCCGGGCATGGAAAGGAAGGCGTGCACCGCCTCCGGATAGTGCGTCAGCGTCGCGTCGACGCCCAGCCTGCCGCAAGCGGTCGGCGTAGGCCGGGGCCTGGTCCGCCGGCGGGTCCAGCCTGGCGGCTTGGATGAGCGCCGGGGCCGCCGCCGTGGAACGCGATGATCAAAGGCAGCGCCGAGTCTTCCCGTTCGGGCCGGTAGACCCGCACGTCCACGCGTCGTTGTGGGAGATCGAGTGTGTGCGTGGTGATGCGTGCGCGCTGATCAGGCTTGCCGGTGACCAGTCTGCCCAGTGCCGAGCGGCGCTTGTAGGCCTGAGCCTCACGTACCTCGATGATCTGTTCGGGGGTGATCGAATCCCAGTCCGGCTCGGTGGTCAGCGCGGACAGAATGCGAACTCGCAGTGGAACTTTGCCTCTCACGCCATCGATTCTCGATTCGGTGGGCACGTCCCGCGTCCGTCAGCGGTCGGCACTGTCTACGTCGATCCGCGTACGCAGATCGCAAACGTCTGCGTGGGAGGTCGTAGCCGCGCGGACGTCGACGAGGACCGAGCCGCGTGGCGGCTGTGCCGGACGAATGCGATCGCAGCCGCGGGCTGCCGCAGCTACTAGGGCTGGGTCAGCCCGGTCTGGGAGACCCGCGGGCCGGTGCTCCCCGCGCAGCGGCTCGACCGGCTACGCCGATCGGCGTAGCCGACCGCGAATGCCGGACGCACGCTGACGTATTCGATGCCTCCCGTCGCCGGAAGCGGCACCGGCCCGGCGGGCGCGACGATGGGCGGCATGAGAAAAGCCTGCACCGGTCTGGCGGCACTGCTGCTGCTCGCCGTTATCGGACAGTTCTATCTGGCGGCCGTCGGCGCGTTCGACGCCGCGTCCGCCGAGGAATCGTTCCGGCCGCATCGCACCCTCGCAAACCTGATCTTACTCCTGGCGCTCGTTCTCACCGTCACCATGGCCGTGGCCCGGATGCCGGGGCGGCTGATCGGGCTGGCGGGCCTGGTCACCGGGCAGGTTATCGGGCAGTCGGTGATCCGGGAAATCGCCCGGGCGTTCGGAACCGAATCGAGTACCGGCCCGGTCGTCTTCGGGCTGCACGCGATCAATGGGCTGCTGATCATGGGCGTGATCGCGATGATCGCGCGGGAATCACACCGGATTTCGAGGATGACTCCCGCAACGTCGGCAGCGCCCGCCCGGTCCTCGTCATGACCACGGCCACCTGGATCAACGTGGAGCACGCCGCCGCGCTGCTGGGTGTCATCACCTGGTTCGCGGCCGGCGCCGCCATGGCGGCGCGGCGGGCCGGGCTCGGGCTTGCGATGCTCACGGCGGCCCTGCTGGTGTTGGTGCTCGAGATTGCCTCCGTGGCGGTGCTGGCCAGCCGGGGGTGGTGGTTCGTCCAGGAGAAGGTACTGTTCGGGCTGCCGCTGCTTCTGCTGGCCGGACTGGTCGCCGCGATTGTCGCGGGACCACGGTTGCTGGCACAGGCCGCCGACGCCCGGCGGCACGAAACCGTCGATACCGCAGGCATTGTCACACTGCTCACGGCCGCGTATGCCGCGTCGGCGGGTTTCGCGGTGACCTTCCTCATCGGATACCCACTCACCCCCGGCATCGTGCTGATCGCGATCGCCTTGGTGCTCGCCGCGGCACTGCTGACCACTCGAGTGCTCGTCGCCGATCCGGTCATGGCAGCGGCGGCCGATCCGGATCGGCGAGGTGGCTCGCGCCGCCGCTTCCTAAGCGCCGCCGGCGGCGTGGTGGCGGCCGGTGCCGGGGTTGGTCTGTCGCTGCGGACTGCCGAGCCGATGACCACTGGAGGTGGTCGCGGTCCGGTTCCCCGCACAGCTGTATCGGTGACCGAGTTGCGGGGCGCGACCACACCCGCGCCCGGTGGCGTCCGGCGCGAATACGTCCTGGTCGCACGTAAAGCCGCTGTACGCTCAGCAGCCGGACGCGATGTCGACGCGTGGACTTTCAACGGCACGGTGCCCGGCCCGCCCATCACGGCCGTGGAGGGTGATCTGATCGAGGTCGAACTGATCAATCACGACATCGCCGGCGGGGTCACTCTGCACTGGCACGGCTACGACATCGCCTGCGGGGAGGACGGAGCGGCCGGTGTCACCCAGGACCCGGTGGCGCCGGGTGCGGACTTCGTCTATCGGTTCCGCGCCGATCAGGCCGGAACATACTGGTATCACACCCATTACGCATCACACATCGGTGTCCGCCGGGGACTCTTCGGCCCGATGATCGTGCAACCTCGCGTGCGATCCGATCCCGGGCAGCTGGATCTCACGCTGACCGTGCACACAGTGGATGGAGCCGCCACGATCGCGGGTGGGCACGAGCACTTCGCGTCGCCGGGCACCGCGGTCCGATTGCGGCTGATCAACGCCAGTTCCGATCCGCATCGCTTCGCGTTGGCGGGCACCTCGTTCCGTGTTGCCGCCGTCGACGGCCGCGACCTGACGCAGCCCGGCGAGATCAGCCGTATCGGGTTGCGCGCACCCGCGGGTGGGCGCTACGACCTCGTATTCGTCATGCCGGACGCAGCTGTGGCACTGGTGCTGGACGCCGACCGCGCCCACCCTCTGTGGTTGCGGCCCACCAGCGATCGGCACGACCGCGTGCCCGTCATCGCCGGAATCGAGAAATGGCCCGAACTCGATCTGCTGACCTACGGGACCCCGGTGCCGGTTCCGTTGCGCGGCGCTGCCACCGACCGGCACTTCACCCTGGTTCTCGACCGTGGGGTCGCCATGGTCGATGGAGTGCCGACCTATGCGCACACCGTCAACGGGCGCGGACATCCCTCGATTCCGGATCAACTCGTCGCCGAGGGCGACATCGTCGGTCTCACCGTGGTGAACCGGAGCCGCGAAACCCACCCCTGGCATCTGCACGGCCATGCGGTGCTGATCCTGTCGAGAGACAGGCAGCCCGCGACGGGCAGCCCGCTGTGGGTCGACACCTTCGATGTTCGCCCCGGAGAAGTCTGGGAAGTCGTGTTTCGAGCATCGAATCCGGGCATCTGGATGAATCACTGCCACAACCTGCCGCACGCACATCAGGGGATGATGCTGCACGTACGCTACGACGGTGTCACCACTCCGTTCGGCGGCATGCGGGACGCAGGCTCCCGACGCCACCATTGACGAGCGCACCGGCCCGCAGCCCTGGCGCGGCGAGGTCCTGCTGCGTCCCGGCGTGCTCGCCTTCAGCGGATCGATCGGCCCGACCGACACCCACGCCCACCACGCCGTCCAGGTGATAGTCGGGGCCGGCCCGATCACCGTTGCCGGCGACCACGCCGAGTGCACCGGTACCCACATGATCATCCCCGCCGATGCATCGCATCGCGTTCTGCGCGGCGCCCCCGCAGGTATCGCGGTGTTCCTCGATCCGGACAGCGGCGCCGGCCGTGCCGCCACGCACTGCGCCCACACCGCCGGCTGGTCCGGCGGGCCGGCGCTGTCCCCGCCCGATCAGGATGCGCCGCTGGCCGGGGCCGTCACCGAACTGATGGCAATCTTGGCACCGCACAGCACGGCCGTCTCCCACGCCGTCCGCCACCCGGCGGTGGCCTCCGCGCTGCACTGCCTGCCGGTCGTCGTCGCCTCCGGGACCATTCGCACCGCCGATCTCGCCGCTCGCGTCGGCATTTCGGCGAGCAGACTGACACATCTTTTCACCGCTCAGGTCGGGCTGCCGCTGCGCCGCTATGTGCTCTGGTTGCGGCTGATGATCGCACGGGACGCGGTGGCCGGCGGCGCGGACCTCACCACCGCCGCGCACGCCGCCGGGTTCGCCGACAGCGCCCACCTGACTCGTACCTGCCGGGAGACCTTCGGCCTGCCGCCCTCGGCGCTGAGCCGGAACATGTCCTGGCACAACGATTCGCGATAGCCGAATCGTTCAAGCCGGATGCGGTGTCGAGCCAGCACGCTCAACGTATGCACACGACCATACTGTTGGCGGCACAACGGATCACGCGGTATGCCTATGTACCGTTCATGCTGCTCGGGCTCAACGGGCTCGGTATCGCCCTCTCGGCTGCGGGCGCCCCGAAATACTGGCTTCTCGCGATCCTGGCCTCGGCGATCGCAGCCTCGTTCCTGGCCGAACGGATCATCCCGTACGAGCAGGGCTGGAACCACGACCTCGGCGACAGTCGCCGCGACCGCATCCACGCGATGGTCAACGAAACCCTGATCCTGATCAGCGTGGCCGCCATTCCGCTGCTGGCCGCGATCGTCCCGAGCGCGCGGATCTGGCCCGGTGAGCTGCCCTTCGCCGGACAGGTCCTCCTTGCCGTACTGATCGCCGACTTCGGCATCACCACGGTGCATCTGGCCAGTCACAAGATCGGGCTGCTGTGGCGATTCCACGCCGTGCACCACAGCGTCACCCGGTTCTACGGACTCAACGGCCTGATGAAACATCCCGTCCACCAGACCGTCGAGATGGCCGCCGGCGTCGCGCCGCTGATCCTGCTCGGCCTGCCCGTCGGCGTGGCCTCCGTCCTCGCCCTCGCCGTCGCGATCCAGCTGCTGCTACAGCACTCCAATGCCGACTACCGCGTCGGTCCCGCCGAATACGTCCTCGCGCTCAACGCGGGCCACCGCTTCCATCACCTCAAGTGGGCCGGTATCGGCGACGTGAACTTCGGGCTTTTCACCCTGCTCTGGGACCACCTCTACCGCACCTACTCCTACGATCCCGCCCGGCGCTTCACCTCCGAACAGCTCGGCATGGCGGCCGCACCCGATTACCCGGTTGACTACGCCCGCCAGCTGATCCACCCGTTCACCGCCGCGGGCGGCTGCGGGACGACCACCACGAACACATAGACGCGACGCTTCCGACTCCGGCGGCCGCGCAGAACGGGAGGTTCAGGGCGAGAACCGATTCCGCCAGTGTCGTCCTGCGGACACCTCCTGACTTGCCGATGCTCTTTGACCACGCCCAGCGTGCCGTGTCAGCTGTCTGGCAGCCAGCTGCCGGCGCCTGCTGCTCAGGTTGCTGCCGCCTCCTCGTCCGCGTGGGGACATCGGGGTCGGCTACCCAGTGCGGCGGGAGCATGGCGGCTGGACTGTCCGGCCTTCGCGTGGCGGGCGCCGATACAGGTGGGTAACTCCGCCGCCGCGCTTCACGCGGTCCATCCCGCTGACCATGAGGACGCCGCAATAGACTGGGCGTTGGAACGCATGGGCATGTGAATGGATCGGACACCGGGAACCCCCTCAGATTCGACGCTGAACGGGGTTTCTGGCGTTCCACGGGGGTTCGGGGTTTCGGGTTCGCCCACCCGCGGCGCTACGATCACACCGACGCTCTGAGAGGAAATGATGATCAAGTCGACGTCCTTCGCCGCTGTGCTGTCCGCGGCCGCTGCCGCTCTGCTCTTCCTGCCGGCCGCGCCCGCGCACGCCCAGTCCCTCCAATGCGCCAGGGCCATCGAGCTGATCAACGTCGCGATCGACACGAGCGGCGGCACCCTGGACGAGGCGACGGCGACAGCGCTGTCCGACAGGCTGAGCGGCCTGGCCGATCTGGCCCAGGGCGCGGAGCGGGATGCCATCACCGCTTACGCCGCCGCGCTGGTGGATGACAACGTTGCCGACCTCAACCCCTACACCGACGAGCTCAATCGCGTCTGCGCCTGACCGGCAACGCGCACACGGGCGCGAATGCTCCGAAACATGATGACTCGATCGTGCCGGGTGGCTGTGCCCGCCCGCGCGTCGGGGTGATCGGTGCCGGGGCCGCCTCGCGGACGCTTTCGGGCTCCGCGGGCGTCGCGGTCGTTGCGCTGCGGGGCAATGATCGACGTTGCACGCGTGAACGCGTGAAGTAGGTGATCGCTGGTGTCCGGGCGCCTGTGCGGATCCGCTGAATACATCCGATGAATAGCGGCCATGTGTCTCGGGCGCGGTGAGTGCTCGAACCGCATGCCATAGCCAATGGTTTGCCGCCTTGCCGGTAATCGTCTTGCCGGCATTCCCACCGTTGGAGCCAGTCGCCGCGACGGCGATGGGACACTCTGACGGGTGAACGAGCGACTCGCCACTGAGATGTCTGTCGGCACATGGGATTACGACGAGCGATTGCCGCGGCTCCCCATCCCGACATTGGAGGAGACCTGCGAGCGGTTTCTCGAGCGGTGTGCGCCGCTGCTGACCGACGCGGAATTCGCTGGCACGGCAGCCGACGTGGAGCAATTCCTCGCGCCGGACAGCCCGGCACGCAAGTGGCAGGCCGAAATCGAGCGATTCGATCGGACGCCGGGCGTCCACAGCTGGCTCGACGCATTCTGGCGGTCTCGCTATCTGGGCTATCGGGACAACATCGCTTTCAACGCGAATTCCTTCTTCCTTTTCCGGGACTCGGCGCAGGGGCAACTCGAACGCGCCGCCGAACTGATCGTGCGCGCCGCCGCGTACAAATCCGAACTCGACGCAGAAATGGTATCGCCCGTGCTGCTGCGCGGACGGCCACAGTCCATGCATCAGAACAGGTGTCTGTTCTCCACCACCAGGATCCCCGGCATCGAATCCGATACCGTGCGCTCCGTCTACAGTGCCGCGGAACCCGGCCCGTCGACGGCCCGGCATATCGTCGTCCTGTTCCGTCGCCATGCGTTCCGAATGGACATCTTCGCCGCTGACGGCACCCCGCACGGCATCGAGGACGTGATCGCCGGACTGGATGCGATCAGGGCAACCGATGCGGACGGGGAGTTCCCCGGCGCGCTGACCACAGCACCGCGCGCGGCATGGGCGAAGATGCGCCAGGTCCTGGTCGAGGATCCGGACAACGTCGCCGCGCTCGAGACGATCGAAACGGCACTGTTCTGCGTCGCGCTCGAGGACATCGCGCCGCGGGACGAACGCTCGGCTTGTGACCAGCTCATGCATGGGGACGGCGGAAACCGCTGGTACGACAAAGCGTTGACATTCATCGTGTTCGCCGATGGTCGCGCAGGCGTCAACATCGAGGAGTCCGGCCTGGACGGAACCACCGTGGCAGGTTTCTGCGACGCGATCCTGACCGGTACGACAGCCATCGCAGCGGGTAAGCCCGGCCGCGCGCCGGCGACGACTCCGATCGAATTCCGGCTCGACGAGGGCCTGCGGCAGGAGATCCGGCAAGCCTCGGCCGATTTCGCCGCGCAGGCGGGCGGCACCGCCACGGAGGTGGTGACGTTCGACGACTTCGGCGCGGACACCGCCAAACGTCTCGGAATCTCCCCGGACGCGTTGGTGCAGGTGGCTTACCAACTGGCCCATCAACGGTCCAGGGGACTGCTCGGCTCCACCTACGAATCCGTCGCCGTGCGGCATTACCGCCACGGCCGCACGGAGGCCCTCCGGACGGTCACCCCCGAAGTCGTTCGCTTCGTGGGATTGATGAACGACTCGACCGCCACATCCGGCGCTCGGGCCGAAGCGCTGCGTGCCGCGGTGCAGACCCATGTCGCGAACACCAGAGACTGTCAGGCGGGGCGCGCTCCGGAACGGCATCTGGCGGAGCTGTTGCGAATCCAGCGGCAGCGCGGTGACGCGCCGCACGCGCTCTACGAATCACCCGGCTGGCGGATCCTGCGGGACGACTATCTCAGCACCAGCGCCGTGTCGTCGGTGCATGTTCGATACTTCGGGTTCGGGCCCACGACCGACCGATGCATCGGGATCGGCTATATCGTGAAACCCGGCGGCTTCGACATGTTTCTCAGCGCACCCAGAATCATCGAAGCGGACATGCGCCTATTCGCGCAAGCGATGTCGGTCGTCATCCCGGAGTTGTGCGAGCTGCTCGAGACGACATCCGTCGCCTAGCATTCGCGTGTCCGTGCTGCCGAGTGAGCTCCGTGACCGAGCAACGCACAACAGCGCCGATCGCGCGCAGAAGTGAAGGTTCCACTCCGAGAGGTGAGTGGGAATGAGAGCCTATCGAGAGCTGCTGGCGAATCGGACGGTCCGGAACATGATTCTGTTGAGTCTGCTGTTCCGGACTGTTCTCAACTCCCAATCCCTCTTGCTGGTAATGCACGTGCGGCATACGTTGGGCCTTTCCTACGGCGCCGCGGGCCTCTTGAGCACGGTGGTCTACCTGTGTATGGCCGGCACCGAACTGCGGCGCGGCCCGCGGCTCGATCGATCGGGCTTGCGGGCCACCATGGCTCCGGCCATCCTGGTGAACGGAATTTGCTGGCTGATCGCGCCTTTCGCGCCGTTCCCGGTGTTGCTGTTGCTCGCTGCGCTGGCGGGATGGTTCGAGATACCGGTCATCAACGTCGCGAAACAGGCCATCACGATCGCCACGACCGAACAGGAGCGGCGACCGGCGCTCGCCGCGTACGAGGTCACCGCGGATGTGTCGCTTCTGGTCGGGCCGCCGCTGGCTGTCGCGGCACTGACTCTGTGGGACACGACGGCGGTGCTGCTCGTGGTTCGACTGGTGGCGGTGGGTTGCGGGGTCGTGTTGTTGCGGCAGGACCCGCCCCTGCGCACCGAGACGAGCGGAATGCCACGGCGTGCCCCGCGGCGACTCTGGTTGAAAACCGGGTTCGTGGCGCCGTGCCTCGGATACGCCGCAGCCGCTGCCGTCCTTTGTGCGGAGGAACTGAGTGTCATCACGGTGATGCACGATTTCGACGCCAAGAGTTCGATCGGTCTGATGCTGGCCATCGGCGCGGCCGGGGCGGTGGCCGGTGGGTACATCTACGGCGCGATCTCCCGACCCATCTCGCCGTATGTTCTGCTGGTCGGGCTCGGAGTCGGGGTGTTGCCTTGTACCTTCGCGCCCGGGCCGACCGAGCTGGGCATAGCCGTTTTCACCGTCGGCGCCCTGGCCGGTGCGGTATTCCCGGCAAGCGGTGATCGGATGAATGCCGTGGTGTCCGAGGATGCTCTTGGCGAGGCCCTCGGGTTTCATGCCAGCCTGATGTGGGTCGGCGTCGCTTTGGGAAGCATCGTGGCGAGTCAGTCCGTCGACTTCGCCGGTTCGTCAGGAGGCTTCCTGTCCTCGGCCGCGATCGGAATCGTCGCGGGAGTCGGGCTGGGCCGGATCGCGGCGCGTGCCGCCCCCACGCCCGGGGCGCCCGACGAAGTGAGTCGAGCACTCGTCGTCCGCGCGACGAAGCGGATACTGGACGCTGCCCTCGGCGACAACCTTTATGGTTCACTCGACGCCACGCCGGAGGGAAATGGCAACTCTGCGAAGACGGCGAACCCGCCGGTTCTCGAAAATCATGACCGAACGGAACTCTGGGCATTATCGTCCTCGAATTCCGAAGCCGCCGAGCCGGGGTGCATCGAAATGCGCCGCGTTTCGACACCGTGGACCAGGATTCCGCCGCCGCGTGCGCCCAAAGACTCGCCATGGAGCCGGCGCCCGGTGTGATTTCGCGAATTCACTTCCTGCTGTGGCCGACGAGCCATGCGTTCTAGTTGCAACTACCATCTGGAAGGTTTACCAACCGTGACTTCTATTCGTACGCGCTGTTCGAATCTTCTGAATCCGCTCGGGCACACCACCAGTACCACATACGAGAGACGTAGTCTCGATCGAGCGGTGAACCTGTCGGATGCCCATTGTCGTCAACCGCTGACAGGCTCGCAGATCGAGATCGTCGAGCGGTTCCCAGAGCTGTTCCACGAGGCGCGAAAGCAATCGCAGTCCGAGTTGGAACAGGCGTTCCTCAGCGCCTTCCTGACCCTGGCCGGTGAGCCGATGCACCAGGATGTCTCCAGGTATATGCTGTCGTACTCCGCGTCCTCCGCGATCACGATGGTGGTAAGCCACTGTGCTCGTGCGGGCAAACGAGTCGCGTTGATCGAGCCGGTTTTCGACAATATTTCGTCCATCTTGCGCCGCGAGAATGTCGAGCTCGTTCCGCTGACGGAGCAGGATTGCACGGTCGAACATCTGCCGGGGGCGATGGCCCGGCTCGAACCCGCCGTGGTCTGGCTGGTCTCCCCGAACAACCCCACCGGGTGGACGCTGTCCGAAGCCGAGTTCAGGACACTGGTTCGGTGTTGCGCCGACCGCGGTTGCACACTGGTTCTCGACTCGTCGTTTCGGTTCTTTTCCCCGGTGCCGATCGGTTGGTCCCAGTACGAGGTGCTGGAGGGATCCGGGGTCTCGTATATCGTGCTCGAAGACACCGGCAAAACGTGGCCCACCAGTGAAATCAAGGTCGGCTTGACGGTATGCAGTCCGGATATGTACAAAGACATGTACCGGCTGCACGACGATTTGTTACAGAGCGTCTCTCCTTTCCATCTGCGGGTGCTGACGGAATTCATCGAAGACAGCTCGAAGAACGGTGTCGAGCGTAGCGTCCTGCCTGTTGTGCTGCAGAACAGGTCGATCCTGCGGTCGATTCTGTCGGACGGACCGTTGGAATTCATCACCGACGTGCGATCACCGGTTTCGGTGGACTGGCTACTTCTCCCCGACGGGCTCGATTGCGGTGAATTCGTCCACGAGGCGATCCGGGAGGGCGTGCACGTGCTACCCGGAACGAACTTCTTCTGGAATGAGCCGGACCTCGGGCGAAATTTCGTTCGCGTCGCCTTGGCCCGCGACCCGCAGCTCGTGCGGGAGGGTGCGCGGTTGCTGCGCGACACCGCGATCCGTCTCGCCGCGAAGGACGCGCGACCATGAACACTGGATCGAGCCGTTATCGCGCCTTGCTCACCGGGGCCGATCCGACGCAGGCGGATATGGAATGGCTGCGGCAACACCGTCTCGAAGTCGACGTTCGTGGCACCGATCTATCCGAAAGCGAATTGGCGCGTGCGCTGGTGGGCAAGGATGCCTACATCCTCGGTGGTCTGGAACGGGCGACCGCCGCCGCGCTGTCCACTGCCGACGACCTCAAAGTCATAGCGTTCCTGGGTGTCGGGTATCACGCGTACATCGATACCGCTGCGGCGACTACGGCGGGAATCGCGGTGACCAACGCGCCTGGAGCCAACGCGCGTGCGGTCGCAGAATTCACCATCGGGCTCATGCTCGATGCCTGGCGCAGGATCACGGATCTGACGATGGAAACGAAAGCCGGTCGGTGGCGCGAGAGCAAGGGGCGCAACCTCCATGCGAAGACGTTGGGCATCGTCGGCATGGGGGACATCGGCACGATCGTCGCCCGGATAGCCGCCAACGGTTTCGGGATGCGGGTGGTCTACGTGAGCCGAACAGCGAAACCGGGCCTGGAACGCGAGATCGCCGCTCGCCGGGTCGAGCTGTCCGAGCTGGTTGCCGAGGCCGATGTCATCAGTCTGCACGCTTCATACGGCCCGCAGACGGAGCGGATAATCGGTGAACCGCAGCTTGCTGCCGTCAAGCCGGGCGCGATCCTGATCAACACTTCCGAAGCGAATCTCGTGGATCCGGCGTCGTTGCGCACCGCGCTGCTCGACGGTCGCCTCGCGGCAGCCGCCATGGACGGTTACTACATCGCTCCCGCGCCCTCCGCGCAGGACGATCCTTTCGGGCTGATGGCATTGAGCGACAACAAGTTTCTCGTCACCCCGTACGCGGCCGGTGCTACCGAAGAATCCTTCCGCGCGATGCTCGAGACCAATGTCGAGTCCATCGGGAATCTCCTTTCCACAGGCGAGGATCGACGAGTGGTCAACCCTGGCTTCCGTGACCATGCCCATTGGTTGCCAGTGCGTACCAGGACTCATGACGATGTCGAAGCAGTCGGCCGGAATTGAGGGCATCCGGCGAAGGGGCGAGGTGCCCGATCCCTCGGCCGGGTCTGCTCGCCGCGATGACACCTCGCGGACGACACCGGATCGGGGACGTCAGCGGCGTCGGTAATCGAGGCAGGCGCGTCCGTCGGTCGGCGGCGTGGTGGGTGTGACGGCTTCGGTGTACGCGCGCAACCCATCGGCCAGTCTTCCCGCCATGCTCTCCAGTTGCTCGGGGGCCAGGTGCTTTCCGAAGGCGGCGGCGTCGAGCAGCTGCCTGCGAACGGCGTTGATCTGCATCTGAGCGAACTGGGCGGGCTCGAGTTCCGGCATGCTCCGGCACCCTACCTCGAGTCGAACACATTTTCGATGTAGGCGCGATCGGGAGCCCGGGCGCCGTGTCAGCGACGTGTCAGCCCGGTGTCAGACCGGTATCAGCCCGGTTGGCGACAGTGCTCCTGTGAACAACACAGCAATTGCAGCTTCCGGGCTGCGGAAGGCATACGGGGACAAGGCGATCCTCGATGGCATTGATTTGAATATCGGTGCCGGGACGATTTTCGCTTTGCTCGGTCCGAATGGGGCGGGTAAGACGACGACGGTGAACGTGCTGACCACGCTGCTGAAGGTGGATGGCGGCACGGCACGTGTCGCGGGGCACGATATCGCGACCGAAGCCGACGCGGTACGCGCGGCGATCGGGGTCACCGGTCAGTTCGCGGCGGTGGACGACCTGCTGACGGGGGAAGAGAACCTGAGGCTGATGGCGGATCTGCATCATCTGCGGGCCGACGAGAGCAAGCGGGTGATCGCCGAATTGCTGGAACGGTTCGATCTGGTCGACTCGGCGCGGAAGCAGGCGTCGTCCTATTCCGGGGGCATGCGCCGGAAATTGGACCTGGCGATGACACTGGTCACCAAACCGGAGATCGTTTTCCTGGACGAGCCGACCACCGGACTGGATCCGCGCAGCCGCCGCACCATGTGGGAAATCGTCCGGGAACTGACGGCCGGCGGGGTGACGATCTTCCTCACCACCCAGTACCTCGAGGAAGCCGACCAGCTGGCCGACCGGATCGCGGTGCTCGACCAGGGCCGCATCGTGGGCGAAGGCGCTCCCGACGACCTCAAGCGCCGAGTGCCCGGCAGCCACATCCGGCTCCGGTTCGTCACCGTCACGGAACTGGACGCGGCGGCGCGCATTCTGCCCGCCGCCACCCGCGACGACGAGGCCCTGACCTTGCGGGTCCCGGGCGACGGCGGGACGAAATCGCTGCGGGACCTGCTGAATCGGCTCGCCGAGCACTCGGTGGACGCCGACGAGGTGTCCGTCCACACACCTGACCTCGACGATGTCTTCTTCGCCCTGACCGGTCACGCCACCACGGAGGCTGTCGCATCATGAGCACCATTTCCGCACCGCTGGCCGATTCGTCGATCATGCTGCGGCGCAACTTCAAGCACATCGCCCGGACGCCGGTCACGATCTTCAACGCGGCGCTGATGCCGGTCGTGATGATGCTGATCTTCGTGTACGTCTTCGGCAACGCGTTCGATGTGGGCGAGCGGTACATCGATTACGCCACGCCGGGCATGATCCTGCTGGCCATCAGCTACGGGTTGTCGGGCACCGCGGTATCGGTGAGCTCCGACATGGCGAAGGGCGTCATCAACCGGTTCAAGGTCATGAGCGTCTCCCGGGGCGCGGTACTGACCGGCCACGTCGCGGCCACCGTACTGACCAACGTGGTGGCCGTCGCGGCCGTGCTCGGTGTGGCCTTCGCGCTGGGGTTCCGGTCGCCCGCGACCGCGCTCGACTGGCTCGGCGCGATCGGCGTCATAGCGGCGACCTCGTTCGCGGCCGCCTGGCTCACGGTCGCGCTGGGCATGGCCGCGAAGACCCCGGAATCCGCGGGTATGACCGTGGTGCCGCTGATCATGCTGCCGTTCGTGAGCAGTGCGATCGTGCCCGCCGACCAGATGGGTCCGGGCATCCGGCAATTCGCGCAGTATCAGCCCTTCACGCCGATCATCGAAGCCTTGCGTGGGTTTCTCGGTGGCCACCCGTCCGGCGGCTACACGGCCGCCGCGCTCGCCTGGTGCGCCGGATTCGCCCTGGTCGGATACCTGTGGTCGAGAGCCACCTTCGACAAGCGCGTGTAGTTACGCGATCACCCCGTATCGAAACCATTTCCGAAGGAGACAGCCATGCCCACGTTCGAGACACCGGACCCGATCGCCGTCACCGTCGACGTGCTCTCCGGCAGCGTCACCGTGATCGCCTCGGACCGTAGCGACACCGTCGTCGAGGTCCGGCCGGCCGATGCGTCCAAGAAGGGCGACGTGCGCGCCGCCGAGCAAACCCAGGTCGATTTCGGCGCGGGCGCGCTGACCGTGAAAACGCCGAAGGACTGGCGCACCTACACCCCGTTCGGCGGCAACCCGTCGATCGAGGTGACCATCGAGGTGCCCACCGGCTCGCGGCTGAAGGGCACCGCCGCCGTGGGCCGGTTGCTGGGCGCGGGCGAACTCGGCGAGTGCGATCTGCAGATGTCCGCCGGGGACATCGCCGTGGAGCGCCCGCGCGGCTCGGTGACCGCGAAAACCGCCAAAGGCGACATCCACATCGGCGAAGCGTCACGCGGCGTGCTCCGGCTGGAGACATCCATGGGCGAACTGCGGGTCGGAATCAGCCAGGGCAGCGCGGCATGGCTGGAGACCAACGCCCAGCACGGCACCGTGCAGAACGAGATGCAACCGGTCGGACGATCGGCGGACACCGAGGACGTCGTGCGGGTCTACGCGCGAAACTCCTACGGCAACATCATCATTCGGCACGCCACCGCCGCCTAGCCCACCCAGCCGCTCCACACGCCCTACGGCGGCGCGACACCAGGTCGGCGCCCTATACCAGAGTGTGGCCGGTTTCCGCCACGATCAAGAACGGAGTGTGGTCTCGACCAGTTCACGCCAGCTCGCCTGCGCACCTTCCCTCGTCGCCTCGGTGAATCTCGCTTCACCGAGGCGACGTCGTGCTGTCTGCTCGATCCGGCCCACATCCGGCTGGGATCGATCGGGCAGTCCGCGCACTCGGGCACTCGCCGCGAGCAGGCGCGCGGCCTGCTCGTCCTGGTCGTCGCGCAGCGCCAGGTCCGCGACCCCGATGAGCACCTGGGCGACCAGGGGCGAGTACCCCGTGGCGGATGCCGCCCGGAAGGCCGCGGCCCGTTGTTCGCGGGCATCATCGAGATCGTCCGCGAGGTAGCCGAGCAGGTCGTGGGTTACCGCCTGAATGTAACTTTGCTCCGCATCACCGCCGAGCAGGGTTGTCGCGAGGTCGATCTGCCGGTACGCCTGCTCGGTGTCGCCGCTCCACCGGGCCAGCTCCGCTTTGGTCAGGGCGAGGGTGGCCAGTGCGTTCGGCCAGGCGGACCGATCCGCGTACCGCTGCGCCTCGGCCATGGCGGCCGCGCTCGCTTCGGCATCACCGAGCAGCCAGTACAGCTGGGCCTGCCGCGCCCGGATCAGGAAGACGTCCTCGATCGCGCCGACCTCCGTGACCACCCCGATCGCCTGGTCGAGATGCTCGCACGCGCCGGCGAACGCACCGCGCATGGCGATTCGATTCGCCACTTCGGTGAGCGCGAACGAAATCCCCCAGCGCTCGCCGATCGCCCGGAACTCGGCGAGCGCCGTCTCGAGATACTCGTCCGCCTCCCGTCCCTCTTGGCCGAGCGCGATCCGCGCCTTGCCCAGTTGGAGCCGGGCCAGCGCCCGCACCCAAGGGTCGTCGTCGCCGAGTAGCGGCTCGAAGGCGGGCAGCAACGCCTCGGGACCCTCCAGCATGCGTTCCATCGCGACTACGAAGCCCAGCAGGGGGTACCGGCTTTCACTGCGCCGGCTCACGCGGTACGCCTTGTGGATCCATTCCGCTACTTGCTGTTCGTCGTTCGGCCCTGAGACCAGGAAATGCACGACCAGCCCATACACCCTGGCCCGGATCTCGTCGTCCACCTCGCCGGGCAGGTCGGCGGCCGCGGTGATCAGTTCCATGCCCTCGGCCTTGTGCCCGCTGAGCCACCAGTACCAGCCCGCGGCCGCCGCCAGCCGCGTCGCCCCGGTCGCGTCGCCGGCCGCGAGGGCGCCACGCATCGCGACAGCGATGTTGTCGTGCTCGGCCTCGAGCGTGGCGAGCCACTCCAGCTGGTCGGCGCGGCGCAGGCGCGGTTCCGCGGCGTCGGCGAGTTCGGTGAAGTACGCGAGATGCGCGCGGCGCGCGTGCTCGGATTCCCCCGCTTCCACGAGCCGGTCCAGGGCGTACTGCTTGATCGTGTCGAGCATCCGGAAGCGCGGCCCGCTGTCCCCTGCGGTGAGCAGCAGCGATTTCTCGGTCAGCGCGGTCAGCAGCTCGAGCACCTCCCACTGCTCTACCGCCGCGTTCTTTCCGTCCCCTTCGGGTCCGCTCCCCGCGCAGACCCGCTCGGCCGCGTCCAGGCTCGCGCCGCCGGAGAACACCGCGAGCCTGCGCAGGACCATCCGTTCGGCATCGGTGAGCAGCTCCCAGCTCCAGTCGACGACCGCCCGCAACGTCCGGTGCTGCGGGATCGCGGTACGGCTGCCGCCGGTCAGCAAGCGGAATCGATCGTCGAGGCGGTTGGCGAGCTGATCGAGGGACATGGTGCGCAGCCTGGCCGCGGCCAGCTCGATCGCCAGCGGGATCCCGTCGAGCGCCCGGCAGACGCGCGCCATGGTCGACAGCGTGCGGGCATCGGCCGCGAGATCCTTGCGCACCGCGCCGGCCCGGTCCCGCAACAGCTGCACCGCCGGAGAGGACTCGATGGCACCGGGGTCCGCGTCCTCGGCGGGCAACGCCAGTGGCTCGACCTGCCATAACGCCTCACCAGTGATGCCGAGCGGTTCCCTGCTCGTCGCGAGGATCCGCAGCCGCCGACATTCCCCGAGCACCCGGTGGGCGAACGCCGCGGCGGACTCGATCACGTGCTCGCAGTTGTCCAGGACCAGCAGGGTTTCGCGCTCGCGGATCGCCGCGACGAGCCGGTCCATCGGTTCGGCGTTCGGCGCGCCGCCGAGCAGCGCGTCGCGGAGGCCGAGCGCGGCGAGCGCCGATTGCGCCACGTCGCCACTCGCGCCGACCGACGCCAGTTCCACCAGCCAGGCCCCGTCCGGGAGGTCGTCGAGCATGGTGCGCGCAGTTTCCAGGGCCAGCCTGGTCTTCCCCGAGCCACCGGGCCCGGTCAGCGTGGTGAGCCGATGGTTCGCGATGAGTTCGCGCACGGCGGCGATGTCGGCGTATTTGCCGACGTATCTGGTCAACTCGGCCCGCAGGTTCGTCTTCGGGTCGGTGTTCTCCGCTCGCACTTCGCCGCGCAGCAGCGCGACGTGCAGAGCGGAGAGTTCCGGGGAGGGATCCACGCCCAGCGTGTCGGCGAGTGCCTCCCGCGCGCGCTGGTACGCGACCAGCGCTTCGGCGCCACGACCTGCGGCGGCGAGCGCACGCATCAGCGCGGCGACGAGCCGTTCCCGCAGCGGATGCCGGGCCACCAGTTCGGTCAGCTCGGCGACCAGCTCCGTGCCCCGGCCGAGGCGGATCTCCGCCTCGTACAGATCTTCCATGGCGGCCAGGCGCAGCCCGTCGAGCCGGGTGACCACCGCGTCGAACGCTGCGCTGTCGGACATACCGACGTCCTGCATCGGCGCACCGCGCCACAGGTCGAGCGCTTCGCGCAGCAGCTGGGCGCGATGCGCGTCGCCGCCGCCGCGGGCCTGGTCGAGAAGCTGCTGGAAGCGCACGGCGTCGACGGCGCGGGGTTGCACCGCCAGCCGGTATCCGCCCGCCTGTCCGTCGAGCGACCCCTCCGGCAGCACCCTGCGCAGGCGGGAGACCAGTGCCTGCAGGGCGTTCGCCGTGTCGGAGGGTGGCTGCTCGCCCCAAATCCAATCGACCAGCGTCGTTTTCGGGACCGCGCGACCGGGCTCGAGCGCGAGGGCGATCAACAGCGCCCGCAACCGAGCGCCTGGCACCTCGATCGATCCGCCGTCATCTAGCCGGATCTCGAGCGGTCCAAGCATCCCGATCTGCACCGGACCCATTCTGCCGTGCACGATCGGCGGTCAGCGGCGCCACCCGTCCCCCGGATGGCGACCGCTCCGACGGGCACGTGTCAGGTCGGTGTCAGGCCGGTATCAGCCCGGCTGGCGACAGTGTTCGTGTGAATAGTTCAGCAATCGCTTCTGGGCGGCGAAAGACCTACGGGGACAGGACGATCCTCGACGGCAGCGCGCTGCACACGGACACATTCGGCTGCGACGCGCGTTCCCTCCCGATCATCTGGGCGGAGGGGTAACCGGTGGAACTCAGGGTGGACCGGGAGCGCTGCGTCGGCGCCGGTATGTGCGTACTGACCGCCCCCGGAGTATTCGACCAGGACTCCGAGGACGGCCGGGTGGTGCCGCTGGACCCCGCACCCGCGCCCGAGCGGGAGCCTGCGGTCCGTGCGGCCGCCGAGGTGTGCCCGTCCGGCGCGATCACCATCGTCGAACAATCGCCACGAGAGGAAAACCGATGAGTCAGGCAGTTCCGATCCCGCACGGCCTCCCCCTGGAGCGCGACGCGGGTCCGTTCGACCCGCCCCGCGAGATCACCCGGCTGCGCGAGGTTCGCCCGGTCAGTCCCATGCTCTTCCCCGACGGTCACGAGGGCTGGCTGGTCACCGGCTACGACGCGGTCCGCAGGCTCATGGCCGACACCCGGTTCAGCTCCCGCCAGGACATCGGCATCGTCCACGTGCCGTACGAGACCCCCGGCATGCCCGTCGCCACCGAACCGTCCCCGCAGACGCCCGGCTTGTTCATCGCCATGGACCCGCCCGACCACACCCGGCTGCGGCGCAAGCTCACCGGCGCCTTCACCGTCAAGCGCATGAAGCAGCTCGAAGAGCACATCATCGAGATCACCGAGCGGCAACTGGACGAGATGGGGCGCCTGGCCCCGCCGGTCGACCTGGTCGAGGCGTTCGCGCTGCCGGTGCCCTCGTTGGTGATCTGCGAACTGCTCGGGGTTCCCTACGCGGACCGGGCCACCTTCCAGGTCAACACCGCCAAGTTCTTGGTCAAGGACCAGTCGCTCGACGAGAAGATGGCCGCGTACGGCGCGATGACCACGTACTTGGCGCAACTGGTCACGGCCAAACGCGCCGAACCCGGCGAGGACATCCTCTCCGACCTGGCTCGGCACGACGACCTCACCATCGAGGAGCTGACCGGCATCGCCTTCCTGCTGCTGCTCGCGGGCCACGAGACCACCGCCAACATGCTCGCGCTGGCCACCTTCGCGCTCCTGGAGCATCCCGAGCAGCTGGCCGAACTGCGCGCCGACCCGGAGCTGATCCCCGACGCCGTCGAGGAACTCATGCGCTACCTGTCCGTGGCCGACATCTTCTACCGCTACGCCACGGACGACATCGAACTCGGCGGTGAAACGATCGGCAAGGGGTCGACCGTCGTCGTCTCGTTGCTGGCCGCCAACCGCGACCCCCAGCGCTTCGACAACCCCGACACCCTGGACGTCCATCGCAAGGCCCGCGGTCACCTGTCCTTCGGCCACGGCGTCCACCAGTGCCTCGGCCAGCAACTGGCCCGCATCGAGATGCGCGCCGGTTTCGCCGGACTGCTGCGCCGCTTCCCGTCCCTCGAGCTCGCCATCCCCGCCGGCGAGGTGCGGCTCAGGACCGACATGAATATCTATGGCGTCCACGAATTGCCGGTCACCTGGACGGAATCGGGCGGGTAAAAGCTTTGCCCGATGTCGCCGGGCAGGTGCCGAGTGGGTTGTGAGCCGGCGAATCGGCAGGGAGACCTTGCCGGACCTGCCCGCTCGGCACTCCCGCGGCGTATTCCCGGCTATCGCCGAACGGCCGTCGCGGTGATCGGCATATCGCTGCCGCGATGGCGGCGGCGAAAGTCTGTGATCCTACTTTGATACTCGCCGGTAACTATTCTGCCTACCAATAGCCTGCGGGTAGCTGACTACCTATTTTCAACTCTGGGGAGCTTCTGACATCGGCATTCGCGCATAGCCGATGATTGCGGCGTAAGAGTGGGTTGACGGATGCGAAGCGTCCCGGGCAGAATCGGCCGGGTCGGAACCGGGGGTGGAGGAGTTATGCGCGTTAAAACGGATATACATTTCACCGTCGCCGTCGATCCCGCCCAGGTCTTCGATGCGGTCGCCGCGATCGAAATGCTCCCCGAATGGTCGACGTATTCGGATGCGCGCGTGGCCACCCGAGACGAATCCGGGCGTCCGCAACGGGTTTACGTGACCGCCGAGACGCTGCTGGGCCGGTCGGACCTGCAAGTGCTCGAATACGACTGGGTCGATGACCGAGTGTCCTGGCAGGTCATGGACAGCTGTGTCGGCCTCGGCGGCGGCGGGTGGTTCGAAGTGTCCGCCGATCGCGCGGGATCGCAGGTCTGGTATCACACCGAACTGCACTCCTCCCTGCTGTTGCCGGGACTTCTCCTCAAGCGCAGTGTCCGCCGCGAGAGCGAAACCGTCGTGCAGAACTTCATCGAATTCGCCGAAGGATTCACCGCGCCACCGCAATCCCGCGCGGTATAGCGGAGCGGTCACGTATCGAACCGGTCCGGGCTCACCACTGGATGTCCGCGACCGTGTTCAACGGGGCGGCGACCTCTTCCGGCGCCAATTGCAGATCCGCGTCTCGCAGTGCTTGCGGGAAATGGAAGCGGGTGCGCTGCTCGATCTCGGTCAACGGGACCTGGAAGACGCGGAACTCGTCGAGATCGAGGGCCTCCAGCTGATCCAGGTTCTGGCTCAGCAGGAAGCCGCGGGCTTTCAGTTCGCCGTTGTCCTCGAACGCGATGACCTTCCAGAACTCGCGCGGGATCCGGACCTGCCGGAATTCCCGGTCGTCCGCGGTGAAGACCGGGCCGCCGAACGCGCTGACCTTGAGGTCGTCGACGGTGGCGTCGGCGAAGACGGCATCCTCGAGCCGTCCCCAGAGCCCGTCGCGCATGCTCTGGTTGAAGTCGTCCATCTGCGGGGTGATGTTGGTGTAGAAGAACGAGTCCCTGTTGGCTTTCGCCGCTTCGGGCATGCTGCCCCAGAGCAGATCCGCCCGGCGCGCGAGGTGGCCGCGATCGAGCCGGTTGTCGCGATACAGCTCGTTGCCGACCTGGACGTCCGCGTCGAGCCGCGGATCCTTGACGAAGTCGATCTTCTTCCGCGAGAGCTTCTTCATCGAGGCTCCGTCGATGTTCCAGGCCACCCAGATGGCGAAGCGGCGCGAGCGGCGCATCGCGAGGGAGAAGTGCGTGTAGTGCAGGACGTCCGCGCCGTCGAGCGCGGTCGCCACGTCGGGGCGGACCTCGGCGTCCACCTCGGGCAGCGGAATCGGCGACGCGAGGAAATGCGGATCGTATCCGGCGACGACCGCGACCTCTTCCGGGGCGGGCGGGGTCAACGTGATGCCGAGCTTCTCGAACACCGATTGCGGCAGGCAGGCCAGCGCGTGCTCGTCGGTGTCCGAGCCCGTTTCCCCGGCGAAATGCAGTCCGGCCAGGACGGTGCTCGTGGCGCCGTCGGGTAGCGTGAACAACCACGCCGATCCGGAATCGCCGCCGCTGCTGATCTCGCCGTCGGACGGCGGATGGCCGGGGTCCGGTCCGATCTCGAAGCCGCCGATGCTCTTGCTGCCCACCCCGCGGTAGTCGATCTTGGCGACCACGTCGACGCGCCGCACGATGCCGTGGGTGACCGCCGTGGTCCGGCCGCTCTTGATCACTGTGTCACCCAGTTCGGGGTCCCCGAGGCGTTCCGGGACGACGCCGAGCCCGCTGACTTCGCCGCTGAATTGCCGGTTCTCGATGACGGCGACGGCGCAGTCGCCCGCCGTGCCGAGATGGGACCGGACGAGTTTGCCGAGCCGATTGCGGTCGATGCGATTGTCGTCGCGCGGCCCCGGCTGCACGACGTCGTCGCCGAGCCTGCCCGCCGAGGTGTGCAGGACGTGCCAATTGCTCAATACGTACGGCGTCCCGTCATCCCGGTCGTAGACCACGCAACCGATCGTTCCGGCTGTGCTGGCAGGGTGGGCGACGCTGATTCCGGGAACGATCGGATCCAGGCGCGTCTTGCGCTCCGGCGCCACCGCTTCGGCGACCAGCCGGAAGGCCGGCTCGAATTTGCGCTGCAGGACATCGGTCGGCACCTCGATCCCGTCGACGGTGACGGTCTCCGGAATCGTCGATGTGCCAAGTGCTTCGAGTTCCTCCGGTTCGGACACCTTCTCGTTCACGGTGAACTGCACCGCGATCTCACCGGTCGGCTTTCCGTCGACTTGCTTGTAGCCGACGCCGATCGAGGAGATATTGGGATCTTCGAGGAAATTCTCGCCCTTGGTGCGGATGAATTTGCGCAGTGCGGTGCGAAGATCGTCTTTCCGGGCGTGCGTCCGGCGGGCGGGTGAGTTCTTTTTCGCAGGCATGGGTGACTCCGTGTTCGAGGTTCGCTGGGGTGGGACGTCGTCGTCGCACCTGCTTTCGCCATCGTCGGGCCACGAAGTCGTCCGCACACGAGTAGCGAACTACTCGAAAAGGAGGTATGACGTTAATCCGCTGTCGCCCTCAGCGACGTTCGGCGAGAGCTGTCGCCGTCGCCGCAGGATGCGCCGCCGGGAAGAGCAGGATCGGCCAGGCGCGGTGATCGACCAGCGCCCGAAACGGCCCATGTCGGCGTACGGCGCCTCGGCCCCGGGTGCCGCGAGGGCGATCGGGGACTCAGTACGACAGGCGCGTCATGCGGATTTCGGAGATGGACATGCCGCGTCGGCGGCGGAACAGACCGCGCAGGGTTCCGGCGTTGAGATAGCCCACCTTGGCGGCCACCGCGTCCACCGTGAGCGACGTGGTGCGCAGCAGGTGCACGGCGCGTTCCAGGCGGATGTCGTGCACGAATTCGGTGGGGGACATGCCCAGTTCGGCGTGTGTGGCCCGCTGCAGGCTGCGTTCGGTGACGCCGATGGCGCGGGCGGCGTGGGCGATCCGGAAATTCTCGCCGAGGTGCGCGCGGACCCAGCGTTCGAAGGCGGCGGTCACGGAATCGCCGCGGGCGATGATCTCGGGAACGATGAACTCGCGTTGCGGTCGTCCCGCGCCGACCGCGAGGTAGCGCATGGCGCGCTCGGCCAGCGCCGGGCTCTTGGCCGCGATCAGTGACAGGGCCAGGTCCATGTGCGACAGCGCCGCGCCCGCGGTGCTGACGCCACGGCCGCGGCACAGTGTCCGGCCCTCGTCGAGGTCGACACGGGGATAACGGCGCCGGAAACTGGGGCCCAGCCACCAGCTCGTGGTCGCGGGGGAACCGTCCAGCACGCCCGCCTCGGCCAGGAAGAACGTTCCGGTGCACGCGCCGGCGAGATGAGCTCCCCGATCGCGGGCCGCGATCAGCCGGTCGAGGACGGGACGGCTGGCCGGGGCGGAGACGAGGTCGACCAGCGCCGCGGCCTCCAGGACGTTCACCGCGGGCACGATCATCAGCTCGAAGTCGTCGCCGAGCTCGTCGAGCGGGATGGTCGGCACGGTGTTGCCGTGGCCCGACCGCACCGTGGCGCCGAACGACGCGCTGCGCACCCGCCACGGCTCCGGTGAGCCGGGGAGTTCGGCGCGCACGGCATTGGCGGTGTTGAAGGTCTCGAGCAGGGCGGCGTAACCGAAGTCGGCCACGCCGTCCACGACGAAGACGACGACGTCCATGTCGGAAACGGTACCGAAGATGTCGTTCACGACACTCGGTTCCGGCGCGATTGTGTCCTACCGTCATCGCCAGACGGCTCGCCACCGGCAGCACCGCCCGGCGAGCCGATCGAGCCCGCCGTACCTTGTCTGCTGGGAGTTCATGTGACCTTGATCGAAACGACCGGAACCCACCACATCCGGTTGACGGTGACCGACATCGCTCGGTCCCGTGCCTTCTACCGAGACGTGCTCGGTTTCCCGATCGCCGCCGAGTCGCCTGGCAGCCCGGACGATCCGGCGGTGCGCTCCGATCCGATGCGGCTGTTCGGTGGCGTGGTGTTCCAGGCCAACGGCATGCTGCTGGGCCTGCGGCCGGTGGCCGCCCCGACCGACCGATTCGATTCGGAACGGGTGGGTCTTGACCATCTCAGCTTCACCGTTCCCACGCGGGACGATCTGGTGGCCGCGGCCGCTCGCCTGTCCGAGGCAGGCATCGAACACGGCGAGATCACCGAAATGGCCGATTTCGGGATCGCGATCCTGTCGTTCTCCGACCCCGACGGCATCCATCTCGAACTGACTGCGCCCCTGTGAGTTTGCGCGCGCCCACAGCGGGCATGCCGGATCCGGAATGAACGCTGTCCTGATGAAGGCTTGGACGACCGGCCGCGCGATCGGTGCGGTCGTGCCGGGGAGGTAGGCCGATGCTGGTCCAGCGTGCTCGACCGCGAAAGCTGTCCGAGAACGCGGCGTTGCCCAGCCCGAGCGCTCTGCTGTGCGCGCTGGGCGGGCAGCACGTGCAGGGCCCGGTCAGCCGGTGGGCGCGCGAGTTGACCGAACTACACCGGCAGTGCCGCGACGACGCGCGCGACGAGGTCGTGATCCGGCGGCGCCGAGCCGAGTTGGTCGACCGGATCGACACGTGGGCGACGTTGCACCTGCCGCGCGCCGCGCCGGGGGTCCGGCTGCACGACGCCAGCCTGGGTGAGGTGATCGATGGGATGGCGGCGGTCGCGGAAGAAGCGTTCTATCTGCTGATGAACGACGACCCGGGCGGCGAGCGCATGCATGCGGCGTGGACCCGGCTGGCCGAGCTGGAGATCGCGTACACGGATCTGGTGCGTGCGGTCGAGGACGGCCGTCGTCGTCTTCCGGCGAAACGGACATCGGGGGCGGAATGATGATCGTCGGGCGGCGACGCGCGTGTTGTGCCGTGGCCGATCGAAGCCCGTGGACGAGAGGGCGTAGGCTTGGCGCTCCGACGGACGGCGCGACTTCTGGGAGCTGTGCATGAGCAAGGGTGAGGGGACTCCTCCCGCGACGACGCGGACCGGCACGATCAGTGTGCGGGTGCCCGCGGTATCCGAACAGCTGGCGATGCTGCGTGCCTTGGCCGAGACGGTCATGCTCATGGCCGATTTCGGCATCGATGAGGTGACCGACATCCGGCTGGCGCTCGACGAGGTGGCCAGTGCGCTGGTGCTGGACGCGGTGGACGGGGCGGAACTGGAGTGCGCGTTCGGCTTCGAGGACGACGCGGTGGACGTGCGCGTCTGCACCGTCACGGTGTCGGACACCAGCCCGGACGAGTCCGGCTTCGGCTGGCACATCGTGGCCACGCTGACGGATTCGGTCTCGGCGTCGCGCGGCGCGCACGACTCCGCCGCGGGCGGCTACCCGACTGTCGTCGACTTCCGTTGGGTGCGCGGCGGCTCGAATAATGAGTAGCGAGCCGAATCAGGTCGATTCCAAGCGCAAATCGCGGGGCGACAGCTACGACAATATCGAGCCGCTCTTCGCCGAACTGGCCGCGCTGGCCCCGGACGATCCGCGCCGCGAGGCCGTGCGCGCCGAATTGATCGAGCGCTGTCTCCCGCTGGCCGAACACATCGCCCGCAAGTTCAGCGGGCGTGGCGAGAGCTTCGAGGACCTGCTGCAGATCGCCCGGGTGGGCATGCTCGCCGCCGTCGACCGCTTCGATCCGGGACACGGCGCGACCTTCCTCTCGTTCGCCGTGCCGACGATCATGGGCGAAGTGCGCAGGCATTTCCGCGACTACGCGTGGTCGGTGCGAGTGCCGCGGCGGCTCAAGGAGATCCAGTCCACCATCGGTCCGACGGTGGAGATCCTGTCGCAACGGCTGGGCCGGATGCCGCGGGCGCGGGAGATCGCCGAGGAACTGGGCGCGGACCTCAACGAGGTGACCCAGGCGCTCATCGCCCGCAACGCATACCAGACCTCGTCGATCGACGCCGCCTCCGACACCGACGACGCGGAATCCGGCGGTCCCTCGCTGCTGGACTCGCTCGGCGCCGAGGACCCCGATTTCAGCACCGTGGAGAACTATCTGGCGGTGAAGCCGCTGCTGGCCGCGTTGCCCGAACGCGAGAAGCAGGTGCTGGTGATGCGCTTCTTCGATTCGATGTCCCAGGAACAGATCGCCCAGCGGATCGGCTGTTCGCAGATGCAGGTCTCGCGGATTCTGTCGAAGACCTTGAAATCGCTGCGCGAGCAGGCCCTGCGGGACTGACCGGCGGCGGGGTTCACTCGCCGGTCAGCTCGTCGTGGTACTCGCGCATCGCCTGGATCACCGCGACCAGCACGCGGTGCGCGCCGCGCAGGTCCGCGTCGGCCAGGTCGGCCATCGCGGCGCGGGTCCGTCGCCCGAGCGGTGTGAAGAAGCCGCGCGCCACGTCCATGCCGTGCTCGTCGTAGTGCAGGATGACCCGCCTGCGATCGGCCGGATCGGCGGCGCGGCGCAGGTGCCCTGATTCGATCATGCGCTCGACCAGATAGGTCACCGCGGACGACGAGATCCCCATCAGTTTGCCGAGGCCGCCCGCGGTCAGCGGCGCACCCTCGAGCTCGGCGGTCGCGACGTGCATCAGTGCGCGGAAGTCGTTGGCGCGCAGGTCGTTGCTGCGCGCGAAGACCTGCCCGATCTGCTCGGAGATCGCGGTGAGGGCGCGGATGTCGGCGGCGATGCCGGTTTCCAGTCCGTCACGGTCCGGCCCGTCGGCGTTCGGCTCCTCGGTCAACGGCGCATCCTTTTCCACACGGGGGATCAGCGTAGTTCAGCCGGTGTCTCAATTGCTTAATATTTCAATTTCTGAGAGAGTTGCGGTGTGAGCGCTTGGGATCGCTATGCGTCGGTGGTAACCGCCCGGACCTCGTGGGTGCTGCTTCTGGTCCTCGCCGCGGCCTCGATGGGGCTGATCGGTGCGGTGGGCGAGAACGAGTCCGCCGGGCAGGCCCCGACCGCGCTGCCGTCCTCGGCGGAGTCGGCGCGGGTCGAACAGGCGCTGGAAGAATTCCCGGACGCGGGGACGGCCGCGGCCATCGTCGTCGTCACGCGCGCCGATGGCGGCGACCTGACCGACGACGACCGGAACGCCACCGCCGAAGCCGTAGCCCGTGCGTCGGGACGGGCGCCGGGGCCGAGTGACCTGATCGCGGCGCCGGACCGGAAGGCGGCGATCGGGCAGGTGCCCGTGGACGCCGACCTGAACGGATTCGCGCTCACCGACCGCATCGATGACATCCGTGCCGCCGCGCGCGACGGCTTGCCCGCCGTGCTCGTCCTGCAGGTCACCGGTGGTCCGGCCTTCGGCGCCGACATCGCCGACTCGTTCTCCGGCGCGAACGTCACGCTGCTCGCGGTGACCGCGGTGGTCGTCGCGGTACTGCTGATCGCGACGTACCGGTCCCCGGTGCTGTGGCTGGTGCCGCTGGCGGTGGTCGGCGCGGCCGACCGGGTGGCCACCAGCGCGGGAACCGTGCTGGCGCGCGTGACCGAGCTCACCTTCGACGGCTCGACCTCTGGTGTCACGAGCGTGCTGGTGTTCGGCGCGGGCACCAACTACGCGCTGCTGCTGGTCTCGCGCTATCGCGACGAACTGCACCGGGAACCGGACCATCGCGCGGCGTTGCGGCAGGCGGTGCGGCGCGCCGGGCCCGCGGTCCTGGCCAGCAACGTGACGGTGGTGGCCGCGCTGCTCGTGCTGGTGCTCGCCTCGGTGCCGAGCACGCGCAGCCTCGGTGTGATGGCCGCGCTGGGCTTGCTGGTGGCGGTGGTGTTCGTCCTGCTGGCGCTGCCCGCCGCGCTCGCGTTGTGCGGGCGCAAGGTGTTCTGGCCCTTCGTGCCGCAGGCCGACGACCGCGACACGGCCGACGAGGGGATCTGGCACGCGCTCGCCGTCCGGGTGGTGCGCAGGCCCGCCCTGGTGGCCGGAAGTGCGCTCGTGGTGCTGGCGGTCTGCGCGACCGGCTTGCTGACGACGCGGGTAGGGCTTTCGCAGACCGAGCAGTTCCGGGTCCGCGCGGAATCGGTGGCGGGATTCGATGCTCTGGCACGGCATTTCCCGTCCGGCGCTTCCGATCCCGCGATCGTCCTCGCGCGCGGCGAGGCGGCGGCGGGCGTCGAGGAGTCGTTCCGGCGCACCGAGGGCGTGGTGCTGACCTCGCGGACGGGCACCTCGCCGACCGGACTGACCCGGTGGTCGGTGGTGATCGACGCGCCGCCGTCCTCCGCGCGCGCCTTCGACACGATCGAGGCGCTGCGGGCGTCGGTCGCGCCGGTGCCGGGAGCCGACGCGATGGTCGGCGGCGCCGATGCCCAGGCGCTGGACGTCCAGACCGCCGCGAGCCGGGACCGCGAGGTGGTCATCCCGCTCATTCTCGTCGTCGTGCTGGTGGTGCTGCTCGCGCTGCTGCGCGCGGTGCCCGCCGCGCTGCTGCTGGTGGCGGTCACCGTGTTGAGCGCGCTGGCCGCGCTGGGGCTGGGCAGCTGGATGAGCGAGCACGTCTTCGGCTTCCCGGCGCTGGACATCAGCGTGCCGCTGTTCGCGTTCCTGTTCCTCGTCGCGCTCGGCGTGGACTACACGATCTTCCTCGTCACCAGGGCCCGCGAGGAAACGCCGCGGCACGGCACCACGCACGGCATGGTGCGGGCGGTGTCGGTGACCGGCGCGGTGATCACCAGCGCGGGCATCGTGCTGGCGGCGGTGTTCTGCGTGCTCGGCGTGCTTCCGCTGATCACCCTCACCCAGGTCGGCATCGTGGTCGGCCTCGGCATCCTGCTCGACACGTTCGTGGTGCGCACGGTGGTGATCCCGGCGCTGTTCAGCCTGATCGGACGCGGGATCTGGTGGCCGAGCCAACTGCGGCTGATCGAGGAGGACGGCGCTGCTTCCGACGCGGATCAGTCGGCCGGCGACCAGCCGGGCCCGCGGAACAAGTAACCGCCCCTGGCGCGCCAGGAGGATGCGCCGCGCAGGTCGCGCCAGATCGAGATCCACTCGTGGGCGGCGACCTTGGCCGGGTTGAACGTCTCGATGTTCTTGGTCAGCCCGTAGCGGACGCGTTCGGTCTCCGGCTCGAACGTGCCGAACAACCGATCCCAGACGATCAGGATGCCGCCGTAGTTCTTGTCCAGGTAGCGGTCGTTGGAGCCGTGGTGCACCCGGTGATGGGAGGGCGTGTTGAAGACGAATTCCGCCGGCCGCCACAGCGTCCCCACCCGCTCGGTGTGGATGAAGAACTGGTAGAGCAGGCTGACGGACTGCTGCAGCAGGATCATCCAGGGCGGGAAGCCGGCCAGTGCCAGCGGCAACCAGTAGGGCAGTGAGCTGAACGGGGTCCACGGTTGGCGCAGGGCCGTGGAGAGGTTGTAGAACTCGCTGGAATGGTGCACCACGTGGCTGGCCCAGAACACGCGCACGGTGTGGTGGGTGCGGTGATACCAGTAATAGGCGATCTCGTCGGCGAAGAACAGCGCGATCCAGGTGAGCGGCTGGTCGGCCGGGAGGTGGACCGGCGCGGCCAGATACGCCGCGGCGTACACCGCGACGACGACGAGTTTCCAGCCGAGGTTCACCACCACATTGCCCAGCCCCATGAGCACGCTGGTGCGGGCGTCACGGAACTGGTAGCCGAGCTGGTCGTCGTCGGGCAGCAAGTGGAAGGAGGCGGCTTCCAGCGCCAGGCAGAGCACGAAAACCGGTATGGCATGGGCGATCAGGTCGAACAAAGGGTCAATCTCTCGGTGCGGCTTGGGCGTCGACCAGGCGGGTGAGCAGGGCGTAAGCGGTGTCGTATGCCGCGGCGGCGTCGCGGCGGGCGATGCATGCCGCCAGGGCGCGGTGCGCGCCGGGGTCGACGTATTCCTTGTTCAGGCCCAGTTCGGCGACGATCTCCATACCGATCCCGAAATAGCCCGCGACCAGGGTGTTCAAAGCCAGCCGGTAGGCGAGGTTGCCCGAGCCGTCGAGGATGGCCACCCAGAAGGCCAAGTCGGCCTCCACCACGGCGCCGAACGGCGCGGTGGCGTCCGGATAGGCCGCGGCGGCGCGCTGCACCGCCGCAAGTTGCTCGGCGTCGGCGTGCTCGGCGCACAGCCGGGCCGCGTCGGCGGCGACGGACCGCCGCATCACCGCGATGTCGCGCAGGATCCGTTGCGCGGGTACCGCGCCCGAACGAGTGACCGCGGTCAGAATGTCCAAGCCCGCGTGCGAGCGCCAGTCGAGCACCCGGGTCTTGCCGCCCGGCGTGACGCGCACCAGCCCGCTCTGCTGCACGCGCTTGAGCGCTTCGCGGACGGCGTGGCGGTTGACCTGGAACATCTCGGCCAGTTCCCGTTCCGAGGGGAGCGTCGCCTCGGGGGCGATCCGTCCGCTCAGGATCGCGTCGATGATCTGGCCGAACACGACATCGGAGACGGCGGTGCGGGCGACCGCGGCGAATTCCATGCGACCGAGTGTGGCGCACCGAGGTCAACAGGTCAACTGGTTGGACCAGTTGCTCGCGAGAAGCGGGCGGATGACCGCTCGGTGCGGCCATCCGCCCTGGCTAGGCGTAACTCCGCCGTCGCTACGGCCGTGGGGGACGCTTGCGTCGGGTAGCGTCCGCTCGATATGCGATCCACGGCCGTGGCGGGCGCTCCGGGCGGACCACGTCCGACCGCGCCCGTCGGACGGTGGTCAGTGCCGGAAGGCGTCCTTGACCTTCTCGCCGGCGTCCTTCAGGTCGGACTTGACCTTGTCGGTGCGGCCTTCGTCGCGCTTCCCCCGGTCGCCCGCGGCCTCGCCGAACTTCTCTTTGGCCTGGCCGGCGACTTTTTCGGCCTTGTTCTTCGCCTTGTCGACTGTGCTCATGTCACAACCTCCTTGTGAAGAGACCGGCCGACCATCTTCAGCCGGTCTTCTACGCGATAGCCCGTTATTGGGAGGCCAAACGTCCGGCATTTCCGAACAAAGCAGAAGACCCGGCCGGAACCGGGTCTTCGCGAAATTCGTGCGTATCGAAAACGACGAGTTCACGCGGTGTCTTCCGCCGCGGAACGCACCGGAAAGCGGATTACGAGGCAGGAACCGTGGGCGGTGTGAGAAGGCCCTGGAGCACACCGACACCGGCGCCGACAGCCGCGCCGACGGCGATGGCAGGAGACGCGACGAACCCGTAACCGATGGCGGCGCCGAGAGCCATGACGGCCACCGTCCCGGTCGGGAACATCGGCAGGCCCGCGATGGCGCCGCAGACCGCGCCGATGACGGCTCCGATGGAGGCGACCGGCGAGGCCACCATGCTGCCCACCGAGGCGCCGATGGCGGTGGATCCGAGGAGGTCGGCGGCGATCCGGTCGGAGCGCGATGGCTCGAAGCCCGCCGAATCCAAGGTCTGCGCGATGCTCGCTTCGGGACCCGCGATCGCGTCGTTGAAGATCTTGCCCTGCTCGGGCGTCAGGAAGTCCGGCCTGCCGATCACCACCGAACCCACGCGCAGCGTGCCGGGCGGCGCCTCGATCGGCGCGACCCCGGGGGCCGGGGCGGCGGGATTGGGCAGATGCAGCCGCTGCGGGACGATGGGGGCGAGCACGTTCGCGTCCGGCATCGGCCGGGTGGTGCTCGAGTCGTTGCGGCCGGCGGAGACCGGGGGCGGCGCGACTTCGGGCGGAACGACGTCGTCCACGGGATCGGCCGCCGGAGCGAGGACGCCGACTGCGGGGGCCGGGGCGAACGGGATCTGCACGGAGATCTCCGGCAGCAGCGGGTCGGCGGTGGCGGTGGCGGCGCCGACCACGGACAACGGGATGGCGCTCGCGACGACCAGAGTGGCGGCGCGGCGTAAGAAGGGGTGCGCTGGAGTTTCGGGTACCGCTATGTCCATGGACTTACCCACCTCATTCTGACGAGGACATATACCTACCTTTCTAGTTCGGTTCAGAAAGCCATACGGATGCGCGAAACTTCGATTTCTTTTCCGAACGTGAGGAACCGCACGCGTGCCAATCGAATCCGCGCCGCGGGGGTGAATAACCGTGCGCCGGAGGGTAACCGATGACCACTGTCGGTGCGTCCCTATTTGCCGACGGAAATCATGGAAAACCGCTTCGAAACAGGTTCTCGCCCTGCCGGGCCGCGCTCGATCCGGATCGCGGACAGGCAAAACGCCCCGGGGCACACCACCCCGGGGCGCGATGCGTCAGGAAGCCGCCGCGAAACCCGCGCGCAGATCGGCGAGGATGTCGTCGATGCCTTCGATGCCGACCGCGAGCCGGACCAGACCGGGCGTGACGCCCGCGGCCAGTTGCTCTTCGGGTGTCAGCTGCGAGTGGGTGGTCGAGGCCGGGTGGATCACCAGCGAGCGCACGTCGCCGATGTTGGCGACATGACTGTGCAGCCGCAGCGCCTCGACGAACCGCTTGCCGGCATCCACGCCACCGGCCAGCTCGAAGCCGATCACCGCGCCGGTGCCCTTCGGCGCGAGGGCGCGGCCCCGCTCGTACCACGGCGAGGACGGCAGGCCCGCGTAGGACACCGACGTGACTTCCGAACGGGTGGTGAGGAATTCGGCGACCGCCTGCGCATTCTGCACATGCCGCTCGATCCGCAGGCTCAGCGTCTCCAGGCCCTGGCTGATCAGGAACGCGTTGAACGGGGAGACCGCCGAGCCGAGATCGCGCAGCAGTTGCACGCGCGCCTTGAGCGCGTAGGCGGGCGCGCCGAGTTCGGCGTACACGACACCGTGGTAGCTCGGGTCGGGTTCGGTGAAGCCCGGGAACCGGCCGCCGGTCCACTCGAACTTGCCGCCGTCCACGATCACGCCCGCGATGGCCGCGCCGTGTCCGCCGAGGTACTTGGTGGCCGAGTGCACGACGATGTCGGCGCCGTGGGCCAGCGGCTGGATCAAGTACGGCGTGGCGACGGTGTTGTCCACGATCAGCGGCACACCGTGGTCGTGCGCGACGCCCGCGATCCCAGGGATGTCGAGGATGTGGTTCTGCGGGTTGGAGACCGTTTCACCATAGAGCGCCTTGGTGTTCGGGCGGATCGTGGCTTTCCACTGCTCGAGGTCGTCGGGGTCCTCGACGAAGGAGACCTCGATGCCGAGCTTGGGCAGCGAGTAGTGGAACAGGTTGTAGGTGCCGCCGTAGAGCCGGGGGCTGGAGACGATGTGGTCGCCCGCGCCCGCGATGTTGAGGATCGCGAAGGTCTCCGCGGCCTGCCCGGAGGCGAGCAGCAGGGCGGCGACGCCGCCTTCCAGGGCGGCGATGCGCTGCTCCACCGCGTCCTGGGTCGGGTTCATGATCCGGGTGTAGATGTTGCCTGGCTCCGCCAGACCGAACAGTGCCGCCGCGTGCGCGGTGTCGCGGAAGGTGTAGGAGGTGGTCTGGTAGATCGGCAGCGCGCGGGCGTTGGTGGTGCCGTCCGGAATCTGTCCGACGTGGATCTGCTTCGTCTCGAAGCTCCAGTCCTGGGACAGGTCGGGTTCGGTCATCGGGGTGGTCTCCTTCAGTGGTTGGTCGATCGGGTTGCGACGGCGGCTAATCGGTGATCAGGGTGGTCTCGACCGGAGTGCGCCCGGTGGTGAGATCGAGCACGGGGCAGTGCGCGTCGACGGCCTGCTGCAATTCGGCATAGCGCTGTGCGGTGTCGGGTCCGCCGATGCGAACGGTCACCCGCACCGCCTGGAAACCGGCGCGGACGCTGTCATCCAAGCCAAAGAATCCGCGCACGTCGAGATCGCCTTCGGCGCTCACCGACAATTCGTCGACGGTGATGCCGAGGCGCTGGGCCCAGAACCGATAGGTCACCACCTGACAGGCGATGAGCGACGCCAGGTACACCTCTACCGGGTTGGGCGCGGTGTCCGCGCCGCCGAGCGCGGGCGGCTCGTCCACGCGCACGGTGTGCTTGCCGAGGGTGATCGCGCTGCCCACCGTCCCCTCCGGGGTCCCGGAGGCACGGAACACCACCAGCGCGTTCGCCGGGTCGTCCGCGACGGCGCGGGCCGTCGTGTCGGCGATGTCGTTGAGCGGGGTGCCCACATCAGTTGTCATGTCCACTGACGCTAGGAACCCGGGCGGGCGACGGCGATAGTTACATTCGGACTGAGTGCAACGATGGCGCGCGGCTTTTCGTGCGACGCGGTCAGTCCGCGGGCTCGGGGTCGGTGTCCGGCTCCGGCGGCGGCACGGTGGCCGCGTCGATCTGCTCGCCGACATATCGCAGGACGACCGCGGCCATCGCGACCACGGGGACGGCCAGGAACGCGCCGACGATCCCGTACAGCGAGCCGCCCGCGGTGACCGCCAGCAGCACGATGACCGCGTGTAGCTGCATGCTGCGGCTCTGCAACACCGGCTGCAGCACGTTGCCCTCCAGCTGCTGCACGGCGATGACGATGCCGAGCACGATCAGCGCGGTCACGAAGCCATTGCCCACCAGGGCGACCAGCACGGCGAGCGCACCGGCGACGAACGCGCCGACCATCGGGACGAACCCGCCGAGGAAGGTGATCACCGCGAGGACCAGCGCCAGCGGGACCCCGAGGATGACCAGGCCCGCGCCGATGCACACCGCGTCGACGAGGCTGACCAGCGCCTGGGTGCGGATGAACCCGCCGAGCACGACCCAGACCCGGCTGAGCACCTCCTCGAGGTGCCTGCCGCCGCGGCTGCCGGAGACGCTGTGCAACCACGGCAGGAAACGCGGGCCGTCCTTGACGAAGAAGAAGGTCAGCACGAGCACCAGGAACAGGGTGACCAGCACCGACGTCGCGGTGGTGACGCCGCTGAACACTCCGGTCGCGATCTGCTCCGAACTGGACTGCAACTTGGAGACGATCGCGTCCACGGCCGAATCCAATTGCTCGTCACGGATTCTCAGCGGCGGGCCCTGCAACCAGTCGCGCACCTGGTTGACGCCCGCGCTGGACTTGTCGGCCAGTTCCGGGGCCTGGTCCACGACCGAGGGCACGATCAGCGCGATGATGCCGGCGAGCACGCCGATGAATCCGAGCACCGCGAGCGAGGCGGCGGCGGCGGGCGGCAGGCCGCGTGCGGTGAGCCAGCGCACGGGCGGCCACAGCACGGTGGCGACGACGATCGCCAGCGCCACCGGCAGGATCACCACCCACAGCCGGGCGACCAGGAATCCGAGCACCCATGCGCCCGCCGCGATCGCGACGATGCACACCGCCCACTTGGCCAGCCAGACCAGGCCCGCACCGATGACGTCGCCGCGATCCCGCGGTGCTGGCTTGTCCGGTCCGTGGCTTTTGCTACGTTCGCTCACGGGCCCAGTCTGGCACGAGGACGCCCGATCGATCAGAGCTTGCGGCTGCCCGCCCAGGCGCGCACACGCCGGGAACGCGCACTGTTTGACCCCGCGGCCCCGGGTCATCACCTGAGCACGTCATCGGAAGGATGGTTGCCGTGCGGTGTGTGGTGTTCGGTGCGACCGGCTACATCGGCGGACGACTGGTGCCCGAACTGCTGCGCGCCGGTCACACAGTCCGCGTGCTGGCTCGCACCCCGGGCAAGCTCGCCGAGGCGCCGTGGCGCGATCGCGCCGAGGTGCTGGCCGGTGACGTGACCTCCGCCGCCGACGTGCGCGCCGCACTGGCCGGACAGGACGTGCTGTACTACCTGGTCCACTCCTTGACGCGGGCCGACTTCGACACCGTGGACCGGAAAGCCGCCATCCTGGTCGCGGCCGAGGCGGCGGACGCCGGGCTGATCAGAATCGTCTACCTCGGCGGCATCGTCCCGGACGCGCAGCGGCTGTCGCGGCACCTGGCCTCGCGCGCCGAGGTCGGCGACATCCTCGGCGCGGGTGCGGTGCCCGCGCTGGTGCTGCGGGCCGCGGTGATCATCGGTTCCGGCTCGGCCAGTTTCGAGATGCTGCGCTATCTGACCGAGCGGCTGCCGATGATGGTCACCCCGCGCTGGGTGCACAACCGGATCCAGCCGATCGCGGTGCGTGACGTGCTGTATTACCTGACCGAGGCGGCCTCGCTGCCCGACGGCGCGGGCGGTGCCTTCGATATCGGCGGTCCGGACGTGCTGACCTACGCGCAGATGATGCGCGGCTACGCCGAAGTGGCGCGGCTGCCGCGCCGGCTGATCGTGCCGGTGCCGGTGCTGACGCCGTGGTTGTCGGCGCAATGGGTGAATCTGGTGACGCCGGTGCCACGCTCGATCGCCGTGCCGCTGATGGAATCGCTGATCAACGACGTGGTCTGTCATGACCACGCGATCGCCGACCTCATCGCGGACCCGCCGGGAGGACCGACCGGTTACCGCCGGGCGGTGAGGCTGGCACTGCAGAAGATTCGCGACCTGGACGTGCCGACCAGGTGGTCGGACGCCCATCCGCCGGGTGCGCCGTCGGATCCGCTGCCCACCGACCCGGAATGGTCGGGCGGCTCGCTGTACCGGGATGTGCGCGAACGGCACACCGACGCCGACCCCGCGACGCTGTGGCGGGTGATCGAGGCGATCGGTGGCGAGCACGGCTGGTATTCGTTCCCGCTGGCCTGGTCTCTGCGCGGCTGGATAGACCGGCTGGCGGGCGGCGTCGGTCTCGGCCGCGGGCGGCGCGACCCGCACCGGCTGCACGAGGGCGAAGCGCTGGATTGGTGGCGGGTGGAGCGGTTGGAGCGGCCTCGGATGCTGCGGTTGCGCGCGGAGATGCGGGTGCCGGGCCGGGCCTGGCTGGAGCTCGCGGTCGAGCCCGACGGTCCCGGCGCCACCTATCGGCAATGCGCGTTGTTCGAGCCGCACGGGCTGGCCGGGCACCTGTACTGGAAGTCGATCGCGCCGTTCCACGCCGCTATCTTCGGCGGGATGGCCCGCAACATCACCGGCGCCGCGGAAGCGGTCCGCGCGCGCTGACGCGGGCCGGTCGCCTGCGCTTCGGCTATCCGGTGGTGGGGGAGATGGCCAGTGCCGTGGCGATCAGCGGCCAGGAGTTGTGCAGATCCTGCTGCCAGTAACCCCAGGAGTGGGTGCCGACGGGCCGGAAGTCGAAGGTCGCCGGGATGTCGAGCTCGCGCAATCGATTGCTCAGGTCGTGCGCGCACTGGTTGATGACCGCCTCCAGGAATCCACCGGTGACGAGCTGGCTGGCCAGTTTCTCGCTGTTACCGTCGATGCCCGGTCCGTCGGGTGTATCGAGCGGGCCCGGTATACCGGTGCCGGTGGAGACGTAGATGGCGGTGCCGCGCAGTTGCTCGGCATGCAGGTAGGGATCGTTGGCCGCCCACTGCGGGTCGGTGGGCGGCCCCCACATGTTCAGGGTGTTGCCGCGCCAGCGGGTGACCACCGCGGCGACCATGGCTTGTCCCGCGGGATCGCTGGTGCGCACGCACCCGCTGTAGGAGCCGAGGGCCCGGTAGAGCCCGGGTGCGGCGAGGACGAGCTGGAATACCGAGGTGGCCGCCATGGAGATGCCGGCGACGGCGTTGGCGCCGTTGCCCGAAAAAGCGGCATCGATCAACGGCGGCAGTTCCCTGGTGAGAAATGTCGTCCAGCGTTGCCTGCCGAGTACGGGATCGTCCGTCCGCCAATCCGCGAAATAACTTCCCTCGCCGCCCATCGGCACGACGACGTTCACTTGACGGTCGCGAAAGAATTCCTCGATATCCGTCTGATTCGGCCAGTTGCTTCCTCCGGTGCCACCGCTGGCGCCATTGAGCAGATACAGCACGGGCGCCGGTCTCGAATTGTCCGGCGCGCGGATCACTTTCACCGGGACGGTGGCGCCCATCGCGGCGGAGTAGATCCGCACGTCGGTCAGGCGGCCGATGACCGGGCCGATGTCCAGCACCCTGGAACCCTCGGAAGACACCGGATAATCGAGGATTTCAGTTTCCGATTGTGCTATCGCCCCAGGCCAACGGGGAGTCATCAGGGTGGCGGCGAGCATGAGCGCGATGGCGATCGAGGTGCTGACCGCGCTCGGTGTGGCTGTCGTTCGAGCGTGCACGTGAGACCTCCGAACCTGGTTCGTGCACTGTCGTGGTGGCGAAGGTAGGACGCGATCACGCGGCCCGGCAAGCGCCAGCGCGCATTCTTGGGAAACTCGACGAGCCACTCGCGCGGTCCTCTGGTGGCGGTCACAAGATTTTGTCTCACCTATGGTCGTCCGATGTTTCCTGTCGTTAACTTTCCTGAGGGTCAGTCGAGAATTTCCTCTCGCCCGCACGAATCGAGAACACTGTGGTCAATTTCGGTTTCATCGACGAATGGCAACCCACGGCGGGAAGGCTCACCAGTTGGCGGGCCGCGCCGGAATCACTCGCCGCGGCGCGCCGCGCGCCGGCGCATCCGGCGCCACCGTCGCATCAGCAGGAGGAATATCTGCGCACCGCGCACCGCACCGCGGATGCGGGATTCCGCGTTTCGCGGGTGTGCATGATCGCGTTCACGATTCCCGGCGTCCCGGATCGGGCGGCGCTGACCCGTGCGATCGAGGCGTTCCTGCGCAGGCACGACACGTTCTGGAGCTGGTTCGTCAGCACCGCGGCGGATGAGGTGGAGCGCCGTGTGCTCGACCCGGCGGACATCCGGGTCGTGCCCACCGAGCATGGCGTCTACACCGACAGCGACGCCATCCGGGCGCACGTCCTCGCCGAGACGCCCGGTCCGCTGGAGTGGGACTGCTTCAGCTTCGGGATCATCGAGCACGCGGAGGCGTTCACGGTGTACGCGGCGGTGGACCACCTGCACACCGACGGCGTCGCGCAGGCGTTGTCCTGTGTGGACCTGTTGACGCTCTATGGCAGCGAATTGTCCGGCGGCACCCTGACTCCGGCGCCGGTGACCGGTCACATCGCCTACTGCGAGCGGGAACGCCGCCTCAGTGCGGAGCTGACCGCCGAATCGCCGCAGATCTCCGTCTGGCTGGATCTGCTACGGCGCAACGGCGGTGATGTACCCGGCTTCCCGGTGGACCTGTGGGCCGCCGGCGACGAGCACATTCGGGGCGCGCAGGTGACCACCGACCTGATCGATGAACCGGGTGCACTGCGTTTCGAAGAGGTCTGCCGGGCCAACGGCGGCCGGTTCACCGGCGGATTGTTCGCCGCGGCCGCGCTCGCCGAGATCGAACTGGCCGGTGGCGATTGGTATTTCGGCCTGACACCGGTGAACACACGCCGCACCGAGGGGGAGGCCGCGTCGGTCGGGTGGTACACGAATCTGATTCCGGTGGCCTTCCCGGTGCGCGCCGATCAGTCGTTCACGGGTGTGGTCGCCGCGGCCCAGGCGGCCTACGACCGGGGCAAGGAGCTGACCGACGTGTCGCTGCACCGGGCACTGCAACTGGCGCCGCCCGAACTCGGCATCCGCACCCGGCCCGGCTGGTCCGCACGGATGCTGTCCTATCTGGACATTCGCAAGATGGCGGGCGTCGAGATGTTCGACAAGATCGACGGTGGCATGTTCGCCAATCGCGGCAGCTCGCGCGAGGTGTACATCTGGATCAACCGATTCACCGATGTCACCACGCTGAGCCTGCTGTTCCCCGATACGCCGCGGGCGCACGAGGTGATCGCGCGCTACGTCACCGCCGTGCGGGCGATCGTGGCCGATGTCGCCGCGAAAGGCGACCGCGCGGTGCGGGCCGGCGCCCTTCCATGAGCACCCGGGCGCGCATTGTCACCGGCACCGAGCCGGTGATCGCCGGCTCGGCGGCGTGGGCAGCGCTAGGCGCCTGCCTGCTGGCCGTGTTCATGCAGATGCTGGACATGACGATCGTCAACACCGCCCTGCCGAGCATCGCACGGGAATTGGCGGCGCCCGGTTCGGCGCAGGTGTTCGTCGTCGCGGGCTACAGCCTGGCCTTCGCGGGCACCCTGATGACCGCCGCCCGGATCGGGGAGTCGATCGGGCGGCGGCGGGTCTTCATCGGCGCGATGGCGGCCTTCACAGTCGCCTCGGTGTGGTGCGGGCTGGCCCACCTGCCCGGTGAGCTGATCGCGGCGCGCGCCGCGCAGGGTCTGTCCGCCGCGGCGATGTCCGCGCAGGTCATCGCCATCATCAGCGCCGTGTTCCCGAAACAGCGGCAGCCGTTGGCCTTTGGGCTGTACGGCGCGGCCGCCGGTCTCGCGGCCATCGCGGGCCCCTTGCTAGGCGGCGCGGTCATCGCCTCCGATCCGTTCGGTCTGGGCTGGCGTGCCATCTTCCTGCTGAACGTGCCGCTGTGCGTGCTCGGCTTGCTGCTCGCGCACCGGCACCTGCACGTGGGCAGGCCCGCCACCACGGAACGGCTGGATGTCGTCGGCGCGGCGCTGGCGACCTGCGGGCTGGTCGCCTTGCTGTATCCCCTCGCGGCCGGCCGCGAACAGGGCTGGCCGCCACAACTTTTCGGATTGGCCGGCGCCGGGCTGGCGCTGCTGGTGGTGTTCGTCTGGCACCAGCGCGGACGGCTGCGATCGGGGGAGAGCCCGCTGTTGCGGATCGATCTGTTCGCGGACCGGGGTTTCGCGGTCGGCTCCGTGCTGACGCTGCTGTTCTTCGGCATCTTCGCGGCCTTCTTGTTCACCGTCTCGGTGACGGCGCAATCCGGGCTGGGCTTCACGGCGTTGCGGACCGGGATTCTGGTGTTGCCGTTCGCGGTCGGCGGCGCGTGCGGCGCCCTCACCTCGCCGGTACTGGTGGGACGGATGGGCAGTCGCGCGCTGACCCTCGGCGTGTCGATGTTCGCCGTCGCGATCGCCGTCATCGCGGTGACGGTCCACCCCGCCGACGCCGGGATCGATCTGGGGCGGCTCGCCGTCCCGGTCTTCGCCGCAGGCGCCGGGATGGGACTGTTCGCCGCGCCGCTGCCCGCGGCCATGATGGCGGGCGTCGCCGAACGGGCGACCGGCTCGGCGTCGGGAACGGTGCCCACCGTGCAGCAGATCGGTAGTTCGGTGGGGGTGGCGATGCTCGGCTCGCTGTTCTTCCGCCGGGTGGACGCCGACACCGACCGCGGTGTCGGGCACGCGAAATCCGTTCTGGCGGCATCGCTGACGAACTCACCCGCGGCGCAGCGTGACCGCGACGTCACCACTTTCACCGAGTGCGCCGAATCGGCGCTGCGTTCGCCGACCCCGCACCTCGACGCGCACACCTGCCCCGGCGCGGGGGCCGACCTGGCCGGTCAGATCGCCGCCGCGCACACCTTTCTCGCCGCCTGCGTCACGGTGCTGTGGGTGGTCGCGGCGACCGCGCTGGCGCTCGTCGCGCTCAGTCTCGCGCTCCCACGGAAGGGGGCGGCACGGTGACGGCGCTCGGTCGTGCGACCGCGTCGTCCGACTTTGGTCGGCCACAACGAACAACACGACGGACCAGGGCCTGGGAAGGACGCTCTCCATGACGCCAACAGCACCCGGCGTCGTCCACTACGACCGAGTGTGGTCGTATGACGAGCTACTCGAACGCAAGCGGCACCGCACCGTCTCGGTGGTCGTTCCCGCCCTGAACGAGGAGGACACCGTCGCGGGCGTGGTCGGCTCGATCCGCGACCTGGTCGGCACCCTGGTCGATGAACTGATCGTGCTCGACTCCGGCTCCACCGATCGGACCGCCGCCCGGGCGCGCGCGGCGGGCGCGACCGTCTACTCCCGCGAGCAGGCGCTGCCCGCCGTGCCGCCGTGCCCGGGCAAGGGCGAGGTGCTGTGGCGGTCGCTGGCGGTGGCCTCCGGTGACTTCATCGTGTTCGTCGACGCCGATCTCGTCGCGCCCGACCCGCGGTTCGTCCCCTCGCTGCTCGCGCCGCTGCTGTCGCACGACGACCTGCGGTTGGTGAAAGGGTTCTACCGCCGGCCGATCGGCGACGCCGCGGACGGGGGCGGACGCGTCACCCAACTGGTGGCCCGGCCGCTGCTCGCCGCGCTCGTGCCGGAGCTCGCCGAGTTGCGGCAGCCGCTGGGCGGCGAGTACGCGGCGACCCGGGAACTGCTGCGCGCGTTGCCGTTCGCCCCCGGCTACGGCGTCGAGATCGGCATCCTGATCGACACCTGGCGCAGGCACGGAGCCGGAGCGATCGGGCAGGTCGACCTCGGTGCCCGCGTGCACCGCAATCGGCCGCTGCCCGAATTGGCCGAGATGAGCAGGCAAGTGATCGCGACGCTGCTCGACCGGCTCGGCATTCCCGACTCGGGCGCCGCGCTGACGCAGTATCTGCCGCAGGGCTCGGGCTGGCGCGCGGTGCCGGGCGCGGCGCCCGCGGCCGATCGGCCGCCGATGACAACGCTGACCGGCACGAGTGTGCGCTGACGACGGGTGTGGTTGCTCATCGATGCCGCTGGTCGGCGGCGCGTCCGGTCGCAGGCGCGGGCGACGTCCGGACACCGGCGCTGCGCCACGGCGACCGCGAGTCCGCCGGAGCTCGGCCCGGTCTCGCGCGGCGAACGTTCCGCATCCGCCCGCCGCTCGACTTACGCTGATCCCGGTGGGGGTTTCGGTGTGACGACGGCTGGGAGTCTCGGTGGGCGCGGCATTGGTCAAAGGTCAGAACGCGGCATTGGACGTGGCGCGCGTGCTGGTGTCGGTGCGCACCGAGGCCGCGGTCGACGTGTCGGCGCTGTTGGTGACCGCGGCCGGTCGCGTGCGATCGGACGCGGACTTCGTGTTCTTCAACCAGCCCAGCGCGCCCGGTGTGTCGCTGGAACGGGGAACGCCGGGCGCACTGTCGGTTTCGCTCGCCGACCTGCCCGCGGACATCGCGCAATTACGGGTCGTGCTCACGCTCGACGATCCGGCCGAGACCTTCGGCCGGGTCGCGCCCCCGGTCGCCACGGTGGCCGACGCGGCGGGAAACCCGCTGTACGAGTACCGCATCGAGGGTTTGGGCAGCGAATCCGTGGTGATCGCGCTGGAGCTGTACCGCCGCCAGGGCGGCTGGAAGGTGCGCGCGGTCGGGCAAGGCTATGCGGGCGGGTTCGCGGCACTGGTCACCGATCACGGCGTGAGCGTGGACGAGGAGCCGTCCGCGGCGGTCGCGTCCGCGCAACCAGCCGCGCCGGACCCGTCGGCGCGGGCCGTCCCGGACGTCTTCACCGTCCCCGGCGAGGCGAAGCTCTCCTTCGAGAAGCGCGCGACGCTGGATCTGCGCAAGCGCGAGGTCGCGAAAGTCCTCATCGACAAGGACGCTTTCGGGATCCGCGCGCGCGTCGTCCTGGTCGTGGACAAGACGGGCAGCATGAACCGGCAGTATCGCGACCAGGTGGTGCACCGCGTCGTGCAGCGGATGATCCCGGTGGCCACGCAGCTCGACGACGACGGGACGCTGGAGGCGTACCTCTACGCCGTCTCGTTCGCCAAGCTGCCCGACATCACCGTCGAGCACGGCGACGAGTGGGCCCGGACCTATCTGCATCTCGGCGGAACCCACGGGGGCATCGACTACGACCTGCTCGGTGGCCGCAACGACGAACTGCCGATCATGCGCGCCATCATCGACTCGTTGCGCCCTGGCGGCCGCCCCACCCTCGTGCTGTTCTTCACCGACGGCGGCTTCGCCAAGAAACGGGAGATCGCGGCACTCATGCGCGAAGCCGCGCTGCTGCCCGCCTTCTGGCAGTTCGTCGGCCTCGGCCGGGCCAACTACGGTCTGCTGCGGACCCTGGACGAGCTGTCGGATCGGGCGGTGGACAACGCGGGATTCTTCGCCCTCGACGACATCGATCAGGTCGACGACGCGCAGCTCTACGCCCGATTGCTCGGCGAGTTCCCCGACTGGCTGCGCGCCGCGCGGAACGCGGGCATCCTGCGCTGACCCGCGTGTCGGCGCTCGCGCGAAGCCGCCTTGCCCACGGAGAAACCCCGGCCTGTCATAGCGAGATGCTATGGCGAACGGCGATCGCCGCGGATCAGCCGATGACGGCGTTCATGATGGTGCCCGCGCTGGTGGCGATCACCCCGCCGATCATGGCTCCCGCCACCATCTTCGGCGACTCGAGCCCACCGCCGGTCCACTTCTCCCAGGCGAAGCGGCCACCGGCGTAGATGATGCCGCAGATGCCCGACAGGAGTACGAACCACGTCAGGTAGCGGACCAGTTGGAGGAACTTGTCGGAGATCGGCGGTGCTTCTGGAGTGGGGTTGCCGATCTGCGCCAGGGTGTCGTAAGCGGCGGCCAGGATCATCGTCGTTCGCTCATTCTGGATTCGGGACAGGGGCAAGTGATTCGCTGAGAAGATCGTATCCGTTCGCTCGCCGCGATGCAGTCACCTCCGTGCAGCGCAGGGAAGTTCGTGTTTCCGGTGTCCTCGCCGGGGTAGCCCGACGCCGGGTCCGCCCGCCCGTGCCGCCGTGGGCGGCGGAGGTTCCGCGCAGTGCGCCCACCATGGCGCGCTCCGTGCCCGTATCCTGGTTCGTGGCCGAATTCATCGGTGGTCGAACAGCTTTCGCAAAAGGGCTGGTCGGCGGCAGGGTTGTATTCGAGCGTAGAGGGAGTAGACGGTGAGCATCATTCTGGCGTCGGTCGGCGATTCGTTCACGACGTTGGCGCAGATCGGCAATCCGACCCCGGAGGCGCCGCCCCTGGCGGACAAGCTCTTACAGTTCGTGCGGTATCTCACCTGGTTCGCGCTCGCGTCCGGCATCGTCAGCATCATCTACGCGGGCGGCCGCTTCGCCTGGGAGAAGTGGAGCGGCGGCGGCTTGCAGTCGCCGAAGATGATCGCGGGCGCGATGCTCGGCGGGGTGGTCGCCACCAGCGCGGGCACCATCATGAACACCGTTCTGGAGTTCTGACCGCGGCATGATCCTCCGGCGCGTCGTCGCCGCGACCGTGCGCATGCCGCGAAACGCTCGCCGAGCCTCGGCCATCCCGGCCGTCGTACCGGGTCGTCTCGGGCGACCGCCCGCGGTACTCGTCCTGAAATCGCCCCGATGACCTGCTGTTTTGCCCCGATGGGCGGTTGTCCTCCGGTGCGGATCGCGCCGTGCCCGATAGGATCGGAAGCGGAGCAGGATCATGGACCAGAGGACCGAGGGCAAGCTCACGGTGTCGCGGCGCAGGGCGCTCGGCATCGCGGCGACATCGGTGGCCGCGTTCGGCTGGGCGGCGTGCGGCCGCTCCGGCGACGACAGCTCCGTCCCCGATGACGCCGCCACCATCGCCAAGGATGCCTACGTATTCGGCTACCCGCTGGTGCTGATGGACGTCACCCGCATCGCGGCGGAGGCGTCCACGCCGGTCAACCGGTTCGAGCACGCGGCCGAGTTGCCCACTCCGGCGCAGCGCGAAGCGGTGCGGCTGGACCGGGACACGTTGCGTTCGACCGCGTGGCTCGACCTGGCGAACGAGCCGATGGTGCTGAGCGTCCCCGCCATGGACCGTGGACGGTTCTGGCTGGCGCAGGTGCTGGACGCCTGGACGAACAACGTGCACAACCCCAGTGGTCGTCGTCCGCAGGCGCGATCGGCGTCGCCGCCGTACACCTACGTGGTGACCGGCCCGGGGTGGTCGGGGGCATTGCCCGAGGGATTGACGCCCTTGCCGATGCCGACGCCTACGGTATGGCTGATCGTGCGAATCCAGGTCGACGGGGAGACCGATCTGCCGGCCGTGCGCGCCATACAGCAGCGGTTGCGACTGGTCCCGTTGAGCGCGTGGGTGGCGGGCGCCGAGCCGCCTGCGCCCGCCGCTCCGCCCTGGCAGGCGGCTGTGCAGCCGCCGCCGGAATGGGTGGCGGAGATGGACGCGAAGGTGTTCTTCGATCGGATGTGCGCGGTGCTGGCGGTGAACCCGCCCGCACGCGAGGATGAGCCCGCCATGCGGCGCTTCGCGACGATCGGGATCCGGCCGGGCGGCGCGGTCGAGGGCCTCTCGGAGGACGAGCTCGCCGCCGCGGTGGGCACCGCTCAGCAGCAGATCCCGGTGTATCTGGGCGCGCGGACGGTCAACGAGAACGGCTGGCTCGTCGACCCGGACGTCGGCCGGTACGGCGTCAATTACCTGCTACGCGCCGCCATCGCCCGGGTGGCTCTCGGCGCCAGCCTGGCCGAGAACGCCTTCTATCCGACGCTGTTCGCCTCGACCGCCACCGGCGACGGCGCAGGCCGATTCCGGCTGCACTTCACGCCGGGCGGGCTGCCGCCCGTCGACAACTTCTGGTCGCTGACCGCCTATGACGCCGACAGCTACCTGGTGCCCAATCCCGCGGAGATCTACACGGTCGGCCATCCGGATCCGGTGCTGCTCAACCCCGACGGCTCCGTGGACATCGCGTTGCAGTACGCCGACCCCGGCCCGGCCGTACCAGCCGGAAACTGGCTGCCGATCCCGGAATCCGGGCAATTCTCGCTGACCTTGCGCATGTACGCGCCGAAGCCGGAGGCCATCCAGGGGCGTTGGCGTCCACCGCCGCTGCTGCCGGTGCTCTGATCCGCGCTCCGCCTCGCCGCGGCGCGACGGAACGGTCCCGCCTGTTCACCGGTGTGCTCGGCAACGCTGCCGCATCCAGCGCCGAATCGTGGCCCGGTGCGCTGACCAGCCACTTCGGCTCGAGAAGGCGGTTATACTCCGGACCGGACCTGGCGCGGCAACCGATCGGATCGGAGGCGGAACAGGATCATGGACGACCGGGCCTACCGTGAATCCGCGCTGTCGCGGCGCACGCTGCTGGGCATGGCGTCGATGGCCGCGCTCGGCGCGGCGTCCTGCGGTGGATCGGACGAGAGCGGCCCCCCGCACCCTTCCGTGCGCAGCGAGGCGGGAACGATCGCCAAAGACGCCTATGTCTTCGGCTTTCCGCTGGTGCTGATGGACCTCGCCCGCATCGCGGCGGAGGCGTCCACTCCGGTCGGCCGGTTCGAACACGCGGCCTCGTTGCCGACCGCCGCGCAACGGAACGTAGCCCGGCCGGACCCCGACACGTTGCATTCGACCGCGTGGCTCGATCTGGCCGACGAGCCGATGGTGCTGAGCGTTCCCGTCATGGACGGGGGCCGGTTCTGGCTGGCGCAGCTGCTGGATGCCTGGACGAACAATGTGCACAATCCGAGCAGCATCCGGCCGCAGGCCGCGCCGCCGCACACCTATGTGGTGACCGGTCCGGCGTGGTCGGGGGCGTTGCCCGAGGGACTGACGCCCTTGCCGATGCCGACGCCGACGGCGTGGCTGATCGTCCGCGTCCAGGTCGACGGAGCGAAAGACATCCCCGCCGTGCGGTCCTTGCAGCAGCGGTTGCGGCTGGTCCCGTTGAGCGCGTGGAGTGCGGGCGTAGAGCCGTCCACGAGCGCGCCGCCCGGGGGGCGCTCCGGCGGGCAGCGGCCGGTCGATCAGGTCATGGGGATGGACGCGCACGAATTCTTCGATCGGATGTGCGCGCTGCTGGCGGTCGACCCGCCCGCGCCCGAGGACGAGCCCGCCATGCGGCGCTTCGCGACGATCGGCATCCGTCCCGGCGGCGCGGTCGAAGGCATCTCCGACGCGGAGCTGACCGCGGCGGCCGACACCGTGAAGCAACAGCTCCCGGTGACACTGGGGGCGAATACGACCAACGACAACGGCTGGGTGTCCGATCTCGGCGCGGGCCGGTACGGCACGAACTATCTGCTGCGCGCCGTCACCGCGTTCGGCGCGCTCGGCATTCCCTTGCCCGAGGACGCGCATCACCTCTTCACCGCGGTCCAGGCGGGTTCCGGTCCGTTCCGGCTGCACTTCGTATCGGGGGAGCTGCCGCCGGTCGACGCGTTCTGGTCGCTGGCCGTCTATGACGCCGGGGATTACCTGGTGCCCAATCCGGCCGAGATCTACTCGATAGGTCACCATGTCCCCGTCGTGCTCAATGCGGACGGCTCCTTTGACCTGACGCTTCAGCACGATGATCCCGGTCCCGGCGTTCCCGAAGGCAACTGGTTGCCCATCCCGGAATCCGATCCGTTCTCGGTGACCCTGGCGTTGTTCGCGCCCAAAGCGGCGGTCCTGCAGCGGCGTTGGCAGCCGCCTCCGCTGATCGCGCTGCGCTAGGAGCGCAACAAAGTAAACGGGTTTTACTAAACACTGTTCACGAAGGCGTGTTCTGTGGTTGCATCTCCCTTGACCGTGTTCGCCACATCGTCGGCGGGTCTGCGCCCAGACCGCCGGAGGAGTTCAGCCGTGACCGTGACCACGCCGTCGATCCCGACGGGATTCGACTTCACCGACCCCGACCTGCTCGCCACCCGCCTGCCCATCGAGGAGTTCGCCGAACTGCGCCGCACCGCCCCGGTGTGGTGGTGCGCCCAGCCCGATCGGGCCAGCGGCTTCGACGACGGCGGGTATTGGGTCGTCTCCAAGCTCGCGCACATCAAGGAGATCTCGAAGAACCCCGAGGTGTTCTCCTCGCACGAGAACACCGCGATCATCCGGTTCAACGAGGAGACCACGCGCGAGCAGATCGACATGCTCGGCGACATGCTGCTGCTCAATCTCGACCCGCCCAAACACACCAAGACCCGGCGGATCATCTCCAAGGGCTTCACCCCGCGCGCGGTGGAAAGCCTGCGCGCCGCGCTGACCGAACGCGCCGCGCGGATCGTGCACGAGGCCAAGAAGTCCGGCAGCGGCGACTTCGTCGAACAGGTCGCCTGCGAACTGCCGTTGCAGGCGATCGCCGAGCTGCTCGGCATCCCGCAGGAGGACCGGAAGAAGATCTTCGACTGGTCCAACCAGATGATCTCCTACGACGACCCGGAGTTCGAGGGCGACCATCACGCCGCCACCGCCGAGGTGATGGGCTACGCCTGGAACATGGCCGAGCAGCGGCGCGCCTGCCCGGCCGAGGACATCGTCACCCAGCTGGTCAACGCCGACATCGACGGCGAGCACCTCGGCTCGGACGAGTTCGCGTTCTTCGTCATCCTGTTGTCGGTCGCGGGCAACGAGACCACCCGCAATTCGATCACCCACGGCATGAAGGCGTTCGTCGACCACCCCGAACAGTGGGAGATCTACCGGCAGCAGCGCCCGCGCACCGCGCCCGACGAGATCGTCCGGTGGGCCACTCCGGTCACCGCGTTCCAGCGCACGGCGACCCAGGACACCGTGCTCGGCGGCCAGGAGATCAAGAAGGGTCAGCGGCTCGGATTGTTCTACAGCTCGGCCAATTTCGACGAGGAAGCGTTCGAGAATCCGTTCACCTTCGACGTGCTGCGTGATCCGAACCCGCACGTGGGTTTCGGCGGCACCGGCACGCACTATTGCGTCGGCGCGAACCTCGCGCGGCTGCAGATCGATCTGATGTTCAACGCCATCGCCGACGTGATGCCCAACCTGCGGCAGGTGTCCGATCCGGTGCGGCTGCGGTCGGGCTGGCTGAACGGGATCAAGCGCTGGGAAGTCGAATACGCTTGAATCGATCGGTGCAACAGTCCAGACCACGGGGCCGTGCGCCGGTGGTGACCGACAGCGACATCCGGCGGGTGGCCAGCGCGCTGCTGGTGGAGCGTGGGCCCGACGCGGTCACGCTGCGCGCCATCGCGCGGGAACTCGGTGTCACCGCACCCGCGCTGTACCGGTACTACGACTCGCTGGAAGACCTGCTGGAGCGGCTGCGGCTGGACTTCTGCGCCGACCTGGCCGAGGACCTGACCGCCGAGCTCGCCACGCTGCCCGACGACGGCGCTGCGCAGTTCTTCGCCATCTGCCGTGGCTTCCGGCGCTGGGCGCTGACGCACACCAGGGAATTCACCCTGGTGTTCGCCTCGCCCGGCGCCGGGCAGGCCCGCGCGCTGCGCCGCTTCGACGAGCCGTTCGGCCGGGTGTTCCTGGCCGCGGCGGGCAGGTTGCTGGCGAACTACGACATCGTCACGCCGCCCACCGACGTCATCCCGCCGGAGCTGCGCGACGATCTGGTGCACTTCCAGACCGAACTGCTGGCCGCGCTGTCGGAGTCGAGCCAGAAATTCCCCGCCGAGAAGCTGGATCTCGGGGTGACCTACCTGATGATCCAGATCTGGGCACGGCTCTACGGCCACGTCACGCTCGAGGTGTTCGGGAATTACCCGATCCCGTTGGACAACCCGGAGATCCTGTTCGACGCGATGCTGGCCGACCTGGGCCGCACCGCGGGCCTGCTCGCCGAATGAGACCGGTTATATGCGGGCGCCTTTGGCCCGGTTGCACGCGCGGCACAGGATCTGCAGGTTCGCCGCGCTGGTCGCACCGCCGCGGCTGAGCGGGATGATGTGGTCGAACTCCAGGTAGTGCCCGTCGCCGCATTCGACGCACCGGCCGCCGTCGCGCTGCCACACCTGCGCCTTCACCTCCTGCGGGATGCTGCGGGTGTCGCGCTGGCCCGGGGTGAGGACGAGCCGTTTCGCCACCCGCAGCGCTCCTTCGAGTGCGGCGCAGACGTAGTCCGGGTCGTCGACGGCGAAGGTCGCGCCGCCGCGCGCGGAGGTGGCCGCGACCACCACCGTCCCCTGTTCGGCGTGCACGGAGACCACCCGGGACCACGGCATCTCGATGCCGGTGTCGGCGCCGACGAAACGCAGCTTCTTGTTGCTGCCGATCAGCCTGCCCTCGGTGAGCTTCGGGCCGCGCGCGAGTTGACGCACGTGCGTCGCGGGCAGGTCGAGGTGGACTTGCTCCTCGGGGTCCAGGTGCAGGCCGGGCGTGCGGACCACGGGCAGGTCGCCCGTGCGCAGCCGGTAGAGGGTGTTGCCGCGATGCATTCGTCTGCGCAGGTCCTCGATCAGCGGCCCGCCGAGCCCGAGCTCGGTGACCGCCTGATCGAACAATTCGAGTTCCGCGTCCCTGACCTCGCCGTCGGCGAAGGCGAAGGTGACCAGCCGCTCCACATAGCTCAGCGCCGCGTCGCGCAACGCGGCGCGTCCGGCTTCGGCGTCGACGCGCTGGTAGCGCAACGACGCCCACAGCGCCGCCCACTCGGGGCCGCGCGGACCGTGGCCGGTGAGCACCCGCCACGCGCGCGAGTGCCAGTGGGTGAGGTACTCCTCGATCTCCTGCGCACACCTCTGGCAGGGCGCGAACCCGCCGAAGAGCTTGCGGCGCAGCGCGTTTCCACAGCGAGCGCAGTGGCGGCCGCCGGGTGGCGGGCGCAGATACCGGTCCTCGGTCCATTCGGTGCCGTCCCACCAGCGCATGACCTGCGGGTTGTCCGGATCCGGGTGCCAGTCCGCGTATTCGGGATGTGGGGGAGGAGCGAGCGGTGCGGCTCCCCGGCTGTGCCGTTCGAGGTCGACCGGACGGCCGGCCTGCGGACGCGGCAGGGGAGCGGTGTCCGCGCGATCGAGCACTTCGGTGCGTGGCGAGGTGGGGGCGTCCGGCCGCCCCGTGAGTGCTCCGGTCTCGGCGGTACGCCCGGGATCGGCGCTGCGGTGGGCGGACACGTCCTCGGTGACGTCCGATTGGTCGGTCCGGACGTCGCCGTTCCGGGAAACCTGCCCGAACGATCCGTGTGTGAAGCGTCGCGCGCCGGGCCGATCGGCGGAAACCGGTTCCGCCCCGGCCCCAGATGCCGGAAGCCGCTCTTGCGCGGTCGCGGTTCCGGTCGACCGGCGCACCCGGAACGGGTTGGTGGGATGGCTGGTGCGGGCGGGCGCCGAGGGGTCTTCTACCTGGACGCCGAACTCGGTGACCAACCCCGCCAGTCCGCCGGCCCAGCCTTGGCCGACAGCGCGGAAGCGCCACTGCCCGTCGCGGCGGTAGAACTCGCCGAACATCAGCGCCGCGACGGCGTCCGCGTCGTCGATCTCGAACGTCACGAGCACCCCGTCGACCGAGTGCACGGCGACGGTCAACCCCTGCACAGCGCCGAAAGTGCCTTCCTCCACCGAGCCCGCGACGACGATGCGCTCGACGTCGGCTTCGGTCCGCGGCAGCGAGACGCTCAACCGCGCGGTGCCCGGCGCGGGCTCCTGATCGAGCGTGACCGCTTGCGAGACATGCCGCGGCGCGTTGTAGAACACCAGGTCCCGGTCCGAGCGCACCGTGCCGGAGGCGTCCAGCAGCAAGGCGTGCGCGTCCACAGCGTGCTCCGATCGCCATGAAACAACCACGGCTAGAAGGGATGTCGGTACCGCTGCGTTCGCGCCCTTGCTGAGTTTCATGGTGCTCGAACTATGCCACGACCCTCCGACACGCCGAACGCGCGAGGGGACCTCCTTCGGCGGGGCGTGCGGCACAGTGTTCCCCATGACGAACCCGAAACGCCCGGGTCGTAAGCCGCCGACCCCCAAGCTGCCCGGCGGGCGCGTGCCCGGCCCCGCCGACGTCCTGGCCGCCGCCCAGGCGGCGGTCGAGGCGGCGCAGACGGCCGCGGGCCAGGCGCTGGAAGCCGCCCAGCTGACCGCGACGTCGGCGTTCGACACGGCGGTGCGGCTGCCGCCCGCGTCCGCTCAGCTGGTCGCGCAACTGCCCGGACTGATCGAGAACCTGACGGCCGCGATCGAGCGGCTCAACTCCACCATCGATCGGCTCGACCGCACCCTGGCCCTCGCCGATCCGGCCTTCGCGGCCTACGACCGCCTGCTGCCCCGGCTGGAGGCGATGATCTCCCTCGGCGAGGACGTGCTCGGTCGTCTGGCCAAGGTGCCCGGCGTCGCCCTGCTGGGCAAGCTGACGGGGCTGAGCGCACCGGAACCACCCGCCGAGGAGCCGGTCAAGCGAAAGCCCACCAGACGGCGCAGATAATCCGGGACGGCGTGCGCGTTCAGCGGTGCGCGTGGTCGGCGGCCGCGCGCAACGTGGCGGCCGCCTTGAGCAGGACCTCGTGATACTCGTCGGCCGGGTCCGAATCGAGCACGATGGCCCCGCCCGCCCCGATCCGCCAGCGTCCGCCGTAGCGGACGGCGGTGCGGATCACGATGTTCAAGTCCGCGGTGCCGCCGAGCCCGAGAAAACCGATCGTGCCCGAGTACACGCCGCGCGCTTCGGTTTCCAGCGCATCGATGATCTCCATCGTGCGCAACTTGGGCGCGCCGGTCATCGAGCCGCCGGGAAAACAGGCGCGCAGGCAATCGACCACGCCGACCTCCGGCCGCAGCCTCCCGCGCACCGTCGACACCAGTTGATGCACGGTCGCGTACTGCTCGGTGACCATCAGCTTCGGGACGTACACACTGCCGATCTCGCAGACGCGGCCGAGATCGTTGCGCAGCAGATCGACGATCATCAGGTTCTCCGCCCTGGTCTTCGGGCTGTCGGCCAGCTCCTGGCGCAGGCGCTCGTCGTCTTCCGGCGTCGCGCCGCGCGGCGCGGTCCCCTTGATCGGCTTGCTCTCCACGATGCGGCGGCGATCGACCTTCAGGAAGCGCTCCGGCGACGAGCAGGCGATGTCCAGGTCGTCGAAGCGCAGGTAGGCGGCGTACGGGGCGGGATTGCACCGGCGCAGAGTGCGATAGAAGTCCAGGCCGTCGGCAGCGGCGGCGGGGATGGTGGCGCTGTCGGTCAGGTTGATCTCGTAGGACTCCCCGGCGTGCAGGCGCTCCTGGCAGACCGCGATGTCGGCGAGATAGCGCTCCCGGCCCCGGGTGAGCAGCGGCGCGACGGCGTCGCCGTCCGGCGGCAGCTCGAGCGGCGGCGGGTTCGTCCAGGTCGGCAGGGTGTCCAGGGTTTCGCGGGTGTCGCGCAGCCAGTCGGCGGCGGCTCGGGCGGTCTCCCCGTCGTCGCTCAACGCCAGCAGGTGCGTGCGCCCGCCGACATGGTCGACCACCACCATCCGGTCGGCGAAGATCCACTGGGCGTCGGGAGTCGGGGCGCGATGGACCGCGTCACCGCCGCAGTCGGCCTTGACCTCGTAGCCGAGATACCCGACGTAGCCACCGGCGAAATCGAAGGGAAGATCGGGCAGTTCGAGCCGGCGCGCGCGCAACTCGGCGGCCAGGAAATCGAGGATGCCGCCGGGTGCGGTACGCCGATGCCCGTCCGACGTCTCCACGGTCACCTCGCCGTCGCCCACCCGGTAGCGCAGCACCTCGGCCAGGGGACCGCTCGCGTCGCCCAGGAAGGAGAACCGGTCGGCACCGGGTTCGACATGCTCGCTGTCCAGCCAGAACGCCGTCGGGGAGTTGCCGTACAACTGCACGAACGCGCGCTCGGTGTCGATCGGCCGCTCCAGGACGGCTCGCTGGAGCCGGAAGGTCCGCGGCACGAGCGAGCCGAGTCGGGCCGGACCGGTGCGTGCGCGAGACGATGCCCGACCGGCCGGACGCTCGAGTTCCACCGCTGCGGCGGGGAACTGCTCGGCTGCGAGCGGCGCGGTCGCGGCCGCGGCGGGAAGCGGGGCTCCCTCGGCCACCGGCTCCGCCGCACGACCGAGGGCGATCGAGGGCCTCGGTATCGGTGACGCGGGCGCACTTCGGTGCGCGGCGACGAGTTTCGCGAAGTTGCGCAGCAGAGCCGCCCCGTACTCACTGGCGATCGATTCCGGATGGAATTGCACGCCCCACTGCGGGCGGGTGCGATGCCGCACGCCCATCACGACGCCGTCGCCGGCCTGCGCGGTGACCTCCAGGGCGTCCGGCAGCGGCCGCAGCGCGCACAGCGAGTGGTAGCGCACCGCCGTGAAGCCCTGCGGAATTCCGGCGAACAGGTCCCGGTCGTCGTGCTCGATGCGATCCAGATACCCGTGCCTGGCGGCAGGCGCCTCGGCGACCATGCCGCCCGCCGCGACCACGATGCCCTGATGGCCCAGGCACACCCCGAGCAACGGCAGATCGGTCTCGCGGATCACCGCCGCGGAGATGCCCATGTCGCGCGCCACCGACGGCCCTCCGGGCCCCGGCGAGACGACGATGCTGTCGAAGCGTTCCAGACCGAGTTCGGCGACCGTGCGCGCCTCGTCGTTGCGCACGACCGTCGGCTCGACGCCGTTCACCTCGCTGATCAGCTGGTACAGGTTATAGGTGAACGAGTCGTAGTTGTCGATCAACAGCGTGTGCATGGTGCCCGAAACCCTACGCCGCGCCGGTCGGAGCTAACTGTTGTCGTCTGCCTTCAGTTCGGTTCGGCGGGTGGTGCACAATGTGGGGCATGTCTGTTGCGCAACCGGTCGATGTGGATCCCGCGGTCGTCGACTTCGCCGTCGTCGGAAAGTGGATGGATGAGCAGGGTCTGTCCGGGGGCGAGTTCGAGGACGTGATCGCGCTGGGCGGCGGAACGCAGAACATCATGCTCCGCTTCACGCGCGGCGGCCGGACGTACGTGCTGCGCCGCGGCCCGAAGCATCTGCGCGCCAAGAGCAACGACGTGATCCGGCGGGAGGCGCGGCTGCTCGGCGCGCTGGGCGGCACCGAGGTCCGTGCGCCCCGGGTGATCGCCGCCTGCACCGACGAGTCGGTACTCGGCGCGGTCTTCTATCTGATGGAGCCGATCCACGGGTTCAATCCGCAGAACGAACTGCCCGAACCGCACGCGGGCGATCCGGAGATTCGCAGGCAGATGGGCCTGTCCGCGGTCGAGGCCATCGCGCGGCTCGGCGCACTGGACTACCAGGCGCTCGGCTTGGCCGACTACGGCAAGCCGGAAGGTTTCCTGGAGCGCCAGGTGCCGCGCTGGCTGGGTGAACTGGAGTCGTATTCGTCCAACGAGGGCTACCCCGGCCCGGAGATCCCCGGTGTGGCGGCGGTGGGTGAGTGGCTGGACCGCAACCGCCCCGCCCAGTGGACGCCGGGCATCCTGCATGGCGACTGCCATCTGGCGAACATGATGTTCTCCTTCGACGGCCCGCAGGTCGCGGCGATGGTCGACTGGGAGATGTCCACCATCGGCGACCCGTTGCTGGACCTGGGCTGGCAGATCGCCACCCGTCCGGAGCCCGGCACCACCGGCGCCGCGCTGGTGGGCAAGCTCGGCGCGGTCGGCGGGCTGCCGACGGCCGAGGAGATGATCGCGCACTACGGGCAGTTCTCCGATCGCGACCTGAGCGCGATGTCCTGGTACACCGTGCTGGCCTGCTTCAAGCTCGGCATCGTGCTGGAGGGCACGCACGCCCGCGCGTTCGCGGGCAAGGCCCCCAAGCAGGTCGGCGACTTCCTGCACGCGATCACACTGGAGCTCTTCGAGCGGGCGCAGCGGCTGATGGAGTGACTGTCGGGATGTGCCCGATAGTTGACCGAATATCGGTGGAAGGCGTCGCCCGGCCGCGCCTAGGTTGAGCGCATGCCGATCGTTCCCGATGTCAAGGACTGGACCTGGGTGCTGAGCCGCCCCTGTCCCGAATGCGGTTTCGACGCCGCCGCGACCGCCTACGAGGCCGTGCCCGCGCTGATCCGCGAGACGGCCGTCCGTTTCGCCGCGGTGCTCGACCGCCCCGGCGTGCGCGTGCGGCCGGACCAATCGACGTGGTCGGCTCTGGAATACGGCGCGCACGTGCGCGACGTCTGCCGTATGTCCGACACTCGCCTCGGCCTGATGCTGGCCGGTGACGCCGAGGGCGAGCCGCCGCGCTTCCAGAACTGGGATCAGGACGCGACTGCCGAAGCCGACCGCTACAACGAGCAGGATCCGGCCCGGGTGGCCGAGGAGTTCGCCGAGGCCGCGGAGCGGGCCGCGCGGTCCTTCGAGTCGGTGCCGCCCGAGCGGCGCGGTCTGCGCGGTGCGCGCAGTGACGGAGCGGAGTTCACCGTGGCGTCGTTCGCCCGGTACATCCTGCACGATCTGGTGCACCACGTGCACGACGTGCGCGGGTAAAACGCATCGCGGAACTGTAACGCGTTCGCCGGGAAGGTCACGCTCTGCCGACGAATTTTCCGACCGGCACTAGAACGCGTTACATTTTTCTCGTACTGTGGGTGCAGTCACATATAAGCACGTGCATGCGAGAGGGTCGACAGGAATGAAGACGAAGGGCGCGATCCTGTGGGGGATCGACCAGCCGTGGTCGGTGGAGGAGATCGAGGTCGGTGACCCGGTCGCGGGCGAGGTGCAGATCCGGATGGAGACCGCCGGCATGTGCCACTCCGACCACCACATCGTGACCGGCGCGACCCCGATGCCGTCCTTCCCCGTCATGGGCGGGCACGAGGGCGCGGGCGTCATCACCAAGCTCGGCCCGAACTGTCCGGCCGACCTACAGGTCGGCGACCACGTGATCCTGTCGTTCATCCCCGCCTGCGGCCGCTGTCCGGCCTGCGTGGCAGGACACATGGCGCTGTGCGACCTGGGCGCGGGCCTGCTGATGGGCCAGGCGATCAGCGACGGCACCTACCGCATCCAGGCCCGCGGCGAGAACGTCATCCCGATGTGCCTGCTGGGCACCTTCGCGCCGTACATGACGGTGCACCACACCTCCGTGGTGAAGATCGATCCGAGCATTCCGTTCGAGGTGGCCTGCCTGGTCGGCTGCGGCGTCCCCACCGGCTTCGGCTCCTCCACCCACGTGGCCCAGGTGGCCCCGGGCGAGACCGTGGTGATCGCGGGCATCGGCGGCGTCGGCATGAGCGCGTTGCAGGGCGCGGTGCTGTCCGGCGCCTCGAAAGTGGTGGCCATCGATCCGAACCCGTGGAAGCGCGAGCAGGCGCAGAAGTTCGGCGCCACGCACACCTACGAGAGCATGGCCGCCGCGATCATGCCGCTGATGGAGGCCACCGAGGGCCGGATGGCCGAGAAGGTCATCCTGACCATGGGCGAGATGCACGGCGAGTACATCGAGGAGGGCCTGATCCTCACCTCGAAGGCGGGCACCCTGGTGGTCACCTCGATGGGCCGGATGGACGAGAACGACGTCAAGCTGAACAGCTTCCTGCTGTCCATGCTGCAGAAGACGGTGAAGGGCTGCATCTTCGGCGGCGGCAACGCCCGCCAGGACGCGCCGCGCCTGCTGTCGCTGTACAAGTCCGGTCAGCTGAACCTGGACGACATGGTCACTCGCAGCTACTCCCTGGAGGAGATCAACCAGGGTTACCAGGACATGCTGGACGGCAAGAACATCCGCGGGATCATCAAGTACACCGAAGCCGACTGGTAATCCCGGCCCATCCAGGACGGCCGCTCGGATGCGGCGTTCGCCGTCGCGGGGGACAGCTCAGCTCTGATCCCGCTCGCCGAGTCGGTGGCGATCCGTGCGATCAAGTCGTACGCCGACCGGCTCGCCGAGCGGGAATCGCACATCCTGTTGCTTTGCGACCTACGCGGAGCCCGTTGCCGCGGCACTCAACACGACGGCGGCGGTGAGCGCCGCTTCGACCGCTTGCACCGCTTCCCTGGCCGCCTTCGCTGCCCAGTCCCCGGCGGCGATCTCCTTGGCGCGCTGCCTCACAACTCGGCGGTCGCGGTCGGGGAAGACCTTCGGTGCCGCGTCAGCCGCCGACAGCAGTGAGATCAAGGCGGCGGCGCGAGGCTCGACAGGGACGTCAGGGTGTGCGAACGGAGGTGTCAGCCGGTCCCGGAGCTCCTTGCGGTATCCGCGCGGCACCCAGGCGGTCCGGGGAAAGACGCCCAAGGCCCGGTGGCGTTCGACGCGCACCAGCCCCTCGTCCGCCAGCCGGTGCAGCACCTTCGGTTGCAACCTCTTCGACAGTTTCTCGATCGCGGCCCGGGCTTTGATCGGACCCGCCGCCTCGATCCTGGCGAGCGCGTCGCCCAGTATCGGATCGGCACTCCTGTTCGCGCTCACCACGATTCGGCCCGGTTTCGCCTCGTCGCACGGCCCTGCCAGCCGGATCGCTCCGGCGTCGATCAGGTCTAGCAGCACCGCTCCGGCGAGAACCCTCGGTGTACGTGTGCTGTCGGCCATCGAGTGCCCAGTGCGTTCGTCGAGAAGCAGCAGCATCAGGTCTCCGGCGAGCAGGCTCATCACTCGTCCTCCGGTTCCGTGTCGGGCCGGGTCCAGGCCAGGATCATCGTCGGGGTACAGCCGCCGACGAGCAGCGCGGTCAGCAGCATCAGCCCGCCGGCGTAGGCCGTTTGGATATTGTCGAGGTCGGTGAATCCGCCGACGACGATCAGCCAGATCGCTGGAATCATCGCCAGCGTCTGTGTGAGGGTGAGCCCCACCGAGCGAGCTGCGTTACGCTGCTCGAGTTCCCATTCGTCCAGGGCGCCGACGGGCGCGTCGGCGTGGCGTCCCGAGACGATCTGGAGCGATATCCACAGCGGGAAGAACACCAGGCAGGCCGGCGCCCACAGCAGCGGTCCCCGCTCCAGACCGCACGCGATCAGCACCGCGACGACCGCAAGGGCCAGGAATATCGTCGCGAGGGCCACCACCAGCAGTCGGCGGCGGCGACGCGTCCGCCACCGCGGCAACAGGTGGGCCCCGCGTTCGGCGAACAACACGAACCGGCGTGTCCGGCGAGCTTGGTAGCGCTCCAGCAGATTCGGGCGCGTCATCGAACATCCCCTTTGTCGTTCCGGTAGACCGCCGTGGACAGCGGCGCGAATTCCTCCCGCGAGAACACCGCCTCGACCGGCAGCCCGAACACATCGCAGATCCGCAGCGCCAGATCGAGACTCGGATAGTGATCGCCCCGTTCCAGCGCACCCACCGTCTGCGGATTCACCTCGATCACCTCGGCAAGCTGGGCCCGGCTCATTCTCCGCTCGGCACGTAACACCCCGATACGGTTATAGATGGGAAGATTTTTCCCACGTCTCACGGGACTCATACAACAAACCGTTGCATAAACCCAACAGTACGTCAACAGTGGCCCGGCCGCCGAGCTATGCGGGCCGCGAAGCTCGGTGCTCAGATCCGGCAGCGCAGCAGGGCGGACCGCAGATTTCGGCTGCGGACGTCGTCGAGAACGGCCAAACCCAGCCGGTTCATCGTGTAACCGAAGCCCAGACCCGTTGCCGGATCGGCGAATCCGAACGAGCCGCCGAGTCCCGTGGTGCCGTAGGCGCGCTTGTCGGAGCCGAAGCGGAAGGTTCCGCGCGATTTGCGGAAGCCGAGGTGATAGCGGCTCTTGGTGTGCAGCACCAGGTCTTCGGCGGGGACGTCGTCGGCGGTCTCGGCCGCGGCGAGCCGGTCCAGCAGTGCGTCGTCGATCGGGAGCGCGCCGGTGCGCCCGGCGGCCGCGCCGTAGACCTTGGCCAGCGCGCGGGCGTTGCCCACTCCGTTGGACGCAGGCAGCTCCACTTCGAGGAACTCGCGCCGGGCCGCCCGTGCCGGTGCCCCGCAACGCGGGTTGGTCAGCGCCGCATAGGACAACCCACGTTTGGCGTAGATCTCCGCACCGATCCGCAGCGGCAGATCACGCTCGTAGCGCACGACGTCCAGGCCGCGGGTGGCCGACATCGCGGCGACCCGGTCCATGCTCTGCTCGGCGGGCAGGCCGATGAAGAAGTCCACGCCGAGCGGCGCGGCGATGTCCTCGGCGAAGATCCGGCCGAGCGTGCGGCGATCCGGATCGACCCGGCGCAGCAGTTCGCCCTGGTACAGACCGAGGGTGATCGCGTGATAGCCGTGTCTGGTGCCGGGCCGCCAGACCGGTTTCTGTGCGGCGAGAATGGTTGCGAGGCCGTCCAGGTCGGCGATCTGGGACAGGCGGACGATCTCGCCGAGGCCGGACAGCCCGGCCTGGTGGTCGATCAGCTGGCGCACGGTGATCGCGTCCTTGCCGTGGGCGGCGAACTCCGGCCAGTACTTCGCCACCGGCTGCTCGTAGTCGAGCAGACCCTTGGCTACCGCCGTGGCCACGGTGAACGCCGCCATGCCTTTGGTCGAGGAGAACACCGGCACGATCGTGTCCTGTTCCCACGGCAGCGTGCGCCTGCGATCGCGGAAGCCGGCCCACAGATCCACCACGGGGCGGTCCCCGGCGTAGACCGCGACGGCGGCGCCGATCTCGCCGTGCTGCTCGAAGTTGCGGCGGAAGGCGTCGGCGACCGGTTCGAAACCGGATGCTACGTCGCCGTGAACAGTGGGCTTTTCACTCATGGCGAGTCGATCGTAGCCACCCGGTTCTCGTAGGCTCGGGGGGTGCGTTCACTCGAGCAGATTCGGGAATGGCCGGTCCGGCACGCGGCGGCCGCGGTGGTCACCGCCGACGGCGACATCGCGAGCGAAGGGGATGCCGAGCGGGTGTTCCCGCTCGCGTCGGTGACCAAGCCTCTCGTCGCGTACGCCGTGCTCGTCGCCGTGGAGGAGGGCGCGGTCGAACTGGATCAGCCCGCGGGCCCGCCCGGCGCCACGGTGCGTCATCTGCTGGCGCACGCGTCCGGGCTCGCGTTCGACACCACCGAGGTCCAGGCTTCGCCCGGGGCCCGGCGGATCTACTCCAGCGCGGGTTTCGAAGTGCTCGCCGAATTCCTCACCGCGCAGACCGGGATCGCGTTCGACGAGTACCTGCGCGACGCGGTGTTCGAGCCGCTTGGCATGACCGCTTCGGTGCTGGCCGGCCCGGCGGGGCACGCGGCCCGGTCCACCGCCGCGGATCTCGCCCGCTTCGCCGCCGAATTGCTGAACCCCGAGTTGATCTCGGCGCAGACGCACGCCGAGGCCACCTGCGTACAGTTCCCGGGTCTGAACGGCGTGCTGCCCGGCTTCGGTTCGCAGCGCCCCAACGACTGGGGACTGGGCTTCGAGATCCGCGACGGCAAGTCGCCGCACTGGACCGGTGGCACGAATTCGCCACAAACCTATGGACATTTCGGCCAATCCGGGACATTTTTATGGGTTGACCCGAGAACGGGGTTGGCGTGTCTCGCCTTGAGCGACGAGAATTTCGGCGACTGGGCGCGGGCGGCCTGGCCACCGCTGAGCGATGCCGTGATCGCGGAGGCGACAGCCGCGCGCAACACGGTCGTGAAGTAACACGTGTAACTTCGGGCACTCCAGTACACTCAGGCAACGCCAGTTCGACGAATCGTTGGGGAAGACGGTCCTCGTCGAAGCTGGAGGTGTTGGTGGTGCGCGCATCGAGTCAGTTCGCGGACGCGACGGCGGGTGTGGTCTACATCCACTCGTCGCCTGCCGCGCTGTGCCCGCATGTCGAGTGGGCACTCACCTCGGCCCTGGGCGCCCCGGCGAAACTGCGCTGGACCGCCCAACCGGCCGACGGTCAACTGCGCGCCACCAGTGAGTGGATCGGTCCGGTCGGCACCGCCTCGAAGATCGCTCAATCGTTGCGCTCCTGGCCGGTTCTGCGCTTCGAGGTGACCGAGGATCCCAGCGACGGCGTGGACGGCGAGCGCTACAGCTTCGTCCCCGGTCTCGGTCTGTGGCACGGCTCCACGAGCGCCAACGGTGACGTCATGATCGGCGAGATGCGCCTGCGCGCCATGCTCCAAGCGACCCGCGAACTCGGCAAGTACTCCGCCTACGACCTGGCCGCCGAAATCGACCGCGCCTTGGGCACGGCCTGGGACGAGGACCTCGAGATCTACCGCTACGGAACGGAATCCGGAGCCGAGGTCACCTGGCTGCGCCGCGACGTGGGGTAGGGGCTCGCGGCTCCGGCAGCCAATGGAATTGGCGGCTGCCCGGGATCCGCCGACAGACGTAGGGTCGTCATACGGTCGGGGCCGAGTGCGAGGAGTCGACCATGAAGCATGCCGGTATGCGCATCATCGCCGCCGCGACGATTGCCCTGACGGCCGCGACAGCCGTCCCCGCGGCGGCAGCCGCCGAGATCACCGCCGAACCGATCGCGGTGGTGGAAGTGCCCCCGGGCATCGTCGACGCCGTCCGAGGGGCCATCGCGAGCGTCCTGTTCTTCGGCATCGTCGGCCTGTGCGTGGCGCGTATTCTTCCGCCGGACCAGTGCCATCTGTTCTGAGAGGGCAAAGGCCGCACGGACAGTGGGTCACGTGTCCCGTCGAGTGGAGAGCGTGGATCCACTCAGTGCGCGGCGACGCCGACTCGGTCGCACAGAGCTCGAACGTCGTCACGCATCCCGGAGGGCGGTCGGTTCCGGAGCGCGTGCAGCATGTCGTATGAAACGTCGTGCCGGTTCGACTTGACCTCAACCATGATCGAGGTTTCATTCTCGAGGAATGAGCATTTTGTTCCACAACACCATGCGGATTACCGACGGTCATCTCGAACAGTTCAAGGTGGCCGTACAGCGGGCGGTGGCGTTCGTCGCAGAGCATGGCCCGCAGCTGTTGGTGCAGGTCTTTCTCGACGAAGACCGCGGGCTTGCACACAGTTTTCAGCTCTATCGCGACTCGGAGGCAGTGCTCGCACACTGGAAGTTGTCCGATCCCTACATCCAGGATGTGATGGAGCACTGCAGTATTCAGTCGTTCGAGACCTACGGCGAGATGTCCGACGAGGTGCTCGACGGGCTGCGTGCTGGACCTGTCGGCGAGGTGACGGTACGGCGAGCGCTCACCGGCTTCACGCGATTCTGACCGTCCGTACGGTAGCCGCGAACCGCCCCGCGCACACCTAGGGCTACAGCCGTAGCCCGGAGTTGCGTGCCACACCTCGTCGGCAACATCCGATGTTCGGCGGGATGCTGGCAGTGTGCAGCGGCGACAACTGGCCGCCTGCGGGGAATCGCAACTGGCCGTACGCGGGAATTTCGCGGTGGCCACGGACAGCCGTCATGGATCACCCGTAGATTGCCGTGACCGGATGGCAGTGGCTGGCGGTCGCGCGCCCTACTTGCCGCGCTGGTCGGCGTGGGGTTGTGGTTGTGGCCGGTGCGGGTGCCGGAGGGGCGCAGCGTAGACGAGATCACCCGGCGAGTGCGAATGGAGCGCAGCGACATGGATCAGCGTTGTGGCCGATGGGTTTCCGCATGACCCGCCCGACTACGTGATGGGGGTGGGCGAGGCGCAGATGACCATGCAGCGGCTCGTGCTTGTCGCGTGGGGGAATGTCCGCGTAAGACGGCGGCGTGGCGGGTGCTGGGAGGTCGGGCGAATCAAGCCGGATGCCAAGCAGCAACGGTGAGAGCCGGAGGCTCACCCACCCAAGTGGCCGAGCACCGCGAACATCGTCACCGAGAGGTGGTAGTCGCCTTTCTCGATCCCCGCCTCCATGATGGCGAGGAGGTCGCGCCCTTCCACCTCGGTGATCGCTCCGCCGGTGGTCGCGGACGCGATCATCTGCATGAACAGGGGACGGGCGGTCTCCGGGTTCCAGATCACCGCTTCCGATCCCATGTCGTCGATGACGAAGCCCGCCGCGGTGAGCAGGCCCCGGAGGCGGCGGCCCGATGCGGGGTTGGGGGTGGTCGCGAGCATCGCCTTCGTCAAGCGGGCGACCACCTCGGGGTCGCCGGGGTGGGTGATCACGGTGTGCCAGTCGCTGTCGATGAGCAGCACGCGACCGCCCGGTCGCAGGACTCGGGTGATCTCGGCGGTGGCGGCCGCCGGGTCGTCGAGGTGCTGGTAGACCCGCTCGCAGCGCACGGCGTCGAAGTAATCGTCCGGGAAGGGCAACTGATAGGCGGTGCCTTCGACGAAGCGGGCCCGGCAGTCCGCGCTCTCCGCGCGCCCACGAGCGATGGCGATCATCGCGGGGTTCGGGTCGACGCCGACCGCGTCGCCGCCGGGCCCGACCCGGCCGGCCAGTTCGATCACCTCGGTGCCCGTCCCGGCCCCGATATCCAATGCGCGCTCGCCCGGCTGGACGTTCAGAACTTCGTGCCCCCAAGCCCGCATACGCCGAATCCCCGGCAGTGCTGCTTGCAGATCGAGGATGCCGACCAGCGCGGCCATCGGATCGTCGCCGGTGGTGCGCGAAGCGTCCGGAATCGCGTTTTCGTGAAAGGACGGGACAGGCGGCGCTGACTCGCTCGGCATATCACGACAGTAGCCTCGCCCCACCACCGACGACAGTGCCTCGGTGATCGACTTCCGCCGCTCAGCCGCCACCGAGCCGAACGCAGGGTCGCGGCCGGGCATCAGCCCTGCTCGACCAGCAGTCGAGGCCCGCGCACCTGCGCGCTGGCCGTCGGATCGGCCCGTGAGTGGAAGGGGTGGGGATGAAGATGCTGGTCGTTGGCGGCGTGACCGGCCCGCCATCCTCGGCGTGGTTCCCGACCGGCCCGCCGCATGACCGTCCCGCGCCCGGACACTCGGTCAGACGGCATTGGCCCAGTTCCGGCGGCGGCTTATCCGCCGGGATCGCGGCCGCTCCGCCTGGTCACGCGGCCGGATTGTGGGTAGACCCGCGTGCCGTGTGGGGGAAGCCGCCCGGACATCGTTTGTCGCGGATTTCGCCGGGTAACACCTGGTCGGCTCGCGGTTTCGATGAGTGGTTCGGCGCGGAGGAGTTTCCTCTCTCGGCAGCGTCGACCGGCCCGACTGCAGAGGGAGCGTTCAGATGACCGATTCCGGCTCCGCGGATCTCAAGCGGCGGCACCGCGCGATGTGGGCACTGGGCGACTATTCGTCCATCGCCACCGAAGTCATCCCGGAACTCGGTCGGCGTCTGGTCGAGGCCGCCCGCATCGGTCGTGGCCAGCGGGTGCTGGATGTCGCGGCCGGATCCGGCAATGCCGCGATACCGGCCGCGGAGGCCGGTGCGGAGGTCGTGGCGAGCGATCTGACGCCGGAGTTGTTCGAGGCAGGCAGGCGAATCGCCGCCGCGCGGGGCGTCGAGTTGCGGTGGCAGGAAGCCGACGCCGAGGCGTTGCCCTACGCCGACGCCGAATTCGACGCCGTCATCTCGTGTGTGGGCGTCATGTTCGCACCGTTCCACCAAGCGGCCGCGGACGAATTGGTGCGTGTGGCCAAACCGGGCGGCACGATCGGGCTGATCAACTGGACGCCCGACGGCTTCATCGGGCAGATGTTCGCCACGATGAAACCGTTCGCTCCGCCGCCTCCGCCCGGCGCGCAGCCGCCGCCGCTGTGGGGCGACGAGGAACACGTGCGGTCGTTGCTGGGCGATCGCGTCGCCGATCTGGAACTGCGCCGCGAGAACGCGGTCATCGACCGTTTCGCCGACGGCGCGGAGTTCCGTGACTTCTTCAAGTCCTACTACGGACCGACGGTCGCGGTGTACAAGGCCAATGCCGGGGAGCCCGACCGGATCGCGCAATTGGACGACGCACTCGCCGAACTCGCCGCCCGGTACGACCGCGGCAACGGGCGGATGGAGTGGGAGTACCTGTTGGTTACCGCACGCCGGTCGGGCTGATCGGCCGAATCCGGCGCTATTCGTGCGCCGATCCTTCGGGACGCACAAGCTCGGAAACCGGTGCCGCCATTCAGACGCCGGGGCGGGCCGGACGATGGCGCGTCGGATCGAACCGTTCGAAGTAGGACTCGCCCACGGCGAACACTCCGCGTTGCGGCAGCCAGAACTCACCCAATGTGGCTTGTTCGGCGAGTGGTCCCGGAGGACCGATGTCGATTCCGTCGATCCGGGCAGTGCTGTTCTCGACGGTCCACAGCATCCGGGGTTTGGCCAGGAACCATTGACCGTTCGGGGAAGTACCGCTGAGCTGGACCCGCCCGACGCCGAGCGCCGGACCCGCCACCCGCGACATGAGCGACAGAACGGCGGGACGTCGCCACAAGGCGGCAGGCATCATCCGGCCCATACCCGTCATCGCCTTCGTCGCCGCCGAGCGGCCCAGTTCGAGATCCCACACGATCTTGTCGCCGACCCGCACCGTGAATGTGGACGGTCCCGTCCAGTCGACCGATATGTCCTCGACCCGCGCGTCTTCGAGTGCTGATCCGAAATAGCGGGCGCAGCTGGTCGCCGGGGAGACACTGCTGTAGATCACCCATTCGGCGTCGGGGTTGCGATGCCACACCGCGTCGTACCCCGCACCGACCGAGCTGGCAGGGAAATGCCGCAGCGCCAGGTAGTGGCCGCTGGCGAAGGGCAATCCCATCACTCCGTAGCCGGAAAATCGTTCCTCGTCCGTACCCGGGGGGAGCGCTTTGTCTTTTGCGGCGATCGAGCGCGGGCTGTCGGTCATCGCAGCCTCCTCGAGGAGTGGGCTCGTGCCGATCATTTTACGTCCGCCGGAGCGTTTCCCGTCTGCCTCGGCCGGGCCGCTGGTCGTGGTCGCCGGTGGGAACCCAGTAACGCCGTGCCGGACCGAGCGGGGTGTCCACGATCCGCTCGAGGACGCCGCCTCGGCGCTCGATGGTTTTCGCGGAGGCGACGTTGTCGGCCGCGCAGACGATCAGCACCCGGCCCATGCCCAGCTTCTCCGCCTCGCCGAGCATCCGGCTCAGCGCCCAGGTGGCGAGGCCGCGTCGGCGCGCGGACGGCCGGATGCCGTAGCCGATGTGACCGGCCCATCGCACAAAATCGTCGAAGCCGTGCCGCAGAGCGATCCCGCCGAGCACTCGGTCGTCCTCCACGATCCATCGGTAGGTGCACCGCGCCCGGCCGGTCTCGGCCCACGCCTGACCCGATTCGTCGGCCAGCCGGGCCACCCAGGCCGCGAAACCGGTCGGCGAACGCACTTCGTCGTACGGCCGCAGTCCGAAACCGTCCTCGTGCGGGCCCGGACCCCACTCGTCGTGCGCCTCCAGCCAGGCCGTATGCAGACGTGTCGTCGGAGCGATCAACGCGGGCATATCGCGACGATACCGAGCCGTCTGCACGGCAACAGGTGCTCCGAAGGAGCCGCGGAAACGCCACCGCCCGGCGCGCCTGTTTCGGGTCGTCGCCTGCAAGGAGCCCACCAGTGACCAGCGGTTCACGCGGCGAATACGTGCCCCTCGAGTGGGGTGGGCGCACCCCGGAGTCGGCTGGTCGTGAGCTCGACGGGCAGGTGTGGAACCAGTTCCCCGAGGCCAGCGGTGTTCGCCAGTCGGCCATTTGCATAACCTATGAATATAAAAATGCTATGCTTCGAGTATGAATCGTCAAGACGCCGCTACTGGTGCGTCCGCCGCCATCGGGGCAGCCCTCTACGGCCTGGCCACCAGGGCCGTGCGACGCCTGCCCCGGGACATGAGCCTGACGTCCGCCGCCACCCTGGCCACCCTGGACCGGACCGGTCCGCGGCGCATCACCGATCTGGCCGCGGTCGAGGGCGTCACCCAGCCCGCGATGACCGCCCTGGTCCGGGTGATGGAGGAGTCCGGCCTGGTCGAGCGGCGGGGCGACGCGTCCGACAAGCGGGTCACGCTGGTGTGCCTGACCGAGGCAGGCGCCTCCTATGTCCGGACGCGGCGCCAGGCTGGCGTCCACGCGTTCGAGCGGTTGATCGGCGAGCTCCCCGGCGACGAGGTCGAGGCGCTGGTGGCGGCCCTTCCGGCGCTGAAGCATCTGGCAGAGCTCGAAAGTCAGGACCGCGAAGGGCCGAAGCAGTGACCGGGCAGCCGGTCGGCGGTGTCGTGGTGAAGGCGTTCCCGGTGGCGCGTTCCGAGGCGCGGCTGCTGGTCCCCGCCCTGATGTTCATCGCTCTGGTCGTGGCGGCGGTCGGCAGCCTCGGGGCGCCGCTCATCACCAGCGTGGCGACCTCGTTCCACGTCTCGCTCGGTAGCGCGCAGTGGACGCTGACCGTCGCGCTGCTCAGCGGCGCCGTCGCCACGCCGGTCCTGGGCCGGCTCGGAGCCGGCCCGCACCGGCGGGCCACGATCCTCGCCACGCTGGCGGTCGTCGTCGCAGGCAGCGCGCTCACCGTGCTGCCGCTGCCGTTCGCGTGGCTGCTGGCCGGCAGGGCGGCCCAGGGCGTCGGGCTCGGGCTGACGGCGCTGATGATGGGCGTGGCCAGGGACCACCTCCCCGAGGAGCGCAGCGCGTCCGTGATCGCCCTGATCTCGGTGGTCTCGATCATCGGGGCCGGCGTCGGCTACCCGCTGGCCGCACTGCTCGCCGAACTCGGCGGGGTACGGGCCGCCTACGGCCTCGGCCTGGTCGTCACCGCCGCCGCCCTCCTGACCGCGTGGCGCTCGATGCCCGAAGCCCCCGAAGGCCGCTCCGCCCACGTGGACGTGGCAGGCGCGGTCGTCCTGGCCGCTGCGCTGCTGCTGGTGCTGTTCCTCGCCGGCGAACGGAAACTGTGGAGCCGGCACCTCGCCGTGGCGGCGGGCCTCGCCCTCGTCGCGGTGGTGCTGCTCTGCGTCTGGGTCGTCATCGAGCTGCGCAGCACGGCGCCCCTGGTCGATGTGCGGGCGGTGCGGCACCCGGCGGTCGCCGGGGCGAACCTCGCCATGTTCGTCGGCGGGATCGGCATGTACCTCCTGCTCACGCTCATCACCCGGTACGCGCAGACGCCACACGGCGCCGGCTACGGCTTCGGGTTGACGACCTTCGTCGCCGGGCTGGTCCTCATCCCGTTCTCGGTGCTGGGCTTCGTCGCCGGCAAGCTCACGCCGTGGGTCCGGACGCGGATGGCCGACCCCCTGCTCCTGGCCGGCAGCGCCGTCGTGGTCGGCGGCGGGTTCGCCCTGTTCGCGGCGGCCCGGTCGGACCTGCCCGAACTGTTCGCGGCGATGGGCGTGCTCGGCTTCGGCGTCGGCGGCTTCTCGGCCGCGATGCCCGGCGTCATCCTGGCCGTCACCCCCAAGAGCGAGACCTCGAGCGCCATGAGCTTCAACTACGTCGTCCGCAGCGTCGGGTACTCCCTGGGCAGCGCCATCGGCGGCCTGATCCTCGCCGCGGGCACCGGCCCCGGCCACCTCTTCCCCGACGACAGCGCCTACACCACCGCGGCGCTGGTCGGCATCGGCGCCATGGCGATCACGACGCTGACGAGCCTCGCTCTCGCCCACCGGCGCTCGTCCGAGACCAACCCATAAGTCTCGACTAGATGCTCCTGGGGCAACCTCGTGACGCGGGCCGGTGTCTACTAGCTGCAGCGTTGTTGGTGGGCGCAGAGGGGATCGAACCCCCGACCGCTGGTGTGTAAAACCAGTGCTCTACCGCTGAGCTATACGCCCGTGCCGTTACCGGCGGCTTATGAATCTAGCGCGGCGAGCGCTTTCTCCCAAGCCGCCTGGTCACGGGGTTCTCCGGGGCCGTTCATCTCGGCGAAGCGGATGTAGCCCTCGCGGTCGACGACGAACGTGCCGCGATTGGGGTAGCCGGACTTCTCGTTGAAGACGCCGTAGGCCTGGGCCACCGCGCCGTGCGGCCAGAAGTCCGACAGCAGCGGGAAGGTGTAGCCCTGCTCGGCGGCCCAGATCTTGTGCGTGGGCGGCGGGCCTACGGAGATCGCGAGGATCTCCGCGTTGTCGTTCTGGAACTTGGGCAGCTCGTCGCGGACCTTGCACAGCTCGCCCTGGCAGATGCCGGTGAAGGCGAGCGGGTAGAACACGATCAGGACGTTCTTCTTGCCCCGGTAGTCCGACAACGAGACTTCCTGGTTGTTCTGGTCCTTCAGCGTGAAATCCGGCGCGACAGTGCCAACCTCGAGCGGCATAGCGAATCCTCCATCGTGTCGGGTTTCCACCGGGCGGGCGTGCGACACCACCCTGGTGGAAACCATAGCGCGGTGGCTCAGCGCTGCTTCGAGGGCGCCTTGGGCTGCACGAGCCTGCTACCCGTCCACGAACCGAGGCTGATCGCCGAGGTCTGGGTCAGACCGGCGGTCGGTGCGGATTCGGCGATTTCGCTCGGCTCGACGTGGCCGGGCTGTCCGGTCTTGGGGGTGAGTACCCAGACGAAACCGTCGTCGGCGAGCGGGCCGATGGCGTCCATCAGGGCGTCGACCAGATCACCGTCCCCGTCCCGCCACCACAGCAGCACGACGTCGATCACCTCGTCGGAGTCCTCGTCGACGAGTTCACCGCCGATCGCTTCCTCGACGTCGGCCCTCAGGTCGTCGTCGACGTCCTCGTCCCAGCCCAATTCCTGGACAACCAAGCCGTGTGAGATGCCAAGCTTCTGAGCGTAGTTCTGCGCGTCCGCCGCGGCGACCACGGTGGCGTCCTCCTCAACTCCCGACAGTAGGTAGTTGCAAGCGAACATGGTTATGGGCTTCAGCGCAAGCCGATCCGGCGAAATAGCTACCGAATGTCGCGTTGCGATGGTGTGTCAAGGGGTTTCTCAGCGTTTCGGACACGAGTCGCGCACGGCGTTGCGCGCGTCGTTGACCCGCTTGCTGGCGTCGTTGAGCGCCGCGACCGGCGCGGTGTAGGTCATCTTGCGCGTCTCGGCGGCCAGCGCGCGGGCGGCGTTCACGTATTCGGTGAACAAGCCGGCCAGGTCCCCGGGGAGCGCCTCCTTGGCGGAGTTCACGCCGCTCTCCACCTTGTTCGCCGCGTCCTCGAGGGTCTGCGCCGCCGAGTCGCGCTTGGCGACGTAGTCCGGGGCGTTCGAGTCGTGCGCGTCGACGAATTCGTTGTACTTGCTTACGCCCGCTCCGGTGATGGTGGGGAACTGACCGCAATTGTCGGAGACGGCCTTGGCCTGGGCCGCGGCGCGCCGGGAAGAGGTCGCCGCCGCCGACGAGGACGCCGCCTCGGTCTTGTACGCCGCCAGATCGCTCGCGTTCGGACCCGCCACGCCGTCCACCCGGTTGGCGCACCCCGCGACGACCAGTCCGACAGCGACGGCGCCGGTGGCGCACACCATTCCGAACCCGCGTGGGTTCAGCAGCTTCATCGTCCTCCCGCTCCTCAGGGCTGCCACGCTCAATGCTCACCTTGCCTGTCGAACGGTACTGGATTTCCGGCTGACATGATGATTTGGGACGCGTCATCGGCAAGGATGGATGGTGCGCCCGAACCTTTCGTAAACGGGCGGTCCGCCAACCAGCGAACCCGCCCGGGGATACCGACGCCATCAGCATGTCCACCCCTGTACGAGGAGCAGATTTGACCGACCTGATCCACTCTTCCGCACCGGCGAAATCCGCCGGTACCAACTCCGCTCCCGCGCCCGCCGCGAGCCGCGATCCGAACGGGTCGCCCGCGCCGCAGCCGGCCGGACGGGTGCGGGTGATCCGCGAAGGGGTGGCGTCCTACCTACCGGACATCGACCCGGAGGAAACCAGCGAATGGCTCGAGTCGTTCGATGAGATGCTCGACCGGGAGGGCCCCGGCCGTGCGCGTTACCTCATGCTCCGTCTGCTGGAGCGGGCCGGTGAACGTCGGGTCGCCATCCCGTCTTTGACCTCCACCGACTACGTCAACACCATCCCCACCGAGAACGAGCCGTGGTTCCCCGGCGACGAGGAGGTGGAGCGGCGCTTCCGCGCCTGGATCCGCTGGAACGCCGCGATCATGGTGCATCGCGCCCAGCGCCCCGGCATCGGCGTCGGCGGCCACATCTCGACCTACGCTTCCTCGGCGGCGCTCTACGAGGTGGGCTTCAATCACTTCTTCCGTGGCAAGGACCACCCGGGCGGCGGCGACTCGATCTTCATCCAGGGCCACGCCTCGCCGGGCATCTACGCCCGCGCGTTCCTGGAAGGCAGGCTGTCGACCGATCAGCTCGACGGGTTCCGCCAGGAGTACAGCAACGGCGGTCCCGGCCACGGGCTGCCGTCCTATCCGCATCCGCGGCTGCTGAACAACTTCTGGGAGTTCCCCACGGTGTCCATGGGCCTGGGCCCGATGAACGCCATCTACCAGGCGCGGTTCAACCACTACCTGCACGATCGGGGGATCAAGGACACCTCCGACCAGCACGTATGGGCGTTCCTCGGCGACGGCGAGATGGACGAACCGGAGTCGCGCGGTCTCGCGCACGTCGCGGCGATGGAGGGTCTGGACAACCTGACCTTCGTCGTCAACTGCAACTTGCAGCGCCTGGACGGTCCGGTGCGCGGCAACGGCAAGATCATCCAGGAGCTGGAGTCGTTCTTCCGCGGCGCGGGCTGGAACGTCATCAAGGTGATCTGGGGCCGGGAGTGGGACGCGCTGCTGGGCGCCGACCGCGACGGCGCGCTGGTGAACCTGATGAACAGCACCCCCGACGGTGACTACCAGACCTACAAGGCCAACGACGGCGCGTACGTCCGCGACCACTTCTTCGGCCGCGATCCGCGGACCAAAGCGCTGGTGCAGGATCTGTCCGACCAGGAGATCTGGAACCTCAAGCGCGGCGGTCACGACTATCGGAAGGTGTACGCCGCCTACGCGGCCGCGATGGCGCACAAGGGTCAGCCCACGGTGATCCTGGCCAAGACCATCAAGGGCTACACCCTCGGCAAGCACTTCGAGGGCCGCAACGCCACGCACCAGATGAAGAAGCTGACCTTGCAGGACCTCAAGGATTTCCGCGATCTGCAGCGCATCCCGATCAGCGACGCCGAGCTGGAGAAGGACCCGTACCTGCCGCCGTACTACCACCCCGGTATGGAGGCCCGTGAGGTCCAGTACATGCTCGACCGGCGCAAGGCGCTCGGCGGGTTCCTGCCCGAGCGGCGCACGGCGGCCAAGCCGCTGAAGCTGCCCGGCGACGAGGCCTACCGCTCGGTGCGCAAGGGGTCGGGCAAGCAGAACGTCGCCACCACGATGGCCCTGGTGCGGCTGATGAAGGAGCTGCTGCGGGACAAGGAGATCGGCAAGCGGATCGTCCCGATCATCCCCGACGAGGCCAGGACCTTCGGCATGGACTCGTGGTTCCCTTCGTTGAAGATCTACAACCGCAACGGACAGTTGTACACATCCGTCGACGCGGAATTGATGCTTGCCTACAAAGAGAGCGCCGTCGGGCAGATCCTGCACGAGGGCATCAACGAGGCCGGGTCGACGGCGTCGTTCACCGCGGCGGGCACCTCCTACGCCACGCACGGCGAGCCGATGATCCCGCTGTACATCTTCTACTCGATGTTCGGCTTCCAGCGCACCGGCGACGGACTGTGGGCGGCCGCCGACCAGCTCGCCCGTGGCTTCGTGCTCGGGGCGACCGCGGGGCGCACCACGCTGACCGGTGAGGGTCTCCAGCACAACGACGGGCATTCGCTGCTGCTCGCCTCGACCAACCCGGCCGTGGTGACCTACGACCCGGCGTTCGCGTTCGAGATCGCCCACATCGTGCGCGACGGCCTGCGCCGGATGTACGGCGGCGGCGCCGCGCCGCAGGGCTCCGCGCCGCTGCCCGGCACCCATCCGCACGGCAGCGCGGGCGAGTTCGGCGGCGAGGACATCTTTTACTACATCACCCTCTACAACGAGCCGTACCCGCAGCCGGCCGAGCCGGAGGACCTCGACGTCGCCGGTCTGCTCAAGGGCATCTACCTGTACAAGCGCGGGGGCGAGGGCGCGGTGCGCGCCCAGATCCTGGTCTCCGGCGTCACCGTGCCGGACGGTTTGCGCGCGCAGGCGCTGCTGGCGCAGGAGTGGGGCGTGCAGGCGGACGTGTGGTCGGTGACCTCGTGGGGCGAGCTTCGCAAGGAGGCGCTGGACAAGGAGATCGCCGCGCTGCGCGACCCGGGCGCGGATCCGGGCCTTCCGTACGTCACCGAGGCACTGTCGCGGGCCGAGGGCCCGTACGTGGCCGCCACCGACTGGATGCGCGCGGTGCCGGATCAGGTGCGCAAGTGGGTGCCCGGCGATTTCACGACGCTCGGCACGGACGGTTTCGGTTTCTCCGACACCCGCCCGGCCGCGCGACGGGTGTTCAACGTGGACGCCCAGTCCATCGTGGTCGCCGCGCTGGCCGGTCTCGGCCGGACGGGCAAGATCGACCCCGCGAAGGCCGTGGAAGCGGCGGCGAAGTACCGGATCGCCGACGTGGACGCCGCGCCGAAGGCAGCGGTGAGTTCGGACGAAGACCTCGCGTAGCGGAATATTGGATGGTGGACCGTAAACCGCCGCGGCCGCGACGGATCTCCGAGGGCTCTTCCGAGCACGAGGTGTATCTGCCGACGGGCGCGCTCTCCCCGAACCGGCAGACTCGCGACCCCCTCCCGGACACGCTGCTCAAACGCGTGAAGCAGTTCTCCGGCCGCCTCTCCACCGAGGCGGTGGGGTCGATGCAGGATCGGTTGCCGTTCTTCGCCGATCTGGACGCCGCGCAGCGCGCCGGCGTGCAGATGCTGGTGCAGACCGCGGTGGTGAACTTCCTGGAATGGCTGCAGGACCCGGACAGCGACATCCGGTTCAGCCTGGACGCCTTCCAGGTGATCCCGCAGGATCTCGCGCGGCGGCTGACGCTGCGCCAGACGGTGGACATGGTCCGCGTCGCCATGGAGTTCTTCGAGCAGTGGCTGCCCGCGCTCGCGCGCAACGATCGGCAGCTGGTCGCTCTGACCGAGGCGGTGTTGCGATACGGGCGCGAGCTCGGATTCGCCGCCGCCTCGGTGTACGCCAGCGCCGCCGAGTCGCGCGGCGCGTGGGACACCCGGTTGGAGGCGCTCGTCGTCGACGCCGTGGTGCGCGGCGACACCGGGCCCGACATGCTCTCCCGAGCGGCGACGCTGAACTGGGACGCCACCGCACCGGCGACGGTGCTGGTGGGCACCCCGCCCGGCGAGCAGGGCGTCTCGTCGGTGGGTGCCGTGCATTCCATCGCGGCGCGGCACGGGCGGGCCGCGCTCGCGGTCGTTCAGGGCACCAGGCTGGTGATGGTGGTCTCGGGGCACCTGGGGGAGACCGGTCAAGTCTCCCCGTTCCTGGCCGACCTGCTCGCCGAGGTGTTCTCCGACGGGCCGGTGGTGATCGGGCCGACCACGCGCACGCTGGGCGCGGCCCACGCGAGTGCGGTGGAGGCGCTGGCCGGAATGGAAGCCGTGGTGGGCTGGCGCGGGGCGCCGCGACCGGTGCACGCGGCGGAATTGCTCCCGGAACGCGCGTTGCTGGGTGATCGAGCTGCGATCGACGCGCTGAACGAGTACCTTGTCCTACCGTTGGCCGCAGCGGGGTCGTCGCTGGCGGACACGCTCGATGCCTACCTGGATTGCGGCGGAGCGGTCGAGACGTGTGCGCGTCAGCTGTACGTCCATCCAAATACGGTCCGGTATCGGCTCAAGCGCATCGCCGAGGTCACCGGCCGTGATCCGCTCAATCCGCGGGACGCGTATGTGCTCCGGATCGCCGCCACCGTGGGTCGTTTGACACGAACCCGTAACGAATCATCAGCTTCTGCCCCAGAGGTCACTTCGGTGGCCTTCGGTACCGAGGGCCTGTAACGCATCCGTGGAATCGGTCGATTCGGACAGCCCACGTGGTCTTTTGTGGAACCCCCACAAAAGCGCTTCCGAACCTTCATTCGCGTCGACATCTCGTGCGGCCCGCCTCACAGTGTTTTCTTAGAGGCGTGATCGCGTTGTTCGCCCCTGGACAGGGCTCTCAGACACCCGGCATGCTCGCGCCTTGGCTCGACCTTCCCGGCGCGAATGAGCGCCTGACGCTGTGGTCCAAGGCTTCCGGCCTGGACCTGGTCCGTCTCGGCACCACCGCGACGGCCGAGGAGATCACCGACACCGCTGTCACCCAGCCCCTGGTGGTCGCCGCGGCGCTGCTGGCGTTCGCGGAGATCTCGCCCGACGAGCTTCCCGCCGCTACCATCGTCGCCGGGCACTCGGTCGGTGAACTCGCCGCCGCCGCGGTCGCCGGAGTCATCTCCGCCGACGACGCGGTTCGGCTGGCCGCCATCCGCGGAGCGGAGATGGCCAAGGCGTGTGCACTGGAGCCGACCGGAATGTCCGCGGTGCTCGGCGGCGACGAGGCCGCCGTGCTCGAACGGCTCACCGAACTCGACCTCGTGCCGGCCAACCGCAACGCGGTGGGTCAGATCGTGGCCGCGGGCCGGTTGGACGCTCTCGCCGAACTCGCCGCGAACCCCCCGGAGAAGGCCAGGGTTCGGGCGCTGCCCGTCGCGGGCGCGTTCCACACGGCGTTCATGGCCCCGGCGCAGGATGCTGTGACCGATGCCATAACGAAGATCACGCCGAACGAGCCGACCAGGACCTTGCTCTCGAATTTCGACGGCAAGCCGGTCGCGTCCGGACAGGACGCGATCGATAAGCTCGCCGCGCAGGTCACCAGGCCCGTGCGCTGGGACCTGTGCACCGAGACCGTCCGGCAAGCCGGCGTCTCGGCGGTGGCGGAACTGCCGCCGGCGGGCACCCTCGTCGGCATCGCCAAGCGGGAACTGAAGGGCACGCCCACGCTGGCCCTGAAGACCCCGCAAGACCTCCCCGCGTTGGCTGAGCTGACCGTCTCCGGCTAGCTTTCCTCCGCGACCATGCATGCAGATGCGAGGTCGTGACCGAGAGGCGGTAACTATTACCGCGCTCGATCCGAAAAAAACCAGTAGAGCCCTACAAAGTATCAAGAAGGGAGCCACGAAGTGGCCGCTCTGACCCAGGAACAAATCGTCGAGGAACTCGGCAAGATCATCGAAGAGGTGACCGGCATCGAGCCCTCCGAGGTGACGATCGAGAAGTCCTTCGTCGATGACCTGGACATCGACTCGCTGTCCATGGTCGAGATCGCGGTTCAGACCGAGGACAAGTACGGCGTCAAGATCCCCGACGAGGATCTGGCCAGCCTGAAGACGGTCGGCGACGCCGTCAACTACATCCAGAAGCTCGAAGCCGAGAACGCTGAGGCGGCGGCCGAGCTCAAGGCCAAGTTCGACAACGCCGAGTAGGGCCGAAACTGTGACCACTCCTTCCACCTTGAACGGGAACTTCCCCAACGTCGTCGTAACCAGCCTTGCGGCGACCACGTCGATCGCGGGTGACGTCGATGCGACGTGGAAGGGACTCCTCAACGGCGAGAGCGGCATCGACGTTCTCGAGGATTCCTTCGTCGAGGAATACGACCTTCCGGTCCGCATCGGCGGTCACTTGAAGGTCCGGCCCGACACTCTGCTGTCTCGTGTCGAATGCAGGCGCATGGCCTACGTCGAGCAGCTCGCGACCGTGCTCGGTCGTGAGGTCTGGCGGAACGCGGGCAGCCCGGAAGTCGACCCGGAGCGGCTGGGTGTGGCCATCGGCACCGGATTGGGCGGCGGTGACGCCCTCATCGATTCGGTGGACAAGCTGAAGAACGGCGGTTATCGCAAGATCTCGCCGTTGGCTGTGCAGATGGTCATGCCGAACGGCCCGTCGGCCGTTGTCGGCCTCGAACTGAAGGCCAGGGCAGGAGTGGTCACTCCGGTCTCGGCATGCTCGTCGGGCTCCGAGGCCATCGCCAACGCCTGGCGCATGATCGTCATGGGTGACGCCGACATCGTCGTGACCGGTGGCGTCGAAGGCTTCATCGACGCGGTGCCGATCGCGGCGTTCACCATGATGCGCGCCATGAGCACCCGCAACGACGACCCGAAGGGCGCGTCGCGGCCGTTCGACAAGGATCGCGACGGCTTCGTCTTCGGCGAGGCGGGCGCTCTGATGGTCATCGAGACCGAAGAGCACGCGAAGGCCCGTGGCGCGACCATCCACGCGCGCCTCCTGGGCGCGGGCATCACCTCCGACGGCTTCCACCTCGTCGCCCCCGATCCCACGGGTGACGGCGCCGCGCGGGCGATGACCAGGGCGATGCAGTCCGCGGGTCTGACCAAGAAGGACATCACGCACATCAACGCGCACGCGACCGCGACGCCGATCGGCGACACCGCCGAGGCGAACGCGATCACCAAAGCCGTGGGCACCCACGCCTCGGTGTACGCGCCCAAGTCGGCACTCGGCCACTCGATCGGCGCCGTCGGCGCCCTGGAGTCCGTGCTGACCGTGCTCAGCATCCGCGACGGCATCGTGCCGCCGACGCTGAACCTGGAGAACCAGGACCCGGAGATCGACCTCGACGTGGTGAAGGGCGAAGCCCGCCGCCAGGAGATCGAGTACGCGATCAACAACTCCTTCGGATTCGGTGGGCACAACGTGGCGCTCGCCTTCGGTCGGGCGTAGCCGCGCGATCGACTGCACAACGATCCCGGCGGGGCCGGCCATCTGTAGTGGCTCGGCCCCGCCGTGTTTCGACATACGCAGCCGCGGCAGCGGCGCACTCATTGAGGTTGAGGAGACAACGCGATGACAATCATCGCTCCCGCGTTGCATCAGGAGACGGCGACCGACCCGCGTGATCCGCTCGGTCGACTCCAGCGCTTCTTCGATCCGGGCACCATTCTTCCGCTCCACCCGCGTGACAAGTCCGGCGTGCTCGCTGCCATCGGCGAGGTGGACGGCGTCCGCACCGTGGCATACTGCTCCGACGCGACCGTCATGGGCGGCGCGATGGGCGTGGAGGGCTGCAAGCACATCGTCGACGCCATCGACACCGCCATCGACTCCGGTGTCCCCGTGGTCGGCCTGTGGCACTCCGGCGGCGCCCGCCTGGCCGAGGGCGTCGAGGCGCTGCACGCGGTCGGCCTGGTCTTCGAGGCCATGGTCCGCGCGTCCGGCCTGGTTCCGCAGATCTCCGTGGTGCTCGGCTTCGCAGCCGGTGGCGCCGCCTACGGTCCGGCGCTGACCGACATCGTCATCATGGCTCCGGAAGGCCGCGTCTTCGTGACCGGCCCGGACGTGGTGCGCAGCGTGACCGGCGAGCAGGTCGACATGGCCACCTTGGGCGGGCCGGAGACGCACGGCAAGAAGTCCGGCGTCACCCACATCGTCGCCGACGACGAAGCCGACGCCCTGCACCGCGCGCGCAGGCTGGTGTCGATGTTCGCCGAGCAGGGCGAGTTCGACCTGGTCGCGGCCGAGCACGGCGACGTGGACCTGAAAGCGATGCTGCCGGAATCGGCCAAGCGCGCCTACGACGTGAAGCCGATCATCCACGAGCTGCTCGACAACGTCGACGGTGAGTCGTCGTTCGAGGAGCTGCAGGGCGGGTACGCCCGCAGCATCGTCACCGGTCTGGGCCGTCTCGGTGGCCGCACCGTCGGCGTGCTGGCGAACAACCCGATCCGCCTCGGCGGCTGCTTGAACTCCGAAAGCGCGGAGAAGGCGGCGCGTTTCGTGCGGCTGTGCGACGCGTTCGGCATTCCGCTGATCGTGATCACCGACGTGCCGGGTTATCTGCCCGGCGTGGGCCAGGAATGGGAAGGCGTCGTGCGGCGCGGCGCGAAACTGCTGCACGCGTTCGCCGAGGCGCGCGTTCCGCGGGTCACGCTGGTCACCCGCAAGATCTACGGTGGCGCCTACATCGCGATGAACGCCCGCTCGCTCGGTGCGACGGCGGTCTACGCGTGGCCCGGTTCCGAGGTGGCCGTCATGGGCGCCAAGGCCGCGGTCGGCATCCTGCACAAGAAGGCCCTCGCGGCCGCGCCGGAGGAGGAGCGCGAGGCGCTGCACGAGCGCCTCACCGCCGAACACGAGCGCATCGCGGGCGGTGTGGAGCGCGCCATGGCGATCGGCGTCGTCGACCAGGTCATCGACCCGGCGAAGACCCGCAGCATCATCGCCGCGGCGCTCGCCGCGGCTCCGGCTCGCGCCAGCCACCACAAGAACATTCCGCTCTGATCCACGCATCGAAGCGGGCCCCGGCACTGCCGGGGCCCGCTTCGCGTTTCCGGACTCCGCGCCAATGCCGCGTCCGCGAACGGGCGGTGCGAGCCCACTCGGTGGTTTCGTGCGATGTACTCGTCCGGGCAGGCGGCGGTCGTGAGGTTTCACGGGGCGGGGGCGGCTGGGTGGTCGGTAGCATCGGAAGGTGCGCTACGAAGAACTGGCCGATGTGCCGTGCTCGATCACGCGCCCACTCGTGATCTTCGGTGACCGCTGGACGCTGCTGATCCTCAAGTCGTGCTTCTCCGGTATCCGGCGGTTCAACGCTTTCCAGAGCGCACTGGGCATCTCGCGCAGCAGGTTGCAGGATCGGTTGGACCGGCTGATCGACAACGGCATCCTCGTCAAACAGAAGGCTGCCGTGGGTGCGCACGAGGAGTACCGCCTCACCCCGAAGGGCCACGACATCTACCCGATCCTGCTGGCCATCCGCGATTGGGGCGACACCTACATGGCGCCCGAAGGTCCGCCGGTGCGCTACGGCCACCGCGATTGCCCGGGCGAGGCGCACATCCGGCTCGAATGCGACTCGTGCGGAACCGAACTCACCGCGCGCGAGGTCATCCCCGAGCCGGGGCCGGGCCTGCTCGGCGCCGCCGGTGCGGAGGCCGCCGGTCGCACGCGCTGAGGCATGCTCGAAAGGACGATGCCGTCGGTGCTGGGGTGGCCGGAAGACGCGCGTCAGTGGCCTGTCCGCACGAGCGCGTCGAAGATCCGGGCGGTGGGTGACCCCGGTGTCGCGCAGTACACGATCATGCGTTGATCGGTGTCGGAGATGTGCAGCACTTGGCATGCTTGGCCCACGATCGCCGTCCGGGGGTGGTACAAATCGGTCCTCCCCGGCGGCAGCGGCGGATGACAGCCTCGTGGTGTGACGACAACCGCATTGATCACCGGCGCCAACAAAGGCATCGGATACGAAATCGCTCGGCAACTCGGCGCACGTGGCGCGACCGTCCTGGTCGGCGCCAGGGACGAAGCCCGCGGCGCCGCGGCCACCGAGAAGTTGAACGCCGAGGGCGCCGACGCGCACTTCGTGCGACTGGATGTCACCGACGCCGATTCGGTCGCGCGGGCGGCGGCCCGAATCGAGGAGGAGTTCGGGGAGCTCGACGTGCTCGTGAACAACGCGGGCATCGCCGGTCGCCTCGACGGGGATGGCAAACCGTCGTCCACCGCGCTGTCCACCTTGCGAAAGGTCTATGAGACCAACGTCTTCGGTGTCGTCGCGGTGACGAATGCGATGCTGCCGCTGCTGCGCCGGGCCGAGGCCGCTCGAATCGTCAACGTGTCCAGCGAGGTCGGATCACTGGCCTTGATGATGGATCCGGACGGGCCCATGTGGCCGATGGCCGCGATCGCATACCCGTCCTCGAAAACCGCGCTGACCATGGTGACCGCGATGTATGCCAAGGAGTTGTGGGATACCCCGATCAAGGTGAATGCCGCGAACCCCGGGTATTGTGCGACCGACTTCAACGGCCACAGCGGTTTTCGTACAGCCGCGCAGGGCGCCGAAGTCGCCGTGCGTCTCGCGACGCTGCCCGCCGACGGACCGAGCGGGCAGCTGTGGGGATACCGCTGGGGCGCTGCCGGGGACGACGAATACGGCGTGCTGCCCTGGTGACACGACCGCCGGGGCCAGGGGCCATCGTGCGTGCTCCGCCGCCACCGAGCAGTGTCGGGCGGTGGCGGAGCCCGCGGCCCGAGACCTCACTCGGCGAACCAAGTGGCGACTTCGTCCGGCTCCGCCCGTGTCGTGCGGAAACCGTTGACCGGGTGATCGGTGTCCGGGTAGCCGAAGGAGATTCCGCAGACCACCTTTCGGTGATCGGGAATGCCGAAATAGTCGCGGATGAAGGGGGAGTAGGAGGCCAGTGCGGCCTGCGGCGCCGCGCCGAGGCCGAGGCTCTGCGCGCCCAAGAGGAAACTGCCGATGTAGAGCCCGCAGTCCACCGCCCCGTAGACGCCCAGATCCGCTTCGCTGGTCACGATCGCGACGTGCGGCGCGTCGAAGAGTTCGAAATTCCGCACGGCCTGCCGCATGGTCTTCTCGTGATCGCCTTTTGCGATGCCGACGCTGTCGTACAGTTGCTTCCCGCATTCGCGCCTGCGCTCCCGGTACACGCCGGTGTATTGCGCGGGGAATTCGAAATCCGGTGCGGGGACAGCGGTCGCGATGTGCTCGATGAGGTTTTTGCGGAAGCGATCTGTTCCGGCGCCCTCCGTCACCACGACCTGCCAGGGCTGGGTGTTGCACCACGACGGCGTCCGCTGAGCCAGCCGCAGCAACGCGCGGATGGTGTCGCGCTCGACCGGCTCGGAACGGAACTGCCTGCAGGTCCACCGCTCGTCGAGCACGCGCGTCAGCGCCGCGAAGTCGTCGGTCGTCACGGTCATCCCCCGCCTCCTTTGGGAGTCTTATTTTGAGACCGAACGCTAGCATCGAACCCCTCGGCGCGAAAGCACTGGCCGCGGTGGTGCCGGGCGAGTCGATCGCGACGCGCGCGATCGCGCGATCCAGTTGCCCCGTTGCGGCGATCGGCGCGGCCGCAGCAGGCAGAATCCCGATATGGCGTCCGAAGCCCCCGCCGCGCGGGACCGCAAGCGGCACGGCAGGCATTACACACCACCCGTGCTGGCCCGGTTTCTCGCGCAACGGCTACTGCGCCATGTCGAGCCGTCGGACGCCGGCGTGCTGCGCGTGCTCGATCCCGCCTGCGGCGACGGTGAATTGCTGTTCGCCGTGCATCGCGAGGCCGCGACCCGGTTCCCCGGTGTCCGCTTGGTGCTGATCGGCTACGACCTGGACGCCCACGCGCTGGCGGTCGCCCGCGAGCGCGCCCGTGCGGCGGGGATCGCCGCGCACTGGCGCAGGGCCGATTTCCTCGCCGTCGAGGCGCGGCTCCCGGACGGCTCGTTCGACGCCGTGATCACCAACCCGCCGTATGTGCGTACCCAGCAGCTGGGCGGATCGACCGCGCGGTTGTTGAGCAAGCGGTTCGATCTGCGCGGGCGGATCGATCTGACCCACCCGTTCGTCGCGACGCTGCCCCGCCTGCTGACCGCGGGAGGTGTGCTGGGCCTGTTGTGCGCCAACCGATTCCTGACCACGAAGGCCGGTGCGAATATCCGGCGGTTGCTGCTGACCGACCTGGCTCCCGTCGAGCTGTACGACCTGGGGGACACCAAACTGTTCACCGCCGCCGTCCTCCCCGCGATCACCATCGCGCGCCGTTCCGAGCGCGACGACCGCTGCCGTTATGTCTCCGCCTACGAGGTCAGCGGCGCTGAACCCGGCGCCGGAACGCTGTTCGAGGCGCTGGTCGGCCAAGACGGCTCGATCGTCGCGTACAACGGCCGGACGTTCGTGGTCGAGGTCGGCACGCTCGTGACCGAATGCGGGCCCGTCGGCAGTTCCGGAGCCGGTAGGAGCCGCGGCGACAGCGCGATCGGCGCGGTGACGCGCGACGGGCCGCCGGAACTCGCCGCCGGACGAACGACCCGCCGCGGCGAGACGGAGGCGGCGTGGCGGATGTCGCACGAGGCGATCGATGCGTGGCTGGCGCGGATAGCGACGACGACCTGGCGCAGTTTCGGCGACCTCGCGCGCATCCGGGTCGGCATCAAGACGACCGCCGACCGCGTGTTCATCTCCGACCGCTGGGCGCAGGCCGACCCGTGCCCGGAGCCCGAACTGCTGCTCGATCTGATCACGCACCACGACCTCGCGCCGTGGCGGACTGCGCGCGCCCGCGACGTGCGCGTGCTCTACCCCTACGACCTGGCCAGTGCGCGTCGCACGCCGATCGATCTGGAGGAGTATCCCGGCGCCGCCGCGTATCTGCGTTCGCATCGGGAGACGCTGGCCGGGCGACGCTATGTCGCCGAGAGCGGTCGCGCCTGGTACGAGATCTGGGTTCCGCAGCGTCCGCATCTGTGGCGGGAGCCGAAACTGGTCTTCCCCGATATCAGCGACCGCCCCCGCTTCGCGCTGGACAGTTCGGGCGCGGTGGTCAACGGCGACTGCTATTGGATCTCGCTGCCCGATCTGGCCGGTGCGCCCGCCGAGGCGACGCGCCTCGCGTATCTGTTGATGGGCGTGGCCAATTCGGCGCTGGGGTTGCGGTTCTACGACGTGGTCTGTGGCAATCGGTTGTACTCGGGCCGGCGGCGCTGGATCACCCAGTACGTGTCGCGGCTGCCGGTGCCCGATCCCGCGGCCGCCCGGTCGGCGGACGTGATCGACCTGGTGCGGGAGTTCGTCGAGGGCCGGACGCCGGATCCGGCGGCGCGGGCCGAACTCGACGAGCGGGTGGCCGCCGCGTTCGGTGTCGGTTTACGCGTCGACCCGGACGCCGACCATCGGCAGCAGGGTGCGGCGGGCGAATTCGCGCGCCGCGTTCCGGTCGCTGACCGGGATCAGGCCGTCGGGGGTCAGGGCCAGCGACAGCGCCAGCCGGGCCATGATCTCGGCGACCAGATCGGCGTCGAAGTCGTGCGTGCCACCGGCATTCCGTAACTCGCGCAGCTTCTCGGCCAGATAGTCGCGGCCGACGGCGAGGATCGGCCCCGCCTCGGTGGTCAGCCGGGGCAGGATCAGGTCGGGCTCGGTCCGCAGGAGCCTGCGCAGCAGTTCGTTGCCCGCGATGGCGCCGATGAACGCCACGAAGATCTCGACCAGCTGATCGTCGTTTCCGGAGACGGTGTGCACCTGCTTCTCGATCGAGGCGACGAAGCGCTGTGCCTCCCGGACGCTGACCGCCTCGACGAGATCGTTTTTGGACTCGTAGCGCCGGTACAGCGTGGCCGGGCTGATTCCGGCGCGGCGGGCGATCTCGCCCATGCTGGTCCGCTTGATGCCGAAATCCAGGAAGGCCGACAGCGCGCTTTCCAGGAGCTTTTCGCCGTCGGCGACCGGCTTCTCGAGGATGCGCTGCAGCATGGGCGAGATGGTTGGCATCGGATCTCCAGTGGGTTCGGCGCGGTGGCCGGGCCGTGGCCGGTGGGCGCGGCCTCGCGACGGGTGCGGACGGGAACGTCCATTATTTCATTGGGCGGGCGCAGCGGGACCGGGCATTGCCCGACCGCACGATCCCGTCGAGCAGGTCGCGTGTCCAGATCCGACTGGCTAGCCTGTGGATGACGTCCGGCCGCTTCCTCGGCCGGTGCGGAAAGGGGTTGAACGGTGGGGTATTTCGCGGATCGCGTAGTGGCGGTCACCGGCGCGGGCGCGGGTATCGGCCGGGAATTGGCGGTGGCCCTGGCCGGTGCGGGGGCGTGGTTGGCACTGTCGGATAAATCGACGGAGGCCGTCGCCGAGACCGCGCGGTTGTGCGCCGCCGCGGGCCGGGAGCCCGCGGTGAGCACGGTGGACGTCACCGATCGCGCGGCCGTGTTCGCCTACGCGGAGCGCACCGTCGCACGGTACGGGCGGGTCGAGGCGCTGTTCAACAACGCGGGCATCCTGCACGTCGGCGGTGTGCTGGAGTCGCCGTTCAGCGATTTCGAAGAGGTCATGGCCGTCGACTTCTGGGGCGTGGTCAACGGAACCAAGGCGTTCCTGCCGCATCTGCTGGCCGCCGATCGCGCGCATGTGGTGAACATGTCCTCGGCCTTCGGGTTGGTGGCCGTGGCGCGGCACGCGCCGTACAACGCGGCGAAGTTCGCCGTGCGGGGCTTCACCGATTCGCTGCGCCAGGACATGCGCGCGGCGGGCGGGTCGGTGCGGGTCACCGGGGTGTATCCCGGCGGCGTGCTCACCGGGATCGCCCGGTCGGCGAGCCTCGCGCCGGGGGTCGACGCGGGGCAGGTGGTGCGCCGATTCGAAGGGCACGTGGCGCGGACCAGCCCGGCCGCCGCGGCGCGGACCATTCTGCGCGGCGCCGCGCGCGGCGAGGCGAAGGTGCTGGTCGGACTGGACGCCGTCGTTGTGGACCTGGTCACACGGATCGCCGGGTCCTGCCACGAGAAGGTGCTGGACATGGTATTCCGTTCCTGAGACCGCGCGCACGGATCCGCGGTCAGGGACGGGGATGTCGAAATGATAACTGGTAGAACGTATCTCACGTTATGGGGGTTGGTCGACGCTCCGCGCCGCGCCGGTGACGGCGCGCGGGGGCGTCAGCGGTGACGAAATGGATTCTCCTCGAATGTTTCTCGGGTTCTCCGGGACGAGTGATCGCGGTGGGGTCGGCGCCGAAATCGTTCGTGCCGCTGACCAATATCGTGCGCAATCCGGCGTCGCTGGCCGACGCCGAGTCCGCGATGCGGCAGGCGTGCGCCGCCGGCGTGCCGGTGGGGTGGGTCTCGGGTGACGGGCGGCGCACGGTGCGGGCCGAGCCGCTGCTGATCGCGCCGGGGAAGACGCATGCCGTGCGACTGTGGGTTGGCCCGCGGCAGGAGGCGGTCGCGGCGGCCGACCCGATGGGTGCCTGGCACTTCGACCTGACGACCAATCGTTCGGTGCGCAGCATCGACCTGCTGGACCTGTACGGCGTCGCGCCGCGAGACCGTGCCGCCGAGCTGGCCATCGCAGGCGCGTTCACCCGGCTGGTCACCAACCGCGACGAGAGCGAGGCGCTGGCCAAGATCGTCAACTCCGCGCCGGGCACCGAGCATCAGGCGGTCTGGACCATCCGGCGCGACGACGGCGCCCTGCGGGCGGGGCATTTCGCCTGCCGGATCGTGACCGAGTTCGATGACGCGGGCGAACGGCACGTGCTGCTGCGCGGCGTGACGCAGGACATCGGCGCGGCCACCGCGGTCTCCGCCGCCCCGCCGCCGACGATCCTGGAGTACGCGGTGCTGGAAGCCGCCACCGAACCCGGGGAGTACCGCGCGATCGTCAACCTGCGCTCGTTGCGGCTGATCCGGTGGATCGGTCAGCCCATGCCGGACATCGCCTGGGAGGATCTCCCGGGGCAGCCGAGGCCGCAGATTCATCCGGAGGACCTGGCGACCGCGAAGACCATGTCACGAGACCTGGCGCGGCATCGCACGGAAGGGACGGTGCGCCTGCGGCGACTGGACGGTGGTTGGCAACCGGTGCGGATACGGGCCGCGTTGATGGCGCTGGATCAGCACACCACGGCCGGACTCGCCACGGTCACCGCGGCATAGCCGGCCGCGGTGACCGTGGCGTCGAAGTCATTGGCGCGGCAGATCCAGCTCGGCCATTTCCTTCTCGATCGCATTCGCGGCGAAATCCACGCCGCGGGAACGCAACTCATGAACCCGGCGCTGGAGTGCCTCGACTCCCCCGGGCTGGGCCGCGATGTCGGCGACGCTGATCCGGCCCTTGGGCCCGTGCACACCCGACTGCACGTACGACACCGTGATACCTCCTGCCTGCACGCTCACCCACCCACCGACCCGGGTGGGTTCCCCACTGCGCTACAAGTCGCACGACAACCGTGTCGACAGGAGAGCCCGGGTCGCCGGGCACGCTGGCTGAATGCTATCAGCGAACCGTACTGGACCCTCGAGCGATGTGTCGTGTTTCACACCTCATTCGCCGTGCGATGTTGAGCTGTATTTGCTAGGTAGACAGACGCATTCAGGCGAATGCGATCTTGCTCCTCGGCGCGCAGCTCCCGGCGCACCTTGCCGGGCACGCCCGCCACGAGCGAGCCCGGCGGAATCTGCGCGCCTTCCGGGATCAGCGCGTTGGCCGCGATCAGGCTGCCCGGCCCGACGACGGCCCCGTTGAGGATGGTGGCGCCCATGCCGACCAGCACGTCGTCGCCGATCGTGCACCCGTGCAGGATCGCATTGTGTCCCACCGAGACCCCCGTGCCGACGGTGAGCGGGAAGCCCGGATCGGCGTGCAGCACGCAGCCGTCCTGGATATTGCTGCGCGCGCCGACCTCGATCGTCTCCAGGTCACCGCGCAGCACCGCGTTGTACCAGACGCTGACCTCGGCGCCGAGCCGCACCCGGCCGATCACCGTGGCGTTCGGCGCGATCCACGCGCTCTCCTCGATCTCCGGCGCATGTTCGCCCAGCTGAATCCGCATGGTCACGAACTTAGCCGCCCCGCTGTCCGGGCCGCCCACGGCCCGCGCGGCGGGATCTCCGGTCAGCTCTGCCCTTGGAAGCTGGCGCGGTGCGCGGCGGGGCTGGTGCCGAGGATGCGGTGGAAGTGGTGGCGCAGGCTCATCGCCGTGCCGAAGCCGGTGTCGACCGCGATGCGTTCCACGGTGTCGGTGGTGGACTCCAGCAGCAGCCGCGCCCGGTCGGTGCGCTGGAGCAGCAGCCACTGCTGGGGGCTGGTGCCGGTGCGATCGCGGAAGCGGCGGGTGAAGGTGCGCCGCGACATCAGCGCGACGCGGGCCCAGCCGTCCAGGTCGACCGGATCGCCGAGATGCGTCCGTGCCCAGACCATGGCCCGCTCGATCGGATCGTCGTCGGCGGCCTCGGGCACCGCGACGGGAATGTACTGCGCCTGTGAGCCGCTGCGGTGCGGAGCGGTGACCAGCGCCCTGGCCAGTTCGGTGGCCGCTTTGCTGCCTAGATCCCGGCGGACCAGGTGCAGGCAGCAGTCCAGCGCCGCGGCCACGCCCGCCGAGGTCACGACGTCGCCCAGATCCGACCACAGCGTGTCGGCGCGAACCCGGACCGCGGGGAACGCGCGGGCCAGCTCGGCGGCGGAGGCCCAGTGCGTGGTGACCTCCCGTCCGTCGGCCAGCCCGCTCGCCGCCACCGCCCACGAGCCCAGGCACAGGCCGACGATCCGGGCGCCGCCCGCGTGGGCGGTTCGCAGGGCGGCGCGCAGTTCGCCGGGCAACGGTTCGCCGGAACGCCAGCTCGGGATCACGACGGTGTCGGCGCGGGTCAGCGTCTCCAGGCCGTGCTGGACGTGGATGTCGAAGCCCGCCGGTGTGCGCAGGCTTCCGGGCTGTTGGGCGCACACGTCCACGCGATACGGCGCGGGCCCTTCGACGCCGACCCGGCCGAAGACCAGGCTGGGCACGGACAGATGAAACGGGCTGATCCCGTCGAACGCCAACACGGCCACGGTGCGCATGGCCCGATCTTAACGGTAAGCGGCTCTCGGGCCACTGTTGTCGCCGTTGCGGGCGGGACAAGATCAACGACATGAGCGACACGATCGAACGCACCGGCCTGGAAATCCTGCACGTCGGCGGTCCGACCCTGCGGTTCCGCTACGCGGGCCGCACCTGGCTGACCGACCCCACCTTCGACGAGCCGGGCGACTACCCAGGGCCCGTCACGTTGCACAAGCTCACCGGACCCGCGGTGTCGGCCGACGAGGTCGGCCCGGTGGACGTGGTGCTGCTCTCGCACGACGAACACGCCGACAACTTGGACGACTCCGGCCGGAAGCTGCTGACCACCGTGCCGACCGTGCTCTCCACGCCCGGCGCCGCCACCCGCATCGACGGTGTGCGCGGACTGGAGAACTGGGAGACCGTGACGGTGCACGGAGTGCGGGTGACCGGTGTGCCCGCCCTGCACGGACCGGAGGGGTGCGAGCCGTTCAGCGGGATCGTCACCGGGTTCGTGCTGCGCGCCGACGGGGAGCCGACGGTGTACGTCTCGGGTGACAACGCCTCCGTGGACGTGGTGCGGGAGATCACCGAACGGATCGGCCGCATCGACATCGCCGTGCTCAACGTCGGCGGCGCGAACGTCGGACGTTTCGGGGACACCGACGTCACCTTGAACGCGCGCACCGCGCTACAGGCGGCCGAAGTACTCGGCGACGCGGTGATCGTGCCGGTCCACTCCGATGGCTGGGCGCATTTCAGCGAGACGCTCGATTACCTGGGGCACGTTTTCCGTTTCGGCGGCCGCGCCGAGCAGTTGCGGATACCGCCGTTGGGTCGCCCGGCCACCGTGTGAGGCGGGCCGCCCGCGCTCAGCTGGGCAACGTGCCGAGAAACTCGCCCCGGCGCGGGTCGCGGGTGGTCGCGGTGCGCGCTCGGCGCGTCGATCGTGGCGCGGGCCCCGCCCCGGGGCGACGATGACGGTATGAGGATCGGAGTACCACAGGAGGTCAAGGAGCAGGAGTTCCGAGTGGCCCTGACTCCGGCGGGCGCCGGGGAACTGGCCGGGCAGGGACACGACGTGCTGGTGCAGGCGGGCGCGGGCGTCGGATCGGGCTTCCCCGACGCCGACTACGCCGCGGCGGGAGCCCGCCTGGTCCCGGACGCCGACCAGGTGTGGCGGGAAGCCGAGCTGGTGTTGAAGGTGAAGGAACCGATCGCACCGGAGTACCCGCGGATGCGCCGCGGGCAGGTGTTGTTCACCTTTCTGCACTTGGCGGCCTCGCGCGACTGCACCGACGCGGTGCTGCGCTCGGGTATCACCGCCATCGCCTACGAGATGGTCCGCGCCGCCGACGGGTCGCTGCCGTTGCTGGCCCCGATGAGCGAGATCGCGGGCAAGCTCGGCGCCCAGGTCGGCGCGTACCACCTGATGGCCCCGCTCGGCGGCGCGGGGCTGCTGCCCGGCGGCGTTCCGGGCGTGCGCCCGGCGGAAGTCGTGGTGCTCGGCGGCGGCGTCGCGGGGTCGAACGCGGCCGCGGTCGCCGTCGGCATGGGCGCGCGGGTCAGTGTGCTGGACACCAACCTGCATCGGTTGCGCGAGCTCGACGCTCGCTTCGACGGGCGGATCGCCACCGTCGCGTCGAACGCCGCCGAGATCCGGCGCGCGGTGCTGTCGGCCGATCTGGTGATCGGCGCGGTGCTGGTACCGGGGGCGCGTGCGCCGGAACTGGTTCCCGACGACCTCGTCGCCGGTATGCGCCCCGGTGCCGTGCTGGTCGACATCTCCATCGACCAAGGTGGCTGCTTCGCCTCCGCGCACCCGACGACGCACGCCAATCCCACCTTCCGGGTGGCCGATTCGCTGTTCTACTGCGTGGCCAATATGCCGGGAGCGGTGCCGCACACCTCGACGATCGCGCTCACCAACGCGACCCTGCCCTACGTGCGGGCGATCGCCGACCTCGGCTGGCAGGAGGCATGCGCCACACATCCCGATCTGGCGCACGGGCTGACCGCGGACGCCGGGCGGCTGCTGTCGGCGGAAGTGGCGGCCGCGCACGGGTATTCGCGGCCGCTCGGCGTCGCGGGCTGACTACTCCTGCTCGGTGCGGCCCTCGCCCATGAACCAGTCGGGCATACCGTCCGTGGGCAGGTCGCGAAGCTTGTCCGGGTTGCGGACCACGTCGATCGCGACGATGCGTCCGTCGTCGACGGTGAAGGAGAACACGCCGGTGTGGGTGCCGTCGAACACCACCAGGCCGGGCTGGCCGTTGACGAGCACCGCGCGACCCCAGCCACCGACCGCGGACGGCGAGTGGTACCAGCCGAGCAGCAGCTTGGCCACGAGTTCGGCGCCGCGCACGGGCTGCCGGATCGCGGGCACCTTGCCGCCGCCGTCGGCGGTGAGGCTGACGTTCGCGTCGAGCACACCCAGCAGGGCGCTGAGGTCGCCGGAACGCCAGGCCACCGAGAAGGCGGACACCACCTTCTTCTGCTCGTCCGGCGAGGCCGGGAAGCGCGGCGTGCCCTGCTCGACGTGCTTGCGGGCCCGTGAGGCGAGCTGGCGGACGGCGGCCGGGGTGCGGCCGACCACTTCGGCGACCTCGGGGCCGCTCATGCCGAAGACGTCCTGGAGCACGAACGCGGTGCGCTCGGCCGGGGACAAGGATTCGAGCACCACCAGCAGCGCGGTGGTGACCCGCTCGTCCTGCGTGATCCGGTCGGCGGGGTCGTCCCAGCTGGTCACCTCGGGCTCCGGCAGCCATTCGCCGACGTACTGCTCGCGGCGGACGCGGGCGGAGCCGAGGTGGTCGAGGGCCAGCCGGCCGGTGACGGTGGACAGCCAGGCGCGCAGGTTGTCGATCTCGCTCGCGGCGCCCGCCTCGTACTGGCGTTGCAATCGCAACCACGCCTCCTGCACGACGTCGTCGGCGTCGCTCAGACTGCCCAGCGTGCTGTAGGCGAGCCTGCGCAGATAGGGGCGGTGCTCCTCGAACCGCCGCGCCAGCTCGGCCTGGTCGAGGGACTCGGGGGAAGGCTGTTCGGAAGTCACTGCTGTTCGCCGTTCGTCGTTCGGGCCCCGCCGGGCGAGTCTATGGATGCGTCACCGGGTCGACGACGCAGGGGCACAGAGTGTGACACGGGGGCGGGCGGTCCGGGCCGCGCGCGCCGGTCGACGCGCGCCCGATACTGTCGCCGGGTGCAGAAGGGGACCTCCACCGCGCTCGGTTTGCTGCTCGGATTCGCGCTCGATCGAGTGTTCGGGGATCCGCGCCGGTGGCATCCGGTGGCCGGATTCGGCTCGGCGGTGGCGGCTTTGGAGTCGGTGACCTACGCCGACCGGCGCGCGGCGGGGTTGCTGCACGAGACGCTGGCCGTCGGCGCGGTGGTCGGGCTCGGGGCGGCCGTGCGGCGCGGCGGCGTGGCCGCGACCGCCGCCGCCACCTGGACCGTGCTGGGTGGACGCAGTCTGGCCCGGACCGGTCGCGCGATGGCCGACCGGTTGGCCGGTGGCGACCTCGACGGCGCTCGCGCGCTCCTGCCTTCTCTCTGTGGCCGCGATCCGCAGGCGCTGGACGCGGACGGGCTCGCTCGCGCGGCACTGGAGTCCATCGCCGAGAACACCTCCGACGCGTCCGTCGCGCCGGTGGTGTGGGGAGCGGTGGCGGGCATCCCGGGTCTGCTCGGGTATCGCGCGGTCAACACGCTGGACGCGATGATCGGCTACCGCAACGAGCGCTACCGGCGTTTCGGCTGGGCCGCCGCCCGCGTCGACGACGCGGCCAACCTGATCCCGGCGCGGATCACCGGTTTGCTCACCGCCGCCCTCGCCCCCTTGATCGGTGGCGGGCCCGCTGCCGCCCTGGCCGCATGGCGGCGGGACGCGGCCGGCCATCCCAGCCCCAACGCGGGGGTGGTGGAAGCGTCGATGGCCGGGGCGCTCGGCGTCCGGCTGGGTGGCCGTACCGAGTACCCGCACGGTGTCGAGATGCGCCCGATCCTCGGGGACGGCCCGGCTCCCACGGTGCACGACCTGCGCCGCGCGGTCCGTCTTTCCGAAGCAGTGCAGCTTGCCGCCACGCTGCTCGCCGCCGCCGTCGCCTTGACCAGGCGCTGAGTGGTCCGACCGGGCCGCCGCCGCGCTCCAGCGGGAATGCGCACCGCGCATACGGCGGGCCCGGTCGCGCGACCGCACGACACACGCTCCCAACGCGCTGTCGGTTCGCTCGCCGGTCGTCCGCGGAGACAGCCCGCCCATGTCGCGCGGCACGCCGTAGACATGGCACGCGGGCAGAGCACCTGGACGGGCTCCCAGGGACCGGCGCGAGTGCCGTCGGCCTCGCAAGCCCGCGTGCTGATCCGGATAGGCTTCCGCGATGCGGATCGGACTGATGACCATCGTCGTGGCGGAGTACGACCCCGCGATCGCCTTCTTTGTCGATTCACTGGGATTCGAGCTGGTCGAGGACTCGGCGGCGCTCACCGACGACGGTCGCGCGAAACGGTGGGTGGTGGTGCGCCCGCCCGGCGCCGAATCGGGCATCCTGCTCGCCCGGGCCGACGGTGCGGCGCAAACCGCGGTGATCGGGCAGCAGGTCGCGGGCCGGGTCGGCTTCTTCTTACAGGTCGAGGACTTCCACTCGGCGTACGACCGGATGGTCGCGCGCGGTGTCGAGTTCGTGCGCGCGCCCCGCGACGAGCCGTACGGGCGGGTGGCGGTCTTCCTCGACATCGCGGGTAACCGGTGGGACCTACTGGGGCCGAATCGTTCCTGACTCGACGAACGCCGAATCGGGGTGCTCACCCGCGGCCGCGGCCGTAGCGGTCGGCGAGGCGGGCTTCCGTGGTCGGTGCGGCGGGTGCGGTCGGAGTGGTCGAGGCCACCGGTTCGGATCGGGGCCGTTCGGTGGGGGACGCGCGTACCGGCTCGGCGGCGGAGCCTTTCTCCTTCCGTCGTTCGCGGATCTCCGCGTAGACGAAGTAGCCGAGGCCGAGCGGAGCCATGATGCCGAAGGCCAGCCATTGCAGGCCGTAGGACAGGTAGGGGCCCGCGTCCAGCTGGGGGAGCGGAGTCGGGGTGAACGCGCCCGGTTGGCTCTCGCTCAGCTGCAGGTAGCCGCCGCGTTCGCCGCCGGTGGGAACGGCGGTGAGGGGTTGTCGCAGAACCGTCGATTCCTGGGCGGTGTCGATGGAGTACACCTGGCGATAGCCGTCCTGGACGCTCGGGTCCTTGCCGGGCGTGACGCCCTCGGACATCCGGACCCTGGCCTCGATGCGCTGCGGTCCCGCGGGCGGCTCGGGGACCTGGGGCGGGCGGGTGCCGTCGACCGCCGACACCAGTCCGCGGTCGACGAGCAGCACGCGGCCGTCGTCCAGCCGGAACGTCGCGAGCACCGCGTACCCGGGAGCGCCGTCGAGGTGGCGCAGCCGCACCAGCACCGTGGAGTCCGGCAGGTAGCTGCCGGAGGCGGTGACGCGCCGCCACTCGGTGTGCTCGCCGGTTCCGGAGAGCACGGTGGTGACGTCCACGGGCTCGGCCTTCACCGAGTCGGCGATCAACTGGTTGCGGTGCGAGGTGGCCGTGTTCTTGCCGAGCTGCCACGGCGCGAGCACGGTGAAGCACAGGTAGGCGAACGCGGCGACCAGCACCGCCAGGATCAGCCAGCTGGGGCGCAGCAGGAAGGCGAGCCTGCGCATCAGGATCGCTCGTCGGAGACGAGGCGCGGATCGGGCGGTTCGGCGGCGGCCAATTCGGCGCGCACCCAGTCGAGCAGGCCGGGCACGGCGGCCTCGATCTGCGCGCGCACGAGTTCGAAGTCCGTCGCGTCGCCGTAGTAGGGGTCGGCCACGTCTTGGCCGTCGGCGTCGGGGTCGAAGGCACGCAGCAACCGCAGTCGCTCGGCCGGGATGCCGAGCCGGGCCAGGTCGCGCTGGTGCGAGCGGTCCAAGGCGATCACCAGATCCGCGTCGCTGTGCTCGGCCCCGAACACGGCGGCGACGTGGCCGGTCGGGTATCCGTACTTGCGCAGGGTCGCGCAGGTCCGCGGGTCGGCGTCGTCGCCGACGTGCCACGACCCGGTGCCCGCGCTGCTCACCCGCACCCGGTTGGCGAGCCCGGCCCGGTAGAGGTGCGAGGCGAAGATCTTTTCCGCCATCGGAGAGCGGCAGATGTTGCCGGTACAGACGAACGAGACGTGCAGCTGACCCACGCCTGCCATTCTGGCCGGTCCCGCTCCCGCAGCGCCACGTAGGGTGTGATCTCGTGGCCGAGGACACCGTCGATCGCGCGAAACTGCGTCACCACGGCGACGTGGACGCGCGCCCGGGCATGCTCGATTTCGCGGTGAACGTCCAAGGGACGGCGCCACCGAAGTGGCTGCGCCTGCGCCTGGCCGGGCGGCTGTCCGATCTGGGCCGCTATCCCAGCGCCGAGGACGCCGAGGCCGCGCGCCGGGCGGTCGCGGCCCGGCACGGCCGTGTCCCGGATGAGGTGTTGCTGCTGGCAGGGGCGGCCGAAGGTTTCGCGCTGCTGCCCCGTCTCGCGCCACGTTCGGCCGCGGTGCTGCACCCGTCGTTCACCGAGCCGGAACTCGTGTTGCGGGAGGCCGGCGTCCCCGTCACCCGGGTCGTTCTGGAATCGCCCTACCGCCTGGATCCCGGCGCGGTGCCCCCCGAAGCCGACCTGGTGGTGCTCGGCAACCCGACCAACCCGACCTCGGTGCTGCACCCGGCCGACACGATCCGCGCCCTGCGCAGGCCGGGCCGCGTCATCGTGGTCGACGAAGCCTTCGCCGACGCGGTCGCGGGCGAGCCGGAATCCCTCGCCGCCGACCCCGCGCCCGACCTGCTCGTTCTGCGCAGCCTCACCAAGACCTGGGCGCTGGCGGGCCTGCGCTGCGGCTATTTCCTGGGAGCACCGGACGTTCTCGCGCGCCTCGGCGCAGGGCGGCCGCACTGGGCGCTGGGCACGCTGCAACTGGAGGCGATCACCGCCACCGCGAGCCCGGCGGCCGTGACCGAGTCCGAGCGCTGCGCGCGCACGCTCGCCGTGCATCGCGCCGCGATGATCGAGCGCCTGACCGGCCTCGGCATCGCCGTCCACACTCCGGCCGAGGGGCCGTTCCTGCTCCTGCGCGTCCCGGACGGCGAACTGCTGCGCAAGCACTTGGCCGCGGCGGGAATCGCGGTCCGGCGCGCGGACACCTTCCCCGGCCTCGGCCCGGACCATCTGCGCGTCGCGGTCCGCGGTGCGGCGGAGGTCGATTTGCTGGTGGAGGCGATCCGGTCGGCAGATGTCGGGATCGAAGCAAAGGAAGGTGGACGATGACCACGCTCGCGGATCTCATCGGGGTGCTCGACGCGGCCTACCCGCCCACGCTGGCCGAGCCGTGGGACTCGGTCGGCCTGGTCTGTGGTGACCCGGCCGAGGAGCTGACCCGGGTGCTGTTCGCCGTCGACGCGACCGCCGCGGTCGTCGAGGAGGCGATCGACTGGCGCGCGCAGGCCCTGGTGGTGCACCACCCGCTGCTGCTGCGCGGCGTCGACACCGTCGCGGCGAGCACGCCGAAAGGCGCGCTGGTGCACCGGCTGATCCGTTCCGGTTGCGCGCTGTTCACCGCGCACACCAACGCCGACTCCGCCGCCCCGGGTGTCTCCGACGCACTCGCGGCCGCCCTCGGACTGACGGTCACCGGCCCGCTGGATGCGAAACCCGAATCGGCTGTGGACAACTGGGTGATACAGGTGCCGAGCACGCACACCGACGCGGTGCTCGCCGCGCTCTTCGCCGCGGGTGCGGGCCGACGAGTGGACCACTGCGACTGCGCGGTGCTGGTACCGGCCAAGGCGCAGTCCCGCCCGACGACCGAAGGCTCGCCCGTGCAAGAGACCTTGGGCGAACTCCAGTACGCCGAGGAGGAGCGGGTGGAGGTCGCCGCCCCCTCGTCGGCCCGTTCCGCCGTGCTCGCCGCGCTGCGCGCCGCGCATCCCGGCGAGGACCCGGTCTACCACATCGGTGAACGCGCCCAGCTGCCGTCGTCGCTGGGCCTCGGCCGGGTCGGCACCCTGCCGGAACCGGAATCGTTGCGCGCCTTCACCGATCGCGTGGCGCGCGCGCTTCCGCCCACGGCATGGGGCGTGCGCGCCGCTGGTGACCCGGACCGCTCCGTCTACACCGTCGCCGTCTGCGGCGGCGCGGGCGACTCCTACCTGAGCCGGGCCACCGCGCTCGGCGTCGACGTGTACGTCACGTCCGATCTGCGCCACCATCCGGTCGACGAGCACCTGCGCAAGGGCGGTCCCGCGTTGGTCGACGCCGCGCACTGGGCCACCGAATTCCCTTGGTGCGCGCAGGCCGAAGCGGTCGTGCGCAGCGCTCTGCCCGGCCTGGAGACCAGGGTGTCCACGTTGCGCACCGACCCGTGGACGGTGCGCGGCACCGGCTGAGCGCCCGAAACCGTTGGCGCGCCGACGGAGTGGTAGCGGCGTGTCGGGGCGTGTCCGCGCCGAGCCGGGACGGGTTGGGCGGATTGCGTGAATCGAGTAGTTCGTGCGGGGTACAACTACCGCATGAACTTCCCGGTTGACTTCGGGCTCGTGCAGATCGGGCTGATCCTGCTGCTGGTCGTCGGTGTGGCGCTGATCGTCTCCGGTTTGGTCGCGTGGCGCCGGGTGGGGATGCGGCCGCTGCTCGCGCGCGGGTCGGGCGGGCTCGCGCTGCTGCTGGTCGCGGCGGTGCTGCTGTGGATCGCGACCCTGCTGCAGACCTACCTCGGACTGACCGGCGAGATCAAGGCGGCGCACGTGGTGGCCAAGCCGGTGGCGGGGCAGGAACACCAGATGGACGTCGACCTCGTCCTGTACGGCGACGACGATCACCCCGAGCAGCGCCGGACCTACCGGGTCGAAGGTGACATGTGGGTGCTGCAAGCGGGCATCGTGGAGCTGGAGCCGTGGGTCAACGCCCTCGGCTTCCATTCCGGCTACCGGATCAGCCGCCTGTACGGCCAGCGCCTCGACGGCGTCGCGACCCGGCAGAACCAGATCTTCCTCAACGACGGCGACAGCGACTTCTTCGCCGACATGCGCGAGGGCCGCTGGTGGACCCAGCCGTTCGTGCGCTCCGCCTACGGCAACGCGGTGATCGCGGTGCCCGGCGAGTACGACGTCTACATCTCCCGCGACGCCATCAAAACTCGCCCCGTCGGCGGCTGACGCCGGTTCGCCGATCCGGCGGGGTACGGTGGAACTTCGGTCCCGTCCACCCCGCCCAGGAGTTTGTCCGCGTTGAATGTCGAACCCCCGATCCAGGCCGAGCTGCTGCGGCTCGCCGCCGTCGACGCCGAGCTGACCCGGATCGCGCACCGTCGCACCGTGCTGCCCGAGCAGCAGGAGGTGGCGCGGCTGGAAGCCGAGCGCAACGCGCACTCCGACGCCGCGGTGGCCGTGCAGATCGTGCTGGACGACCTCGACCGCGACATCCGCAAGCTGGAGGGCGAGGTCGAGGCGGTGCGCAAGCGCGAGGAGCGCGACCAGGCCATGCTCACCGCGGGAACGGTGAACGCCAAACAGCTTTCGGAGCTCCAGCACGAGCTGGGCAGTCTGCAGCGGCGCCGCTCCGTACTGGAGGACGAGCTGCTCGAGGTGATGGAGCGGCGGGAGGCCTCCGCCGCCGACTACGAGCACGCGGGCGCGCGGTTGAGCAAGACCGAGGACGAACTCGCCGCCGCCCGGCGGCAGCGCGACGAGGCGCTCGCGGATCTGGACGTGGCGCAGACGCGCTGCGAGACCGATCGCGCGGGCATGGTGGCGAAGGTTCCCGGCGAGCTGCTCGCCATCTACGACCGGCAGCGCATACAGCACGGCGCGGGCGCGGCGCTGTTGCAGGCTCGCCGCTGTGGCGCGTGCCGGATCGAACTCGATCGCGGCGAGATCGCGCGCATCGCCAAGACGGCGCCGGACGTGGTCGTGCGCTGCCCGGAGTGCGGCGCGATCCTGGTCCGGACCAAGGAATCGGGGCTGTGAGTTCGTCGCGACCGGTTGCCGGGCGATCGCGATGAGAGTGCCCGAGGTGATCGTCGAAGCCGACGGCGGTTCCCGTGGCAATCCCGGCCCGGCCGGTTACGGAGCCGTGGTCTACGACGCCGACCACGCCCGGGTGCTCGCCGAGCGCCGGGAGTTCCTCGGCGTGGCCACCAACAACGTCGCCGAATATCGCGGTTTGATCGCGGGGTTGGCGGCGGCGGCCGAACTGGGCGCCGAGTCGGTCGTCGTGCGCATGGACTCCAAGCTGGTCGTCGAGCAGATGTCCGGGCGCTGGAAGATCAAGCACGCGTCCTTGATTCCGCTCGCCGACCAGGCCCGCAGGCTCGCCGCCGGATTCACCCGGGTCAGCTACGGCTGGATTCCGCGCGCGCAGAACTCGCACGCCGACCGGCTGGCCAACGAGGCCATGGACGAGGGAAGCGGCGTCGCCGAGAACCGCGCGGCGGCCGCGGACGCGCGCACCGCCGAGGCCGCCGATCCGGCCCTCGCGGTCACCGAGCGCGACCTGCCGAGCTGGATCGATGAAGTCAGGGACGTGCACGCCGAGCAGGCCGCCCCGGCGCAGCACGGTCCGGGCTGGACCCGGGCCACCGGTCGTCCCACCCGGTTGCTGCTGCTTCGCCACGGCCAGACCGAGTTGTCGGTGCAGCGCCGCTATTCCGGTCGCGGCAATCCGCCGCTCACCCCGCTCGGGCGGGAACAGGCCGCCCGCGCCGCGAAAATGCTGGCCGCCAAGGGCGGCATCGCCGCGGTGGTCAGCTCGCCGCTCGGCCGTGCCCGGGAGACCGCCGAGGCGGCTGCCGGCGCGCTCGAGGTCCCGGTGGAGATCCACGACGGGTTGATCGAGACCGACTTCGGCGCGTGGGAGGGCCTGACCTTCGCCGAGGCCGCGCAACGCGATCCCGGCCTGCACGCCCGCTGGATCGGTGATCCCACCGTCGCCGCGCCCGGCGGGGAGAGCTTCGAGCAGGTCCTCGCGCGGGTGGACGCGGCTCTGCGCGATCTCGTCGAGCGGTATCCCGGCGCCAATGTGGTGGTGGTCAGTCATGTGACCCCGATCAAGACGCTGCTGCGGCTGGCCCTCGATGCCGGCCCGTCGCTGTTGTACCGGTTGCATCTGGATCTGGCGTCGCTATCGATAGCGGAGTTCTATCCCGACGGTGGGTCTTCGGTGCGCCTGGTGAACGACACGTCCTACCTCTGACGCCCTCCGCCGCACCGGAATCGAGGGCGAACGCGGTGCGCGGAGGGCGAATTATGCCCCATTGCAACACATTTGCGTTTCACATTCGCGCGATGCGGTGAATCTCACTTCAACTCTGCCTTGCGCGCCGAGTAGCGGTAGGCTTCCCGTCGGTCAGGCACAGGCGTCCCAGGGGCCTGCTTGGCCGGGGTCGACGCAGTGACCTCGGTCAGCGCTGCTCGCTGGGATGGTTTCGCGCGGGCAGTGTGGCCCGTGGGCCGCGTCGCGGCAGAAAGCACCTGTGCCGTCGAGTGGTTCGATGAGAGTGCAGGTTCGATGAGCAGTCCGATCAAGGTTGTCGTTCTCGGGGCGGGGATCGGAGGACTCACCACCGCGGCCGCCTTGCGGCATGCGGGTTTCGGCGTCGAACTATATGAAGCCGGTCCGGAACTGCGGGCGCAGGGCTTCGGACTTTCCGTGCAGGCCAACGGCATCAACGCGCTGCGCACCCTCGGCCTCGGGCTCGACGAGCAACTGCTCGAGCGCGGCGGCCGGGTCGAGACCTTCCGTTTCTGCAACCCCGACGGCAGCCCGATCCGGGTGCTCCCGGTGCATCGGCTCGACGCCCAGCTCGGCGCGCCCGCCGTGGCGCTGCACCGCACCGACCTGCACGACGTGCTGTTGAGCGCGATCGGTGATACGCCGACTTTCGTCGGCGCGCAAGCCACCCGCTTCGTCGACGACGGCGAGCACGTGCGCGTCGAGTTCGCCGACGGCCGGGTCGCCGAGGGTGACCTGCTCGTCGGCGCCGACGGCATCCACTCGATGGTGCGCGCCCAATTGCACGGCCGCGCCGAGCCGCGCCCCGGCAATTTCGTGTGCTGGCTGGCCTGCATCCCGTTCGAGCACCGCAACGTCGCCCGCGGCCTGTCGGCGCACTTCTGGGGCACCGGAATGCGTTTCGGCATCCACGACATCGGCCACGGCCGGGTCTACTGGTGGGGCACCAAGACCTTGCCCGCCGACGAGGCCGCGAACTGGCAGGGCGGCAAGGAAGACCTGCTGCGCCTGTACGCCGGATGGGCGCCGGAGGTGCGCGCCTGCATCGAGCAGACCGACGAATCGGCGATCCTGGCCGTGCCCGCGCAGGATCGGCCGCCGCTCGCGCAGTGGGGTCGCGGCCGGGTGACGCTGCTCGGCGACGCGGCGCACCCGATGCTGCCCAGCCTCGGCCAGGGCGCCAACGCCGCCATCGAGGACGCGGTCGTGCTGGCCAGTGTGCTGCGCAACGCCCTGGATCCGGTTGCCGGGCTGCGTCGTTACGAGAAGCTGCGTGCCGACCGCACCGCCATGTTCGTCAACGGTTCGGCCTCGCTGGCCAAGATCGAACAGACCACCGATCCGCGCTTGGTGCGGGTGCGCGACACCTATTTCCGGCACGCGCCTACCGAATTCTTCCTGCGGGAACTCGGCAAGCCGATGTCCTTCCCGGCGCCGGACGGGCCGACCGCGCGGCTGCCGCGTCCACTCTCGCCGGTCGAGCGCTGGCACTGGATCGCCGATCAGCTGGCGCCGCTGCACATCCTGTCGCGCGTGCGAATCCGCGGACACGTCGAGGTCGAGCGGATTCGCGCGGGCTTGGACGAGGTGCAGCGCCGACATCCGCTCCTGCGGGTCGCCGTCGCCGCCGAACCGGACGGCACCGCACCGCGATTCGTGCCGGTACAGGCGCCGATCCCGCTGCGGGTGATCGAATCCGAGGACAGCACGAACTGGCTGGCCGAGGCCGACGAGGTGGAATTGCGTGAGCCGTTCGACTGGCGCACCGGCCCGCTGGCCAGGGCGGTGCTGATCAAGGAGACCGACGGCACCAACGAGCTGATCGTCACGCTGCACTACGCCATCGCCGACGGCGAGAGCGCGCTGTCGGTGGCCAAGCAGGTGCTCCAAGTGGCCGCCGGGGAAGGGGGCGACTTCGCGCCCGCGCCGGTCCGGCCGGGCCCGGAGGAGCTGTTCCCGCCGCGCTTCCAAGGTGCCGGCGGTGCGCTGCGCACCGCGAGTTCATTTCTGCGCGACCAGAAGTCGCAGCTGCGCAAACCGCGCAGGCTGGAGCCGACCACGCTCGCGCCGCCCGCGCAGCGGCGCAGCCGGGTGGTGCACCGCAGCCTCGACGGCGACCAGCTCGAGGCGCTCACCGCGGGATGCGACCGCCACGGCGTCGGCCTGCAGGCTGCGCTGTCGGCCGCGCTGCTGATCGCGGCGGCCAGGGAGGCCGGCACCGAGAAGGCGACCTGGTACACCGTCGGCAGCTCGGTCAACTTCCGCGACCACCTCGACGGCGCCGCCGGTGACACCGAGGTCGGCACCTATCAGGGCATGATCGCCACCCCGGCGAAGTACGCGCCGTGGGCCTCGCTGTGGGAGATCGCCGCGGAGATCGAGCGCGAATACGGCGCGCGGATGCAACGACGTGATCACTTGTCCGCGCTGAACCTACTGAAGGTGGCCGCGCCGAAGTCGGTGGCCGCCAGCGCGTCCACGGTGAAGCTCATGGACACCCGCGGCCCGGGTCATCTCTGCATGACCTACCTGGGCAGCTACCCCTTCCCGGACAAGATCGGCGCCTGGCAGCTGGAAGGCGCGCAATTCGTCTCCGGCATGTCCGTCAGCGGCTTCATCATGGCCACCGCCAACGCGACGCACAACGAGCTGTCGCTCAACATCGGCTACGTCGAGCCCGCGGTCTCGCGCGAACGAGCCGATCGGCTCGCCGACGAAAGCGTGCGCGCGCTGCTGTCGGCCTGCTGACCGGCCCGCATACACCGCGATACAACAGCAGAGTCGCGGCATCGGCACAGCCGATGCCGTGATTCGCGATATCGATAACTGGATAAGTGTGGTAGCAGCTTTGCGTGTCAGCGATCAGGGTGGGCTTGGTTAGATCCGCGCACGGCCGGTGCCGCGACTGTCGCGATAGGAGTGACTGTGACATTCGAACCGAGTGCTACTTCCGAGAGACCCCCCGAAGCCTGGCCGGTCAGCGCGTACCAGCGCGATGTGCTGTCCGTCGCCTACCGGTATGCCCCGGCGCCGGTCACCCGAAACGCCTACTGCGCGTTTCTGGACGAGCCTTTCGATATGGCCCGGTTGCGGGCGGTGGTGCGCCGGGCCCTGCTCGCCGATGACGCGCTGCGCCTGCGATTCGAGTTCTCCGAGGGTCGTTTCTGGCAGTGGGTCTCCGACGAGCTACCCGAGGTCGAGCTGGTCGATCTCAGCTGGGCGTCGGATCCCGCCGCGGCCCGTCGCGACTGGGTGAACCGGGCCAACGTGACGCCGTCGCCGCCGCGGCAGCCGTTCCGGATCGCCGCGCTGGTCGACGGGCCCGACCACTTCCACCTGTACGTGGCGATGCACCACGCCATGATCGACGGCTGGGGCGTGAACGCGCTGTGGAGCGCCCTGGTGGACACCTACGGTCGCACGGACCTGTCGCTCGAAGAACTCGCCGAGCCGGATCCGGTGACCGAGCAGACCGACCGCGGCGCCGCGACCTACCGCAAGATCGCCGCCGAGCACGAGGAATACCTGTCCTCCGCGCAGTGGGTGGCCGATCGCGACGCGCTGGTGCGCCGCTTCGAAGGCGTGGTCCCCGCCCTGTTCTCCGGCCGGGCGAGCACGCCCGACGTCAACCGGGGACGGCAGCGCGTGGTCGTGGAACCGGCGTTCTTGGACCGCATCCGAGCCACCGGCTTCTCCGTCTTCGCGTTCACCGTTTCGGCGCTGGCCGCCTACCTGACCACCATCCACCGCTCCGAGGAGGTGGTGATCGGGGTCCCGATGCTCAACCGGCACAGCCCGGAGACCTTCCGCACCTCCGGGCACCGCACGAACGTGGTGCCCCTGCGCATCCGCGTCGACCCCGCCCGACCGCTGTCGGCGGTCGCCACCGAGGTCGCCGCGCAGATCCGGGAACTCAAGCGCTACGAGCGTTTTCCTTACGGTGACCTGGCCCGCGCGCTCAGCAGCGACCCGACGGCGCCCCCGCTGTTCGACGTGGCGTACTCCTACATCAAGATGCCGCCGTCGGATCACCTAGACAAGATCCTCGGCACCCTGGACATCGTCAATCCGGGCACGGTACTCGAGGCGCTGAACATCCTCGGCGTCGAGCACGCGCGCGACGGCTCGCTGAACCTTCAGCTCTATTACGACCGGGACGTCTTCGACGAGAATTTCCCCTTGGAGTCGGTCGTGCGCGGCATCGGCGCCCTGCTGGTGGCGGCGCTGGACCGGCCCGAGGAGCCGATCTCGGCGCTGCCGCTGATGCCCGCGCGCGAGCGGGCGGCCATCGCGGCGTTCGAATCCGGTCCGCGCGAGGACTTCCCGTACACCACCCTCGACCGGCTGGTCGCCGAGGTGGCCGCCCGGCATCCGGAACGCATCGCGATCGAACCGGTCGCCGGGTCGGGGGAAGAACCGCTGCGATACGCCCAATTGTCCGCGCTGGCGGACGGATTCGCCGCGAGGCTGCGCGCGCTGGGCGCGACCGGCAACGAATGCGTGCCGGTGGTGCTGGCCCGCTCGACCGAGATGCTCGTCGCGATCTTCGGTGTGTTGCGGGCCGGTTGCGCCTACGTGCCGCTCGACCCGGACTTCCCGGCCGCCCGCATCGAGACAGTGCTCGCCGATTGCGGGGCTCGCTTCGTCGTGGCGGGGGAGCGGCATCGGGCGGTCTTCGACGAGCTGGGCGTCACCAGGATCGCGGTCGCCGACACCGTCCCGGCGCGCGGGATCGAAAACGTCTCGCATCCAGCGGATCTCAGCTACATCATCTACACCTCGGGTTCCACGGGCGTGCCCAAAGGCGTCATGATCGAGCATCGGTCGGTGGTGAACCGCCTTGTCTGGATGCAGCGGCGCTACCCCCTGCACGAGGCGGACGTCATCCTGCAGAAGACGCCGGTCACGTTCGACGTGTCGGTGTGGGAACTGTTCTGGTGGGCGATCACGGGCGCCCGGGTGGCGCTGCTGGAACCGGGCGGGGAGCGCGATCCGCGTCGCATCGCCGAGGCGATCGCCGCGCACGCCGTGACGGTGCTGCATTTCGTGCCCTCCATGCTGGCGGCGTTCGTCGACGAGCTGGCGGCCGATCCGGCGACGGTCGCGCGGATCGGCAGCGTGCGCCGGGTGATCTGCAGCGGCGAGGCGCTACCGCCGGCGCTGGTGCGCCGGTTCCACGCGGTCTTCGCCGCGGCCGGGGCGACAGCGCCGCAGCTGGTGAACCTCTACGGCCCGACCGAGGCCACCGTCGACGTCTCCTACTTCGACTGCCCCGCCGACGAACCGCTCGACGTGGTGCCGATCGGGCGCCCCATCGACAACATCGACCTGCTCGTGCTCGACCACATCGGACGCCGGGTGCCGGTCGGCGTGCCGGGGGAGCTGAACATCGCGGGCGTCGGCGTGGCCCGCGGCTATCGCGGCAGGCCGGAGCTGACCGCGGCGGCGTTCGTCGACGATCGCGGGGTGCCGGGACGCCGCCGGTACCGCACCGGCGACCTGGCGCGGTGGCTGCCGGACGGCAACCTCGAGTACCTGGGCCGCTTCGACGACCAGGTGAAGATCCGCGGCAACCGGATCACCCTCGGCGAGGTGCAGAACGCGATGCTGGGCTGCGCCGGGGTGCGCGCGGCGGCCGTGGTGGACGAAGTCTCAGAGGCACACGGCGTGCAACTGGTCGGCTACTTCGTCGGGGAGGACGTCTCCGGCGAGCGGATCGCCGAGCAGCTCACGGCCCGGCTGCCCCGCTACATGGTGCCCTCCCGGTTGATCCGGGTGGACCGCATCCCACTGACCCGCAACGGGAAGCTGGACCGGCGCGCGCTCGCCGAACACCTCGTGCTCGGCCACGGCGCCGAGCCGGTCGTCGGCCGCGAACCGCGAACCGCTGTCGAAGCCAGGCTCGCGCAGGTCTGGCAAACCGTGCTCGGCGTCGAGTCGATCGGCGTGCACGACAACTTCTTCACCCACGGCGGCGATTCCATCCTCGCGCTGGCCGTGCGCACCGCCGCCGAACGCGCGGGGCTCTACTTCGACGTGGACGCCTTCTACCAGGCGCCGACCATCGCCGAGCTGGCCCGCGTCGTGCGCGATGACCGGCGCGACGACCGTGAGCTCGTCGCGGCGCCCCTGCAGACGGTGCCGCTGATCGACCGGGCGGCATTGCACCAAGCCGAGGACGCCTTTCCGGCGACGGCCCTGCAACTGGGCATGCTGTATCACAGCATCGAGCGCACCGACTCGGTCACCTACAAGGACGCGTTCCGCTACCGGCTCGAAATCCCCTGGGATACAGCGCAATTCCGGCAGGCCGTGGACCGGCTGGTGCGGCGGCAACCCGCGCTGCGTTCGTCGTTCGAACTGAGCAGGCATTCGGTCCCGCTGCAGATCGTGCACGTCGCGCCGCCCTACGAGCTCGAGATCGTCGACCTGGGGGCGATGGACGAGGCGGACGGCGAGGACCTGATCGAGATCTATCTCCAAGAGCGCACCCACGCCCAGTACGACATCTCGGTGGCCCCGCTGTTCGCCATCCGGGCGTTCGTCCGCCCCGGCCCGCAGGAACCGGTCGGCACGGTGGACCTGGTGCTGAGCTTCCACCACGCCATCCTGGACGGCTGGAGCGTCGCCACGTCGGTGCTGGAACTGCTGCTGGACTACCTCAACCACCTCGGCATGACCCGGACCCAGGTGGAGGCCACCCCGCATCCGGCCACCGTGCTGGCCGAGTACGCGCAGGCCGAGCAGGGCGCGGCGCACGACCCCGCGGCCCGCGCGTACTGGCGGACCGCGCTCGCCGGGGCCGAACCCACCGCGCTCACCGCGCTGGGGGTGCACCAGCCGGTGGTCGCGGGCGTGCCGCAGGCCCGGGCCCTGGTGCCGCGCGCGCTGGCCGAACGGGTGTCGGCGTTCGCCACGCGCCACCAGGTTCCGGAGAAATCGGTCTATCTGGCCGCGCACTGCCTGGCGCTGCGGGCGCTCACCGGCCGCACGGACGTCACCACCGGCGTGGTGAGCCACGGCCGCCCGGACCGGGCCGGCGCCGAACGCGTGGCCGGGTTGTTCCTCAACACGCTGCCGATCCGGTTGGACCGGACCGCGACCACCTGGCGCGCCGCGGTGGAGCAGCTCGCCCGGCGCGAGCGCGAGGCCTACCCGTTCCGCCGCTACCCGCTGCGGTCGATCCTGGCCGACGGCGGGCCGGTCTTCGAGACGGCGTTCAACTTCGTCAACTATCACGTCTTCCAGCCCATGCTGGTGCTGGACGGGGTGCGCCTGCTGGACTTCGACGCGCGGGAGGAGACCAACTTCCAGCTGCTGGTGACCGCGGCCACCGACCCGCGCGACGGCCGGATGTGGTTGCGGGTCGACGGCGATCACACGCTGACCGCCGAGCAGTGCGAGACCGTGGCGCTGACCCAGTTGCGCATGCTGGCCGGCATAGTCGCCGATCCCGACGGGGCGATCGACCGTGGCGTCGGTCCCGCGACCGCGCGCGACGTGGGCACGCTGGTGGCCGAGGCGGCCGCGCTCAACCCCGCCCGCGTCGCCCTGGCCGGTGACGACGAATCGGTCACCTACGACGAGATGATCGAGCGCTCCGATCGGCTGGCCCGGCGCCTGGTGGGACTCGGGGTGTCGCCGGGCGACCGGGTCGGCATCCTGATGGGGCGCCGCCCGCAGCTGGTGCTGCTCGTGCTCGCCCTGACCAGGATCGGCGCCGCGTGCGTCCCGCTGGACGTCAGCTATCCGCGGGCCAGGCTGAATCTGATGATCGATCGCGCCCGCCCGCACCGGGTGATCGCCGACACCGCCTATCGCGACATCGTCGACGACGCCGCCTTGGTGCTGGACAGTGCCGCGCTCTTCGACGACTCCGCGCCCTACGACGACTCCGCGCCCGGCGCCGAGGTCGCGCTGCCGGATCACATCTCGCCCGACGCGGTGGCCTACGTGCTGTTCACGTCCGGGTCGACCGGGGAGCCCAAGGGCGTCGCGATGCCGCACCGCGGCTTGACCTCCCTGGTGGAGTGGCAGAATCGCGCGGTCACCGGCACCGGCCTGCTGAGCACACTGCAATTGGCGCCGTTGAGTTTCGACGTGTCGTTCCAGGAGATCTTCACCACCCTCGCGGCCGGGGCGACCCTGCGCGTGAGCTCGGCCGATCTGCGCTCGAACGTCGAGCAGTTGTTGCACACGGTGGTGGAGGAGGGCATCGAACGACTGTTCCTGCCGTATGTGGCCTTGCAGGCGTTCGCCGAGGCCGCCGTGGGGCGGCGGATGTTCCCGACCGAGCTCAAGGTGCTGATCTCCTCCGGCGAGCAGCTGCGCATCACCGATGAGATCCGCGCGCTCTGCAAAGTGGTGCCGGGCCTGGTGCTGGAGAACCAGTACGGCCCCACCGAATCCCATGTCGCGACCAAGTTCACGCTCACGGGTCCGGCCGACGAGTTCCCCGCGCTGCCGCCCATCGGCCGCGCCGTCGACGGCGACACCGTCGAACTGCTCGACAGCGCCCTGCGGCCGGTGCCGGACGGCGTGATCGGCGAGATCTACCTCGGCGGCCGCAGCATCGCCCGCGGCTACGAGGGCAGGCCCGCGCTCACCGCACAGCGGTTCGTCGCCACGCACGCGGGCGGCATCCGCTACCGCACCGGCGACCTCGGTGTCCGGCTGTTCTCCGGCGACATCGTCTGCCTCGGCCGCAGCGACAGCCAGGTCAAGATCCGCGGCTTCCGGGTGGAGCCGGCCGAAGTGGAACTGTGCATCCTGGGCCTGGTCGAGAAGTTCCCCGGCATCACCGAGGCCGCCGTGGTGGCCCGCGGTTTCGGCGGCATCGACGGCTCGCTGATCGCGTTCCTGGTCGGCGCGGCCGAGCAGACCGATCTGGCCGCGCTGCGGCACGATCTGCGCTCGATGCTGCCCGCGCACATGGTGCCCACCCGGTTCGTCTGGCTCGACGAACTGCCTCGCACGCCCAGCGGCAAGCGCGACGACGCGACGCTGCGCGATTACGGGGAGGACGCCACGGATTCGGTGTCGGCGCGGCGCGAGCCCGCCGACGAGTACGAGCGGTCGGCGGTCGAACTGCTGGCCGAGTACGCGGGACTGCGCGCGATCGGCGTCGACGACGACTTCTTCGCCGCGGGCGGCACGTCGATCGGCGCGATGCGCGTGGTGATGGCGTTGTCGCGCCGATGGGGCGTCGAGGTGCCGCTGGACGCGTTCATCGGCGCGCCGACCGCCGCCGGGCTCGCCACGCTGGTGCGGGCGGGCGACGTCCGGCGCACGTTCGACCCGCTGGTGCCGATCAGCGTGGGCGGTGCCAAGCCGCCGGTGTTCCTGGTGCACCCGATCGGCGGAAACGTGTTGTGCTACCTGACTCTCGCGCGGTACCTGGACCCCGATCGACCGGTGTACGGGTTGCAGGCGGCGGGCGCGGATCCCGGTAGCGCGCCGGAGAAGACCATCCCGGCGATGGCCGAGTCGTACTTGCAGGCCGTACGACGGGTTCATCCGACCGGCCCGTATCACTTGGCGGGCTGGTCGTTCGGCGGCTACGTCGCCCTGGAGATGGCCCGGCAGCTTCCCGAGCACGAGGTGTCCAGCGTGACGCTGCTGGACACGATGGCGCTGCGCGCTCGCACGCGGATGCCGATCCCGGAGGAGAAACTCATCCGGTGGTTCTTTCTCGAGCTGCTGTGGTACGCGCGCGGGAGCCGGTCCGCCTTGGTGGATTTCGAGCCCGACGTGCACAATTCCGAGGAGTTGTTCGCGGCGATGCTGGCGGAGTCGGTGCGGTCGGGCATCCTGCCCGCCGACAGCTCGCCGCAGGCGATCCGGCGGCTCTACGAGGTGTTCTACGCCAACTACTCGGCGATGCTGGACTACAAGCTCGCGCCGTACGACCGCGATATCACGCTGTTGCGCGCGACCGAGGGGCTGCCGCCGGGCGTCGACCTGGCGCACAAGACCGTCGGCAGCATGTTCGACAGCGCCGACAACGGCTGGAAGCAGTACGCGGCCCGCCGGTTCACGGTGATCGACGTGCCGGGCGATCACCTGAACATGATGAGCGAACCGAACATCGGCGAGCTGGGCCTGCGCCTGGACGAGGTGCTCTCCGCCGCCGACCCGGACCTGGATCGCGAGTGGGACGAAACCATGCTGGACGCCTGAGCGTCGCTCACGCGTTCGCCGCGGCCGCCGCCTCGCGCAGCGCGGCCGCGGTGAAGTCGTCCAAGGGGTAGAACAATTCGATGGCCAGCTCCGACAGCGTCACGTCGGCGGGCGCGCCGAAGGTGGCCATCGTGCTGAACATCGACAATTCGCCGACCGGCGTCCGGATCCGGATCGGCACCTCGAACGGGCTCGGCGGCGCGCCTGCCTCCGCTTCCGATCCGCCCGCTCCGGCTGGATGGGGGTAGGCCGACACCTCCTCGTACAGTGCGGCCAGTTCCGCGTCACCGCTCGCGCCGACCTGCCTGCCCAGCCGCTCCAGGAACAGTCCGCGCACCTGAGCGAGGTTGGCCAACCGGGCCGAGAGCCCGTCCGGATGCAGCACCAGCCGGTACACGTTCGGTCGCGGCGCGCGCACGTGCTCGGGAACGCCGTCCATCAGCACGCTCATCGCCGCGTTGCCCACCACCACGTTCCACAGGCGATCGATCACCACCGCCGGATACGGCTGGTGCGCGGTCAGCATGGTGTCCAGTGCGGCGCGGACCGACGCGAGATGGGCGTCGTCCAGGCCGCTCTCCCGGTAAGCGGGCGCGAAACCGGCGGCGACCAGCACCGTGTTGCGTTCGCGCAACGGCACCTCCAGCGTCTCGCACAGCCGCAGCACCATCGCCCGGCTCGGTGCGGCCCGGCCGGTCTCCAGGTACGACAGGTGCCGCGCGGAGGTGTCGGCGGCCAGCGCCAGATCGAGCTGGCTGAGCCTGCGCCGTTGCCGCCATTCGCGCAGCAGGATGCCCGCTCGCGAAGGTGTCCGCACCGATGTCATTCGACCAGCTAAGCACCCTATCGCGCGGTGCCGCCATGACCTCCGAGGTTATTGAGACGGCCACTTTCGGTCAGCAGGGTTGGTGCCGGAGCCGACGGGGCTCCGGCAGATCGATGAACTGGAGGACGACATGGGATCCACCCTGGCCCGCCGCGACGGCGCCGCGTTCCTGCGCTCCGCGCTGCGCGTGGACGGCTGGAGCACGGGAATCTTCGGCGGGCTGCTGCTCGCCGGAGCGGGACTGCTGCGTGACCCGCTCGGGCTGCCGATCGGCTGGAGCATCGCGTTCGGCGTCGTCATGCTCGGTGGGGCGCTCGCGTTACTGACGATCGCCCGGCGCCCCGAGGTGCCCGCACGCCACGCGCAGGTGGTCGTGGCGGTCAACGTGCTGTCGGCCGCGGGGATGACGGGACTGGCGGGATCGGACATCCTCGCGCTGACCGGACTCGGCCTGGCGTTCCTGCTCGTCGGCGCGGCGGTGGTCGCTACTTTCGCCGGACTGGAATTCGCCGGGTTGCGCAGACTCGGGTGAGCGGCGGTCGCGTACCGACTGGCGAACAAGACCGTCGGCAGCATGTTCGACAGCGCCGACAACGGCTGGAAGCAGTACGGGGCCCGCCGGTTCACGGTGATCGACGTACCGGGCGATTACCTGAACACGATGAGCGAGCTGAACATCGGCGAGCTGGGCTGCGCTTGGACGAGGTGCTCTCGGCCGCCGATCCCGGTGATGGCGACCGGCGGCAGGCGGCACGGCGGTTGCGCACCGAGTTCCAGGACACGAGGATCGCCGACCGGGGGGCGTGGACAGCGCCTCCGTCCTCGACCGCGTCGCCTATTTCCGTTATGCAGGAGTCCGGCGATCGGGGTAGAGACATTCGGATGGACGTCTCGACACACGCGATCAGATTGCTCGTGCCCGACGACTGGGCGCTGTTCCGGCGCGTCCGGATCGCGGCGCTGACCGACGCTCCGCAGTTCTTCGGCACCACCCTGGCCGAGGCGCAGGCCCGCACCGAGAGCGACTGGCGGCGCGCGCTGTCGGATCGGGCGCAGTTCGTCGCCGAGTCGGGCGGTGACGCGGTGGGGACGGTCGCGGGCATGCCCGACCCCGAACGCGGTGGCGTGCATGTGATCTCGATGTGGGTAGCGCCGCGGGCGCGGGGGACCGGTGTGTCGGACCGGCTGGTCCGCGCGGTGCTCGACTGGGCGGTCGCGGGTGGGCACGACGTCGTCCGCTTGGAGTTCGCCGAGCACAATTCCTTCGCCGAGCGGCTGTACCTGCGCCACGGCTTCGTGCGGACCGGGGGTGGTGGGCCGATCGCCCCGGGCGATCCGCGCCGGGAATTCGAGATGGAATGGCGGCCTCCGAGGTCCGGTTTGCCCGTGCATCCGCAGGGTATCCGGGCGGCGACGGCATCCGAGACGTCCGTCCCGCACCGCGACGCCGAGCACAGGAGACAGCCATGAACGATCGCAAACCCGCGGACAAGGGGACCGACGACGCTCCGGGCACCGCCGGTGGGTCCTCCGGGATCGGGCAGCCGTCCCACGGTGCGGCGGGCGCGGTGAGCGGTGCGGCCGGGACGAGCCGGAACGGGGACCCCACGGCGGACACGCCCGGCCAGGACCGCGGCGACGGCACGGGCACACCCGGTGCGGCACAGGTCCCCGAGGACGCGGCCGTGCAGGCCAGCGGCGCCGTCGGTGCCGCGCCGGAGCCCGAGACGGTGACCTCGGAGCAGGATCCGCGAGACGCGGGGGCGGAGTTCCGCGGTGCCGGTGCGGACGACGAATCAGAAGCGGTGACTTCGGCACAGGCCCCGGAGACTGCGGCTGCGGAGGCCGGTGGTACCGCGGGGAAGCGGGAGACCGTGAGTTCGCGTCCGGTGGGCGCGGCGGAGTCGGCCGCTGCGGGCGGCAAGACCGAGACGGTGAGTTCGGCGCAGATCTCGGAAGACGCGGCGGCGGAGTTCGGCGGTGCCGCCGGTACGGGCGGCGAGCCGGAGACGGTGGTTTCCGAGCAGGCCCCGGAGAGCGCGGCTGCGGAAGCGGTCTCCGCCGGCGCGGCAGCAACCACGGAGCCAGGATCCACCGCACGGCAGTCGGCCGAGGACGCCGACCGGCGGGAGACACCGATATCGGAGTCGGTTCGACGCGCCGCCGAGCGCGCCGAACAAGTCGAGGCGGAGGCCGCCGCGGCAGCCGAACGCGGCGCCGCGGGCATCCCCGGACCGGTGACCCGTCCGGGCCGCACACTGCTGGAGACGCTGCGCGACAAGCCGATTCTCGCCGCCATTCCCGCCTCCACCCTCGCGTTCATCCTCTGGCGCGCGTTCCGCCGGCGCTGACCCGCCCTCACACGCGACGTCGATAGACCTGCCGAGAACCGCCTTCCGGACCGGGAGCCGCGTCTTCCGCGGGATGGAAACCCATGCTCTGGTAGAACGCGCGCGCACCGCTGGCGATCGCGCCGGGATGATCAGGACCGAAGGTGACCACTTCGAGCGTGCCCGGGGCGGGGACGTACCGGCGGATCGCGTCCGCGATCAAGGTCCGCCCGATGCCGTGCCCGCGCGCTTGTTCCGCGACGACCAGCCAGCGCACCCGGTAGATCGGCGGCTTCGGCCCGAACAGGAGGCCGCCGAGCACCTCCGCGCCCGCGGACCGGGCGACGAGCGCCGTACCCCGCTCCACGTGCCGCAGCACGGCGGCACGGAATTCGGCGTCGTCGGCGGCCGCGCCGAACCAGTGCTCGACCTGACCCGCCAGTTCGGAGAAACCGGCGAGGTCGTCCTCCCGCGCAAGCCTGACAATCATCCGCGCCATCGTGACAGCATCGGCCGGCTCCGTCGACTCGGGGCGGTCTCAGCCGGTGCGCCGCCCGAGCGCGCCGTCGAGTTTGGTGAGGAATCGTCCGAGGTGAGGGTCGGTGTGGGGAAGGACAGCGCCCGCGATGCCCCACCAACGCTCGCCATCGAACTCGCCCGGGTCGAGGGCGTGGTAGTGGGTGCGGTCGCCACGGATGACGTACCAGAGGCTGACGTCCTCGTGGGGGTCGGAGCCGACCGTGGTGGTGACGGTGAGGAACAGCGGATCGGGTCCGATGACGTCGAACCGCGCCTGGATGCCGATCTCCTCGGCCGCTTCGCGCCGGGCGGTCTCGAGCGGATGCTCGCCGGGATCGACGTGCCCGCCGGTCGGCAGCCACAATCCGGAGCGGCGGTGCTCGCCCAGCAGCACCGCCCGCGCGTGCGGATCGACCAGGACGACATAGGAGACCAGATGCCGCGGCGGCGTGGCGGGCTTGATCCGCCGGAAGATGTCATGAGTCGACGCGAGCCAGGCGAGCGTCGTGTCGATGTGCTGCTGCTCGAGCCCGTCGAGCGGGACGATGTGGCGGACGATGTCGGCTACCACGGCGGAATGCACGGTACGGACTGTAGCGCCGGGCACCGACAGGTTTTCCGCTCGACGCGGGCTCTTTCGCAATTCGATCAGCGCGGCACCGAGGTGCGGCCCGGCGGCATAGCACCGGGCCGCTGACCACCTAGGGTCGCAGCACCGACACCAGGAATTCGGTCTGGTCGTAAACCGCCTTCTCGAAGACCTCGTCGAAATAGATGTCGAAATGCCCGGCGGGATAACGCTTCACCACCGCGTGCTTGGTGCGCTCGGCGGCGCGCAGCGCCGATTTCACCGGCGCCACGGAGTCGTCGTCGCACAGCGCGTACAGCACCGGCATCTTCAGGGCTTTCGCGCGTCGCCCCGGTGCGTCGAAGAGCGCGGAGAACGCCACTCGCGCAGCCACTTTCGGCTCGTAGGTCTCGCTCTCGTCGGTCAGCCTGCGGAAGCCGTCCGGCACATCGGGCGCGCTCATCAGCGCCGCGGCGCGCTTGCGTCCGGCGAGCCGGATCCCGATCGGCTTGCGCCGAATCGGCGCGAGCAGCAGATCGGCTGCGGCGATGGTGGCGACCTTGATGGAGCTGATCGGCCCCTTGGCCAGTGCCGAGGACAGACCGCTGGTGAACGGCACCTGCGCGACCACGGCCGCGAGGTAGGCGTCGTCCGGCGCGACCGACAGCACGTGACCGCCCCCGAAAGACGTGCCCCACAACGCGATCCGGGTCGCGTCGATGCCGCGCAGCGTGCGCGCGTACGCGATGGCGGCATGCCAGTCCGCGCGCTGGCGCCCGATGCTCAGCAGTTGGCGTGGTGTGCCCTGACTGGCACCGAAATGCCGATAGTCGAAAACCAGGACCGCTATTCCCGCGGCGGCGAATCGCCGCGCGTACCGATCCAGTCCCATTTCCCGATTGGCCCCCAGGCCGTGTCCCATCACCACTAGCGGGCGGGGTTTGGGTGCGCCGTCCGGGCGATATAGCCACGCCGCGCACTGTTCGCTTCCGGAGGGGAAGCCGACCTCGACACGTTCCATGGCCACCAACCGTACCCAGTATCCTGGGACGGCGGACGAGTTGGTCGGGCGGCCGCGGCGTCGGGAACGGGCACGGCAGTGCCGCCGCCCGGCGCCGAGGAAAGTCCGGACTCCACAGAGCAGGGCGGTTGTTAACGGCAACCCGGGGTGACCCGCGGGAAAGTGCCACAGAAAACAAACCGCCCACGGCCTCGCGGCCGTGGGTAAGGGTGAAACGGTGCGGTAAGAGCGCACCAGCGCCCCGGGTGACCGGGGCGGCTGGGTAAACCCCGCCCGGAGCAAGGTCGAAGGTCGCACCGTCCGCGGTGCGGCTGCGCAGGCGTTCGAGGGCTGCTCGCCCGAGCCTGCGGGTGGACCGCTCGAGGCACCCGGCGACGGAGTGCCCAGATGGATGGCCGCCCCCCGGCCCCAGGGCCGGGGACAGGATCCGGCTTACAGACCAACTCGTCCGCCCGCCGGGGCTGCTTCGCGCCCCTGCCCGAAGCCTCGGAGTTTCCGTGCCGCGGGAAATCGATCGGGTATGCGAAGCACGCCTGAAGGCCGGGGTCAGCACATGAGTTTGGCCATTTGGTAGATCGCCTTGGCTTCCTCGGCGCTGGGCTGGGTGGCGCCGCCCGCGCGCTTGGTGATGTTCTTGACGACGTCGTCCTCGGACTTACCCGCTTTGATGTCCCCGCAGGTCTCGGTCAGGATGCTCGCGATCTTCGCGTCGTCCTTGCCTTCGGCCAGCTTGGGAAACGCGCCGCGGAAGCTGACGAGGAACGCGCCCGCCTTCACGCTGTCGACCTGGGCGGCGGCCTGCGCCGCCGTCGTGGTGGCGGACGAGGTGGCGTCGCTGGTCTTGTCCTCGCCGCAACCGGTGAGGAGCAGGGCGAAGAGGGTGGCACTGGCCGCGATAGCGGCGGTAGTTCTTGTCACGAGGCGGCATGCTAGCGGGCTCTGACCACCGTCGCCTCCCGTGAGGTGAACGGGAGGCGACGAGTAGTGGGAAAAAGAATCGCGCGGTCAGACCGGGTTGATCACGAAAACCTGAGCCCAGTACGCGGCCTGCTCGGGGCCCAGCAGAGGCAACAGGTAGTCGTACAAAATCGATGACATAGGCGTGAAGCTCCCAAATTGTCGACGTGTGGGACATTTCCGAAGGCGCGGGCGAACCGGACGCCCGTCACGGCGGGCCACGTTAGCAGCGCGACCTCGCTCATGTCGCGCGGCCGGAATTTCCGTTGCCCGATTCGTTCGGAACTGGCCCTGAGCGTGATCGACGTCATAAAGTAGTCGCCGTTGGCAAGGCCCGATGCGGGGCAGCACCGGGCCCTTCGTTCTTCGATCGCGGGAAAGCAGGTCTCAATACATATGCGAGTAGTTCGCTCCATGGTCGCCGGCGCATTGGTCGCGGGCGCCGCTTCGATTTTTGCGGTGCTGGGTGCGGGTTCGGCGAGCGCGGTCGCGGTGACCCCGCTGCCGGGTGGGGTTCAGGTCGACCTGAGTCCCGCGGACACGGTATGGGTTCACCAGAACCACGTCGGCCTGGCTCTCGCCGGGCTGCCGCATCCGTCCGCCGCCTCCTTCGGCGAGGCGCTGGACGCCGCGGCTCAGGTGTCGTCCTCGGTCCCGGGTGGCCGGGTCACCTTCACCGTCTACGGGCCGTTCGACCAGTTGAACGGCACCATGCTGGCGCTGCAGTAGGACCGGCGCGCAAGCGTGGAACTCCACCAGCGGATCGTCTCGGCACCGATCGATTTCGGCGCCATACGATCGGAGTTCGGCCTGGCCTCGGCGTATCCCGCCGAGGCCAGCGCGGAGGCCCGCGACGCGGTGGACGCGTTCGCGGGCGACCGGGTCGATCGCACGGACATCCCGTTCGTGACGATCGACCCGCCCGGGGCCATGGATCTGGACCAGGCCCTGCATATCGAACGCACTCCCAGCGGTTTCACCGTGCATTACGCCATCGCCGATGTGGGTGCCGTGATCTACCCCGACGGCGCGCTCGCCAAAGAGTCCGGCGCGCGAGGGCAAACCTTCTATCTTCCCGACGGCACCGTTCCACTGCACCCGCCGGTGCTGTCGGAGAATTCCGCGAGCCTGCTTCCCGACCAGCCGCGTCCGGCCGCGCTGTGGACCATCGAGCTCGACGACCAAGCCGAACCGGTGCGGTTCTCGGTGGTCCGTGCGCTGGTGCGCTCCCGCGCCCGGCTCGACTACCTGCGCGTGCAGGCCGACGCGGAGTCCGGCAGCCTGCATCCCTCGATCGCGGCCCTGCCGGAATTCGGCACGCGGCGCATCGAGGCGGGGGTGGCGCGCGGCGCGATCGGGCTGCGGTTGCCCGCGCAAACCATCATCGAGGACGAGCACGCCGACGGGCACTGGCGGCTGGTGGTGGAACCGCGCACCGCCGCCGACGACTGGAACGAGCAGGTCTCGCTGCTCACCGGCATGTGCGCGGCGCGGATCATGCTGGACGGGGACGCGCCCGCCCGGGAGCGAGTCGCGCTGCTGCGCACCATGCCGCCCCCTTCCGAACCCGCGCTCGAGTCGATGCGCCGGACCGCGCAGGCGCTGGGCGTGGCCTGGTCCGCCGACGAACCGGTCGGGCAGATGCTGGCCCGGCTGGACCCCGGCACGCCCGCGGCGCTGGTGCTGATGTCCGAGGCGACCACCCTACTGCGCGGAGCGTCTTACACCGTGGTCGACGGCGCGGCCGGGGAGCCGCCCGGGCCCGACACCCTGCGGCACAGTGCGATCGGGGCCCCGTACGCGCACGTCACCGCCCCTTTGCGGCGGTTGTCGGACCGGTTCGCGACCGAGATCTGCCTCGCCCGCTGCGCGGGAGCCGAGGTGCCGCGCTGGGTGCGGGACGGGCTGACGGGCGCGGCCGACGCCATGCGGCGCAGCGACAGCGTCGCGGGCAAAATCGAGCGCGCCTGCATCGATCTGACCGAGTCGAGCGTGCTGGCGCGGCGGATCGGTGCGGAGTTCGACGCCGTCGTGGTGCGCGAGGCCAACGGCAACCGGCCGGCGGTGGTCTTCGTCGCCGACCCACCGGTGCTCGGGCCGTGCGTGGGAAAACCACCGGAAGGCGAGGCGGTGCGGGTGCGGCTGCTGTCGGCCGACCCGGCGGAGCGCAAAGTGTCCTTCACCTACCCTGCGTGAACGGGAGCGGCGCGCCGCCGGATCACCCCGTGATGACCTGTTCGAACACGGCGGCGGCGGTGGCCGGGTAGCGGCTCAGCTCACGCCCGGCCGCGGCGTCCTCCGCCGCCGCGAGAACCTCGTAGAGCCCGGCGTCCTCGCCTGCCGCTACCGCCTCGGTCGCCCGGTGCCGGATCGCGGCGTGCGATTCCACCGCGTCGCGGTGATCGCCGAGCACGGTTTGCAGCTTCTTGGCGCGGCTGCCGCGCTCGGCGGCCTCCTCGCCGAGCACCTGCTCCGCCGCCTCGCACGCGTACCGCAGCCGCTTGGCGCTCTTGCGGATGTCGTGCAGCAGTTCCACCCGTTCGCTCGGGTCGACGGTGGGCTCGGCGCGGACCAGGTTCTGCACCCGGTCGAGGTCGCGGCGCAACACTTCCCCGAAGACGTCCGTCGCGGACGCCGCGGCGCGGGAGTGGCGCAAGGGCGGATCGGTGCGCCATCCGGACAGTTCTTCCCGCAACGCGCGGTAACGCGCGTCGTCCAGCGCGGTCAGCACATCGTCGTGCGCCGCGCGATAACGATCCCGTTCGGCCTGCGCCAGACGCGCGGTGACGGCGTCGAGGGCGGCCGGGTCGGCGTGCTCGGCGTGCTCGGCCAGCAGCGCGGCGAACCGGTCGGCGCGCACCTCCGCGTCCCGCGCCGCGCCGAGCAATCCGGCCAGCCACTTGAGTTCCGCGCCCATCTCGGCGGCCGATTGCTTGACCAGCAGTTTGCCGTAGGACCGCAGCACGCTGCGCAGCCTGCGGGTGGCCACCCGCATCTGATGGACCGAATCCGGTGCGTCTGCCCGGACCTCGGGCTCGGCGGCCAAGAGCCGATCGATGTCCTCCCGCAGCGCGTCCACCAGTGCGTTCCCGGCCGTGAGCACCGTGCCCACCCCCGCTTTCGCGAATCGGTCGGTCGCTTCGACGAGGTGGTGCGTGATGCCGGGCTCGCTCGCCGCGTGCCCGGCGTCGTCGACGATGTGCAGGACCGAGCCCGGCCAGGCCCGGTGCAGCTCCCACGCGCTCACGGCCGGGCAGACGATGTCGTGGCGGCCTTGCACGATCACGGCGGGGATGTGCGAGATCACGCCGATGTCGCGCAACAGCTGGCCCTCGTCGAGGAACCCGCCGTGGCGGAAGTAGTGGTTCTCGATTCTGGCGAAGGCCAGCGCGAATCGCGGCTCGGAGGTCTCGGTCACCCGATCCGGTTGCGGCCGCAGCGAACTCGTCGCACCCTCCCAGCTGGACCAGGCGATCGCGGCGGTGCGCGCGATGTCTTCGTCGGGCGAGTGCAGCAGCCGGTGGTAGACCTCGACCAGATCCTGGTCGCGTTCGTCCTCGGGCACCGGCGCGAGGAACTTCTCCCACTCGTCCGGATAGACGTAGCCCGCGGCGCCGTTGTAGTACCAGTCGATTTCCTTGCGCCGCAACAGGAATATGCCGCGCAGCACCAATTCCGTCACCCGCTCGGGGTGCCGTTGCGCGTAGGCCAGCGCCAGCGTGGAACCCCACGAGCCGCCGAACACCTGCCAGCGGTCGATGCCGAGATGTTCGCGCAGCGCCTCGATGTCGGCGATCAGATGACCGGTGGTGTTGTGCTCCAGACTCGCGCCGTCGGCCAGGTGCGGGGTGGAGCGGCCGCAACCACGCTGGTCGAACAGCACGATGCGATAGGCGGCCGGATCGAAGAACTGCCGGTGGAACGGCGCGGTGCCGCCGCCCGGCCCGCCGTGCAGGAACACCACCGGTTTGCCGTCCGGATTGCCGCTGACTTCCCAGTAGACCGACTGGCCGTCGCCGACCGCCAGCATGCCGGAGGCGTAGGGCTCGATCGCGGGGTAGCGGGTACGCATCCGGCCGCCCGGCTCAGAACGCCAGACCAGAGGCCAGATCCGGGATGCCCAGCGCCTCCACGGCCTGCTGGCGCACGTCGGGGCAGGCCTTGATCGTGGCGCGGTCGACGATCGGCTTGTCGGCCAGTACCGCGGCGTTGATGCCGCCGTTGCGCAGCGCCCACTCGTGGACCAACGCGTTCAGGCCGATCTTGCCCAGGGTCCCGCCCTGGATTCGCCAGTTGGACAGCTCCGGCCGGATCATGTCGCACAGCTGGGTCGCGGCCGCGTCGGAGATCTCCGGGCTCGCCGGGGTGGTGCGGCCCGCGGTGGTGCCCGGCGTGGCGGTGGCCGACGCCGTGGTCGAACTCGAGCTGCCGGTGGGGGCCGGTCCCGAGTCGCTGCCGCAAGCGGTCAACGCCGCGGCGGCGAGAGCGCCCGCCACCAGCAGGGTGCTGCGTGAAATCCAACGGCTGTACGGCATGGGTACCTCTGGTCGTGTCGGTATTGTCGGCATCGAGTCTGCCATTGATTTCGCCGACCGGCCCGAACCGGCCGTTTTCGGTGGGAATAGCTCAGCGCAACCGCGCGCGCAGCTCGGACCGCGCGGTATGCACAAGTCACCGACGGGACGAAGAGTGTCGTCCAGGCTCGGTCCGCAACCGGCGCAGTTGATTCGGCAGGTGGAGCGCTGACTGCGCGCCTGAAGTCCTCCGCGCCGTCGGAGCTAGCGATCGACGCGGATCATCGGAAGCTCTGGTCGTACCTTTGCGATGGATTCGAAGTCGGCATCCGCGTGCAGGAGCGTCAGGTGGTGTTCGAGCGCGGTGAGAGCGATGACGATGTCCATCGGCGACGGCCCGCGATGGTGGCCGATTCGGATCAGGTCACGTTGCACCGCCAGCACGTGACGCCACGGATCGTCGAGCGCGGGATACCAGCCGAACGTACGGCCCAGCACCGCGAAGAACGGTTCGAAGTCCTTGCCCGACCGAACGGAGACCATGAGTTCGGCTTCGACGGGCGGGCAGACGGCGACGAGTCCTTGTGCCACTTGGCGCGGCCACGGGTCGTGCACCTGGCCACGGAGCAGCCGCCACACGGCCGAGGTGTCGGCGAGGTAGGTCAACGCCGGGACCGCTCCTCGCCCGCCAGCACGTCGAAGTCCAGGATCTCCTCGGCATTGGCCTGCAGCCAGGCCAAGCCGCGGGCGCGATCGTCCGCGGTCAGGCCCGCCGCGATGGCCAATGCCCGGTTTATCGTGTCACGCTTGGTTCGTGTGCCCAGCTGCTGCTGCGCGAACGCCAGTGCGCCGTCGTCGAGATCGACTATGGTCCGCGACATGGCTGCACCTCCCTTGATATACGGATATAAGCGAGTATATCAAGGGAGGTCGCGATCTCAGAAGCTGTGCTCCGGCCCCGGGAAGGTGCCCCGGCGCACTTCGTCGGCGTAGGCAGCGGCGGCAGCGCGCAATTCGTCGCCCACGTTGCCGAAACGTTTGACGAACTTCGCGGTCTTGCCACTGGTGTAGCCCGCCATGTCCTGCCAGACCAGCACCTGCGCGTCGGTGTCGGCGCCGGCGCCGATGCCGACCGTCGGAATGGTCAGCTTGCGAGTGACCTGCCCCGCCAGCTCCGCCGGGACCATCTCCATCACCACGGAGAACGCGCCCGCCTCCTGGACCGCGATGGCGTCGGCGATCAACTGCTCGGCGCCGTCGCCGCGCCCCTGCACCCGGAATCCGCCGAGGGTGTTCACGCTCTGCGGGGTGAAGCCGATGTGCGCCATGACCGGGATTCCCGCCGCGGTGACGAGCGCGATCTGCTCGGCGACCCGCTCGCCGCCCTCCAGCTTCACCGCGTGCGCCCCGCCCTCCTTCATGAACCTGGTCGCGGTGGCCAGCGCCTGCTGCGGGGAGGACTCGTAGGTGCCGAACGGCAGGTCGGCCACCACCAGCGCGTGCGGCGCGCCGCGCACCACGCCGCGCACCAGCGGGATGAGCTCGTCCACGGTGATCGGTACGGTGGTGTCGTAGCCGTACACGACGTTGGCCGCGGAATCGCCGACCAGCAGCACCGGGATGCCTGCTTCTTCGAACAGCCGCGCCGAGGAGTAGTCGTAGGCAGTCAGCATCGCCCAGCGTTCGCCATCGGCTTTCATCTGCTGCAAGTGGTGCACCCTGGTCTTGCGCACGACCTTCTTGGGCTCCGCGGGCGCCGCACCGTAGGCAGGGGTTTCCGAATCGGATACGGACATCATCGTCCCTTTCGTCTGTGTCGCCTCGGGGCCCGTCCGGGTCCCCGGGATTGTCTGACGAGAATCAGTGTGCCACCCGCCACCGAGCCGGATTAAGGCCGATGACCGGTGCAATTGGTCACAGCGCCGAAGTTTGCCCGGGGCGGTGCCCCCGGGTGCCCGGTGGCAATATCGGAGGCATGTCGACGGTTCGGAATGGGCGCGGTGCGCTCCCGGTGGCGGTGCTGGCGTCGGTCGCTGTCCTGATGTCGGGGTGCGTCGTCACCCGCACCGAATCGGGGCAGCCGACGACGGCGCCGCCCACCGGGTTGGAGAAGTTCTACGGCCAGACGGTGCAGTGGGGCGACTGCACCGGATTCGGCGGACCGGACGACCGGCTCCCGCCGAGCACCGAGTGCGCGCGGATCACCGTGCCGGTGGACTACGCGGCGCCCGACGGCGCGACCGCGCAGATCGCGATCTCCCGCACCCGGGCGACCGGGCGGCGGGTCGGTTCGCTGGTGATGAACCCGGGCGGGCCGGGGGAATCCGGTCTGGGCCTGTCGTCGCTCGGCAACAAGACCGAGCTGGCCGAGCGCTTCGACCGGATCGGCTTCGACCCGCGCGGCATCGGCTCCTCCCTGCCCGTGATCGTCTGCCAGACACCCCAGGAGCAGGACGCCGAGCGAGCCGAGCCGGAGGAGGACTACACCCCGGCGGGCATCGCCGACGCGGAGGCCGACAACCGCCGGTACGCGGACCGCTGCGCCGAGCGCACCGGCAAGGACTTCCTCGCCCATGTCGGCACCCGGGAGGTCGTGCAGGACCTCGACGTCATGCGTGCGGCGCTCGGGGACGAGAAGCTGACCTACGTCGGGTACTCCTACGGCACCAAGATCGGTTCGGCGTACGCGGAGAAGTTCCCCGACCGGGTGCGCGCCATGGTGCTGGACGGCGCCATCGACTCCTCACAGGATCCGGTGCAGGAGTCGCTGCGCCAGGCGGCGGGCTTCCAGAAGGTGTTCGACGCCTACGCCGCGGACTGCGCGCAACAGCCGGACTGCCCGCTGGGCTCGGATCCGGCGCAGGCGGTGGCGCGGTTCCGCGCGCTGGTGAACCCGCTGTGGGACAAGCCGGCGCAGACCACCGATCCGCGCGGGCTGACCTACGGTGACGCGCTCACCGGCGTACGCCAGGCGCTCTACACCGACGAGTTGTGGAAGGTGCTCACGCTCGGGCTGTCGGAGTTGCGGGACGGGCGCGGCGATACGTTGCTCGCGCTGGCCGACCTGTACGACGGCCGCCGCGACGACGGCACGTACACCAACACCACCGACGCGTTCAACGCGATCCGCTGCGTGGACGATCCGCGCATCACCGATCGCGCGGTGGCCGGCCGCCAGGACGCGGAATACCGCAAAGCGGCCCCGTTCCTGGACGACGGCCGCGGCACCGGCGCGGCGCCGCTGGAACTGTGCACCGCGTGGCCGGTGCCGAACACGAGCGAACCGCATCGCATCGCCGTGGCGGGCCTGCCGAAGACGGTGGTGGTCTCGACGACCGAGGACCCGGCGACGCCGTACCAGGCCGGAGTGGATCTGGCCGCGCAACTGGGCGCCGCGCTGATCACCTACCAGGGCAGCCGGCACACGGTGGCGCTGGCGGGTGGCGTGCCCTGTGTGGACGACGCGGTCATCGCCTATCTGGTCGATCTGACCGAACCTGCTCCCGGCCTCACCTGCTGAGGCCGCCGGGCACGGTTGCCGACCGGTGGCCCCGCGCGGGCGTTTCCGGAAAAAACTCACAAAGGGGACGATCCGGCTGTGCGGACTCTTCCGAAAAAATCCAGGTCAGCAATCTTAAGCGTGTATGTAACACGGATTTAACGCCGGATGCTTACGCTCGCGGGCATGGATCGCCAGAAGGAATTCGTGCTGCGGACGCTCGAAGAGCGGGACATCCGCTTCGTACGTCTCTGGTTCACCGACGTCTTGGGCTACCTGAAGTCCGTCGCCATCGCACCCGCCGAGCTGGAAGGCGCGTTCGAAGAGGGTATCGGATTCGACGGATCGGCCATCGAGGGCTTCGCCCGGGTCTCGGAGGCCGACATGGTCGCCCGGCCGGATCCGTCGACTTTCCAGGTGCTGCCGTGGGCCACCAGCAAGGGGCACCAGCACTCCGCGCGCATGTTCTGCGACATCACCATGCCGGACGGCTCGCCGTCCTGGGCCGACCCGCGCCACGTGCTGCGCCGCCAGCTGAACAAGGCAGGCGACGTCGGCTTCAGCTGCTACGTGCACCCCGAGATCGAGTTCTTCCTGCTGGAGAACGGAACGCGGGACGGTGCCCCGATCCCCGCCGACAGCGGCGGCTTCTTCGACCAGGCGGTACACGATTCGGCGCCGAACTTCCGCCGCCACGCGATCGACGCGCTGGAGTCCATGGGCATCTCGGTGGAGTTCAGCCACCACGAGGGCGCACCGGGCCAGCAGGAAATCGACCTGCGCTACGCCGACGCGCTGTCCATGGCCGACAACGTGATGACCTTCCGCTACCTGATCAAGGAAGTGGCCATCGACGAGGGCGTGCGCGCGACCTTCATGCCCAAGCCGTTCGCCCAGTACCCGGGCTCGGCGATGCACACCCACATGAGCCTGTTCGAGGGCGAGACCAACGCCTTCCACGACCCGGACGACCCGATGAACCTGTCGGAGACGGCGCGGGCGTTCATCGCGGGCATTCTCGAGCACGCCCCGGAGATCAGCGCGGTAACCAATCAGTGGGTGAACTCCTACAAGCGCCTGATCCACGGCGGGGAGGCCCCCACGGCCGCCTCGTGGGGCCGGTCCAACCGCTCCGCGCTGGTGCGTGTGCCGATGTACACGCCGAACAAGTCGTCCTCGCGTCGCGTCGAGATCCGCAGCCCCGATTCCGCGTGCAACCCCTACCTGGCCTTCGCCGTGCTGCTCGCGGCCGGTCTGCGGGGCATCGAGAAGGGCTACACGCTGCCGCCGGAGGCCGAGGACGACGTGTGGTCGCTGACCGTCGCGGAGCGGCGCGCGATGGGCTTCCGCGAGTTGCCCGGCACCCTGGACGAGGCGCTGCAGGCGATGGAGCGCTCCGAACTGGTCGCCGAGACCCTCGGTGAGCACGTGTTCGACTTCTTCCTGCGCAACAAGCGCCGGGAATGGGCGGACTACCGCAGTCAGGTCACGCCGTTCGAGCTGAAGGAATACCTGGGGCTGTAATCCGAGTGATGCCCCGGGGGAGCGTGCCCCCGGTCGCGGCCGGGTAATTTGAGAACCATGGTCCGGCCTCCGTCTGCGCGCTCCGTCGTCCCCGGTGTCGGTCGGCTCGGATTGCTCGAGCCGTCGGCCGCCGCGTCGCTGCGCGAGCTGGGCTGGGACAACGTCGAGAGCATTCCCGTGCTGTGGTCGCTGTCCCGCGCGCCGGACGCCGATCTCGCGTTGAGCACGCTCATGCGGCTGCGCGAGAGCATCGGAGACGGATGGGACGCCGTCGATTCGGCGATCCGTACCGATACGGCACTGCGGGGCAGGCTGTTCGCGCTGCTCGGCTCGTCCAGCGCGTTCGGCGACCATCTCGTCGCGGCGCCGTCGGCCTGGGAGGGTCTGCGGCGCAAGGAGTTACCGGAACGCGACGAGCTGATCGCCGATCTGCTCGCCGTCGTCGAGGCCGAACCCGAGCGAGGGCCCAACGCGGCCCCGTTGCTGTTCCGCGCCGGGGTCTCGGGGCCCGAGGTGGTGGCGTCGCTGCGCAAGCGGTACCGCGATCATCTGATGCTGCTGGCCGCGCTGGATCTGGCGGCGACGGTGGAGAACGAGCCCGTGCTGCCCTATCAGGTGGTCGGCAGGCAGCTCACCTACCTGGCCGACGCCGCCCTGACCGCGGCGCTGGCGGTCGCGGTGGCCCGGGTCTGCAAGGACGAGCCGGTGCCGGTGCGGCTGGGCGTGATCGCGATGGGCAAATGCGGGGCATGCGAGCTGAATTATGTCAGCGACGTCGACGTGGTGTTCGTCGCCGAGCCTGCCGACGCCACCGCCACGCGCTTGGCAGCGGAGCTGATGAGCGTGGCGAGCCAGGCGTTCTTCGAGGTCGACGCGGCACTGCGGCCGGAGGGCAAAGCCGGTGCTCTGGTGCGCACGCTGGATTCGCACATCGCCTACTACAAGCGGTGGGCGCGGACCTGGGAATTCCAGGCGCTGTTGAAGAACCGCCCGGCCACCGGCGATCTCGCGCTCGGCGAGCAGTACCGCGCCGCGCTGATGCCGATGGTGTGGTCGGCCTCCGAGCGTCCGGATTTCGTCGCCGAGGTGCAGGCGATGCGCCGTCGCGTGGAGGATCTGGTACCCGCCGACCTGCGGGAACGCGAACTCAAACTGGGGCGCGGCAGTCTCAGGGACGTCGAATTCGCCGTGCAGCTGCTGCAATTGGTGCACGGGCGGGTGGACGAGACGCTGCACGTGCAGGGCACCGTCGAGGCCCTGACCGCGCTGGCCGCCGGCGGGTACGTCGGCCGCGACGACGCGGCCAATCTCACGGCGTCGTACGAATTCCTGCGGCTGTTGGAACACCGCCTGCAACTGCAGCGGCTGCGTCGCACCCACACCCTGCCCGCCGCCGACGACGAGGAGGGCATGCGCTGGCTGGCCCGCGCCGCACACATCCGGCCGGACGGCAGGCAGGACGCGGTGGGTGTGCTGACCAGCGAGATCCGCCGCAACGCGGTGCGCGTGCGGCGATTGCACGCCAAGTTGTTCTACCGGCCGCTGCTGGAATCGGTGGTGCGCATGGAACCCGACGCGCTGCGCCTGAGCCCCGAGGCCGCCATCCGGCAGCTCGCCGCGCTCGGCTACGCGGCGCCGGAACACGCCCTCGGCCACCTGAAGGCCCTCACCGGCGGGGTGTCGCGCAAAGGCCGCATCCAAGCCCTGCTGCTGCCGACGCTGCTCGAATGGCTCGGTGAGACACCGAATCCCGATGCGGGCCTGCTGGCCTACCGTCGGGTGTCGGAAGGGCTCGCCGACCAGATCTGGTTCCTGCGCGAGCTGCGCGACGAAGGGGCGATCGCGCAGCGGCTCATGATCGTGCTCGGCTCCTCGGAGTACCTGCCCGATCTGCTGATCAACGCGCCCGAGACGATCCGGATGTACGCCGACGGCCCCGGCGGCCCGCTGCTGCTGGGTCCGCAGCCCGACGAGGTGGCTCGCGGCATCCTCACCGCCGCCGCTCGCTACGAGGACCCGAAACGCGCCGTGGCCGCGGCGCGTTCGCTGCGCAGGCACGAACTCGCACGGGTGGCGTCGGCCGATCTGCTCGGCATGCTCGACGTGCCGCAGGTGTGCCGGGCGTTGTCGTCGGTGTGGGTCGCGGTGCTGGAGGCGTCGTTGCGCGCGGTGATCCGGGCAGGTGAGGCGGAACGGGGCGCGCCCGCGCCCGCCGACATCGCCGTGATCGGCATGGGGCGGCTCGGCGGCATGGAACTGGGCTACGGCTCGGACGCGGACGTGCTGTTCGTCTGCGACCCGCGCCCCGGCGAGGACGAGACCAAGGCCGTGAAGTGGGCGATCGGGGTGGCCGACCGGGTGCAGCAACTGCTCGGCGCGCCGAGCACCGACCCGCCGCTGCACGTGGACGCCGGGCTGCGGCCGGAGGGGCGCAACGGCGCGCTGGTACGCACGCTGGCCGCCTACGCCGCGTACTACGAGCAATGGGCGCAGCCGTGGGAGGTGCAGGCGCTGCTGCGCGCCAACCAAGTGGCCGGTGACGAGGAGCTCGGGGTGCGCTTCCTGCACGTCATCGACAAGGTGCGCTACCCGGAGGGCGGTGTGTCGGCCGAGGCGGTGCGCGAGATCCGGCGGATCAAGGCCAGGGTGGACGCCGAGCGGCTGCCTCGCGGCGCCGATCCGGCCACCCACACCAAGCTGGGACGTGGGGGCCTGGCCGATATCGAGTGGACGGTCCAGCTGGTACAGCTGCGGCACGCCCACGAGGTGCCCGGCCTGCACAACACCTCCACGCTGGAGGCGCTGGACGTGATCGAGCGGACCGGACTGCTGGACGCGCAGGACGTGGCGCTGCTGCGGGACGCGTGGCTGACGGCCACCAACGCCCGCAACGCCTTGGTGCTGGTGCGCGGCAAGCCCACCGACCAGCTCCCCGGCCCCGGCCGCCTCCTGTCCGCGGTCGCCCGCGTCGCGGGGTGGCCCAACGACGACGGCAGCGAATTCCTCGACCACTACATGCGCGTCACGCGGCGCGCCAAAGCCGTCGTCGAACGCGTCTTCGGCGCGTGAGCCGCGCGTCGGCTGGTCGCTTCCCGCGCGGCTCCGGCAGCCGGATTCAGGACTCGAGCGTGAGCCCGGCGCGGGCCGCGCGCTGTTCGCCCCAGTCGTAGAGGGCGGTGAGGACGGGAACCAGGGTGCTGCCTTCGTCGGTGAGGGTGTATTCGACCTGCGGCGGCACCGTGTCGTAGACGGTGCGCCGGACCAGGCCGTCGGCCTCCAGCTCGCGCAATTGCTGCACCAGCATCTTCTCGCTGGTCGCGGGCATCCGCCTGCGCAGCTCGCCGTAGCGGTGCACCCCCTCCTTCAAGTGGGCGAGGATCACCGGCTTCCACTTGCCGCCGATCAGGTCGACGGTCACCTCCACCGCGCAGTTGTAGCGCTTGCCGGGCACCTGTCCTCCGAGTACTCACCGAAAAGTGCGTTCTTGTAACACTGTAATCATCGCGATTCCATGGATGCCGTTCACCGGAAACCACACGCGCACATGGAGCGAAATTCTATGAAGGTCATCGTTTTCGACCGATTCAAGCCCGGCGTCACCCTGGAGACGATCAACCCGTATCTGCCCGAGGAAGTCGCCAATGTGTGGCGGCTGTGGAAGGCGGGCATCGTCCGGGAGAACTACGCCCGCGCCGACGAGCCCGGGGTGGTCATCGTCTTCGAGGTCGACAGCGTCGAGGAGGCCCGCAAGTACGTCGCGGACTTCCCGCTCACCAAGGCCGGGTACCTGGACTGGACGTTCGTCCCCGTGCAGGCTCCCTTGCCGCTGGAGGCGTTGATGGACCCGGCCGTGGACGTCGCCGAGCCCTACGACCGGACCGCGTGAGCATGCGGCACGCATTCGGCTTGAGCATTCCGCAGACCGTGCCGGACGCCTGCGATCCCACGCGGATGGCGCTGCTCATCTACGACATGCAGGTCGGCATCGTGCGGCAGATTCCCGGCGGCGAGGAGATCGTGCGCGCGTGCGTGCGGCTGCGTGACGCCGCCCGGGCGGGCGGATTCCGGGTCTTCTACACCCGGCACATGTCGCTGCCGGTCGCGGCGTCGGGCGTGGCCCAGTTGCGCACCGCCATGTCCTGGCAGCGGGTGGCCGACCCGGCGGACGTGCGCTCGAGCTTCCCGCAGGGTTCGCCGCAGTTCCACCTGGTGCCCGAGCTGACGCCCGGTCCGGACGAGGTGGTGTTCGACAAGATCACCATGTCGGCCTTCGCGGCGACCCCGCTGGATTTCGCCTTGCGCGACTGCGGCATCGACACCTACGCCGTGGCGGGCATCGCCATGGAGGTGGGCATCGAGCCGACCGTCCGGCACAGCCTGGACCTGGGTTATCTGCCGATCGTCGTCACCGACGCCTGTGGAGCCGGTCATCCGGCGGCGGCCGAAAGAGCGCACGCCACCCTGGAATTCGCCGGTGGGTCGCTGACGACGGACACCGCGGGACTGAGCGAACTGATGAGGCGCTGCGCGCCGTGACGCATCGGACGCGGTGAGGCGGTGCGCGCTGTGACGCGTTGGACGCGTCAGGATTCGTCCGGTGTGCGTCGGCCGGGGACCGCCGTCGTCGACCGGGAGTTCGGATGCGCTGCGCCGGTATCCCACCGCCTCCGAATGATCGACCGACGGGTAGGCGATCGTCAGGAGGGTCGCGATCCGCGCGGGACAGCGGCTCTCCCGCTGCGGCCGAGCACGCGTAACGCGCGCTTGCCTGCCGAACTCCGGGCGCCGGGTGTGCGACTCGGAGTCGCCCCGCCGGTCAAGGCTTGGAAGCGATCGACGAACCGGCGGATGGCCAGCCGGTCTTCGTCACCGAGCCCGTGCGCGGTCGTGACGGTGACCAGGTCGCCGGAGTCGATCCGCAGGACATCCCAGCACCACGGCAGGACGGGCGCGTGCACGCTGCGCCCGTTACTGCTGATCGTGATGGCCGAACGGGTCACACCCGGAATCACGGCCAGATCTTCGGCGATCCCCGCTGTGAGCGGCCCCTCCGCGCGGAATTCCTCGACGTACATTCTCGACCTCGTCACGTCGTCGGCAGTAGTGAGCCAGTGTAGACGTGCGGCGGATCTCGCTCGAGCACACGGAATCCACACCCGCGCTACACCGGCTCTTCGAAGACGGTGCCTAGGCTCGACCGCATGCGTAAATGGATGGACCGGGCGTTGCTCGGTGTGGGGTGGTGCGCAGTAACCGCGGGCGCCCTCGGGATCGTGCTGCATTTCGGGGCGTGGCAGCGGCGCGGGCTGGTGCTGCTCGCGTCGGGGGCGTCGTACTTCATGATCGGGGCGCTCGTCGGCCTGGTGTTGTTGCTGATCGCGCGCGGGTGGCGCAGTGCGGCCGTGGCCGGTGTGCTCGCCGCGGCGGTGCTCTGGACGCTGGTGCCCGCGTTCGTGCCGGAGAGCCGGGCCGCGAGCGGTCCCGAGGTGACCGTCATGCAGTCGAATATCTTGTTCGGCGGTGCCGATCCGGCCGCCGTGGTGCGCGCGGTGCGGGACCACCGGGTCGACGTGCTGACGGTCGACGAGCTGACCGGCGCGGCGCTCGAACGCCTGGCGGGCGCGGGCCTGCTCGCCGAATTGCCGCATCACTACGCCGAACCCACCCGCGACGGTGGTGGCGGCACCGGCATCTTCAGCAGGTACCCGTTGCGGGACAGCAGGAAATACGACGGCTTCATCCTGAACAATGTCTCCGCGACAATGGATCACCCGGAACGAGGGCCGATCGCCGTCTTCGCGTTCCATCCGGTCCCGCCGCCGTTCGACTTCCCCGCGTGGCAGGCGGAGATGCGCAGGATTCGCGAAATCCTCGACGCGCACAACGGTCCCGCCATCGTCGGTGCCGACTTCAACGCGACTCGCGACCACACGGCGTATCGCGATCTCCTGCGCGGCCGCTTCGCCTCGGCCGCCGAGCAGACCGGGGCGGGTCTGCTGCCCACGTTTCCCGAGGACCGCCGCTGGGGCCCGGTAATCGGCATCGACCACATCCTCTTGGCCGACGCCACCGCCGAACAGCTGCGCACCCTTTCCGTTCCCGGTTCCGACCACCGAGCGCTGATCTGCCGCATCCACCTGCACTGACGGGTCCGTGCCGCGACCCTACCCACCGAGCGCTGTGTCACATCCAGGTCGGCGTACGCCTCTTCGGCCGGATCGCCGCCGTCCGCAAGTGGTTGCGCGCCTTGTGGACCGGAGGACGAACGTCGTGATGCGCGAAGCGCGTTCGTGGTGATTACGATGTGAGCGCTCGGCGGGCCCGAGACGCGGTACCGGGGAGGCTGGTCGATGCGGAAGAACAAGCGATTCGGTGTGGTGGCGGTGCTCGCGGTGGTGACCGCGGTGCTCGCCGGTTGTGCCACGGGAGCGAACGACCGTGCGGCGCAGCAGGTCTCGCCCCACGCCGACACCTGGGAGCTGGCCGGATCGATGACGGCCACCGGTCCGAACGGCCCGCGCAAGGGCGTGCCGGACGCACCGCTCACAGCGGAGAACGGCGACGGCGGCGCCATCGACAAGCTGGCGCTCAACGCCATCGCCGACGTGCAGGACTTCTGGGCCGCCGAGTACCCCGCGCACTTCCCTGGCACGCTCGAGCCGGTCGCGAGGTATATCTCCTGGGACGCCAAGGCGCCCAGAACGCAGTCGGTCAAGTTCTGCAAGTCCGACACCTACCAAGTGGTCAACGCCGCCTACTGCGGCGGCGACCACACCATCGGCTGGGACCGTGGCGTCCTGTTGCCGAAACTGGTGCAGAAGTACGGCGAGATGGCCGTGGTGATGGTGCTCGCCCACGAGTACGGGCACGCCATCCAAGGCCAGGCCAAGCTCGCCGGTCTGCTCACTCCGCCGCTCGTGCAGGAACAGCAGGCCGACTGCCTCGCCGGTGTCTTCCTCCGTCATGTGGCGGAGGGGGATTCGGCGCACTTCACGCTCAACACCACCGACGGGCTCAACGCCGTGCTCGGCGCGACGGTGGCCGTGCGCGACCGCGACCCGAACGACCCGGAGAACGTGCACGGGTCGGCCTTCGAGCGGGTGACCGCGGTGCAGATCGGCTACACCGACGGCGCCGACGGGTGCAAGAAGATCACCAGGAAGGAGATCGCCCAGCGCCGCGGCAAACTCCCCACCACCTTCGAGCCCGGCGAGGAGCAGGCGCAGCTGCCGGTGGATGCCGCCGCGTTGACCAGTTTGAGCAAGGCGCTGGCGCAGATCTTCCCCGTCACGCGGCCGCCGCAGTTCGATTACTCCGGCGTCGGCCGCGGTTGCTCGGACGTCACCCTCACCCGGCCGGTGTCCTACTGCCCGGGCGCGAACCGGATCGGCACCGACGTCCCCGCCCTGGCCCGCCGCGGCGGACCGATGGCGGGCGAGGACCCGCTGTCGGCGGTCGTGGACGGTGATTACAACGCGTTCGTCGTCTTCGTGTCGCGATATGTGCTCGCGGTGCAACAGGATCGGAAGCTGTCCCTCACCGGAGCCGAAACGGCCGGGTTGCGCACCGCCTGCCTCAGCGGCGTGGTGACCACCGAGTTGAGCGAGCCGGGCAGCGATCCGCACCTGTCCGCGGGCGATCTGGACGAGGCGGTCTCCGGCCTGCTCGCCGACGGCTCGGCGGCCGCCGACGTGAACGGCAAGGTCGTGCCGAGCGGCTACCAGCGGCTGGAGGCGTTCCGCACCGGCGTGCTGGACGGCGAGAGCGCCTGCCTGGCCAAGTTCCGGTAGGCGCGCTACACCGGCAGCGACCGCAGCGAGCTGAGCGTGCCCGCCAGTGCGCGGGCCGCCTCGGCGCCCTTGGTCACGAAGTGCTCGGTGAAGTACGTGACGTGCTCGCTGTGCTCGTGGAAGTGGTGCGGGGTGAGCACGACCGAGAACACCGGCACGTCCGTGTCCAGCTGGACCCGCATCAGCCCGTCGATCACCGCCGACGCCACGAAGTCGTGCCGGTAGATGCCGCCGTCCACCACCAGCGCCGACGCGACGATCGCCGCGTACCGGCCGGAATGCGCCAGGCGCTTGGCGTGCAGCGGGATCTCGAAGGCTCCCGGCACCTCGTAGACGTCGATGCCGGCGGGATCGAAACCGAGGTCGGCGTATTCGGTGCGGAAGCCCTCGTACGCCTTCTCGACGATCGAGCTGTGCCAGCTGGCGCGGATGAACGCGATGGATCCGGTGGTACTCATGGACGAATACTACTGTTCGGTAAGGTGCGCTTCCAGCCAGCCGACGACATCGTCGAGCACCTTCTGTTGCTCGGGCTCATTGAACACCTCGTGGTAAAGGCCCTCGTAGCGGATCACCCTGAGGTCCTCCGACCCCGCGCCGCGTTCGATGAGATCGGAACTCGACGGCGCGGCGATCGCGTCGGCGGTGCCGTGCAGCACCAGCACCGGCACGGTGAGCCGCGCCAGCCGCTGCTTGACGGTATCCGTCGCGCTCAGCATCTCGGCGCCGGTGCGGGCGGGCAGTTTGCCCCGGTAGACCAGCGGATCGTTGTCGTAGGCCGTGACCACCGCCGGATCGCGGCTGATCTGCGACGAATCCAGCTTCAGCACACCCAGATTGGGGGTGAACCGGCTCAACACCGGTGCGAGCATGCGCTGCACCGGATTGCCCACCGGGATGTCCAGCGGCGGGGCGGACAGCACGACGCCCGCCACGTCGATCGGCGCGCGGGTGGCCAGATACAGGGTGATCAGGCTGCCCATCGAGTGCGCGACGACGAACCGCGGCACGCCGGGCTGCTCCCGGCTCGCGATGGCGAGCATGGCGGCGACGTTGTCGGCGGCGGCGGCCATGGAGCCGATGTTGGCCTTGCCGCCCGCGGACTTCCCGTGCCCGATGTGGTCGAGCGCGTAGACCGCGAAACCGGCGGCGACCAGACGCTGCCCGACGTGCGCGTAGCGGCCGGAGTGCTCGGCCACGCCGTGCACCAGGACGATCACGCCCCGCGCTGAGCCCTCCGGCAGCCACGCCCGCCAGGCGACTCCGCTGCCGATACCGTCGAACTCACCGGATTCGGTGCGGATCGCGGGCGGCTCGGTGGGCGTGGCGTCGCCCGCCGTCGGCTCGGTCGTCATGCCTCGGCTCCTGACGTCGATGGCGCGCCGACCGTCGCGAAATGCTGGATCAGTCGCCGATTGAACTCGATGAGTCGAGCGTAGTTGACCCGCGACAGCCGTTCGTCGGTTCCGTGGATCGAGGCCAGGTCGCGTTCGTCCAGCACGATCGGCGCGAAATTGCACCGGGTGCCCGCCAGGTCGTCGTAGTGCCTGGAGTCGGTCGCGCCGGGCACGATGCCGGTGGTCACCGCGATGCCGGGGACGACGGCGCGCGCGAGTCCCGCGATCAAGTCGAAGGCGGGACCGGGCCCGGTGATCCGCGACGGCTCCGACGACATGCCGATCAGCTCGAACCGGATGCCCTTGTCCCGGACCACCTTGCGGCAGTGCGCCAGCACCGAGGCAACCGTGTCACCGGGCAGGATGCGGAAGTTCACCATGGCCTCGGCCCGCTGGGGCAGCACGTTCGCCCGCACGCCGCCGCGGATCACCGTCGGCGCCGTGGTGGTGCGCACCATGGCCTCGGTCTGCGGCTGGGCCGCCATCACCCGGGCGACCACCGGTGCGGCGACGCGCGCCAGACCGAGCAGACGCCGCCGCGGGGCCGGCATGACCTCGCGCACCCGGTCCAGCATGTCCGCGATCACCGGGATCAGGCGCAGCGGCATCGGATGGTCCTGGATGCGGGCCACCGCCCGCGCGATCCGGCCGACCGCCGTCTGCTTGCCCGGCATGGACGAATGCCCGCCGACCTCGGTAACCGACAACCGGACCGTGGCGTAGCCCTTCTCGCCGAGCATGATCGTCGCCACCGGCTGCCGCACGCCGTCGACGACGCCCGCGGTGATCACCCCGCCCTCGTCCAGCAGCAGATCCGCCCGCACGCCGGCCTGCCGCAGATGGTCGGCCATGCGCTCGGCCCCCTCGCCGCCGAAGACCTCCTCGTCGTGCCCGAAGGCCAGGTAGACGGTGTGCCGGGGCCGCACGCCCGCGGCGAGCGCGGACTCCGTCGCCTCCAGGATGGCCAGCACGCGGCTCTTGTCATCGATCGCGCCGCGACCCCAGATGAATTCGTCGTCGACCACTCCGGCGAACGGCGGATGGGTCCAGCGCTGAGCGTCGTCCACCGGCACCACGTCCTGGTGCGCGAGCAGGATCGCGGCCACCCGGTCCGGTTCGACGCCGGGCCAGCGGTAGAGCCTGCTGTGCGCGAACCGCTCCAGCTCTAGTTCGGCGTGCACGCGCGGGAAGGACGCCCGCAGATGCGCGTCGAGGCGCTCGAACGCCGCGCTGTCGGCGTCGCGCGGGTCGTCGGTGGACACCGTCGCGCATCGCAGCGCGGCGGCGAGGCGTTCGGCGGTCGGGTCGTCGACCGGCTCCGTCATCGGTCACCGGTGCGGTCGGGCAGAGTCATGGGCACCGTTGCATTGTTCAGCATGCTCGGGTCGAGGGCGATCGTCTTCTCGTTTCGCCACTTCACGATGCCCTCGGTGAGCCCACCGGCGAGCTCGGGACGACGCGTTCCGGTCAGCAGCGGCAGCTCGACGCGCGCGGAGGTCACCGTCACCGGGGCGAAGGCGGGGGAGTGCGACCACACGTCGTCGACCACGTCGGTGACCCGCACGCCGATCCGGTGGCCTGCCGCGATCGGCCAGTCCTGCGCGAGCAGCCGGACCTCGGCGGTGTCGCCGACCGGTGCGATCCCTCGGGTGATGACGGTCGCGCGCGAGTCAGGGGCGATGTCGTAGAGCTCGACCGCGACCGTCGCGTTCGCCGGGCCGGTCAGCCGGAGAGTGGCGGTCGGGATGCCGGACAGGTGCTGGTCCACGGTCAGCGGCGCGGAGACCGACCACAGTTCACGGTCGGGTCCGGGGACCAGCCCGCGGTCGGTATAGGAGCCGGTCCGCAGCTCGACCGGGACCCGCCGCGCGTCGGCGGGCGGCCAGGCGGTCTCCGCGCGCCAGCGGCCGTCGAACTGGCCGACGGTGATCCGCGGTCCCGGCACCTGCACGGCACGGTCCGCGACATGCTTGTCGAAGAACGCCAGCAACTCGGTGTCGAAGTGCGGTGTGCCGCATTTGTCGTGGCAGGTGCGGTGTCCCCACTGGCCGAACCAGGCCCGGTGCTCGCCGGGGCCGAGGCCGTTCCACAGATCGAACACGCGGTAGGCGCGGGTGTTGTAGTCGACGAAACCCTGGCCGAGGAACACCGGAATCGTGCTGCCGCGCAGTCGCGCGACCAGGTCGCGGTCGCGCCAGAACGCGGTGTCGGGGTTGTGGTCGCCGATCTCGGACAGGTATCGCTGATAGCACTGCCACGGCATTTGCGTCGCGTTCGCCTGGTATTCGCCGGAGTCCTCAGGACGGGGCGGGGTCGAGGCGATGAGCAAGTGCTCCAGCCCAGCGAAATCGGCGGGGCGCACGCCGCTTTCGGTGATCGGCTTGCCGGAGAACTTCCACGAGACGCCCTGCATGTACAGGTAGGAGTAGGGATCGACGACCGGCTCGAACGCGCCCACCGCGGCGAGGCCCTTCGGTGCGGCGGCCAGACCCATCAGGCCGGTCCAGGCTTCGTACGAGGTGCCGAACAATCCGACCTTGCCGGTGGACCACGGCCGGCTCGCCGCCCACTCCACGGCCGCGGCGACGTCCGCGCGTTCGCCGGGGCCGCCGAAGTCCGGGCAGCCGTTGGAGCCGCCGAACCCGCGCAGGTCGACGACGACGTAGGTGTAGCCCGCGTTCAGGAAGAGTTCGGCGGTGAGGTTGTCGGTGGACGGTCCCCCGGTCAGGCGCGGCTCGCTCAAGTACGCCAGGTGCGCGCGATACGGGCTGACGGTGAGGACGACAGGAGTGCGGGCGTCGTCCGGGAGACCGGCCGGGCGCAGGATGTCCGCGTGCAGGCGGGTGCCGTCCGCGCTGTCGATGAACGCTTGCTTCCACTGGTAGGGCACCGGCAGCGGTTCGGCGGCGGCGGTCACCGGGGTGAACGCGGCCAGCAGCAACAGCAGGCCGCACAGGGCACGAGACAGGACGGCGCGGTCGGTCACCATAGGACTATCGAGTGTGCCCGGACGGTCGTCCAGCCCCCGGAATCGGGGTAGTCGTCCAGCAGCCGGGCCGACGCCATCCGGTGTTCATCCGGGCGGGTCAGCATCGAGGCCATGCCGGAACACGGTTTCGGGTCGGTCGACTCGATGGCGACGATCGCCTTGGCGTTACTGGCCGCGTTCCTGTTCGCGGTGTCCGCGGCGCTGCAACAGAGCGCCGCCCGGCAGGCCGCCACCGAATCCGGGCAGGGACGGTTCCTGCTACTCGCCGCCATCGCTCGGCGTTTGATCGCCGACCGTCGCTGGCTGGCCGGGCAGGCGGCGAACGTGGCCGGGTTCGTCGTGCACGCGCTCGCGCTGCGTTTCGGGGCCATCGCGGTGGTGCAGGCGTTGCTGGTGGTGCAACTGCTGTTCGCGTTGCCGTTCGCGGCGCTGCGGCGCAGGCGCGCGCTGCTGGTGCGCGACTGGGCCGGAACCACAGCGGTGTGCGCCGGGCTGATCCTGCTCGTCGCGCAGGGGATTCCCGCGCATTCGGCGGTGCACGGCGACCTGTTGCCCGCCGCGGGCGCCGGTGTCATCGTCGTGGTCGTCGTGCTGTTCGGCACATCTCGGCTCGCCCGCTCGACGCAACTGCGCTCGGCGCTGGTGGCGGTGGCGGCGGGCTGCTGTTTCGCCACGACGGCGGTCCTGGTCGTGGTGGCGACGGGCGCGCTGCCGGAGCCGAGCTGGGCGCTGCTGGGCATTCCGGTGTCGACCGTCGTCGGCGGCATCCTGACCCAGGAGGCGTACGCCCGCGGCTCGCTGCCCACGGCGCTGACGGCGATGACGATCACCGACCCGGTGCTCAGCTATCTGGTCGGCCTGACGTTGTTCACCGCGACCGTCCACCCGCGCCCGCCGGTGCTGGCCTGCGCGGCCACCGCCGTGATCGTGGGCGTCGCGTTGCTGGCGAATTCGCCGACGCTGCACGACGAACGGGATCTTTCCGAGCAGGCCCCGGCGCGGGCGGCGATCGCTTAGGTGTGGTCAGGCGGAGCGAGCCGGGGTCTCGTAATCGGCATAGAGCGCGAGCATGCTCTCGATCGTCGCCGACCACGGAAAGCGTTCCGCGGCGGCGCGGGCGGCCGCGCGGCGCTGCGCCTCCGGCAGGGTGAGCAGTGCGCGGACGCCGTCGGCGAGGCCGCTCGGGGTGCCGTCGCAGACGACGCCGGAGCCGGGATCGCCGACGAGTTCGCGGGCGGCGCCCGCCGTGGGAACGACGACCGGGGTCCCGCAGGCGAGGGCCTCCAGCACGGCGAGGCCGAAAGTCTCCGCAGGGGAGGGGAATACGGCGATGTCGGCGTCGGCGACGAGCGCGGCCATCGCGGACCGGTCGGTGAGGTGGCCGTGGAAGACGACCGGAAGCCCGGCCGCCTGATGTTCGAGTCGAGCACGCAGCGGGCCGTCCCCGATGACCGACAGCGCACAGCGCAGGCCGGAGCCGACCAGCACCCGAATCGCCTCGATGGCCCGTTCGGCGCGTTTCTCCCGCGACAGCCTGCTCACCAGGACCAGTCGCACCGGATCGCCGCAGCGGTCGCCGGACGGCTGCCCGGCGGACGGACGGAAGGTCGCGAGGTCGACGCCGAGCGGCACGCGGCGCACGTTGCGCGCGCCGACGCGGTCGAACTCGGCCGTGGCGAAACGCGAGGTGACCACGACCTGCTCGGCACGCACCCAGAGTCGCCGGTTGGCCAGATCGGCCGCGGCGGTGAGCGGGAACCCGCGCGGCACCCGCGAGCGCAGGATGGCGTCGATCCGTTCGTGCGAGAACAGCACCAGTGGGACACCCGCGCCGCGCGCCCACGGCGCCAGCCAGCGCACGCTGAGTTTGTCGCTGCACTCGAGCACGTCCGGAGCCAACCGGTCGAGCACGGGGCGGGTGCTCCGGGCGGTGAGCACGTGATACCCGGCGTCGCCGAACTTCGGGCTGCGCACAGTGATCCGGTGGCCGGAGGCGGTGTGCTCGTCGTCGTCGCGCTGGCCGGGCACCACCAGGACCCGGTCGTGACCCGCCGCGCGATAGCCGCGTCCGATCTCGTCGACACACGTGCGCAAACCACCGGAGGCGGGGGTGTAGAAGTTGGCGATCTGCACGATCCGCACTAGCCGACCGCCGATCCGACCAGCTCGCCGTAGGTGATCGCATGCGCGCCGGTCCGCAGTACCGCATCGATGGCGCGCAGCGTGGAGTCGCGCAGACCCGGCCTGCTCAGATCGTCGGGGTGCAGCGCCAGCCGGACCAACCCGCCGCGCTCGGCCGTGCGCCGCGCCACCGTCTCCAGCATCGCCGCGCCGAACCGTTCGGACCAGCCGCCGCCCGGCCGGTGCGACAGCGCGAATCCGCGATACCGGCGTCCGGTGCCCAGGTGCTCGGCGCCGAAATGCGAAGTCGTGTAGGTGAATCCCGCCGCGCGCAGCGCCTGCTTCGCGCCGGGTGAGGCCAGCCAGCCGGGGGGAGTGAAACCGGTCGTGGGCAAACCTGATCCGGACATCACCTCGGCGGCGGCACGCAGTTTGTCGGTGGCCGCGCCCGCGTTCAAGGCGGCGAACTCCGCCGCGCCGCGCGCCACCGCACGGCCTACCGCCCGGCGCGGCCACCCGCCCTCCGGCCCCGCCCGGTGCGACCACCCGTGCGTCAGGACGTCGTCACCGGCCTGCCTGCGCTCCCGCAGGAACGCGGCGTAATCGGGTTCGTCGGACAACCGCCTGCCCCGCCACGGCCCCGGAATCACCAGCAGCGAGACGGGGATGCCGAACCGATCGGCGTCGGCGCACCAACGCGCCGTCTCCGCCGCACTCGCCGGTGCGACGTCATGGACGCTCACCACCAACCGCGCACACACGTCGGGGAAGCTAACACCGCCCGGTGGCCGCGAGCTGAACAGCGCGGTGCGCTCGTCTGAAGGATGCGTTCCCGGCTCCCGGCGCGGTCGCGACCGCGCCGGGCATGCTCGATACGGTTGCGGCTGTGTCGCCGAGTCGATCGCCGGATAGATATCGGCCCGAACCGGCAGCTCGGATACGACCGACCGCGCGCCCGCCGCAGACCCCACGCAGCACGTGCCCGGAGCAGCGGGACCCGGTGATCCGGGCGAATCCCGTACTTCCGCGCAACGTCGGCCGGACAGACGACTGTGCGAGGACCACGTGGCGAAAGCGCGGCAGCAATTGCCTTTTCGTTTCCGAGCCGGCGTTTTCCGCAGGTGAAGGAATGGCGTCCACGGGAAACGCTTGCGATCTCCACAGTGCATTCCGCACTTGGTTCTACGGCGGCTTCTCCGGACTGTCGTGGGTAAGACGCGCCCGCGGGTCCCGGACGCTGTCCGCGATCGTGAACGGACGCGGCGGTATCCGGTCGAACGCCGGGCCCACGATGGAGATGCCGCAGGCAGGCGTAGTTTCGAGGGGGAACGGCCGACGGCGGCGAACCGGAGCGAACCAGTAGGCGAGGCAACAAATTTCGTCTGGTGTTCCCGGCGGCGCGGCGTATGATCAGGCCAGTGCGAATACCCGGGGGAAGAATGAGCGAGCCGGAAACCGCGGACTGGGAACGGTTCGTGCAAGCACTGGCGCACTGTCTCGCGGAGCTGCCCTCCCGGGCGACCCTGATCATCGCCGCCCCGGGAAATCGCTATGTCCAATTTGTCCAATACGACATCAAATTGTCCGCCGAACTGGCCGGGAATCATTACCTGACCGACCCCATCCCGGAGACCGCCGCGCAGGCGTTGCGCGCACTGGGCTGGCACGAGCCCGTCGTGCGGCGCGACGTGGACAACTGGACCAGGACCCTCTTCTGGCCGATCGCGCCGAACAGCCTGCTCGAGTTCGCTCGCTCGGTGGCCGTCGGCTTGCGGGACGCTCTCGGGGTCGCGGCCCCGGTCGAGTTGCGGGCGATGGGCTGGACCGAGGCGTCCGGCGACCTGGATCTCACCGTGCTCGGTCCGATCGCGCGCCGGGGGTAGCCCGTCGGGCCGCTGTCCGGCGGCGAGCCGCGACTACCTGGGCACTATTCTGAGAGACATGGCAGCAGGTAAGCCCACCAAGGAAGCGAAGGCCGCGGCGAAAGCGGCCCGCAAGCAGCAGTCGAGAGAGCGCCGCAAGCAGCTGTGGCAGGCGTTCCAGATGCAGCGCAAGGAAGACAAGCTGCTGCTGCCGCTGATGATCGGCGCCTTGGTCGGCATCACCGCCGTCTTCGTCGTGATCGGCCTGATCTTCGGGCTGACCTGGTTCCTGGTCCCGCTGGGCGTGGTGCTCGGCGCGCTGGCGGCGTTCATCATCTTCGGCAGGCGGGTGCAGAAGAGCGTCTACCGCAAGGCCGAGGGCCAGGCGGGCGCCGCAGCCTGGGTGCTGGACAACCTTCAGGGCAAGTGGCGGGTGAGCAACGGCGTCGCCGCCACCACGCAGCTGGACGCGGTGCACCGGGTGATCGGCCTGCCCGGCGTGGTGCTGGTCGCCGAAGGCGCCCCGCAACGGGTCAAGTCGCTGCTCGCCCAAGAGAAGAAGCGCACGGCCCGGCTGATCGGCGACACCCCGATCTACGACGTCGTCATCGGCAACGACGAAGGCCAGATCCCGCTCAAGGACCTGCAGCGCTACCTCACCAAGCTGCCCCGCAACATCGACACCAAGCGCATGGACCTCATCGAAGGCCGGCTTTCCGCGCTCAGCGCGCGCAGCGGACCCGCCCTCCCGAAGGGGCCGATGCCCGCCGGCGCCAAGATGCGCGGAGTGCAGCGGACCATCCGCCGCCGCTGACCTGAGCGGGCCCATTCGGTGCACGGGCCTTGCGACTGCTCCGGCGGACTACGGTCGACGCCGCGTCGCCGAATCACGGGTGAGCAGCCAGACGACCCGGTCGTAGGCGAGCACGTGATAGACGATCACCAGCACGGCGAGCGCCACACCCCAGTGCGGCAGCCCCGCCGACTGCAGCGCGAGCGCCCCGCCGCCGAGCACCGAGAGCTCGATCGCCAAGCGCGCGGAGCCGGACACGGCGACCCTCGCCTGCCCGGCACGGCTCGGGTCGCCAGGCACCGCGAAGGTTCCCCAGGCGACTGCCGCGACGACGGGCAGCGCCACCATCAGGAGAAAATTCCACGGCTCTCCGAACGCCCGCCAGCCGAAGACGCCGAACGAAGCCACCGCGACGAGCTCGAGCAGGAAACGGATGACGAGCATCACCGGACGCGACGACACCGGCGCAGCCTAACGCGGTGACACGGTGGCCGATGGCGGGCGGCTCAGCGTGAACGCACCAGCGCGGTACCGGTCGCACGGTCGTGCATTCCGCGGCCGTCGGCGTCGGTGAACAGCGCGGGCACCACGAACAGCAGCAGCACCTGTCTGGCCAGCGCGCGGACGAAGCCGACCGGCGCCGGGGCGTCGATGCGGACCGTCCGCAGGCGCAGGAAGTACTGACCCGGGGTGAAGCCGAACAGTGTGACCGCGCCCACGCCGATGACGAACCAGATCAGCAGTGTCAGGCTCGACGCCGACCCGCTTCGGGTGATCAGCGCCGCGATGCCCAGCGCGATCAGCCAGTCGACGAACAGGGCGGCGATGCGGCGGCCCATGCCGGCCAGTGAGCCCGCTCCGGTCTTCGGCAGGCCGAGTTGTGCACCGGGGAACTCGGAGGTTGCCGGGCCGCCGGAGTCGGCCGGGGGTCCGGAGAGCCAGGAGCCGGTGATGCGTGCCATGCACCCAGGATAGGCGCGGCCGAACCGGCGGCCGGGACCGCATAAGCGCCAGTTCAGCGTCGGCGAGCGCCGTGGCGGGGGCAGGACTACCATGCATTTCGAGTCCGGGTGGTCAGCACCACGCTGCCTGACGCACGTGTAACACCGGCGAAACACATCCTTGACTGCAGGGAAACACGGCATCCATAGCGTCTGGTCGCGACGAACCCATGCAAGCGACACTGGCTGGGAACCGATCCGTAAGGAGAACAAGTGACGTTCAGCACGGCCGACGAGGTCATCAAATACATCGCTGACGAGGACATCGAGTACGTCGACATCCGCTTCAGCGACCTGCCCGGTGTGCAGCAGCACTTCTCGATCCCCGGGAAGGCCTTCACCACCGACCTCGCCGAGGAAGGGCTAGCGTTCGACGGCTCCTCCGTTCGTGGGTTCCAGTCCATCGATGAGTCGGACATGCTGCTGCTGCCCGACTTCTCCACCGCGCGCGTCGACCCGTTCCGCGCCGCCAAGACGCTGAACCTGAACTTCTTCGTGCACGACCCGTTCACCCGGGAGGCCTACAGCCGCGACCCGCGTAACGTCGCGCGCAAGGCGGAGGAGTACCTGCGCTCCACCGGCATCGCCGACACCGCGTACTTCGGCCCCGAGGCGGAGTTCTACATCTTCGACTCGATCCGCTACGACTCGGCCATGAACGGCGCGTTCTACGAGATCGAGTCGGTCTCCGGTTCGTGGAACACCGGTGCGGAGTTCAACCCGGACGGCACCCGCAACCGCGGCTACAAGGTCCGCAACAAGGGCGGCTACTTCCCCGTCGCGCCCTACGACCACTACGTCGACCTGCGCGACAAGATCTCGACCAACCTGCAGAACTCCGGCTTCGAGCTGGAGCGCGGCCACCACGAGGTCGGCACCGCCGGTCAGGCCGAGATCAACTACAAGTTCAACACCCTGCTCGCCGCGGCCGACGACCTGCAGCTGTTCAAGTACATCGTCAAGAACACCGCGTGGCAGGAAGGCAAGACCGTCACCTTCATGCCGAAGCCGCTGTTCGGCGACAACGGCTCGGGCATGCACGTGCACCAGTCGCTGTGGAAGGACGGCAAGCCGCTGTTCCACGACGAGGCCGGCTACGGCGGCCTGTCCGACCTGGCGCGCCACTACATCGGCGGCATCCTGCACCACGCGCCGTCGCTGCTGGCGTTCACCAACCCGACGGTGAACTCCTACCACCGCCTGGTCCCCGGCTACGAGGCCCCCATCAACCTGGTGTACTCGCAGCGCAACCGCTCCGCCGCGGTCCGCATCCCGGTCACCGGCAACAACCCGAAGGCCAAGCGCCTCGAGTTCCGCGCGCCGGACTCCTCGGGCAACCCGTACCTGGCCTTCGCCGCCATGATGATGGCCGGCCTGGACGGCATCAAGAAGAAGATCGAGCCGCTGGCTCCGGTCGACAAGGACCTCTACGAGCTCCCGCCGGAGGAGGCCAAGAACATCCCGCAGGCCCCCACCAGCCTGGCGTCGGTCATCGACCGCCTCGAGCAGGACCACGACTACCTCACCGAAGGCAACGTCTTCACCGAGGACCTGATCGAGACCTGGATCACCCTCAAGCGCGAAGGCGAGATCGCCCCGGTGAACCTGCGGCCGCACCCGTACGAGTTCGAGCTGTACTTCGACGTGTAAGCCGTTACCGGCTTCGTCGGTAGTAGTCAGCGAGTCCACCTGTTCTGTGACCCTTCGACGGTCGCGAGCAGGTGGACTCGTCTGCTTTTCGGACACGCTCGAGACTTCCCGGCTGTGGGAAGTGTGTGGGGGACCGAGAAGAATGGCCCCGTAACATTCACGGGTGGAGGTGGCATGCGTAGAGAGCTGAGTGCCGTTCCGAGTTCGCGTCCGACAGCTTCGCTGCCGGACGTGCTTGTTCGAGCGGTGTGGGGCCCGTGCCTTGTTGCCGCGGAGATGGTTCGTCACCTGTCCGAGGAGGGCTGATCGTGGCGGACATCTGGCCCCGTGATATGCATCCGGAAACGGTGTCGGCGGTGCAATCCGGTCGGAATGTGGTGAACACCATTGACGACATGCTGGAACGGATCGACCGTATCCGCGCCCGGCGGCCTTCGCCCAGCGCCCGGGTGATCCCGGAAGTGGACGGGATGGGCAGGCTCACCGATCTGTACATCGCGCCCGGGACGCTCGCGGGCGCCGCGAGCGGACAGGAGATCGCCGCCGACATCATGGCGGCGATTCGGGACAGTACGGTCGACGCCCTACGGCAGCACAAAATCGCCATCCAGGAAACGGCCCTGCCGAAGGTGCCGTGGCCGCAGCCCTGACTCGCCGGTGCGGTCGACGATACCCAGGAGTGATGCCGTGACCGATCTCGATATGCCGGGCGCCGCGGGAGCGGAAGCCGCGCCCGACTGGCGCAATCTGATCTACGAGGTGTTCAACCCGGACTATTCCGTCGGTGTGGCCTGCGACCGCAGCGGCATGATCGTCGGTCTGCACCTCGCTGACGAAGTGCTCGACCATCCCGACAGCTGGCTCGCCGAGGAGATTCTGCGCGTCGCTCGGCTGGCCCGCCAGAAGTCCCGCGTAGGCCGCCGCGCCGAGTTGCTGTACAAAGGCGGATTGCCCCATTTCGCCGACTCGTTGGAGCTGCCTACCGAGGCGGATTACAACCTCATGGAGAAGACCGAGTTCGCTCGAGATCACTGATCGCGAACTCGGCGAAACCGGACTGGCACGGCTTCGCCGGCGTCCGGGCCATTCCTCGGAGTCTCAGTCCCCAGCGATGGGGATGCCCGAGAATGGGGGGAGCCGGTGGGAATGGAGTCGTCGATATGGTCGAGAAGTTTGTTCAGGATCCGCAGGAACTGCGCAGGTTGGGTGATGCCAACCGCGCCGCCAGCGCTCCCGCGTATGCGCGGGCAGAGGGAGATCCCGAATGGGAGGCCCAGTTCGAGGCGCAGTACGGCAAGGCAGCCAACGCGTACCGGCTGTTCGCCGTCCAATATGGCGTCGAGCGGGGAATCGGCTGGACGCAGGTGGGCGACGGGCGCAATGCGACCGGTGACAACTCGACGACCGCCGGAAACACCTTCGAGGTGACAGATATCGATGGCGGCGCACACGTGCGGCGGACGAACCCGGAGATCTGAGGCCGAGGGGTCGAAGATTTCGGGTAGGAGGATTTGGAATGGCTGTTCCCGGCTCACGAGCAGTTCGGAATCACATGTGTGATCGGGGGTGGAACTGATGGGTGACATCGAGGGTGGCATCCTCAATCGGGAACAGAGAATCAAAGAGGGTGAGTGGCTCTACTCCCCGAACAAGCAATACCGCATGGGCATGCGGGACGGCGAGATGGTCATCGAGCATGTCCCCACAGGCAATGTCGTCGATAGATATGGAGAGAAGGGCAGCGACGCCAACCAGATCAGATTCGAAGATCAGGGAGGTGATGGCAGCGAAACCCGGCTCGAACTCCACGACAAAGATGACGATGAAGTCACGGCAATTTCCGAGCCCGGCGATGAAAAGCACGAAGGTGGCGCGGCCACTGACGACTGGGATGACGAAGACGACGGGGTCGGGCAATATGTACTGACCAACGACGGACAACTGGTCGCCGTCAAAGACAAAGTCGGTGACAACTGGGACGGCAATCGCCCGGCGGACGGCAACATTGTCTGGTTCAACGAGCTCCCTGCCGATGTCGCCAAGCGAAAGTTCCTCGGCCAGGACGCCGATGAGAATGATATCACCGACGGCAAAAAGATATCTGATTTCAAGCTGGAAATCCGGACGCCGCCGGGTAAAGTCTCCCCCGAACTCAAGGCGTTCATCGATGTAGCCAATTCTCAGCTGCTCTATCTGATGGCTCAGATGGGCAACGGGAAGCCGGAGAAGCCCAAATTTCTGATTTCCCCTAAAGAGGGCAAAGACGACAACTGGCGCGACGACAACCTGGCCGACTCCTTCATTCAGCAACTCGAACATCGGGGTCACGGTTCCGGTTACACCGAAGAAGCCTACAATTCTGCCGTCTTTTATCTCAACGGACTCGCGGACCAATGGCAGAGTGGGGATCTCAAGTTCGAGCAGACGACCGAGGAGCTTTCCCGCACCAATTACTCGTACTACCGCAGTATGTACAACAAGATCCAGGACACCCACGACAAGATATGGGACAAGCTCAACGACGGTGTCGAGGGGCAGGGCCCGGGTCAAGGCCGGATGTACGCGGAGGACGGCATCCAGAATGTCGCGGAGGAAGCACCGCTTTACGGCCTGATCAGGGATGCGGTGAAGCATTGCACCGACCAGGTCATCGCGTACGCGGATAGGGCCGCGCAGCTTCCGTTTCCGATCGGCTCGAGTTCTGGGTCCGGCTCGGGTTCCGGGTCGGGCTCGGGCTCCGGTTCGGGCTCGGGTTCCGGGTCCGGTTCGGGTTCGGGTTCAGGTTCGGGTTCGACCTCTGGCTCGGGTTCCGGGTCGGGCGACACACACAGCTCGGCCACCCAGCACACGAGCGCCGGCCAGCCGTACACCCCGCCATACACCCCCCCGGCCACGACGTCTCAGTCGCCAGGCACCACCGCTCAGCCGGTCAGTACGAGCCAGGATTTCAGTTCCACATACGACGACCTGCTCACGTCGGATTCGGACACCACCGGTTCGGTGGACAGCACCCAGCCGACCTTGGGCACCGGCAGCGGTGACACCGCGTCCAGCACGGATCTCGGTTCCGTGGTGACCGCGTCGATGCCGACCGGCACCGGGACCGGGACCGGGACCGCGACGACCGCTCCCACCGCCAATGCCACACCGGCCGCCAATACCGGGAGCAACGCGTCCGATCTGATGGGGCAGATGGCGCTGATGAACGCTCTCGGTCAAGCGACTCAGCAGCCGCGCGTTCCGGCCGATGACAGGGGCTACGACGAGCGGGACTCGCGTGAGGAACGCGATCGGGAACGGGAACGAGAACGAGCCCGGGAGCAGAACCGCGCTCAACAAGCCGCGAACACCCAACAAACTGCTCAACCGTCTCCTGCCGGCGTGACGGCCCCGGTGTACGCGGGTGCTCCGCCGGCGGTGACGACGCCGGGTACTACGGTCGATGTCCCCATCGACAATACGAATGTGAAGGCGTCCCCACCGGTAGCAGAAGCTTTGCAGAAGCAGGTGCAGAACGTCGCCCTCGACGCGATGTCCGCGTACAAGGGAACTGCGGGCGAGTTGACGGCGGATCATCCGCCCGCGGTGGTCAACGGTCCCGGCGAGCTGAAAACGGGCGACATCCTCCAGTGGGAGCGGCACAGCGCGCTGATCGTCAGAGACGAGGAGCACAACAAACTGTTCGTCCTCGACGGCGGTCATCTCGTTCCGCTCGACCCCAATAACCCTCCGCTGAAAGAAAAGTACGGTAATTTCGCGGGCTACCTGCATCCGACCGGTTTGGATACCGGCAATGCCGATCTGGGGACTGCGGCGGCACCGCCACCGACCGTGAGCCAGGCGCAGCCGTCGGCTCCGCCCCCCGTGGCGCCACCGCCACCGCAACAGATCTGAGCGGGCCCAAGGCGTGGCTGCGAAAAAGGACATCGTCATCGGAGCGGCAGCGGGCTACGAGTGGCCCGCTGTCGAGCCGTGGGCCAGGAGCCTGGTCGCGAGCGGTTTCGCCGGTGTGGGCGCGGTCATCGTGTACGACCGCGACGACCGCGGCGATGCCATAGCCGAACATCTGGACGCGCTGGGTTTGTACGCGGTCCGGATGCCGCCTCGGGACAGCGTGTACAACGGGCGATTCGAGGATGTCGCCCATGTGCTGCGTATGTTCGCGCCTTCCCTCCGGTTCGCGATCGTCACCGATGTGCGCGATGTGTTCTTCCAGTCGGATCCGATCACGTGGTTGGAAGCCCACTTGCGACGCCCCTTTCTCGCTGTCAGCGAGGGCGTGCGGTATTCCGACGAAGAGTGGAACCGGGCCAATTTGCAACGAAGTTTCCCGGCACATGTACAGCGCCTGTGGTCGAAACCGGTCTGCAACGTCGGAGTCATCGCTGGAGAGGCGGGGGTGATGGCAGATTTGTGCTTGGCCATCTCCCTGATCGCGGCATCGTCCGGGGTGTCGATCGCCGATCAGAGTGGGTACAACCTGTTGCTCGATATGGAGCCGTATCGATCGGCGGTGCAATTCGTGACGTCCGAGGAGGGGTTCGCCTGTCAAGCCGGGACATTCGCGGACCCCGGCAAGCTCGGCGCTTTGCGCCCATTTCTCTTGGAGCCCGAGCCGACCTTGATCGGGGAGTGTGTCCACACCTCCACAGGCATGCCGTATCCCATCGTCCATCAATACGACCGGGTGCCCTCGTGGAAACAGGCGCTGTCGAGCAGGCTGCGGTCGGCCCCGGCGGTGGGGGGATCCGATCCTCGACCTGGCCTGGCCCGAGTGCTCGGTGACGCCGACGGCGCATCTGTTCTGCAGATGGCGCAACGCGTCGGAGTGCCGCGCGAGCAGTCCTCGATAAGCTTGTTCTCAGCCGTTTCCAGCGATCTCGTCCACGCTGACGGCTCGCCTTCTCAGGAGGGCACGGCGTGATCCGCCGAGCTTCCGTCACTGGGGCTGCTCGACGCCTTTCTCCGCATCGGCATCCGTACCCCGTTGCCGGAAACTGAACTCGTAACTGCTGTAGCGGTATTTGCCGCTACCCGCGTCTTCCCACGTGAATCCGTACTTGCCGATGTGCTCCAGACGGATACGGGTATCGGCGTAGATGCTGAAGCCACTGCGCCGGGCACGTTCGGAGAACGCGTAATCTTCGCCCAGATACCACTGGTTCTCGCCATCCGGGACGATCATCGGCAAGAAGTACGGCACGTTGGCGCGCCCGAACTGCAAGTTGCAGACCGGCAGTTCCTCTTTCTCCGCGATCGTCTCGTAAACGTCGCGTTTGGTGAGCAGGAACCCGCCGGCCGCGTAACGGATCTCCACTGTGCCGCCGCCGTCGCCGAAAATTATCTTGTCGGTACCGGGCAGCAGACTGCAGACCAGTTCGCGCGTCATCTTCTTGGCGTAGATCCCGCAGACCACCGGCAGATCGTGGGACCGCAGCATTGTCACCGCATCTGGATCGAAGCGCACGTCCGCGTCGATCCACATCAACTCCTCGAAACCTTGCGCCAAAGCGTCGGTGGCGATTTGGCTGCGGGCCTGATCGATCGCGGAGCAACCGTAGACGCGCCAAACCGGGTAGCCGCGCCGTTCCAGTTCCGCTAGACCCTCCGAGCAACCGGGTTCGATGTAGTCGTGCACCGGCACCAGCACGACGCAGCGCGCGGGGTCCATTTCCATTTCTCCACCTACCAAGGCTCGAATACGAGCCCAACTGTACCCGGCAGCACGAGATCAACAGCCAGTGGGAAGTCGGCCCGATGTGGTTACGCGCGTGCCTTTTCCCCGCGCATCGACGCGGCGATCTGATTCGGCATCGGCTCGTGGCGCGCGTAGCTGCGGGTGAAATCGGCGGTGCCGTGCGAGATCGAACGCAGGTCGATGGCGTAGCGGCTGAGTTCGAGTTCGGGGACTTCGGCGTGGATCCGGGTGCGGCCTGCGCCGTGCGGCTCGGTGCCGAGGACGCGACCGCGGCGGCTGGACAGGTCGCTCAGTACCGGTCCGACGTAGTCGTCGGAGACCAGCACCCAGACTTCTGCTAGTGGCTCGAGCACCCTGATCCCCGCGGCCGCGGCGGCCTCGCGCAGGGCGAGCGCGCCGGCGGTCTGGAATGCGGCATCGGAGGAGTCGACGGAGTGGGCTTTGCCGTCGAACAGGGTTACGCGCACGTCCACCAGGGGATATCCCGCAGTCAACCCGCGCGCGGCCTGCGCTCGGACACCCTTCTCCACCGAGGGGATGAACTGGCGCGGAACGACGCCGCCGACCACTTTGTCCACGAACTCGATCCCCGACCCCTCCGGCAGCGGTTCGACCTCGATCTCGCACACGGCGTACTGCCCATGCCCGCCGGACTGCTTGACGTGCCTGCCGCGTCCGTTCGCCTTGCCCGCGAACGTTTCCCGCAACGCCACCTCGTGGTCGGTCACGTCGACCTGCACGCCGAACCGGGTCCGCAACCGTTCCAGGGCGACGTCGCGATGCGCTTCGCCGAGGCACCAGAGCACCAGCTGATGGGTTTGCGCGTTGTGCTCGAGGCGCAGCGCCGGATCCTCGGCGGCCAGGCGGGCGAGGCTCTGGGAGAGTTTGTCCTCGTCGGCTTTGCTGTGTGCGCGGATGGCGACGGGCAGCAGGGGATCGGGCATCGGCCACGGTTCGATCCGCAAAGGACTGCCGGTGGACGACAACGTATCGCCGGTTTCGGCGTGACCGAGCTTGGTGACGTAGGCGATATCGCCCGCGATCGCCTGCCGGAGCGGGCGTTGCTGCTTGCCGAAGGGCGCGGAGATCGCGCCGACCCGCTCGTCCAGCTCGTGGCTCTCGTGGCCGCGATCCTCGAGGCCGTGCCCGCTGATGTGCACCGTGTCGTCGGCGTGCAAGGTGCCGGAGAAGACGCGGACCATGCAGACCCGCCCGACGTACGGGTCGGACGCGGTGCGGATGACCTCCGCGGCCAGCTCGCCGTCCGGATCGCAGCGCAGCGGATGCGGTCCGGCGCCGTTGCTGGCGGTGATGGGGTGCTCCGCGGGCGTCGGGAAACCACCGGTGATCAGGTCGAGCAACTCGACCGTGCCGAGGCCCTGCTTAGCGCCCTCGGGCGCGGGCGCGGCGAACAGCACCGGGTGGAAGCTGCCCCGCGCCACCGCGCGCTCCAGGTCGGCGACGAGCGTCGCCAGGCTGATCTCCGCGCCCTCGAGGTAGCGCTCCATGAGGCTCTCGTCTTCACTCTCGGCGATGATGCCCTCGATGAGGCGGTTGCGCGCTTCCTCCAGCTCCGGCACCTGATCGGGTGACGGGTCGCCCTGGACCTCCTCGCCGGAGGAGTAGTCGCCGACGCAGTGCGGCAGCAGCTCCACCATGCCGGTGACCGGACGGTGACCGTCCGGATTCTTCGGGCCGTACACGGGCAGATGCAGCGGGAGGATGTTCTCCGAGGATCCGCCGCCCAGCACGGTCCGGCAGGTCTCGGTCATCACGTCGAACTCGTCGCGGGCCGTGTCCAGGTGGGTGATCACGATCGCGCGCGGCATCCCGACCGCGGCGCACTCCTCCCACAGCGCCCTGGTCGCCCCGGCGATTCCGTCCGCGCCCTCGGCCGCCGAGATGACGAACAGTGCCGCGTCGGCCGCCCGCAGCCCCGCCCGCAACTCGCCGACGAAGTCGGCGTATCCGGGCGTGTCGACCAGGTTGACCTTCATCCCGCCCCACGCGACCGGCACCACCGACAGCTGCACCGACCGGTGCTGGCGGTGCTCGATCTCGTCGTAATCCGACAGCGACGTGCCGTCCTCGACGCGCCCCGCACGGTTGACCGCCCGCGCGGTGAGCGCCATGGCGTCGACGAGCGTGGTCTTGCCCGACCCGCTGTGCCCGACCAGGACCACGTTGCGGATCTGCTCCGGCCGGTCCGCCGTCATCACGCCGCCGTCGCCCGCGGCAGCTCCGTTGGTCTTGTCCACCATGTGTCTCGCTCCTTTGCCGACACCTGCCGTACCTCAACCTTCCCACCGGTCGTGGCGTTCCGCCGACGAATCGGCAGATCAGCGTGGGCGGTCACGGGCAGGCGGGGGAGGACTCGCCGGTCGTCACGAGCGTCTGGCAGGCCCAGCCCGTGGCGATGCGCCAGGAGCCGTCGCGGGCGACGAACGGCACGACGGCCGGCACGCGGCGTTCCGGGCTGCCGAGCACGACGGTCCCGAGCAGCTGACCGGGGCCGACCTCGGTCGCTTCGACAACCGTCGTGGTGATCGGCGCGTAGACCCGGGATATCCGCGCGATCAACTCCGGATCCTTGTCGTCGTCGGCGATCCGCAGCGGTTTGTCCGCCGCCGGGACCGCCGGATCGAGCGTGCGCCGCAGGCGGCCGTCGAGCTCGGCGACCGCGGGGATCGGCGGGCTCGGCTCGGCGTTCACGGAAGCCTCGGGCGCTGTGCCCGGGTACAGCTGACGGACGATGCCGAACCAGATGATCGAGGCGGTCACCCCGAGCAGGGGCGGAGAGCTGAATTCGTTGACCGCGACCACGACGCCGACGTCCCGCTCGGGTAGATAACCGAGGTGGGTGGTGTAGCCCGGGACCGCCCCGCTGTGGCCGATCCAGCGGCCGTACTCCATCACGCCCAGCCCGTAGCGCAGGTCTCCGGCGAACTGGGTCCTGGCACGGAAGGTCTCCGGTTTCAGTAGATCGCCGCGGCCGAGCATGCGGGCGTAGTCGGCGAGGTCGGAGATCGTGGACACCATGGTGCCCGCGGCACCGGCGAGCGCAGGGGTGGTCCGCGCGGTGACATCGGTGGCCGCTTCGTCGAAGTGCGCGTACCCGCGGCTCTCCGGTGCCGGCATGGTGGCGTCGATGGGATACGTCGTGGCGCGCAACCCGTGTGCGGCGACGACATCATCGATCACGCGGTGCACCGGTTTTCCGTAGACCTTCTCGAGTATGAGGCCCAAGAGGTAGTACTCGGAGTTGGAGTACTCCACGCGATTGCGTGGCGGCATCGCCCTTTCCGGGTGCGCGATGATGGCACGCAGGCGGTCGCCCTCATGCCATTCGGATGCCGGAGTCTTCGCAGTGATCTGCTCGGCGAAAGCTGGTTCTTCCCGGACATCCCAGACGCCGCCCTGCATGCCGAGCAAATCGCGGAGGGTGATGACGTCGCCGTTCGGCACTCCCGGCACGTACCGTGCCAGCACATCGTCCAACGAGAGTCTTCCTTCGTCGGCCGCGCGCAGCACCGCGGTGGCGGTGAACGTCTTGGTGATGCTCCCGATCCGCACATGATTCGCCACGTCCATCGGACGACCGGTCGCGAGATCGGCTGTGCCGTAGGCCGTGACGAAAGTGCCTCGTTCGGGGTCGTTCACCGCGACCAGTGCCCCGGGGGCGAGCCGCGCGCGCATCTGCGGCCGCACGATGCGGTCGATCCGCTCGGCTGCCTCGGATGGAAAACTCCGTTCCGCATGGTCGTTCGACGTACACCCGGCCAGCAGCGCCGCCGCCGTCGTCAGTGCCACGGCGATCGCAGCCCACGTTCTGAATCGTCCACCCATCGAGCCATCCCCCCATTTCGATACTTCTGTCAGTGTGCCATTGTCGTGAGCGGCCGGGGTCCTGCTGAGACGCCGTCGCACATCTCGCGAGACGTGCGAGAACGTATCGTTCTGGAACGTTCGGGACTCAGGACAACTGGCGGATGTCCCCGCGCACGCGGTAGAACCCGCCACGCGCCGACTCCGCGATGCCGTCGACCACGTACCGCGCCCCCGCTCGGCGAATGTCCTTGGGAAACTGCACGTTCCAGCCTTGGTGATATCCGGGCGAGACGACTCGCACGCGCAGGGAACTCCCCTGGTGCACACATTCCACGATGACGCCGGTGCCCGCGTCGGAGGTGATCTCGACGGTGTCGCTCGGCACCACCGCGGAGATCTCGGGAGCCTTCACCGACACCGTTTCCGGCAGCACGCCCTGCTCGGCATCACGGATCGCGGCCTCGCCGACGTCGAGACAGGCCAGCGTGCCGGTGGTGGTGACCAGGTACAGCTTCTCGTCGTGGTACTGCATGGAATAGGCCGAGCCGCAGCCGGTGGCCAGCTTCCACACGCGGTTACCGGCGGCGTCGAAGCAGTACACCGAGGAGTAGTTGTCGCCCGCGAAGACGTAGCGGCCGTCGGGCGAGGTGGCGCAGGAGAAGACCGCGGCATCGCACTGGTAGGTGCGCTCGGCCCGGCCGCTCTTGGCCACCATGCGGACCTGGTTGCGGGCGGTGCCCGCGTAGACGGCGCCGGATTCCTGCCAGCCGAACAGGACGTCGCCGCCGGTGCCCGCGTGCCACAGGGTGTTTCCGCTGTCCAGGTCGTATTTCGTGACGCCGGCGGAATGCCCGTGGTAGACGCCGCCGGTGTCGATGCGCACCATCCAGCCCGAGTCGCCGGTGCTGCGCCGGGTCCACAGCGACTCTTCCTCGTAGTCGATCACGGTGATGCCGCCCTGGCGGTCGGAGACGCCGAGGATGCCGTCGTGGATGTCGAGCCAGTAGATGTCGACGTCGGCCGCGATGTCGTAGGCCGCCCGCGGCACCTTGCCCGACAAGTCGTAGACGCGTCCGTCGTCACAACCGGCGTAGATCCAGAAATCGTCCGCCACAATGCATTTGACCGCATCCGGCAAGCGGTACCGGCCGGTGACCACGCCGTCCGGGGTGAGGGTGAACACGTCGCCGCTCTCGTTGCCCACCCAGCAGCGGCGCTCGTCGACGAAGATGCCGAAAGCGGCGGCCCCGGAGTCGAAACTCCACAGCACGGGCGCGGCTTTCGCGGTGGAGCGGCCGCTGCTGATCGCCCGCCGGGTGACCGGGCGCCTGGCCCGCGCTCCCAGCACGGCGGGCGCATAGCCCTTCCGCACCTTCTCACCGATCTTCTTCGCCGCGGCCGCCTGCGCCTTCTCCTCGGAGGCGAACGAACTCACCTTCGTCTGCCCTTGCTCCCCGATGCGACCGAAACGGACGCTCACCTGCGTGCCCGCCACGATCACCTCGTAGAACTTGTGCGCGGTACCACTGTCCTCGGACAGTTCGAGATAGGTGGTTCCCCCGATTGTCATAGCGCCTCGCCTGGTTTCGTCAGATCAGAACGAAACGAAAGTTAGCAACGGGCACCGACATTCAGCGGAAACCGGCCGCGGTCACGTACTTGCGGGCCGTGGCGGTTCTGGCAGAATCGTGCCGGGTTCGTCAGGAGGGGGGACACAGCATGGCGTTGACCGCACGATTCCAGCCGGGTTCGACCAGCCGCCCGTTCGTCGACCGTGAGCTGGTGCTGACGCGATTCGACGAACTACTGGCCGACGCCGCCGAGCAGCCGCGGGTCATGCTGCTCAGCGGCGTGGGCGGGATCGGCAAATCGCGTTTGGTCACCGAGCTGCGCGCGCGAGTCGAGAAGAAGCATCCGGCGGCGGTGCTGGATCTGCAGGTTCCGAGTCATCGGCAGGCCGCGGAGGGCCTCGCCGTGCTGCGCATGCAGTTCGGCGCGCAGAAGATCAAATTCCACCGCTTCGACATCGCCTGCGCGGTGCTGTGGCAGCGCATGCACCCGCATCTGCGCCTGACCTCGGAGTCGCTGGCGCTGGCCGAGCACAGCGAGATCCTGACCGAGATCCTCAACGACGCCACCGGGATCCCGGTCTTCGGCACCGCGACCCGGCTGCTGGACATCGGCGCCCGCCGCGCGATCCGCACCCATCGGATACGCCAGGACCCGGTTCTCCAGGAACTCGACCGATTGAGTCTCGCGGGCCTGGAAGAGGCCGTCTCCTATCTCTTCGCCGAAGATCTCAAGAGCGGGACCGACGGCAGGCAGCCCTACGCGGTCTTCCTGGACGCCTACGAAGCGCTGATGGGCGGCACCGACCGCGAAGGCCGCGCGGCGGCGTCGGACGCGTGGTTACGCGATGTGGTCGCGCAGCTGGACACCGGACTGGTGGTGATCGCCAGCCGCGAGCCGCTGGGCTGGGAGCGGCACGACCCGGAGTGGTCGGCCAGAATCCGGGCGGTGCCGGTCGACGATCTGCCGATGGACGCCCGCTTCGCCTTGCTCGACGCGTCCGGCATCGAGGATTCCGCGGAGCGCGCCGCGATCGCCGCGTCGAGTGCGGGCGTGCCGTTCTACCTGCATCTGGCCATCGACGCCCGCACCCGCGCGGGCTGGGTGACGCCTGCCGAATTGGTCTCTCCCGAACCGATTCTCGAACGTTTCCTGCAACACGTGCGCCCCGACGAGGTTCGGATGCTGGAATTGCTGGGCCTGCCGCGCACCTTCGATCGGGAGATCTTCACCGTGGTGGCACGGCAGTTCGGGCTACCACACCACATCGCCGCTTGGAAGTCCCTCATCGGATACTCGTTCGTGTACGCGGCGGACGAAGGCGAGCGTTTCCAGCTGCACCAACTGATGGTGGACGCACTGCAGCGGCGTTTGGATCCGGACGTGCGGCGCACGCTGCACGGGGTGCTGCACGACCTCTGGTTCACGCGTGCGGAGCGACCGGCAGGCCGCGTCGCCGCTCTGCGGGAGGCGGGATACCACGGGGTCCGGTCCGGGCTGCTGTCCGCGGTGACGTTGCTGGGATACGTCGATCGGATCGAAGCGGCCGGGGGCAGCCAAGGAATCGGCGGGGTGATCAGCGATCTCGACCGTTACCTGACCGATCCGCATGAGAACCTGGCAGGTATGGCGGAACTGTCGGAACTGACGCGGTGCCTGGAAGCGGAAGCGGCGGTGCTGCTCGGCGACGCCAAGCAAGCCGATCGGCTCACCCGCGGCGTCGACCTGGATGGGACCGGACCGATCGCGGAACGGTTGGCCGTCGCCGCGGCGAACGCACGCCGCATCCTCGGTGACACCGACGACGCGTTGGCCATCTACCACGACGTGTGGTCGCGCGGATCGGGCCGGGCCCGGCTCGTCGCCGGCCAGTGGGCGGCCGACTTGCACATGTGCCAGGGCCGATTCGGCCAGGCACTGGCCATGTGCGAGGAACTCGTCGCGATGGCGGACGGCGACGACCGTGAGTTCCTCGGGGACGTGGCGCGGTTGCGTCATCTCGCCTACCGGCTGGCATTCGACACCGAGCGCGCCGCACGATATCTGGACGAGGCCGACACCCACTATCGAGCCGCCGGAAGCGTCGTCGGCCAAGCCAATATCGCGACGAATGTCGCCGAGCTGCTGGCGCTCACCGACCCGGCCCGGGCGATCGCGGCCGCTGGGACCGCGATCGTGCGGCAGCGTGAGCTGGGTGCGCTGCACGAGCTCGGAAAGGCCTACACCGCACTCGGTTTGGCGCGGTTGTCACTCGGCGAACTGGACGCCGCGGAGCGTGCGCTCACCGAAGCCTGCGAGATCCTCGAGCAGGCCGGGTACCGGTCCGGGCGGGCCAGGGCCGAGCTGTTCCGCGCCGGTGTCTTCGCGCGCCGTGGGCAACGCGAGGCGGCCGTCCGCAGCGCGCGCTGGGCTATCGCGGAATTCGAGGGCGCGAACGTCTATCCGGGGCTGGTCCTCGTCGCGCGAGCGGTCCTGGCGCTCTACGGCTGGACCGAACCCGACATCTCCAGAGCCGCCGCGGCCGCGCGGTCGCGCATCCAGCCGCCGACGCCCGGCTCGGCCGTGGACCGCGATGCCGCCCGACTGATCGCACGAGTACTCGGTGTCGACGCCGAGGCGATGTACGACGACGCGCTCACCCGGCCGCAGTCGGCCGCCGGGTATTACAACCACAACGTCCGGGTCGACGGTGTCGCGGGTGCGGTGAACGTCCGGATTCCCGTCGAAGGCGCCGACGTGATGGACCTGCGGCAGTGGCCGGAGCCCGCGGTGCTGATCGCGATCGAGCCGTTCGTCGCCGCGGCGCCGAAGCTGCGCTGGGAATCGGTGCGTCCCGCCTTCCAGATCCACGATTACATCGACGGCGACCTCCTGGATCGCATAGCGCCGCGCGGCGTCCCGGTCCCGGCGCACGTACCGGCGGATGTCGCGGCGTTGTTCGCCGAACTCAGGCGTATCCCACGCGAGTTGCTGCCGCCGATCGAGCCCGACGGGGCCGACGACCCCGCCGCCTTCGCCCGTCGATTGTCCGCCGTCACCGCCCGGGTGTATCGCGAGAGCAGCGCGGATTTCGGCGAGCTGTACCGCCGGTTGGGCGTCCCCGACGAGCCGCTCGAGCACATCGTCGCGTCGTGGGACACGCTCGAGGCGCGGCCCTTCCGGATGGTGCACGCCGACGTGCACCGCAAGAACATGATCGTGCGAGACGGCCGGGTCGTGTTCCTCGACTGGGAATTCGCCCTGTACGGCGACCCGGTGTACGACGTGGCCACCCACTTGCACAAGATGGGCTACCTCCCGCAGGAACAGGAGGCGTTCCTCGCGGCGTGGATCGCCGCCGAGCCCGAGGCCGCGACCGGGGAGTGGCGGCGCGACTTGCGGACCTTCCTCGATCACGAACGCGTCAAGTCGGTCGTCGTCGATGCGGTTCGCTACAGCAAACAGCTCAGGCAGGGCGGCGCCGACGCGGCGGCGGAGGCGGCGTTGGTGGCCGGCATGGCCGGGAAACTGCGGCTGGCGCGGAGGGTGTGGGGTCAGCCGGAGCCGGTCGAGGACGCGGTGGTGGAAGCGGCGCTACGCGGGCGTTCCTGAGGCGCGAGCGGGCGGATCATCTCGTGGGACCGCCGATCGAGATGCCGGTGATGAACTCGGCGACGATCGTCTGATCCGGATACTGCCGCCCGTAGACGGCGACGATGGCGCCCACGCGTATGTCGGAGGCGCGTTTGGCGACCAGGACGTTCACCTTCGTGTTGGCGTCGGCACGAACCTCGAGGCTGCTGCTGGTGAACGCGTTGCGCACCACCATCGTCGTACCGTCGTTGGAGATGACCTTTCCGAAGGTGATCCCGATGCCCGTCCGGACCGGCGGTGCGGCGGCGACGGAAGGCGTCGTGCGCGCGGTGGACGAGGGTGCCGTGGACGTCGGGGTGCTGGTGCGGACCGCTGTGGTGGACGTTGCCGCTGCCGTCTGCGTCGGGTGATCGACGAGCAGACACCCGGACACCACCAGCAGCAGCACACCGACGCAGAGCCCGACGAACGCGGCCGCGCCCGAGTGATACAGCCGATGCGGTTCGTCGTCCCGGTCCCGTGGCGGCAGCGGCGGCATTCCCATCGCCGTTGTGCGCGAGAGCGTTTCGGTCTTCGGTGCGAGGGAGCCCGGATGTACTCGAGGAGGCGTGGGCTCCGGTGCTTCGTCCTCGACATTCGACGGTGGCCTGCGCCCACTTCCCGAGGCCGTGATCGATCTGATCGTCGCCCTGGAAATGCTTGTGGCCGAGAGGGATTGGGAATCCGTGCCGAGCCGCGCCAGTCGCCCTACTCGCGCCGGGTTGCGACCGTGCGTACTCCAGCGAGGCATAGGCCAAGGTTAGGTCTCCATACCTCCGCATTTGTTTTCACTGCCGGGAGTACCTGCCTGACCAGCGCTTATTTGTGATCATCAGTTCAGTAATCCGATCAGCGCGGCGAGTTCGCCCGTGCGGGCGTCGTAGTCGAGCGCGAGTAGTGTTGCGCCGCAGCAACATTGTGGTGGACGTTTTCAGCGGCGCGTGGTCCTCCGCCAAAATAGGCGGCTCTTGGGTTCGGCCTCAGTTCGGTAGGACACCGATAGCACGGAATCCGATGGAACCGATCGGCCGTCCGCTGCGTCAGTGTCGATGTAGGACACGTGAAGATGCGTGTCGGTGTGTGTTGGTCGAACCAGGCAGTTGCGAAGTAGTAGGAGGTGTTGATGGCCGCATTCGATGTGCACCATGCTGCGGAAGACTTGGCGCGGATGGCAGCGGATTTCGAGCGTCGGGCCGAACGGTTTCAGGAGTTGGAAAGCCGCATGCGGGCGCTGACCGTCACCGAGGCCGGTAAGGATGATCGAGTTCGTGTCACCGTCGACAGCAGCGGTGCGCCCACGGCGATCGATCTGTCGCCCAGTTCGCGCGGGATGGACCCGGCGGTGTTGTCCGCCGAGATCATGGCGTGTCTGCGACGGGCGCAATCGGCGTTGCGGATACAGGTCGGCGAACTCGTGCGCAACACCGTCGGCGACGATGAGGCGGGTGCCGCGATCACCGCTCAGTACGCCGAGCGTTTCCCCGATCCCGAGCCGCGGACGAGCGCGCCATTCGAAGACCGTGCCGCGTCCGCGTCCAGCCACAGCCCGTCCATGACCTCGTCTCCTTTCCCGTCCGGGAGCGCGGGCGACGCCTACCGGAACCGGGCCACCGATCTCATCGACCAGATCGCCGGGGCGGGTGGGGTCGCGGCCACTCTCGGCGAGATCATGGATACCGCGTCGAAGATCGTCAAGGCCTTTCGGAAGATGGTGCAAGACATCCTGACCAGCCTGGCGGGAGCGATGATCGGGTACACCCTCGAACTCGCGGCGTCTCTGGGCGCGGCGGGCCCGCACGTCGCCGCCGCGGTGATCGCCCGGATCGGGCGCGACGGTTTGAAGATCTCCACGCTGCTTCTCGACATGGCGAAAGCCTTCAAGGACGTCCAGACGCTCACCCAGGCCGTCGCCGCCGTCATCTATGCCCTCCTGGGTAAGGAAAACCAGCCTGCTTCGGCCTGACGATCGTGCCAGTACAACGAGGGGAAGTACGCACTGTGAATTATCAGCAGGGACCGCATATCAGTGGCCCCGGGAGCCGACCATCCGCACCTCCGCCGCAGCCCGGGCGGACGGGGCCGGATATCGCCCAGGAGGGGCAGACGAGTTTCGGCGGGCCGTGGCCGCCGGGACGAGCCGGTTCAGGCGCTGCTCCACAGCCGGGGCAGGCTGGTTGGGCCAGTCCGCCGCGACCTGCACAGATGAGCACCGGCTCCGCGCAACCAAACTCCGAGGGGTTCATGGGGTCGGCGCAACCACATTGGGGCGGTAGTCCGATACCGTCCAATCAGTTGCACCCGAATCCGTATATGCCGGAGTCTATTTCGTATCGTGGGACGACACACTACGTGCCGCCGCCGATGCATACCGTCGACCGGCCGAGATTGCGGTTCTTTCAGAACGTCGAGCGTCACCCGGTGGAAGCCTTCCAACCGGAGCCGGGCGAGACCGGCATCGTGGTCGACACGTCCTACTTCCGGTGGTGGATCGCGGGCCCCATATACGCGACGACCGGACCGCGCATCTATGTGAACGGCAGCGAGATACCCGATGCCTCCTGGGGTCCCACCTACATCCCGGTGGGTCCTGGGCTCTACCGGGTCGAAGTCCTGACGCGGGGCGCCAACCTTCTCGTCAGGTTGTTGGTCCGCGCGTGGGACTCCGATATGGGTCCGGCGGAGACTGTCGTGCCGGTAGAACCCGGATGCCGCACGACGGTGTATTACCGCTCTCCGGCGTTCTACCTCCTGCCAGGGGCGATGGGTCCGAAGCCGCCGAGGTGGCCGGGTCTCAACTGGATCCGTACCAGCTGGGTCGTCTTCGGCGCATTTTTCGCCCTGATGTTTACGGCGGTGGTCCTGAACATCCTCGACTGAGCTGTCGAAGCACCCGCCGCTCCGGCAGGAAATAGGGCTGGAGCGGCTCGGGGTTCGATGCGTCAGGTGTAACTCGGATCGCTTTCCTCACGAAAGGCTGTGATCGTCGCACGGACGACTCGGTCGAGTTGGGTCCGTAGTTCGGTGGTGTCGGCGGGGACGGCCTTGATGGTGGCTCCGCTGCGGACGAGATAGCGGCCGTCGGGATAGTCCATCACGTGGAAGCCGCGGGAGGGTGCTGGGCGGTTGTCCCAGGCCGGGCCCGCGTACACCGCGACGTGGGCAATGGTGGTGCGGGGGCGTTCGAAGAATTGCTCGGCTCGGGCGCGGGGCGGGGGTGGTGCGCCTACGCGGAACGGCTCGTCGTCCTCGGCGTCGAGTTCGTGCCGAGCGATCTCGATGCCGGGGCCGCTGCCGCGTGTGGCGTCGGGCAGCAGATCGAAAACCCGACGGCTGACGTCCTCCGCACTGATCAGTGACATTTGCACCGCCCCACCGCTATCCGGCGACGAGGTGGGTTCTTGTATCAGCAGCACGGCATGGCGATATTGCACGGCGGCGTGCACGCGCAGTTTGTCTCTTCCGTTGAAACCCGCCATCTCGATGCGTGCCTCGGGTTCGGCCAAAACACGCAGTGCGCTGTAGAGGGACTCGTCCAGGCGACGGTGCAGTCCGGCTGCTTCGGCCTTCCACTCCGACTCGTAATCGGCGACGGTCTCCGCGGTGGACCGGTACTGCAAGGGGTACGGCAGCACGTCGCGCTCGACGGCTCGCCACAGCACCGTGAAGCCGAGCGCGGTGAACGACCAATCCTGTCGGCTCACGAAGCCGGCCCCTTCGTCATGCACCACGGCCGTATCCTGCGTGGCATGGTGTCGCTATTCGGCTCGCTCATTCGCCGATCACCGGCGGCACCGACTTCACCCTGTTCTCCGCACCGAGACCAGTGAGTTCCTCGCCGTTGCGCTGGTTCACCAAGTAGTCCTTCGTCTGGTGTTCCTTGTCGTCGTCGCCCTTGCCGCGAGCGCCCGGCGCCATCATGCCCGGCATGCCGCCTGATCCCGGTCGGCCGGTGCCGGGACGCGCGGACGCGACGGTGGGAACGCCGCCCGGGACGCCGTTGATGCTGCGGCCCGGCGCGGGGGTGCCGAGGCCGGGTACGCCCGGGCCGGGACTGCCCGGGCTCGGCGTGTTCGGAGATCCGGGACCCGGTGTTCCGGGGCGGGTCAGTGATGGATCGGTGCCAGGATTGGTGCTCGCCGGTTGGGTCGACGGATTCGTGCCGGCCGGCGTGGTCGTGGTTTGTTCGGGCGTGCTTTCTTGTTCAGCACCAGGATTCGTGCTCGACGGGACAGTGTTCTCCGCCGTGTTCTCGGTACCAGGTAGCTGTGCTGGGTCCACCGTGCCGGCTTTATCGCTGGTGTCGGTACCGGACGACGACGGCTGCCAACCGCTGTTCGACGCGGACGGCTGATCGCCGGAATCGTGCACCGGGTTGTACGGCTTGGGTACCAGCGGAACGCCGGTGTCGGCTTCCCGGACGGCAGGATAGAAGACGTTCTTGACGACGTTCACGGACGCATCGTGCGCGGCTTCGTCGCGATGCTGGTTCAACTTCCAGGTCGGGCCGGGCACCCAGCTCGCGACGTTGCTGGTCCAGGTATGCGCCGGTGCTTCTTGCACGGCGGGCCGGGTGACCTCGATGCCCGATCGGATGATCTTCACCTTCTCGGCGACGATCTGCACCGACCTGATCAGTCCGCTGGACTTGTCGACGTATTCCTTGATCCCGTCGGCCGCGGCCTTCGCCGCCGCCCCTTCCCATTTGCCTTCCATGGCCTTGCCGATCTCCGGCGCGAAACCCCGCAAACCCTGCTCCAGCCGATTGCGAATGGACTCCCACCGTTGATGCAGCGCGACGACATCGGTGATCGACATCGCCTGCACACGTTGATAGAGATCGTCGATCCCGTCCGGATTCTTGTACGCGGTCTCCGGAACTTTCGGCGACTGGGTCTGCAGATCGGAACCCGCACGCATGATTTCGGCGATGCGGTTGCGTGCGATGGCCGCGTCGGGGCTCTCGTCGCGCGAACCGCTGTCCGGCGGACCCGATTTCGACTGCTCCAACAGGGCGGCGCCAATCGCTACCAAGAACGGCAGACCCATGATTAATCCCCCGGTCAGTTCAGCAGATTGCTCGTGTCTCGCGCATTGGAGTCGTCCTGGGCGCCGATGCGGTCCACGGAAATTTGGATGGTATCACGGATGAGGGTCAGTACCTCGATGTGCTCTTTGAGCGCGGAGTCCACATCGCCGTCGCCGCCGATTGCCTTCGCGCCCAGCATGTTCGCCAGTTCGTCGGCGCAGTCGAAGCGGCCCAAGCCCGTCACCTTACGCATGTACAACAGGTCATTGCGCAAGTCTTGATACAGCTGTATTTGCTTATCGCAAGCGTCCCTACAGTCTTTCGCGACCGAAGGGTCGAGATATAGGCGGCCGCCTTTCGCCTCGCTGGCCAGGGACTGCCATCGTGACCTCTCCTCTTCCAGGACCATCTCATCTCCAATCAGTGTGGCAAAACGGGCAGCAACACTCTGGCGGCAGTCGATGCGCGCTCGCAGGGTGGAACTTGGCGGCTCTTCGCTGAGACATTGAAAATGGTGACCTCTACGGCTCCGAAACTGGTGGGAAAGATCAGGTCACAAGCCTCGTCGCGGTCGTATCGTTGATCACGAAATGTGAAGCCCGAGCGGCCGTCGATCGTGACGGCAGTGAAGTCAACATTGTCTGTCTTGTTTCTGAAGGCTTCGACAGTATGGATGGTCGACCAGACTCCGAGCGAATAGTTCCACGGATGGCCCGGGTCGTTCCAGTCACAGACCTTGAAACCGGGCTCCTCGATCCCAACCACGCCTGACTTCTTCGTGGCTGGGTCAACTCCTACCTGCCGCAGCATTTGATCCGTAACCTGCGTGCACGGATCCCACAACGCGGCCGTGGCCGCCGACGTGTCGGTCGTGCCGGGCGTGGCGGTTCCGTTCGTGCCCGATTCGCACCCCGAGGCGACCAGCACCACCCCAGCGAGCGCCGCAACCGTCGCCGTCGTCCGTCGTCCCACCGAAGCCTCCCGATCCGGGCCGTTGAAGTCGTCCCTGAAGTCTATGACGCACTCGCGGGGCTTCCGGTTCCATCGGAATCGGGTGCGTTCGGATCGGGAGTCTCGGGAACTTGCGCCATCCGATGGACGGGAGTGCAGCTCGGGTGATCGTTGTCAGGAGTGGTCTCGTGGCCGGTCCGGTCCCTGGAAACCATAGGGATGGTGCGGAGTTCGATCCGCGCAGATGATGATCGACTGCACGACGGTGCTGATGTGTGGGCGGAACGCGTCGCGCGGTGCGACGACCCACCACCGGTAGCCGGTCCGTTCGTCAGTAGGCGAGGGGAGCAGTATCTCGCCGCCGTCGGGGACGATCGTCGCGGACGCGCGCAGCAGTGCGATGAAGATATCGGTGTCGTTGGCGAGCTGGTGGGTGTCGTCGGGACGGACGAGAATCGTCCAGCGCCCGGAGCCGTGTGCGATGACGGGGCCGAGCAAGTATTGCCTGGCGAGGTCGGCGTGGACCATTCTGCCGAGCCGTTCGGGTACCGTGACCGCGCCTACCTCCCCTGCGCGCAGAGTGATTCGTCGAGTTTCCTCATGCACGTAGCACGGCAGCCCGTAGACGTGCCGATAGCGCTGGCAGCGGGCGAGTGTGGGATCTGTGTTCATGGCCGCGCCGTCAGCTCGAAGCAGGGTGGAGTCGATCTTGTACGAGTTGGACAGATCGCATCGATGCAGGTCTCCGTTGAGGTTTCGAGGATGGAGGGTGATGTGGCCGGGCGGAGCGATCAGTCCCACAGCTGCGCGCAAGGGAGGTGCGGGAGATCGTCGTCCAGGTCGTCGTCGACGGTCACCGTCATGTCGGGAAACCGTTGCGCCAGTGCGTGTGCGACGCTTTCGGCCTGTGCGGCGCTCGCCTGGTAGTCCAGGCGGAGCGGACCGCTTTCGATTTGGATGTGGCGGCGGTCCGGAGCCCCGGGGGCCGCTGCGTTCACTGCGGCCTGCTCGGGTCCGGCACCATGCGTCCGCTGTCGACCAGCACCTGCCGTGCCGCCGCTTTGCGTGCGCAGTGTTTCGCGCGGCAGGCCACATGGATCTGCATCACGTCATGCGCCTGGCGGATAGTGAAGGGCTGCATCGGCGCTTGGTGGGCGGCCGCGTCACACAGGGCGATGAATTGGTACATGGCGAGGGAATGCGGGGACACGGAAACCTCTCTGTTTCGCGGATCGACCGGTGCCCGGTCCCGGGGGCTCTCGCCACCAGCTCGCCACTCTGACAAGCCGGTGCGCCGCTGAGGGTGCGGCGTCGCCCCGGTACCGGGCACCCGCGACCGAACGTAGGTCGTGCGAAAGCCGAGGTGGGAGCACGGATCGCGGTTTCCGTTCCGGCTATCCGAAGAGCCGTATATCCTGCGGTTGCAGTCGCTTTCGGGGTAAAAGCTGTGGGGAAAATTCGACCGACGATCAGGGGGGCGCTGGGCCATGTACATGACCACGGGGGAAGTGATCCGGCGGATCAGGAAATCCGTCGGCATGACGCAGACGGAACTGGGCGCGCTCATCAACTTCTCCCAGCCCGCCGTTTCCGGTCTGGAGCGCGGCGGCCCTGCCTCGCACGACGTTCGGGTCTTGCGGCTCGTAGCCCGTGCACTGGGCGTTCCGCTTGCCATACTGGTAGTGGAGTCGGACCGGGAGGCAGATGTGGACCGTCGCAACTTCTTCAAAGCAGGGGCATCAGTAAGCGCGGGGGCTGCCATGATGTCGGTTCCCGCCCCCGCGAACGCCGCCTCGGCGTCCGCCGGGAAAGTCGGCGCGAGCGACGTGGAAGCCATCATCGACAGCGTCAACCAGATCCACGAACTCGATCTGGTGGTCGGCGGCGACCGGTTGTGCCGGGTGGCGGCCAATCAAGTCCGCTATGTCGAGCAGCTTCTGGACCAAGGCAGTTACACCGAGAAGGTCGGGCGTGCGCTCACCAGCGCTGCCGCCGAGATGATGACCGCCGCCGGATGGGTGCACTATGACGCCGGGCGGCTGGACGACGCTCGGCGGTACTACGCGGACGCGGCGAACGCCGCCAATGCGGCGGGTGACGGGATCGCTGCGGCGCATGCGCTGGGGAATGCCAGCTGTCTGATGGCCAGTCGTCCCGGGGACGACGCGAAGGGGAACCCTCTGGCCGTGCAGTACGCCCAGGCAGGGGCACGGGCGTCGCTCCGTGACGGCGGTCCGAAACTGCGCGCCTTGATGGCGATCAGGGAAGCCGAAGCGCATGGGGTTCGCAAAGACAAGTCGGCGATGACGGCCGCGATCGGTCGGGCGCACCGTGCGTACGAGTCAACCCGCGGGCACGATCCGGATTGGGTTTATCTGCCGGAAGCCGAATTCGTCGGTGGCATCGGCTGGGCGCAGATGCGGCTCGGCGAGCACTCCCAGGCGACTTCTAACCTGCAAGCCGCAATCGAGAGTTCGTCGGCATGGCCCAGGGAGCGCGCCGCGTGGCACGTCCATCTCGCGGAGAACTTCACAACGTCCGGTGACGTCGCGCGAGCATGCTCACTGCTGACGGACAACTACGACACCATCGCCGGACTCGCCTCCACCCGCCTCCACCAGCGAATCGACGCGATCGCCAACCTGGTTCGCACGCATGCCGCGGTTCCGGAGGTGCGGGAATTCCTCGGGAGGCGCGCCGCGCAGGTGTAGCCCGTGGAACAAAGGGACACTCCGTCGTCCGGATCGGCGACCACGCGCGGTTCCTGACGTACCGAGGCCGTGGTTTGTTTCGCCGTCGATGATCTGAGGCAACAGCACGAAACCCTTCTGCACAGCACTTCGCCGGAAGCAGCGGGGCGTGTCATCGTTATTCGTTCGTCAGCGTGGACGGCTCGCGAGAAACGGGACAAGACTCGGAGCCGTACCAGTCTGATCGAAAGCGGTCCTTGCTCGCGAGCCGCGTCATGGCGGTTCGGACACGCAGGCTCTCGAGTAGACGACCGCTCGGCGTTTTCCTTGGCAGTGTTCTCGGGAAGCGCGGCCGTTTCACCTCCTCCATGCATCCCCGGAGTCGATGTCTTGGACCGCGATCACCATCGCGCTGCTGGACGAAGGCGGGATCGCAGGGCAGTGGCCGATCGGGGACTCGAGTCGTACCCGGAAACGGCAGCGCCTCCGCGTCGCGAAGACGAGGAGGCGCTTGCTCGGATTCGAGGGCTCAGTAGGCCCCGTTGACGTTGTCCATCGAGCCGTACCGGTGGGCCGCGTAGTTGCAGGCGGCGGTGATGTTGGCGACCGGGTCCCAGATGTCGAAGGCGGTGCCGTCGACGTGGTAGGCGTTGAAGGTCGGGTCGATCACCTGGAGCAGGCCCTTGGAGGGGGTGCCTTTGGCGGCGTTGGAATCCGACAGGTTGATGGCGCGGGGATTGCCGCCGGATTCCCGCATGATGTTGCGGTGGATGCCTTCGTAACTCCCCGGAATCCCGTGGACGCGCATGATGTCCAGGGACTGGCGAATCCAGCCGTCGAGATTGTCCTCGTAGACGGGCGGCGGCGCGGGCAGGAAGCCCTGCGGCGGTAGCCCGGGCAGCGCGGGCAGTTCGGGTAGCGCGGGCAGTCCGGGCAGGGCCGGGAGATCGATCGGCGCGGCAGCGGCGACCGGCGTGACCGGGGCCGCAGCGGTGTCGTCGGCCACCGCCACACCGGCGGAGAAGCCGACGGCGATCACGCCGACGGTCGCGGCGATGGCAGCGCCCTTGACGAGTGACGGGCGGCGGAAAGAAAGGCGTGCGTGCATCGAGAAATCAGTTCCTTGTTCGTGCGGCGATCCGGCCGGAAAAACCAGCGCGGGATCCACGGCGACACCGGGTAAGGTGTTCGCCCTCTCGGCTCGTGTGCGGTTTTCGGATTTCGTTGTGAAAGCCAGGTTCGATTCCTGGCGGCGCGACGCGGTGCACAAGCCGGGCGGTGCCCTTCGGTGCCGCTGCCGTACCCGGAGAGAAACAAGCCGTTGGAGCAGTGGAGCTGGTTTCTCGGGTCTCTTCCGGACCTGATCTCAGCTTGATCACGACTGGTGAATATTTGGCAAACGGAAATTAAATATCCGGAATTGCCGATCTTGAGCTACCCTGACACGCCTTGGCGGCAGTGCGCTGAGCTGGACTTTTGTTGGCAAACGTGATTTACGCCACAAAGCAGCACTTCGCAGTGACGAGACCAAAACGTCTCGATCCGATCACTGAACCCGCTGAATCACGATGGATCACGACCGTCCGACGCAAGGTTTGGATGCATTGACGCTCCAAGTGACGGCGATCGAAATATCTGGCGGAGTGAAGTGCGTGGTCCGCCGGTATGTCGTAGAAATGCTTCTGCCCTCACGCCTTGAAGGGCGGCGCGAGGGCAGAACTGCTCGGAGGAGGTAGGTCAGCTGCCGAAGCGGGCCAGCACGGAACTGGCTTCCTGGGCGGCGGTGCCTTCCTCGGCGAGATGCGCCATCTCCGGGGCGATCTCGCGTCCGTGGTGGGCCATCGCCTGGGCGTACAGTCGGCCGGCCCGGTAAGAGGAGCGGACCAGCGGGCCTGCCATCACGCCGGCGAAGCCGATTTCCTCGGCCGTCTTGGAGTGCTCGACGAACTCCTCGGGCTTCACCCAGCGGTCGACCGGGTGGTGGCGGGGGGACGGGCGCAGGTATTGGGTGATGGTGAGGATGTCGCAGCCTGCCTCGTGCAGGTCGCGCATGGCCTGGGTGACTTCCTCGGGAGTTTCGCCCATGCCGAGGATGAGGTTCGACTTGGTGACCAATCCGGCTTCGCGGGCGGCGGTCAGAACCGCGAGGGAACGCTCGTAACGGAAGGCCGGGCGGATGCGCTTGAAGATGCGCGGGACCGTTTCGAGGTTGTGCGCCAGCACTTCCGGACGCGCGGAGAAGACCTCGGCGAGCTGGTCCGGATTCGCGTTGAAGTCGGGGATCAGCAGTTCCACGCCCGTATGCGGGTTCAAACGCTTGATGGCGCGGACTGTTTCGGCGTAGAGCCAGGCGCCGCCGTCTTCCAGGTCGTCGCGGGCGACGCCGGTGATGGTGGAGTAGCGCAGGCCCATGGCCTGGACGCTCTCGGCGACGCGGCGGGGCTCGTCGCGGTCCAAGGCGGCGGGCTTGCCGGTGTCGATCTGGCAGAAGTCGCAGCGGCGGGTGCACTGCTCGCCGCCGATCAGGAAGGTGGCCTCGCGATCTTCCCAGCATTCGAAGATGTTGGGGCAGCCCGCTTCCTCGCAGACCGTGTGCAGGCCCTCGCGCTTCACCAAGCCTTTGAGCTCGGAGTACTCAGGGCCCATGGTGGCGCGGGTGCGGATCCACTTGGGCTTGCGCTCGATCGGGGTTTCCGCGTTGCGGGCTTCGATGCGCAAGAGTTTGCGGCCGTTCGCGGCGCGAGCGTCGGACCCGGAGGAGGTAGCCTGCGTGGCCGCGGAGGGCCCCGGGAGTGCCGCAGCAGGTTCCGCTGCGGACGCGTTGTGCGGTGTCGGGGTGTCGACTGAGGTCACTTGATCGACCTTACGCCGTCGCGATCGGCCGCTGCGGAGGTGGTGTCGCCAGAGGTGACACGGGGAATATCGCGCTCGGTGACCGGGAGATCGCCGTCGAGCGCGCGGATGATGGCGCCGGCCACCAGGGGCTTCATCTCGGCGACGGTCACTTCGCGGCCGAGTTCACGAGTCAGCGTGGTGATGCCCGCGTCGCGGATGCCGCAGGGAACGATGGCCTGGAACCCATCCAGGGCGGCGTTGCAGTTGAACGAGACGCCGTGCAGGGCCACGCCGCGCTGCACGCGCACGCCGATGGCGGCGATCTTGCGTTCGGCGTACAGCTCGGTGGCGGGCAGCCAGACGCCGGAACGTCCCTCGACGCGGCCGCAGGCGAGGCCGAGATCGGTGCACACTGTGATCAACGCCTGCTCGAGGCGGCGCACATAGTCGACGACGTCGACCGGCTCGGCGAGCCGCACGATGGGATAGCCGACCAGTTGGCCGGGGCCATGCCAAGTGATCTTGCCGCCGCGGTCCACCCGCACTACCGGGCTGCCGTCGATCGGCAGGTCGTCGGCCTCGGTGCGGCGGCCGGCGGTGTACACCGAGGGGTGCTCGAGCAGCAGCAGATGATCCGAACCGCTGCCCTCGGCGCGCTGTTCGGCGATGCCGCGCTGCAGCTCCCAGGCGGCGTGGTAGTCGATGAGTCCGAGATCCTCGACCACGATCGGGGTCGTGTCGAATCGGGCGGACACGGTGGTGCGCGGGTTGGTCACGGCGACGACGGTACGCCCACGAGGTGATCCGATTCCAGCACCTCGATGGGCGAATCCGCACCGTCGATCGGGGTTGCCAGGGAAAGAGCTGGAAGGTTGCCGCGACAGCGGCGCGGATCGGGAGACCCTCAGCTCGACGCGGCCCCGACGCCACGCGCGCCGCAGCGAATCGAGAGGCGCCTTCTTCCTGTGTCCGCATCGGTTCGGCGGGTCCCGCCAGCTCTGAGAAGCTCGGTCGAGCGAGCGATATGTTCGAGTATTTCTGAGCGCGGCCGCTCGTGCGGCTTCGTCGGGTACCGACGGCGGGTGGGAGTGAATGTCGTTTCTGAGTAAGAGGTGGCAAGTTTTCCTGGCAGGTAGCGTCGCGTTGATCGTCGTCAGCCTGTTGTGCGTGATTGTTTCCGACCGATTGGAGACGAACTACGGGCCTGACTTCTGCCGCCTACCGTTGTCGCCGTGGTTCTTCGTGGTGAACTGGGCTGTGATTGTCCTGGCCGCGGCCTCGGTGGTGTGCACGATCGCCGCGGCGATCGGGAGCAGGTCACCGATCATCGCACTGCTGACGCTGATCGGATTACTGCTGCCCGGACTCTTCTTCCTCTACATCGGTGTGGCCGTCAACGGCGACTCGAGGGCTGCAGGCCATAAGGCTCCGCACCAACATCACTGCCTGAGTGTGGCCCCTTTTTCGGCGACTGAGCTTTTCGATGACCAGAGCCAGAACGAATCGGCACGGTAGGCCCTATGGCAGCGCTCGAGGACCGCTCGTCACTGTTCGGCTTCGTTCGGTCGCCCGCGTGACGGCACTGCGCCGTTCATGGACGTCGGCACCGAAGACGGGCGCCCGGTCAATCGGCGTCGACCGGCAAGGTCAGCTGCATGAGGGTCAAGTCCATCCAGCGGCCGAATTTGTGGCCTACCTCGGGAAGGACGCCGACGGTGCGGAAGCCGAAGCGTTCGTGCAGCAGGATCGAACCGGTGTTGCCGGATTCGATGGCCGCGATCATGGCGTGCACGGCGCCGCCCCGGCGCGCACGGTCGATCAGCTCGGTGAGCAGGGCGGTGGCGATGCCGCGCCGCTGGAAGCGTTCGTCGACGTAGACCGAGTTCTCGACCGTGTAGCGGTAGCCGGATTTGGTGCGCCAAGGCCCGTAGCTCGCGTAACCTGCCAGGGCGTCGCCGATCTCGGCGGCCAGCACGGGCAGCCCCGCTCCGGTGCGGGCCTGGTACCAGCCCAGGCGCTCCTCCAGGCCGACCCGCTCGGTGTCCCAGATCGCGGTGGACGTGGCGATATTCGCGTTGTGGATCTCCAGGATCGCCGGAAGGTCATCGGTGGTCGCGTCGCGGATGACGATGGCGGGCCTGGTGTCGAGTCGATCGGTCATCGAGCGTCTCCGGGTCGTCCCACCGCGGCCGCCAGCGCGGCGCCGATGGTGGGATGGTGGAACTGATAACCCGCTTCCTCGAGGGCGGTGGGAATCGCCCTCGGCCCGTGCAGAATCGCCTCCTGCGCCATCTCGCCGACCAGCGCGCGCAGCGCGAACGCCGGGACCACCAGCGGAGTGGGACGACGCAGCGCCCGGCCGAGTGCGCGGCTGAACTCGGCGTTGGTGACCGGTGCGGGGCCGACCACGTTGATCGGGCCGGACACCGTGTCGTGGGTGAGCGCGAAGACGATCGCGCCGATCTCGTCGTCCAGGGAAATCCACGGCGTGTACTGGCGGCCGTTGCCGAGCCGCCCGCCCAGGCCGAGCGCGTACAGCGGGTGCAGCATGCCGAGCATGCCTCCGGCCCGCGACAGCACCACCGCGCTGCGCAACAGCACCGTACGCACACCGGCCGCCGCGGCGGGCTCGGCCGCCTTCTCCCAGTCCCGGCACAGCGTGGCCAGGAATCCCGAACCAGCGGGGGAGGTCTCGTCCACCACCCGATCGCCGGTGTCGCCGCCGTAGTAATGCACGCCGCTGGCGTTGAGCAGCACGGGCACGCCCGCGGCGGCCACCGCACCGGCCAGCACGTCGGTCGGGGTGATCCGGCTGTCGCGCAGCTCCTGTTTGAAGCTGCCGGTCCAGCGCCGCCGGCCGACGCCCGCCCCGCACAGGTTGACCACGGCGTCGGCGCCGCGCAGCGCCCGCTCGTCCAGCTGGGCGCGGGCCGGATTCCACGTGAATTCGTCCGGGCCCGCCGCTTTCCTGCGCACCAGCCGGGCGACGTCGTGCCCGTCGCGGCGCAGAGCCGCGACGAGCGCCGTCCCGATCAATCCGGACGAGCCGGCGATCACGACCTTCATACGTGCCGCGGGACCTTCCTCACAGGCCGAGATCGGCCTCGAACGCCGCTTCCTCGAGCCGGTGCCGGATCGTGGTCAGGAAGCGACCGGCGTCGGCGCCGTCGATCAGGCGGTGGTCGTAGGTGAGCGGCAGGTAGCACATCGAACGGACGCCGATGGACTCGTTGCCGGTCTCGTCGGTCACCACGACCGGACGCTTCACGATCGCGCCCGTGCCGAGCATGGCCGCCTGTGGCGGAACCAGGATCGGGGTGTCGAACAGCGCGCCCTGGCTGCCGATGTTGGTGATGGTGAACGTGCCGCCGGCCAGCTCGTCGGGCTTGAGCCCGCCGGTGCGAGCGCGGTTGGCGATGTCGGCGATGGCGCGCGCCAGACCGGCCAGCGACAGGTCGCTGGCGTTGTGGATCACCGGGGACAGCAGGCCCTGCTCGGTGTCGACGGCGATGCCGAGGTGCACCGAGGCGTGGTAGGTGATCTCCTTGCTGGACTCGTCGTAGCTGGCGTTGACGTTCGGGTGCACGCCGAGCGCCTCGACCACGGCCTTGGCGAAGAAGGGCAGGAACGTCAGGTTGACGCCCTCGCGTTCCTTGAACGCCGCCTTGGCCTGGTTGCGCAGCGCCGCGATCTTGGTGACGTCGGCCTCGTGCACCTGGGTCAGCTGCGCGGTGGTCTGCAGCGACTCGCGGGTCTTGGTCGCGGTGATCTGGCGGATGCGGTTGGCTTTCTGCACGGTCCCGCGCAGGTGGGCCAGCTCCGGGCTCGCCGCGGCGGGAGCCGAGGGCGCCTTCGCCGCCGGGGCGGACGCGGCCGGAGCGGCGGCCGGGGCGGGGGCCTTCTTGGCCTCGGCGGCGGCGAGCACGTCCTGCTTGCGAATGCGGCCTCCGACACCGGAACCGGTGATCGTGGCGAGGTCGACGTTGTTCTCCTCGGCCAGCTTGCGCACCAGCGGGGTGACGTAGGGGGTTGCGCCGTTGGAGGATTCGGCAGCCGCGGCGGCCGGCGCGGGGGCGGGCTTGGGGGCCGGGGCGGGAGCGGGAGCCGGGGCCGGGGCGGGAGCCGGGGCCGGAGCGGGCGCGGCGGCGGCCGGGGCCGGTTCGGGCTTGGGAGCCGGTTCGGGCTTGGGAGCGGGCGCGGGAGCCGGGGCAGGGGCCGGTGCGGCGGCCGCCGGGGAACCGCTGCCGATGACGCCGAGCTGTCCACCGACCGCGACGACGTCGTCTTCCTGGGCGGTGATCTCCAGCAGGGTGCCCGCGACGGGCGAGGGAATCTCGGTGTCGACCTTGTCGGTGGAGACCTCGAGCAGCGGCTCGTCGACGGCGACCTCGTCGCCGACCGACTTCAGCCAGCGGGTGACGGTGCCCTCGGTGACCGACTCGCCGAGCTCCGGCATCTTCACCGGGGTGCCGTCACCGGAGGACGCGGGCGCGGCTTGGGCGGCGGGCGCGGACTCCTCGGCGGGAGCGGCCTGAGGTTCGGCCGCGGGCGCCTCCTCGGACGGGACCGGGGTCTCCTGCGCGGGCGCCGCGGCTTCCGGAGCGGGCGCGGGAGCGGACGCCGCCGCCTCACCGGCTTCGCTGATCACGCCGAGCTCGCCGCCGACCTCGACCACGTCGTCCTCGTTCGCGACGATCTTCGACAGCACACCCGCCGCGGGGGACGGGATTTCGGTGTCGACCTTGTCGGTGGAGACTTCGAGCAGCGGCTCGTCGACCTCGACCGTGTCTCCTTCCTGCTTCAGCCACCTGGTCACCGTTCCCTCGGTGACGCTCTCACCAAGAGCGGGCATCTGGACGGAGAAGGCCATGTCCGTTGACTCCTCTGACTGCTCGACGGGGTTCTACAACAGTTGATCTCGCTGCGGACGCCCGCCGCGGGTCGCGACGTGAGTCCGGAAGCCACCGATCATTGTGCGTGGCACCGGAGATCCGTGTGGTTCTTGTACCGCGGTCCATCCTTGCACTCGCGCGCAAGCTACGTAGCACAGGGCGGCCAACTGCGCGGAGCTGGCAGTATGGGAAGACCGGCGGTGAACATTCTCCGGTGCAGGAAAGGAGGTGCGCGTCGTTGGGTTTGCTGGATCGTTTCCGTGGCGGCGTCGCCCGGGGCGGGGGCGCTCTACGTGGGAGTTCGGTGTCCGGGCGGGACGCTCGCTATCTGGCCGACTGGGTGCGCACGCACGTGGGCGTCGAGGGCTACATCGAACCGAAGACCACGGTGACCGATGTCACAGTGGTGCTTGTTGCCGCAGATGGTGAATGGACGCGGCGGATCGTCGGCGAGCGTGGTGCGCAACGGCTTGCCAAGGATTTGCACATCCCCGTCTACGACGTGCACAAGACCGGTTATCCGCAGCGGATGCGCGACTACGACGCTCGCAGGCGGGTGCAGCGGCAGCGCGAGCTGGAACGGGATCTGTACGACCTCTGAGCCGCCGGATTGTCCGTTCCGCCCGGTTCCGGGGTGCTTTCCGAGTTGCCCCGACGACGCGCGAAGCGTCCCCCCGGAGTCGCGAGGCGGAACCCACTCCGAATATCAGTGGGCCGATGCGCGGCGGAGCGTGGAACGCGGGCCGCGGTCCGCCCTTCGGACCGCGGTGGACTACCCGCGTCGTCCGGGAACGCCCCGGACGACGCGCTTCCCACTCACTCCGCGGCGATGTCCTGCAATACCGCGATCAGCGTGCGGACCGGGACGCCGGTGCCGCCCTTGCCGATGTAGCCGAACGGGCCGCCGGTGTTGTAGGCGGGACCGGCCACGTCGAGGTGGGCCCACTGCACGTTCTCCGGTACGAACTCCTTGAGGAACAGTCCGGCCGAGAGCATGCCGCCCCAGCGGTGCGGCGCGACATTGGCCAGGTCGGCGATCTTGGAGTTCAGGTCAGCGCGCAGTTCGGCGGGAAGCGGCATCGCCCAGCCGTTCTCCCCGACCTCGCGGGAGATGCGGGCCACCCGGTCGCGGAACTCGTCGGTGCCCATCACGCCGGGCGTGCGGGTGCCGAGCGCGACCATCTGCGCTCCGGTCAGCGTCGCCACGTCGATCAGGTACTCCGGCTCGTCCTCGCTCGCGCGCACGATCGCGTCGGCCAGGATCAATCGGCCCTCGGCGTCGGTGTTGAGCACCTCGACGGTGGTGCCGCCGTACTGGGTGAGCACGTCGCCGGGGCGCTGCGCGGTGGCCGAGGGCATGTTCTCCGCCATCGGCACCGTGGCGGTGACGGTGAGCGGCAGGCTCAGGCGCGCCGCCAGCAGCGTCGTGGCGATCACGGCGGCGGCGCCCGCCATGTCGGAGGTCATGTTCTCCATGTTCTGCGCGGGCTTGATGGAGATGCCGCCGGTGTCGAAGGTGATGCCCTTGCCGACCAGCGCGACCTTCTTCGGACCGCCCGCGTAGGTGATGCGGATCAGGCGCGGCGGGCGCGAGGAGCCCTTGCCCACCCCGAGCACGCCGCCGTAACCGCCCGCTTCCAGCGCCTTCTCATCGAGCACCTCGACGGTGAGACCCGCGGCCTCGGCGAGTTCCTGCGCGCGCGAGGCGAACTCGGCCGGGAACAAATGGCTGGGCGGGGTGTTCACGAAATCCCGTGCGGTGGCGACGGCCTCGGCGGTGAGCTGGGCGCGGAACAAGGCCTCCTCGCCGAATCCGGGCTCGGGCACGAGCAACTCGACGCGGGCCACGGGGCGCTCGTCCGGCTTGGGCGCGGACTTGTCCGAGCGGAACGGCGTGAAGGAGTAGGCGCCCAGGTAGAAGCCTTCCGCCGCGGCGCCGATGTCCAGCCCGGACAGCGTGGTCACCACCAGTTCGGTGCCGGAGAGCGCGCGAGCGGCCACGCCGGCCGAGCGGCGGATCTGCTCGGCGTCGAGTTTGTCGGTGGAGCCCAGACCGACGGCCAGGACGCTGGTCACCCCGTCCAGCCCGGCCGGGGCCGGAATCCGGGTGAGCTCCTCGGCCTTGCCTTTCGCCCCCACCGCGCCGAGCTGATCGAGCAGTTCCGCGCGCACGTCGGCGGTGAGCACGTCGCTGAACAGGTCCTCGGGCACGATGGCGGGACCGTCCTCCGAGGAGGTCAACCCGATGACGAGCACATCGGTGTCCGCGCCGATGGTCTCGGTGCGTGCCAGTTCCGGTCCGAGCGAGCGATCTGCAACAGCGGTCATTGGCACAGGCTATTCGGTCGGTTCCGGATAGCGCACCGCGACGCCGTCGAGCAGCAGTTCCACCGCGTCGTGCAGCAGGTCGTCGAAGTCCATCTCGAAGGAATCCGAGTCGGCGAGGAGACGGTGCAGGACGGGGCGGACCGTGGGGTCCAGCAGTTCGGCGAACTCGTGGCGCAGCGCGGTAGCCTCGGCGGCGTCGCGCGGCTCGCCGAAGCGGTCGGCGCGCTCGGAACTCCACAACAGCGCGAGGCCCTGGACCAGGCCGGAGAGCGCGAGGTAGATCGCGAAACCCGTGCGCCGCGTCAGGCCGGGGCGATCGAGGGCGGCGAAGTTCCGTTCCAAGACGTCCAGCAGGGCCGGGCCCAGCGGGGGGCGGGTGCGCGCCAGCAGCGGCAGCATCCACGGATGCCTGCGGTAGAGGCGCCACTCCTCGTGCGCCTCGTGCCGCAGCCGTCGGCGCCAGCCCGCGCATCCGGCCGCGGGCGGTGGGATCTCGTCGAGTACCAGCTCCGCCATGTTCGCCAGCAGCGTTTCCCGGTCGGGGACGTGGCGGTAGAGGGTCGCGGTCGCGACGCCGAGCGCGCTGGCCAGGCGGCGCATGGTGAGACCGTCGATTCCGTCGCGGTCGGCCAGCTCCACCGCCGCCCGCGCGATGCCGACCGCGGTCAGCCGCGTCGGGCGGCTCGCGCGGCGTGCCGGGATCGACGCGCGGCGCGCGCGGTAGGCGCGCGCCTGGCAGGAGCGCGAGCAGTACTTGCGCCGCCGGCCCTTGGCGGGCTGGGCGAGTTCCTTGCGGCAGACCGCGCACATCATCGGTGGTTCCATTTCGACACACGAACAGGTGTGACGAAATAGTAGCGACACGTCTCTGACCTCCTTAGATTCGATGATCGACACGATGTTCACAGGAAGGTGACGCGGATGGAGTTCACTGTTCGCCAGGCCGGTCGGCGCGACCGGGACGCGCTGATCGATGCGTTCGGCATCGCCAGTGCGGACGAGGTGGTGACGGAGTGGGTGCTGGAAGGTCAGCCTGATCCGGCTTTCCGTACCGCGTTCGTGCCGGGTTTGGTGGATCGAGCGCTGCGCGAGGACGAGATCTGGGTAGCGGGGCCGGGCGAGCAGATCTGGTCCATGTCGATCTGGCAGCACGTCACCTCGGTCGAGCGATTCGCCGACGAAGCCGCCGAGGCTCGGACCATGCTCGAACAGGCTCCCGATCTGCGCGTGGCGCAGCGGCTGACGTATCTCACCGACCTGCTCGCCCGCGCACACCCCCGCGAGTTCCCGCACCGCTACCTGCAAGTGATCGTCACGCTGCCGGAGCATCGCGGCAAGGGGGCGGGTGCGGTGATACTCGCCGACCGTTTGAAAGCGGTGTCCGAAGCGGACCTCCCGGCGTTTCTCGAAGCCAGCACCGAACGATCCGCCCGGCTCTACAGCCGTTGCGGATTCGCGCCGACCGCGGCGACCCACACGCTGCCGGAGAACGGCCCGACGCTGATCCCGATGTGGTTCCGGCCGTAGCGCGCGGGGCGGGCTTGCGCCGCCGCGGTCCCGGATAAGCTCGGCTGGTGACCGAGACGAGCCTCCTGCAAGGACCCATTCACGCCGTGCACGTCGAGCTGGGCGCCACTTTCGCGCCGTTCGGCGGCTGGGAGATGCCGGTGTCCTACGCGGGCACGGTGACCGAGCACCAAGCGGTCCGCACGACGGCCGGGCTGTTCGACGTCAGCCACCTGGGCAAGGCGACGGTGCGCGGCCGAGGCGCCGCGGCGTTCGTGAACTCTGCCCTCACCAACGATCTCGGCCGCATCCGCCCGGGCAAGGCGCAGTACACGCTGTGCTGCGCGCAGGACGGCGGCGTGATCGACGACTTGATCGCCTATTACGTCGGCGACGACGAGATCTTCCTGGTACCGAACGCCGCCAACACCGCGGCGGTCGTCGCCGAACTGCGCGAGGCCGCGCCCGACGGCGTCACGGTGACCGACGAGCACCGCGACTACGCCGTGTTCGCGGTGCAGGGGCCGCGCTCCGGCGAGGTGCTCGGCGCGCTCGGCCTGCCCACCGATCTCGAGTACATGGCCTTTGCCGACGCGGACTGGGACGGCCGCCCCGTCCGGGTCTGCCGCACCGGCTACACCGGCGAACACGGCTACGAGTTACTGCCGCGCTGGGCCGACGCCGAACCGCTGTTCCGCGCCTTGGTGGAGCAAGTGCGCGCCGCCGAGGGGCAGGTGGCCGGGCTGGGCGCCCGCGACACCTTGCGCACCGAGATGGGCTATCCCCTGCACGGACACGAGCTCTCGCCGGACATCTCCCCGGTGCAGGCGCGCTGCGGTTGGGCGGTCGGCTGGCAGAAGTCGCAGTTCTGGGGCAAGGCCGCGCTGGAGCAGGAGAAGTCGGACGGTCCGCGCCGAATCCTGCTGGGCCTCAAGGCGCTCGACCGCGGTGTGCTCCGGCAAGGCCAAACCGTGCTGCGCGACGGCGAGCCGGTCGGTGCGACCACGTCCGGCACCTTCTCGCCCACGCTCAAGCTCGGCATCGCGCTGGCGCTGCTGGACACCGCGGCGGGCATCGAACCCGGCGTCGAGGTCGAGGTCGATGTGCGCGGCCGCCGTGTGCGCTGCGAAACCGTCCGTCCGCCGTTCGTCCGGACCAACACCAAGTGAGGGACGCGCCCACCAGCCGCCGAGGGTGACGCGGTGCGGTGCGGACCGTGGCGAAATGGCCGGAAGCGGGCCGGATAGGATCGTCGGCATGACCGCTGCCGCACAGTTCACCCGTGTTCCGCATCCCGCGCCGCTTCCGGCGCAGCGGCGGCAAGAGGTACTGGCGGAGCCGGGGTTCGGGCGCCACTTCACCGATCACATGGTCTCGATCGATTACGTCGGCGGCACGTGGACCAACGCGCGGGTGGAGCCGTACGGGCCGCTCGCGCTGGACCCCGCGACCATGGTCTTCCACTACGGCCAGGCCATCTTCGAGGGACTGAAGGCCTACCGGCAGAGCGACGGCAGCGTCTCCTGCTTCCGCATCGACGCCAACGCCGCGCGTTTCCGCCGGTCGGCTCGCCGGATGGCGATGGCCGAACTGCCCGACGAGCTGTTCGTCGAGTCGGTGCGGCAACTGCTGGAGGTGGACCGGGACTGGGTGCCCGCGGCGGGCGGCGAGGAATCGCTGTACCTGCGGCCGTTCATGTTCGCCACCGAGGCCGGGCTGGGCGTGAAGCCCGCCGCGGCGTACAAGTACCTGCTGCTCGGTTCCCCGGCGGGGGCGTACTTCCCGCGTGGTGTGAAGCCGGTGCGGGTCTGGCTGTCCACCGAATACGTGCGCGCCGCGCCGGGCGGCACCGGCGAGGCGAAGGTCGCGGGCAACTACGCGGCGTCGCTGCTCGCGCAGGCCGAGGCATCGGCCAAGGGGTGCGACCAAGTGGTGTGGCTGGACGCGTGTGAGCGCCGCTACGTCGAAGAGATGGGCACCAACAACCTGTTCTTCGTCTTCGGTTCCGGGTCCGAGGCGCGGCTGGTCACCCCGGAACTGTCCGGCTCGTTGCTGCCGGGCATCACCCGGGACTCACTGCTCACCCTCGCCGCCGACTCGGGCTTCCCGGTCGAGGAGCGCAAGATCTCGGTGGAGGAATGGCGTAAGGGCGCCGAAACCGGGGAGATCACCGAGGTTTTCGCGTGCGGCACCGCCGCGGTGATCACGCCGGTCGGCTGGGTCCGTTCCGAGGCGGGCGAATTCACCATCGGCGGCGGCGAGCCCGGCGCGGTCACCATGGCGCTGCGCGACACCCTCACCGGCATCCAGCGCGGCACCTTCGCCGACAAGCACGGGTGGATGCGGCCGATGTGACTCAGCCCGGCATCAGCATGTGCCACTGTTCCAGCGTCTGCGGACGCATGACGTAGTTCTTGTCCCGGACAGTGGACAGCGTGGCGTTGGGTTCCTGCGAATACCAGTGCCCCGGGTACACGACCGGGTCACCGGGAAGTCCGGCCAGGTAGCGCAGGCTGCGGAACATTTCGTCCGAGTCGCCGCCGGGGAAGTCGGTGCGGCCGCAGCCGTCGACGAACAACGTGTCGCCGGCGATCAGGCGGTTGTCGAACAAAAAGCATTGGCTGCCCGGGGTGTGACCGGGCGTGTGTAGTAACTCGATGTCGAAGGCTCCGACGGTGACCTTGTCGCCGTGCTCGTGGCCGGTCAGTTCGCTCTCCGCGATGCCGGTGACATTGGCCACCCAGGGCAGCTCTGTCGCGTTGACATGCACTGGGACGCTTGTCTTCTCGAGCAGTTCGCGCACTCCGCGCAGGGTGAAGCCGAGCATCGTGCCGCCCACGTGATCGGGGTGATGATGGGTGGCGAGCACCCCGCTGAGCCGCAAGCCGTCGCTCTCGGCGATGTCCACCAGATCACCCGCGGCGTAGGCCGGGTCGATCACCACGCACTCGCCCGTTTCCCGATCGCCGATGAGATACGCGAAGTTGCGCATCTGCGTCGCGATCGGATCGCCCACGGCGTAGTCGCGTCCCGACAACAGCTGGCGAAAATACAGGCGCTCAGAAGACATACCGCCCACCTTATTGCCCGACCCAGACGACCCGCGCGGCACGGCCGGAAAAATTCCAGTGACTCAGACTCTCGCTCCCGGTCCGCACCGGCCAAACACCCGAATCGGCGCCCGCGGCCGGTCAGCCGGGCTGGACGGTAAGCGACAGCACGGCCGCCGTGAGCGCCACCGTGGTCTCGACGGCGGCGCCGAGGACGTCACCGGAGAGCCCCTCGAAGCGGCGAGCGCAATGCCGGACCAGGATCACCGAGGCGGCCAGACCGAGCGCCACGGCGAGCGGGCCGAGCCACGGACGGCCCGGGACGGCGAGCACGGCGAGCGCGAGAGCGAGCACCGACCAGGTGGCCTCGGCAAGGGCGGACTGCGTGTCGGCGACCAGGATGCCGAAACCGGTGCCCGGCGCGGCGGGGATGCCCCGGCAAGCGAGGATCACGGCGATTCGGCCGGTCGTCACGGCGAGAGCGACGGCCAGCCACCTATCCGACTCGGCAAGGGCCGCGAACGAGAACGCTTGTATCCCGATGGTGAACGCGAGCCCCGCGACACCGAACGGTCCGGCTCCGCCGCTTTTCATGATCTGCCTGGCCCGCTCCGGCGGCCCGTAGCTGCCGAGGCCGTCCAAGGTGTCGGCGAGGCCGTCCAGGTGCATACCCCTGGTGATCAATGCCAGCGCGCCGACCACCACCAGCCCGGCCAGCGCGGCGCTCGCCCCGGCGCGGGTCAGAGCCCACAGCAGACCCGCGGCCCCCGCGCCGAGCAGCGCGCCGACCAGCGGTGCCAGCAGGATCGCGCGGCCCGCCGCCGCGCGATCCACGGCATCCGGGCCGCGCACCGGCAGCACCGTGAGCCAGGAAATCGCCAACCGAACGCCGTTCACACCGAACCTCGTGTGCCAGGCGGCATCGCGCGCGCTGTGCCGCTGACCTGATCGATTACCGGCTGCGGTCCAGCTGTCGGCCCGCGCGTCGCGGAGCCGGGAGTCGCCGGGAGCGGTTGCCTCCCGCTCGGCGTCGGCCGGTGGAGGAAGGGGTCGCAGGACCGGGAAGACTTCACTTGCGCAGGTCGAGCGCGCGATTCACCGGTTCGGCGTCGGCGGTGCTGACGCCCGCTTCGCCGAAGGTGGACATCTCCGCGAGCGTGGCCACCGCCGAGCGGAGGACGGGCAAGGCGGTCAGAGCTCCGGAGCCTTCGCCGAGGCGCATGGCCAGGTCGATCACGGGGTCCAGGCGCAGGTGTCGCAGCGCGAGGTCGTGCGCCGGTTCGGTCGAGCGGTGACCCGCCAGCCACCAGGCGCTCGCGCCCGCGGCGAGGTCTTCGGCGACCATCGCCGCGGCCGTGACGACGACGCCGTCGAGCAGGACGGGCGTGCGCCGGGTGGCGGCCTGGGCGAGGAACGCGGCCATCGCGGCGAAGTCGGCGCCCGCGGCCACCCGGAGCAGTTCGACCGGGTCCTTCACCACCGGGCGGGCGCGGCGCATCGCGTCGCGGATCGCGGCGACCTTGCGGATCCATCCCGCGTCGTCGACGCCGGTGCCGCGGCCCACGGCGGCGACCGGTTCGGTCTTGGTGAGGCTCGCGACGAGCACGGTGGCCGGAGTCGTGTTGCCGATGCCCATGTCGCCCGCGATCAGCAGGTCGGCGCCCGCGTCGATCTCCTCGTCGGCGATGGCGCGGCCCGCCTCGATCGCCGCCCGGATCTCGTCGTCGGTGAGCGCGTCCTCGCGATCGATCGCCCCGCTGGAACGGCGCACCTTGTGCTTGGACACCTGCGGGTCGGTGTCCGCGTCGACGGAGATGTCCGCGACCTGCACCGTCGCGCCCGCCACCGCCGCGAGCGCGTTCACCGCGGCGCCGCCGGCCAGGAAGTTCGCGACCATCTGCGCGGTCACTTCGCTCGGATACGCCGACACCCCGTGCCGGGCGACGCCGTGGTCCCCGGCGAAGATCACCACCCGCGCACGCTCGAACTGCTTCGGCGGGCACGTGCCCTGACAGGCCGCCACCCAGTTGCCGAGTTGCTCCAGACGGCCGAGTGCGCCGGCGGGTTTGGTCAGCTGCGCCTGGCGCTGCTCGGCCGCCGCACGAGATTGTGCGTCCGGAGGCGCTACCGGTCCGAATCCGTGCGTCACTATCGAGCCTTTCGGTCATGGCGGTTCGCCCGCTTCGCCGCCCAATCTTGCCATTGCCCCGTCGCACCGTGGGGCCGTGACCTGACCTCGCCGCACCGGTTCGCCGCGCCCGAGGCATCGCCGAGCCGTCCGGCTGTCGACGGAAGCCGCATCGCCTGCGGCAAGGCCGACTTGTGCCACGCGGCCCAGGAGATGTGTCGAGGCGACACCGCGGTCGACGTCGAGAATCCAGGCGCTCAGACGGATACGAGTGAAGGGCGTGGGATCCGCGATCGGCGACGCGGACCGCTCGGCGCGGTCGCGGGTATCGCTGGGTGGAAGACGTGGCTCGAGCGCTATTTGAGGCGGACCGGCAGACCGGCGATGACGAAGAAGGCCTCGTCACAGACTTGGGCCAGACGCTGGTTGAGGGTGCCGATCTCGTCGCGGAACAGGCGGCCGGAGCGCGTGGCCGGGATGACGCCCATGCCCACTTCCGGGGTGACGATCACGAGGTCGCCGATGTACGCGGCGACGGCGGCGACCAGCGCGTCGGTGTCGGGGGAGACCGTGCCGCGCGGGGCGTCCCACGCGTCGCGCGCATCGATGCGGGCGGTCAACCAGGTGCCGATGTCATCGATCAGGGTGAAGACGGACGGCGTCGGCGTCGGCTCGGTGAGGATTTCCGCCGGATCGGCGCTTTCGACGGTGGACCAGCCCGCCGGTCGCCGGCCGCGATGCCCGGCGATGCGTTCGGCGAAGTCGTGGTCGCCGGGGTCGGGCACGGCGGTGGCGAGATACCGCACCGGGCCGCCCGACCGGACCGCGAGGTCCTCCGCGAACGCCGACTTCCCGGACCGCGCGCCACCGAGAACGAGGGTGCTACGCGGCGCGGCGGACGGAGGAGGTTCGGACACGGGTGCACGCTATCAACCGAGCGTCAGGTCCCCGCACTGCTCCGAGGCGTGCCGGGTGTCGGCGGGCGAGCGATCAGACCGCTGCTTCCGGACTGCGGCCGAAGCGGCGACGATATTCGGTGGGGGCGATGCCGACGAGGCGCTGGAAATGGTGGCGCAGGAGGGCGCCGGAGCCGAAACCGCAGCGTGCGGCGATGTGTTCCAGCCCGAGGTCGGTTTCCTCGAGCAGTTGCTTGGCCAGCAGTACGCGCTGGTTGGTGAGCCATTTCACCGGGGTGGTCCCGGTTTCGGCGGCGAAGCGACGCGCGAAGGTGCGGGTGGACATGTTGGAGCGGGTGGCGAGGTCTTCCACCGTGTGCGGCAGGTCGAGGTGCTCGTTCATCCACTCCAGGGTGGGAATGAGACTGTCGGAGGTGCAGGCGGCGACGGGGCGTTCGATGAACTGGCGCTGCCCGCCGTCGCGCTGCGGCGGCACCACCATGCGCCGCGCGATCGCGTTGGCCACGCCGCTGCCGAGTTCGCGCCGCACCAGGTGCAGGCAGGCGTCGATGCCCGCGGCGGTGCCCGCGCTGGTGATCAGATCGCCCTCGTCGACGAACAGCACGTCCGGATCGACGGTCGCCGCCGGATACGCGGCGGCGAGTTGCTCCACATGACGCCAGTGCGTGGTGCATTTGCGGCCGTCGAGCAGCCCGGCCGCCCCGGCCAGGAAGGCTCCGGAACACACCGTGAGCACGGTTGCTCCAGCCGCCGCCGCGTCGCGCACGGCGGTGACGACCCGCGGGTCGAATCCTTGGTCCGCCGCGGCGGCGGGGATGGCCACCAGATCGGCCGTCGCGAGCTCCGCGAGGCCGTGTTCCGGTGTGATCGTGATCCCGGGGCTCGTCGAGCGCAGCGGGACGCCCGGCTCGGCCCCGCACACCCGGAAATCGAAGCCGGGCAGCCCGTCAGCCGTGCGGTCGAGACCGAAAACCTCACACACCACCCCGAATTCGAACATGGCCATGCGTTCGGACAGCACCACGGCGACCTTCGACAGCATGCCGCCAGTCTAGTGGCCGAATTTTTACGAACTATGTCAGCACCGCCACTTTCGGCAGTAAATGAATGAACGAAAAATTACTGCCATGGCTACTTTCCTCATCACCCTGGCGGTTCTCGTGGTTTTCGCCACAGTCATCGCGCGCGGCACGGCCAGCGCGGGCTCCTCGAACGTGATCGACCGCGACGCGGAGCGACTGCACTCGGAACTGACGGCGATGCTCGGCCGCAACACCCACCACCGCTGACCGCGAGACACCGGTCCGCGCTCATGGCGGACCCACGACCGGGCAGAGTCCGTGGAAACCGGCCGAGCGCACGGTGCGCACGCCGCATCCGAACACCCCGCTTGTGTCGAGCGTCCTTGCCTCCCGCCATGTGTGGCAGGCCCTCAGACGAAGGGCGAAGACCGCGTACCCAGGTTCGCAGACGCTGCCGACCGCAATCACGCCAGGTCAACCCCGATTTCGAGCGAAGCCGGACCGAGCATTGCCGTCTGCGGCCCGGCTCGCGTGTGCGCCGCCGCGTACCCGACGAAGGAGCAAGAGACAACTGGGCCCAGCCGACAGCAAGCCATAGCGGACCCGTGTACTTCTTGGTAGCGAGTTGCGGTACCGACGCGCCCAGCGCACCACAACCACGTCTTCCGAGCGAAGCGAGACCGAGCATTGCCCGTTCGCGGCCCGGCTCGCGTTTGCGCGGCCGCCGCGTACGCGACGAAGGAGCAAGCGGCGGCCGCG